>CAZEVY010000016.1:0-36687 GCA_964515555.1 uncultured Solibacteraceae bacterium | reverse complement strand
TGTCGAACACCCAGTCGGGATCGTTGTCGTAGACCATCTCGTGGAACTGCCACAGGTCGAGGTAGTCGGTCTTCAGGCGCTTCAGGCTGTCTTCGAGGCACTTCATCGACCCGGCGTAGTCGCGCTCGCAGTTCTTGGTCATCAGGAAGACCTTCTTGCGGCGCCCGTCCATGGCGAGCGCGGTCCCCATGATCTCCTCGGCGCGGCCGTTGTGGTAATCCCAGGCGTTGTCGAAGAAGGTCATGCCTTCGTCCATGGCGGCATGCATGATGCGGATGGCCTCTTTGTCTTCCTTCACGGCGCCGATGTGCCAGCCGCCCAGGCACAGGATGGAGACGCGCGTCCCGGTGCGCCCCAGGGGCCGCATCGGCAGGCCGGTCGCCGAGGCCGGCGTAGTCTGCGCGATCAACTGGCGCGCCAGCGCCGCGGCCGAAACGGTGGTGGTCGCTCTCCTCATGAATTCCCGTCGGGACGATTCGCGTGCGGGCATGGCGCCTCCTTCGCGGATTGACTTATCGATCCCCCGATTCTACCGTAAAGGCATGAGACGCCTTCCCACTGCATCGCGCCGCGAATGGCTCGCCGGGATCCTCGCCGGGGCCACCGCGCAACAGCTCGCGCTCGGCGCGCAGGTCTCGTCGAAGGCCGCGCCGTCGAAGCTTGCCATGCCGGGACTCTATCGCGGCCGCGTGGTCGAAGTGGAGCACCCGGGGTCGATCGTCAACGGCGTCTTTCAGGGCGAGGCGATTCACCGCATGATGTTCCGCGGCATGACGGCGCTCACCGGCGCGCCCGACGTGCGGTCGGCCTGGGGCCAGTTGTTCGAACCCGGCGACGTGGTGGGCGTGAAGCTGAACCCGGTCGGCTCGCCCAACGTGATCGGCTCGCGCGAGGTGCTGCACGAGATCGTCTTCGGGCTGAAGTCCGCGGGCGTGAAGGCGCAGGACATCGTGGTCTACGACCGCTATCGCGCGCAGTTCGTCGGCGCCGGTTTCGACAAGTGGCTGCCCGAGGGAGTGCGCTGGATGTCGGCCGCCGAGGACTACGAGCGCGTCCAGCAGGGGATCGAAGGCTACGACCCGGACCACTACGTCGACTTCCCGGTCACGCTCCCCGAGTACGATCTGAGCAACCTCACCGCGCGGCGCTCCTATGCGGCGAAGTTCATCACGAAAGAGGTGAACAAGCTGGTGAACGTGGCGCTGCTCAAGGACCACCAGTCGGCGGGCGTGACGCTGGCGCTGAAGAACCTTTCGCACGGGCTGGTGAACAACGTCAACCGCAGCCACTCGACGCGGACGCTGAACGTGTGCGGCGCGTTCATCCCGGCGGTCGTCTCGATGCCGGCGATTCGCAACAAGGCCGTCCTGCACATTCTCGACGGCGTGAAGGCGCTCTATCACGGTGGACCGGGCGCGCGCCCGCAGTTCGTCTGGGAGCACAAGCGCATGTGGTTCGCCACCGACCCGGTGGCGCTCGACCGCGTCGGCTGGCGCGAGCTCGACCGCAAGCGCGCCGCCGTCGGCATGAAGCCCATCGCCGAGGATCGCGCCGACCAGTTCAGCACCTATCTGAATCGACAGCCCGAGCACGTCGAGATCGCCGGCGCGCTGGGGCTGGGCGAGTGGAACGAGTCGAAGATCGATCTGAGGAAGTTCGTGCTGGGCTGATTGTTGCTACACTGATCTTACGGGCGTCTTACCGTGACGACGACGACTCTGTCCACCAAAGGCCAGGTAATCCTCCCGAAGTCCCTTCGTGAGGCGCGCGGATGGCGTCCCGGCGCCAGGTTTGCGCTCGAGGAAACCGGCGGCGGAGTCTTGCTGACGCCGCTCGACCATTTCCCCCCCACCCGGATCGAGGACGTGGCCGGCTTGCTGAAGTACAAGGGCCGCCCTAAATCGGTGCGCGGGATGGACGCCGCCATCGGACGCGAGGTCCGGAGACGACTTGGTCGCGGTCGATACTAACGTCCTCGTCCGGTTTCTGACGAGTGACGACCGCGCACAGACCGCAAGAGCACGGGCGCTTCTCGACTCGGAGGACGTCTTCGTCGCTACGACGGTGCTCTTGGAGTTGGTCTGGGTCCTGCGCAGCGCCTACGGGTTCGACGAGGATTCCATCATCGAGGCGCTGACGAAGCTGGCGGGCCTGCCGAACCTCCACATGGAGGATTCGGACCGGCTCGCGCGCGCGATGCTGTGGCGCTCCAGCGGCATCGACTTCGCCGACGCGCTTCACATCGCCGCGTCTCCCGGCGACTTCCGGACGTTCGACGAGAGGCTGGTAAAGCGCGCCCGCCGCGCGGGGATCGACCGGGTGCGGGCGGTCTAACCCGCGCCTTCCGCCGCCTACGCCACTGCCTTCCGGACGTAATCGTCGACGTAGCGGGAAAACGCCCGCTGGAGCGCCAGGCGCGCCCTCGAATCGCGGCCCAACGCCTTCCCCTCGATCTCGCGGACCGGCAGAAGCTCGCGCGTGGTTGACGTGATGAACACCTCGCCCGCCGATTCCAGGTCGGCCAAAGTAAGCGCGCGCTCCACCAGCCGGACTCCCTCGCCGCGCACCTCGCCCAGCAGAATCTCGCGCGTGATTCCCGGCAGGCACCCCGACGAAAGCGGCGGCGTCCAGACTTCGCCGTCGTGCGCCGCGAAGATGTTCGCCGACGTGCACTCGGACACCTCGTCGCGCTCGTTGAGCAGGATCACCTCGTCGAACCCGCGCCGCCGCGCCTGTTCGAGCCACAGCAGGTTGAACGACCACGACAGCATCTTCGTCCCGGCCAGCGGGCAGGCGGCGTGCCGCGCCTGAGGCTGGACGCCGAGGGCGACGCTCTCGCCCCACGGCTGGAGATCCGTGGTGAAGGCGATCAGGTCGTAGTCGCGCGGCAGCCCGGGGCCTTCCCACATGCCGCCGCGATTGCGGACCACCACCACGCGCAGCGTCGCGTTGGCCGCCTGGTTGGCGGCGACCAACTGGAGCAGCTGCTCCTCGAGGGCGGCGGAATCGGCGGGGAAGGGAACATCCAGGCGCTCGGCGTCGCGCTTCATGCGCGCCCAGTGGCGCTCGAAGGCGAACAGCACGCCGTCGAAGACCCGGATGGTCGAGAATACGCCCCAGCCGTTCAGCAGGCCGACCTGGCCGGGTGTCAGGAAGCGTTCGGAGGCGTCGCGCAGCTCGCCGTTCCACAACAGGGTTCGATGCATTCTCTGTCTATGCTACCCGGCCCCGGCGCCCGGCGCTATAACTGAGAGAGTGCACGACGCGATCGTCGCCGGAGCGGGCGTCATCGGCTCGACAATCGCCTGGCGGCTGGCGCAGAGCGGACTCAGGGTCGCGCTGCTCGACGCCGGCGTCATGGGCGGCGAGGCCTCCTGGGCGGGCGCCGGGATGCTTTGCGCGGGCGTCGAGTGCGCGCGATCGCCGTGGGGCGCGCGCTTCGTCGAGAGCCTGGCCACGTACGGCGCCTTCGTCGAGGAGCTTTCCGCGGCCACCGGAGTCGCGATCGACTACCGCGTCACTGGCGGCCTCGAACTGGCCGGCAACGACGCCGAAATCGAGGAGCTCCGCGCCTGCCGGCCGGCGCTCGCCGGATTCGGAGTCATGGCGCGCCTCGCCGACCGAGCCGATCTGGCGCGCCTCGCGCCGCCGCTCGATCGCACCGCCTTCCCCGGGGGTCTTCACATCGAAGGCGAAGCCCAGGTCGACCCGCGCGATCTCGTGCGGGCGCTTCGCGCTGCATGCCTGGCCGCCGGAGTCCGAATCGAGGAACACTGCCGCGTCCTGCGCGTCGATCCCGAGGGCTCTGGCGTTCGCGTGGTGACGCCCGCCGGGGACCGGCCGGCCGACGCCGCCGTAATCGCCTGCGGCGCCTGGTCGGGCATGATCGGCGAGCCGGGCGGCCTCGTCGCGTCGATTCCGGTGAAGGGTCACCTGGCGGCCTTCGACGCCGTGCCCGGAACGCTGGACCCGCTATTGCGCCACGCGCACACCTACGTGTTCCAGCGCAACCGCGGCACGGTGATCGCCGGCAGTAACGAGGAGCGCATCGGCTTCGACCGCACGCTGAACGCCGCGGCGGTCGGCGACATCGTCGCGCGCGCGCGGCGGCTGGTCCCCGGCCTGCTCACGGGCGAGCCGGTCGACCGCTGGTCCGGGCTGCGCCCGGCGACCGCGCTGCCGGCGCCGGTCGTTGCGCGGCTGGACGATCGGCCCGTCTGGCTCGCCTACGGTCACTACCGGAACGGAATCCTGCTGGCCCCGGCCACCGCGCGCGAGGTGGCGGACGGGATCAACGCCACTTTGGGAAGGCGTCCTTAGCGCGGCCGCGGGCGCAATCGTCGATGAGGTCGGCGAGACGGCGGCGGCGCTGCATGAGCCGTTCCAGGAGCTCTTCGAGCGGGTCCAGGTCGCCATTGAGCCACTGCGGCGGAAGCTGGCGAAGGGCCTGGTCGACGACCTCTTCGGGGAAGTGGCGGACCCGGTCGAGCCACGGCTGAAGGTCGTCCAGGCCGCGAACTTCGGCGTACACGCGCGGGCGGATGTAAAGACCGTGGAGCGGACCGTCATCGAAGCGCCACTGAGGGCCGGAGAAAACGTAGCCATGGTCGATCATCCAGGCGACGAAACCCTGGCCCCGGGCGCTCCCGGCGGCGGTGGCGGCCGGCCAGCGCTCGACGCTGGCCCGGAAGAAGACGGCCTGCCGGGAGTCGGCGTTCCCCATCCACTTGTCGAAGACCAGGACGCCCAGGAATTCGCGCAGGTTGACGACGGTGTCGAGGATGACGTCGGGGACGTAGTCGTAGACCGCCAGCCGCGCTGGGTCGCCCGGGAAGCGGGAGCCGAAGTGCCACCCGGGCGGGACCGGCTCGCGTTGGCGGCCGGTCTCGATATAGACGTCCGGATTCTCGCTCAGGAACTCCCCGGAAAGCTCGATGAAGGCCGGCGGCGGCGCCGACACTCGCAGGAACTGAAGGAACGTCGAGGCGATCCACTCGTTGACCAGGATGCGCCGGTGCTGAGGGTTGTTACGGAACTTGACGACGTAGTGGCAGCCGTCCTCGGCTTCGAGCAGGTGCGCCTGCGCGCCGCCGCGCATCTTGCGGATCAGCCGCCGCGCCCGCAAAGGCATGAGTCGCCGCCCGCGATAGGGTAGACTGAGAATCTGATCGCGCACGCCATGGACATCGAACAGCCCCCCAACTCGCCCCGAAGCAAGGAAGAAACGGCCCTGGAATTGATGAAATTCATCGCCCTGACGACCAGTTTCGGCAAGACGTCCACAGCGGGCTTCGCCGGCAAGCCCTTGAAGTCGCCCGAAGAGCAAGTCGAGGCGCTTCTCCAGCTATACGAAAAGTGCCGCCAGGCGGTGGGAAAAGCCTGAGACGAGCGGGCGGCGTGCCGCGCAAGCCCGTCCGCCGCCGTGATGGGACCGGTCCTACCTCTTCTTCTTGCCTGCCTTTTTCGCTTTGCCCTTTTTGGCGGCCTTCTTGGCAGCCTTCTTCGCGGGGGCCTTCTTTTTTGCGGCCTTTTTCGCGGGGGCTTTCTTGGCAGCCTTCTTCGCGGGGGCTTTCTTGGCGGCTTTCTTCGCGGCCTTCTTGGCCTTCGGCTTCGCGGCGGCCTTCTTGGCCTTCGGCTTCGGGGCTGCCTTTTTGGCGGCCATTTTGGCCGGTTTCTTGGGAGCCGGGGCGGCGGGCGGGGCCGCCGGCGCCGCGACAGGGGCGGCCGCAGGTTCGGCTACGGGCGCTGGCATCGATGTGCTTTCGAGCTCGTCCATATCGTCTTCGTCCTCTTCTCCTGAGTCGTACTCGCTGATGTCCGATTCCATCTCGATGTGTTCCTCGTCGAACGCGAAGTCGTCGTCGTCATCGTGAGGAGCAAGACGGCGATCAAACATTCCCGCGGCCTCCTGTAAATCCACTTCGGGGCGCTCGGTACACAAGATAGAATATCGCTTTTTGTCGCGAAGGCAAGGAAAAAAGAGAGCGAGGCCGCACGATCACGCGCCGCGCCGCGCTGTGCGCTCAAACCGTCTCCGGCAGCCCCAGCAGCCGGGCCGCGTTCGACCAGTAGACCTTGCGCAGGATCGCCTCCGGCAGCCCGATCCCGTAGATCTTCCAGCGTCCCTGGGGCGGCACCCGCGCCGGCGCGTAGTCGAAGTACTCGTCCTCGGTCTCCAGGAACCGGAAGTAGATCTCGTAGAGCAGGTCGCCGAAGATTTGCTGCGGAGTCTCGACGCCGTGCGGCACCGCGTCGGTCCCAAACAGGATGCGGTCCTGGTAGCGCTCGAAGAACCGCCGCGACGCCCGCGGTTGACGGCCCAGCTCGCCGATCCGCGCCCCGAACTCGACGTACAGGTTCGGGTACCGGTCGAGCGCCGCGCCGACGAAGGCCAGGTTCTCCGACAGCGCCACATGCAGCGCCACGAAGGTGGTCTGCGGATGGCGCGCCACCACCCGCAGCCGGGCCTCCTGCAACTCCCGGTCGCTCGGAAAATCCTTGCCGTGGAACGACCAGTCGGGGTGAGCGTTCAGCTCCTCCCAGCGCTCGTTGAAGCGGTCGATCGGCAGGAAGAACGCCTCCGGGTCGGAGGTGTGTATGGCGACCGGCATCTTGAGCGCCCCGGCGGTCTCCCACATGGGGTCGAAGCGCGGGTCGTCGATCTTCACCAGCGGGCTGCCGGGGCCTTTCTCGCGGATCGTCAGGCCGAGCGACTTCAGGATCTTCAGACCGCGCGCGCCGGTCTTGTAGGCGCGGGCCAGCTCGGCGGCCTGGAACTTCGGCCACCCGGGCTCGCTCATGCGCGAGTACCAGGGCTGCGTGAAGACGATGAATCGTCCCGGATGCGCCGAGGGGAGGGCCCGGACGACCTGTTCCAGCACCTTGTCGTAACCACCCGTCAGGTTGACCATCACGCGGACGTTCTTGCGGTCCATGACCGCCAGCACTTCCTCGGGCTTCATCGGGAAGCGCGCCGTGTCGGCGCCGGCGAAGGTGAGGTGCGTGTGGAAATCGATCACCGGGAAGCGTGCGCGCGGGACCTTCGTCTCCGAGACATGCAGCATGCTCTTGGGCTCGAACTCCTCGAGCGGCAGCGTGCGTGGCTTGGGTTTCGCGGGTTTGGCCCTGGCAAACTGTGGAGGGCGGGTCTGCGCGATCGCGGGTGCTGCTCCGGCCGCCAGCGCCAGCCAGCGCCGTCGATTCCACAGGTTCGGCGTGCTCATGACCAGTCATCATATCGCCAAGCTAGAATGACCTCAGCATGCTCACACGTCGCTCGTTCCTCGGCGCCGCCGCTCTCGCCCCCGCCGTCCTGCGGGCCGCGCGCAAGCCCACCGACATCCGCATCCGCGAGATCCGCCACAGCTACGAGGACTTCCTCTACCGCACGCCGATCAAGTTCGGCGGCACAGTGGTCGACCGCGTCACTCTGCTGAACGTCGATTGCGTGGTGGCGACGGCCTCGGGGAAAACGGCGAAGGGCTTCGGGTCAATGCCGCTCGGCAACGTGTGGTCGTTCCCCTCGCGCGTGCTGACCTACGACCAGACGCTGGCCGCCATGAAGGCGCTCGCCGAGCGCATCGACAAGATCACGGGCGCCTACCAGGAGTACGGCCATCCCATCGACGTTAACCACGCGCTCGAGCCGCTCTATCTCAAGGCGGCCGCCGAGGTCGACGCGTCTCTCAAGCTCGCCGAGAGGATCCCCAAGCTGTGCACGCTGACGGCGGCCAGCCCCTTCGACGCGGCCATCCACGACGCCTTCGGAAAACTGCACGGGCGCAGCGCCTACCAATGCTGCGGTCCCGACCTGATGACCCACGACCTCTCGCATTACCTCGGCAAGGAGTTCGCCGGCGAATCGCTGGACCGCTACATCCTGAAGAAGCCCAAGCCGCGCCTGCCGCTCTATCACCTGGTGGGCGCCGTCGACCCCATCGTCGACTCCGACATCCGGCAGCGCATCAACGACGGGCTTCCCGAGACGCTGCCCGAGTGGATCCGCTACAGCGGCCTGACGAACATCAAGATCAAGCTGAACGGCGAGGACCTCAAGTGGGACGTCGAGCGTGTGCTCGCCGTCGAGCGCGCCACCGTCGAAACGCAGGCCAGGCGCGGCGTGAAGCAGTGGGTCTACTCCACCGACTTCAACGAACGCGCGCCCAACGTCGGCTACCTGCTCGATTTTCTCCGTCAGATCAAGGAGAAGGCGCCGGCGGCGTTCGCGCGCATTCAGTATGTCGAGCAGCCCACTGCGCGCGACCTCAAGGCGAATCGCGCCAACGTCATGCACGAGGTCGCTAAGCTGCTGCCGGTGGTGATCGACGAGTCACTGACGGAGCTCGAGAGCCTGCAACTGGCGCGCGAGATGGGCTACTCGGGGACGGCGCTCAAGGCCTGCAAGGGTCAGGCGCAGGCGCTGCTCATGGGCGCCGCGGCGCAGAAGTACCAGATGTTCCTGTGCGTGCAGGACCTGACGTGTCCGGGCGCGTCGCTGATTCATTCGGCGGGTCTGGCCGCGCACGTGCCGGGAGTCGCGGCCATCGAGGCGAATTCGCGGCAGTACGTCCCGGCGGCGAACAAGGGCTGGGAGGCGCGATTCCCTGGAATCTTCGACGTGCGCAACGGCTGGTTGGCGACCGGTCAGCTCGCGAAGCCCGGTCTGAGCGCGGTGGCTTAGCAGGCGCGTGTATTGCACGCCGGATCGCTGCGTATTACTCTGAGGTAGATGCAGACGATCTCTTTAAGGCTCCCCGAGGAACTCCTGGATCGGCTCGACGGTGCCGCCAAAGCCAGGCGGGTTTCCAAGTCATCGGTAGTTCGGGCCAGTCTGGAAACAGCCCTGCGAGAACAGCCGCCGGCGGGCGGGCCGTCTTGTTACACGCTGGCGCGCGATCTGGCCGGAAGCGTGAGGGGGCTGCCCGCGGATCTGGCGACCAATCCCAAGTACCTGGCCAAGTTCGGTCAGTGAGCGCGCCCGCTTATTTACTGGACACCGGGCCGCTCATCAGCTTTCTCGCATCTAATCTGACGCACCACGCCTGGACTGTCGAGCGATGGAGACACCTACGGCCGCCACTGCTGACCTGTGAGCGGTGCTCGCCGAGGCGGCCTTCCTGCTGAGGCGCGAAGGCCGGGACGCCGATCCTCTCTTCGCTTTATTGGAACGGGGAGTGATTCGGGTCGCGATCGCCGTCGAGAAGGAGCAGGCCGACTTGCGCGCGCTTATGCACCGCTATCGTAGCCGGCCGATGTCGCTGGCCGACGCCTGCCTGGTCCGCCTGTCGGAAATCCATACGGGTGCAACCGTGTTCACCCTCGATTCCGACTTTCGAATCTACCGCCGGCACGGCAACAAAGCGATTCCGCTCCTGATACCGGACTGATGGTTCGCGCCGGCAAAGGACATCACCACACGACCACCTGCCGCGCCAGCAGCACGCCGAAGCCAACCACCGCGGCCCAGCCGACGAAATCGAGCACCTCGGGCACGAACGACGGTCGCCGCGGCGCGACCATCGCCCCGCGCAGCACGCTCTCGCGAATCTTCGCCGGAAGCCCCACCGCTGAGTAGGCGGCGGCAAATTCGGCGTCGATCTCGGCCATCGCATCGGTGAACGCCCGGCACTCGGCGCACGTCAGGACGTGAATCCGAACGTCCTCGCCCGCGGCCATCCGATCCTGCCAGTCTTCGCAGCGCATCTACACTCCTATGGTAATCCCGGCCATCCGCACCAGCGCCTTGCGCGCGCGATACAGGTAGGTCTTCACGGTCCCCATCGGCAAATCCAGCATGCGCGACATCTCCTCGTACGAGCGGTCCTCCATGTAGAACAGCCGCACCACCTCGCGCAGCTTCACCGGCAGCTGCGCGACCAGGGCCTCGGCGTCGAGCGACCGCGTTTCGAGCGGCGCGCCCGCGACGCGCGCCGCATCGAGCGGTGCGGGCGCCTCCGGCATCGACCGCCGGATCGAATAGCAGGTGTTGCGCGTCACAACGTACACCCAGGTAGACACCGACGACCGCCCTCCGAAGCCCTCCAGTCCGCGCCACACCCGCAAGAGCGACTCCTGCGCGGCCTCCTCGGCGACCGCGCGGTCGCCGAGAATCGAAATCGACAGGCGGAACACCTTGTCGCCATACGCCTCCACGATGGCCTCGAAGGCCTCGCGGTAGCGCCGCGCGGCGAGATGCGCGCTGATGCGTTCCTCGGCCGGCCGCAACTCCTCCATCCTGCCTTTAGACTACGTGGACAGTGCGGAAAGTTTCACTGGCGGCTGAAACACGCGGGCCGCCGGCCGAGTCTCAATTGGGCGTAGGAGGAAGATCGATCTTGCTACCCGAAGTGCTGTTGACCGCCGCCGCGGCGTTCGTGCTGATCCTGGTGATCGCATTCCTGGTGATGCGCCACCAGAAGGAGCTGCTGCGGCATCGCGAGCGCATGGCGACGCTCGACAAGGGACTGCCGCCCCCGCCGGCCCCGCCGCGGCTCGCACCGCATCGCATCTACCTGTTGCGCGGCATGATCTGGACGATGGTCGGCGCAATGTTGACGGTGCTCATGCTGGCGTTCCTCTCGGCGGCGGCAACGGCCGAGCATCCACGCCCCGAGGACCTCCTTCGCGAAAAGCTCTGGCGCCAGAAAAACCTGCGGGACATGGGCGCGACCGAGCAGCAGATCGCTGAGGTCGAACGCGTACGGCCGGAGAATCCCCGGCGCAGTGGGCCACCTGTGGTCATGGGACTGATCGGCCTGGTTCCGGCGGCCGTCGGCGTCGCCTACCTGCTCTTCTATCGCTCCGAGGAGAAGCGCCTCGCTCAGACGTCTTCGGCCGATTCCGGTTCGTAGGGGAACTGGCGCACGGCGTCCATGCAGTGCGCCAGCGCCTCCAGCAGCGTCGACCCCCAGCCGCAGGGCGTGATCGGGCACACGCTCTGGTTGGTCTGCTTGTCGGCGAAGGCGTAGAAGTGCATCGCCGGATCGCGCGGCGTGACGTATTCGCGGACGGTGATGAGGAAGTCGACGTCGCCCGAGGGCTGGCGCTTCTTCATCGTGAAGTGGTGGAGTTGCGCGAGCTCCTCCTTGGGGTCGCGCTCGGCGAACTTCCATTCGGCCATTCCCGAGGATTATACAGCGCTCCAACCCCTCTTCTCCCGTTATCCTAACGACATGCTCCGCGCGATCCTTCTCCTCGCTCTCCTCCCGTTCACCGCTTCGTCGCAAATTGTCATCAGCCAGATCTACGGCGGCGGCGGCAACGCCGGCGCGACGCTCCGCAACGACTTCATCGAGCTCTTCAATCGCGGCGGTCAGGCCGTCGACGTCACCGGATGGAGCGTGCAGTACGCCTCGGCGACCGGCACCGCCTGGCAGGTCACGCGGCTCACGGGAGTCATCGAGCCCGGCCAGTACTTCCTCGTCCAGGAAGCCGCCGGCGCCGGCGGCACGGCCGATCTCCCCACTCCCGACGTCACCGGCGCCATCGCCATGAGCGCGACCGCGGCGAAGATCGCACTCGTCTCGAACGACACCGCCCTCACCGGCGGCAGTCCTACCGGCCCGGCCATCGTCGACCTGGTGGGCTATGGCACGGCCGACTTCAGCGAAACGGCGCCCGCGCCCGGACTCAGCAACACCACCGCCGCCATCCGCCGCGGCGCCGGTTGCGTCGACACCAACAACAACGCCGCCGACTTTCAGAGCGGCGCGCCCGCTCCGCGCAATCGCGCCTCCGCGCGCGGCGACTGCTCCGCCACGCCGCCCCCGGCGGTGACCGTTTCCATCAGCAGCATTCAGGGCGCCGGCGACCGCTCGCCGCTCGAAGGCCGGAGCGTGACCACCACCGGCATCGTCACCGCGCGGCGCTCGAACGGCTTCTACATCCAGAGCGCGCCCGCCGACACCGATAATGACGACGCGACGTCGGAAGGCATCCTCGTCTTTACGAGCTCCGCGCCGCCGGCCTCGGCCGCCGTCGGAAATCTCGTGCGCGTCAGCGGCACGGTGACCGAGTTCGTTCCCGCCGCCGACCTCAACAGTCCGGCGCTGACGGAGATCACGAGTCCGACGGTCGAGGTGATTTCTCAGGAGCACGATCCTCCGGCGGCGGTCGAGGTCACCCGCGCGATGCTCGCGGCGGGCGGCGGCGGGTCGCAACTGGAGCGCTTCGAGGGCATGCGCGTTCGCGCGAGGGCGTTGCGCGTGGTGGGGCCGACAGGGGGATCGATTAACGAGGCGCAGGGGACGGTCTCGTCGAACGGCGTCTTCTACGGGGTGCTGGAAGGCGTGCCGCGGCCGTTCCGCGAGCCGGGCGTGCAGGCCCCCGACCCTCTCCCCGCTGGCGCGTCGCGATGGGACGGGAATCCGGAGCGCCTACGCGTGGACAGTGACGGGCTTTCCGGAACCGCAGCGGTCAACCTGGCGGTCGGCGACGTGGCGGATCTCACCGGCGTGCTCGACTACGGCTTTCGGACTTACACGCTGCTGCCGGCACAGGTCGAGTCGGTCAGCTTCGCTCTGCGCGCCGCGCAGCCGGTGATCGCACCGTCGGCGCAGGAGATCGCCGTCGCGTCGTTCAACGTGAGGCGGCTGTTCGACACAACCGACGACCCCGGGACCAGCGATCCGGTCCTCACGCAGGCCGCGCTCGACCGGCGGCTGACCAAGCTCACCACGGCTTTCCGCGAGCTGCTGCGCGCGCCCGACGTCATCGGCGTCATCGAGGTGGAGAATCTGGCGACGCTACAGGCGCTCGCCGCGCGGCTCGGCCCCGAGTACCGCGCGTATCTCGAAGAGGGCAACGACATCGGCGGCATCGACGTGGGCTTCCTGGTGAAGACTTCGCGGATTACGGTGGTCGACGTGGCGCAGATCGGCAAGTCCGCGACTTACACCACGCCCGCGGGCGCGCAGGCCACGCTGCACGATCGGCCGCCGCTGGTCCTGCGCGCGCGAATCGGCGAGTTCCCGTTCACCGTAGTCGTGAATCATCTGCGGTCCCTGATCGACGTACAGGATTCGACCGTCCAGGCCAAGCGCCGCGCGCAGGCCGACGCGCTCGCCGACCTCGTCCGCACGCGCCTGGCCGCCGACTCTCGCGAGAACCTGATCGTGCTCGGCGACTTCAACGCCTTCGCCTTCGACGACGGCTACGTCGATTCCCTGGCCCGCATCCGCGCGGGCGGCGACCTCGTGAATCTCACCGACACGCTGCCGCGCGAGCAGAGCTACACCTATGTCCAGGACGGCAGCGCCCAGTCGATCGACCACATCCTGGTGCATCGCAACCTGATGCCGCGCCTGTCGCGCTACGTGGTCGCGCGCATCAACGCCGATTTCCCCGAGACGCTCGCCGGCGACGGCGCGGCCCGGGAGAGGACGTCGGACCACGACGTGCCGGTGGCGTACTTCGCGCTCGCGCCGGGCCAGATCAGCGCGGCCAGCGCGACAAACGCGGGCAGTTTTCTCGGCGGCGACGTCTCGCCCGGCGAGATCGTGACGATCTTCGGATTCCCGGTCGGGCCGGAGGCCGGAGTGTTCGCGCAGATCGCGGCCGACGGCCAGTCGATCGCGAAGATTCTCGGCGAGACGCGGGTTCTGTTCGACGGCGTGGCCGCTCCGATGGTGTACGCGCAGGCGCGGCAGGTCAGCGCGATCGTTCCCTACGGCGTCGCCGGGCGCGCGACGACCAACGTTCGCGTCGAGTATCGCGGGCAGTTGACCAACGAAGTGACGCTCCCGGTGGCGGCGACCGTGCCGGGGGTGTTCGCGATTCTCAACCAGGACGGCTCGGCGAACGGAGGCAGCGCGGGCGCAGAGAAGGACTCGATCGTCGTGATCTTCGCCACCGGAGAGGGCCGCACCGATCCGCCGGGCGAGGACGGCCGCATCGCCATCGGGACCGCGCCGAAGCCTTGGGCGCCAGTATCGGTGATCGTCGACGGCTTCGAGGCGGAAGTGCTCTACGCTGGCGGCGTGTCGGGATTCACAGGCGGGCTGCTTCAGGTGAACGCGCGTGTGCCGCGCGCCGCGCGATCGGGTCGCGTGCCGCTGTTGTTGCAGATTGGCGAGGCGGGAAGTCAGCAGGGCCTCACGCTCGAAGTGAAGTGACTTCGCGGCGGGAACGCCGGGGCGGCCGCGCTTGACAGGGCGGCGACGGGCCGATAGATTGGGTTGTAGCCCGCCAATCGGTTTATTCCGTGCGCCCGTAGCTCAGCTGGATAGAGCGTCTGGCTACGAACCAGAAGGTCGGGAGTTCGACTCTCTCCGGGCGCACCATTCTTTCCTTCCACTTAGCGACGCCGGGGCGTCCCCGAGTCCGTCGCAACGAATCTCTGCGGCGTATGACTCAAGGACATCGCAATGAAGGCGCTGGGCACCGCCATGCGAGTGCTGTCATACACGTGCCCCGATATCGTCGCGCGAAACTCCTGCGCACTCGACGTAAGGGCGAACAGCAGATAAACGAAGCAACAAACGACTCGCGCGCGCATGAACACCGCTCCCTTCCGATGATTTAGAAAACGAGCCGAAGCCCGAAGCGAAACTGGCGTTCGTCGATGCCGTCTCGCCCGATGTTGGTGACGCCCGTGATCTCCGTGTACCCGTTGAAGCGGCGCGCGGGATCGGCCTGAGTGGGCTGGAAGCTCGCCACGTTCGTCCCCGGATTGGAGAAGTGCGGCGTGTTAGTGAAATTGAACGCTTCCATGCGGAACGACAGTTTCCAGCGCTCAGTGAAGTCGAATTGACGGAAAACGCTGAAGTCCCAATTGGCGATCCCGGGGCCGCGCAGAATGTTCAGCCCGCTGGTGCCGAAGCGCTCCTGCCCGCGCGCGGTCGAAAGGTTGGCGAACGCGAACGGATCGAACCATGGCGTTTGGCGCCCGGTCCCGCCGAGTATCTCCACCTCCGCCTTAACCTGGTCGGCGGTCTGACCGGAGCCCGGCATGCGCAGCGAATTCCCGTCGGCGCCGATCGAGAACGGAGTCCCCGAATAGAAGCTCAGCAGATTATTCACCTGCCAGCCGCCGAGGATCGCCGCCCCGGCGCCGTCGCTCGCCCATCGCTTGCCTCTTCCAAACGGCACCTCCCAGATACTGGTGATCTGCAAATTGTGCGTGCGATCGTAGCCGAGCACCGCCCGATTGCGCCAGAAAAAGGGAATCGCGGAGACCGACCGCGGCCCGCCGTCGCTGTTGTCGTTGTAGCCGATCCCCTTCCCGAACGTATACGCCATCCCCAACGAAAGGCCCTTCGAGACGCGGCGATCCAGTTGAGCCTGGAGCGAGTCGTAAACCGTGGTGCCAAGCGGCCTGACCATCGTGGTGGTGGTCAGGCGTCCGAAGCGCTGATTGAGGGGACGGCCGCCGTTCTCGCCGCCGATCACCTGGCCGGCGTTGATATCGATATAGCCGAGCTGACGGGTCGACCGCGTCGCGACGTAACCCGCCTGTCCGATTAAGCCCCACGGCAACTGCTTCTGCATTGTGAAGTTCCACGACTGGATATATCCCCGCTTGAACTCCTGCGGCGTTGTGATGACCGCGTAAGTCGACGGGATGTCGATAATGCCGTTGCCCAAAGCCGGGGCCATTGCCTGCGGGATTCCCTGGGCGATCGGATTCACCCACGAAAACGAATTCGGCGATGGGATGTTCTGAATCAGCAGGACCGGATAGTTGGTTCGCAGCGGACGTTGCAACGAGAAGGGATCGAAGGTGATGCCGTAGCCGGCGCGGATCACCAGCGAGTCGGTGGCGCGGTACGCGAAGCCGAAGCGGGGCGCGAAGTCCCTCTTTCCGACCTTTACTCCGCAGTCCTCCGGAACCACGCCGACCCCGCAGATGTGCATCTTGTTGGTCTCGGGGTTGTACCACTCCAGGCCCCGGTCGGCGCGTGTCGGAAATGGATAATACTCCCAGCGGAGGCCGAGGGAAAGAGTCCCCTTGCGGGAAGCGTTCCAACGGTCGCGGAAATACAGGGCGACGTTCTTCTGGCGCGTATTGTATGTATCGGGAATCTGCGTGATCTTGCCGATATTGGTCGGCAGCCCGAGCAGGAAGGTCGCGTAGCTGTTGAACTGGTTGCCCGCCGACCCGCCGGATAGCGCTGTCGGCCCGGTGCCGAAGGTGAATCCGCCCTGCGCGCCGTGGCTGGCCCCGGTCGCTTCCGGTTGTAGGTGATTCATGCCCGTGAAGTAAATGTCGAAGCCGAAGCGGATGTCGTGCGTGCCCTTCGTCCAGTTCAGATTGGCGACGTACTGGTGCTGCGGATCGCTGCGATAGTAGGGCTGGAAGGCGTTCGGGACGCCCAGCGTCGTGTATGATGACACAGCGAATGCCGGCCATCCACCCTCGAACGGCCGAGCCCCGTTCGTTCCGGGTATTCCCAGAAAATCGAGCCCGAGTTTCTCGTTCAGCCGCGCCTGTTCGACCGCCGTATTCGCCAGCGTGTAGCCGTAATAGGCGTCTACGATGAACGTCGGTGAGATCACGTAGGTGGCCGCGCCCGTGAAGCTGTGCGTTCTACCGTAGCCGACGCCCGGATTGCCGCCGGCGCCCGACACCTCCGGTCCGCCGAGACTGCCGAACATCTGTGGATTCAGCATCGCGTAGTTCAGGATGCTGTAGCGTCCGAACATCGTCAGCTTGGTGGATGCCACCCAGTTGACCTTCGTATCGGCGCGATGGCGGTCGAAGACATACGATCCGCCGGCGAAGTAATTGCTCGTGAACGCGGTGGTGTTGACATTCGGCAGCGGCGTCAGATCGGCCAGTTTCTTGGTGATGGGGCTGATACGCGCCGCCGGAATAATGTTTCCGGTAAATGGCTGGCGGCCGGTTCCGTTTGGGTTGCCGGTGGTCGGATCGTAGACCAGCGTCGTCGATTCCGAGAAATTACCCGCCTTTTGCAGCGCCGTCGGCACGGTACCGAGCCTCGAGGCGAATTCGCGATTGAGCGTTCCTTCGTAGCTCATGAAGTAGAACAGCCGGTCGCGCACGACTGGGCCGCCGAGCGTCCCGCCAAACTCGTTATTCACCAGCTTCGGCTTGGCCTGCCCCTGGGGCAGAATCCACGGCTTCCCCTTCAGTCGCTGATTGGTGTGGAACTGGAAGATAGACCCGTGCATATCGTTCGTGCCGCTGCGAATCTGCACGTTCACCGCCGCACCCCCGGCCAGTCCCTGCTCGGCGTCGAAGCTGTTGGTAACGACGTTCACCACTTCGATCGCCTCCAGCGTCGGTACGAAAGACGTGATGTGCGGCAGCCACGGCGCATTGGAACTCGCCCCGTCGATACGTACGTTGTTGATGCTCTGGCTCACCCCGTTGACGTTGAACGTCAGGGCACGCGACGGATTGGTCGGCACCGAATGCGCGTTGGACGGCGGGCGGAAGCCCGGCAGCGTGCGCAGCAGGTTCTGATAGTTGCGCCCGACCGGGACTGGCATGTTTTGAAACGTGCGGCTGGTGACTTCCGCCCGCACCTCGCTGCGGTCCGTCTGAAGCACGGCGACGGCAGCCACTACCTCGACGGATTCGGCCACGGCGCCGAGCTGGAGTCTCACGTCGGCGCGCGTTACCGTGTTGATGGACACAACGACCTCGCTGGTCGCCGTTCGGAATCCTTCTTTCGTAACGCGAATCGTGTAGGCGCCCGGCTGCAGCGTCGGGAAGCTAAAACCGCCCGATGCATTGCAGATCGTTTCGCGCGACTGATTCGTCTCGCGGTTTACGGCGACCACCACCGCCCCGGTCACCGCGGCATCGGTCGGATCCTTCACGTTCCCGACGACCGATCCATAGAGAATCTGGGCGGCCAACGGCTCGGAAGTCATCGCTGCGGCGATCGTCAGCGCGAACGCCGCCAATGGAAATCGACGGCTAGACAGCCTCGAATACATGGATCCCCCTTAATACCTAATCCCCGTTGCGACAGACTGACACAACTGACCGAGTGTATGGCCGATTCCAGCGGGACGGAATACTGGACTTTCTGTATTCTCCCGGGAGACGTCACCAGACCGAAGCTGGTATTCAGGGTCTGCGGATGTTAAACGAACGGCGAGTCACCTCGACGAGCGTAGACTCCGCAGCGTTCCTCAATACGTGCTCTTCCATCCCGGCGCGAAGCGATTGTGCGGCATACTGCGGATCGCGGTGCATGCTGAGTTTCTGGCGGCGGTGTAAGCCTCTCCAGACACCGCACGTCGATGGCTCGTACGGCGCTCTCGGCCAGTGGCATCCCCGTCTCCCCGGGCCGTCGCCGGGACGGCCCGGGCATACAGAAACTCCGGTATTGAATCCTCCCGCAAGGTCTGCCTCAATTGCCATTTGGGCGACGTTTTGCCCGAGCGGCAGGAAGGTCCGCGCGGATTCAGTGCTCAAGGCTATTGCCGAAACCACCACCCCGTCAACGGCGTCGCCTGAAACTCAGCCGGTTCCGGCGTATCGGCCTTCCGTCCGTCTGTGCGTGCTTCTGGCACTTGGACTGGCCGCTCTTTCTCTCCTGGCGTACGGCCGCGCGTTGTTCCTGCCTTTCATCGCCGATGACTACTTGCAGGTTCAGTTGGCACGCCGATTCGGGCCCATCTCCGGTTGGCCTGAGCTCGCCGCGGATGCCTTGTATCGCTGCCGCACCACCTCGCTGGTGCTCACCTACTGGACCGAACGAGCCTTCGGCCTGGACCCGCTCGCCTACCGGTTCACCAGCCTCGTACTTCACGTCGCCAACGCGTTTCTCGTGTTCGCCCTGGGCACTTGGCGACCGATCGGCTGGCGAATCTCGGCCCTGGCGGCAGGCTTCTTCGCGATCAGCCAGCGTCACAGCGAAGCGGTGATCTGGTACGCGGCGTTGCCGGAATTGCTGGTGCTCCTGTTTTCACTAGGGAGCCTCTTATGCTGGATTCACTGGCTTCAGTCGGATAAGCATCCTCTGCCGGCATACGCCGCCTCGTTTGTCTTTTATGCGCTGGCGTTGCTCTCGAAGGAGTCGGGCGTGGCGGTGTTACCGCTTTGCCTGATCGCGCTCTTGTCGAATGTAGTCTGGTACGAGGACCGGCCTTTGAGGCGCCTTTGGGGCCTGGCGCCGTTCGCGCTGGCGGCTGGCGGCTACTTCATCATCGCCTTTCTCGCGCGACAGACACACCAACACTTCAACGATGGAACATTCTCCCTGGGAGCGCCTTTTCTGCAAGTGATGCTCCGGAGCGCGACTAGCGTCTCCAGGATCTGGGGGCTCGCCGCACTTGTGCTGATTGCGATCGCCGGCATTCGCCAGTGGCGGGCTCTGCTGGCACTCGCGGGCGCCTGGATCGCCATTACACTGCTGCCCTACAGCTTTCTGACGTACATGCCCATCGTTCCCAGCCGGCACACGTACTTCGCCAGCGTCGGTTCGTCCCTGGTTGTCGCGGCCGGACTGCTCACGCTCCGAACGCTCGCGATCTCGTCCAACCGCAAGTGGGTTACGCCGTTGATCGCGGCGGCGGCGATCCTGCACCAGTCGGGATACCTGTGGACGGTCAAGCATCGTCAGTATGCGCAGCGCGCGGCTCCCACCGAGGAGCTCGTTCGCGTCGGAAGCGAGGGACCTGAACGCATTTACGTCAAATGCTTTCCCTATACACTCCAGCTCGCCGAACTGGCGGTGGAATTGCGGCTCGAGCGGTCGCCGGGCTCGTTTCTCGTAACCGGGGCGCAGGCCGCGCGTCATCCGGAAGCGATCGATTTCTGCAATGACGTTGTGCATCACTAGCGGCGCGAGGCGGCGACGCACCTGAACCTTCGCCCCGCACGGAACCACGCGTCCGCGTACAGAAAGTCCGGTATTGTGACGGGCACTTCCTCCGCCTAGACTATAGCTCCGAAAGTTTGTTCCGGGACGCGCCGCCGCACAATCGCCGCCTCGGACCTCTTGCGGGTGGGCGAAGGAGGGCTCGGGATATGAAGGTCGGTTCTGTTGCGGGACTCGGTACGGTACTGGCTGTTGTCCTCAGCGCGCAAGACTATCGTGGACAGATCACAGGCCGGGTTCTCGATCCAAGCGGAGCGGCGATCCCCGGCGCCGCCGTGGCCGTCAGCAACGTGGCGACCAACTCCGGCACCGGCACGCGCTCCGACGAAGCCGGCAACTACACCGTGCTGTACCTGGGTCCCGGCCGATACTCCATAACCGTCGATGCCCCGGGTTTCAAAAGGTTGGTGAGGCAGGGAATCGAGGTGCGTATCGGCGACCAGTTGCGCCTGGACCTCGCCATGGAGGTCGGCGCCTCCCAGGAAGTCATCAGTGTTACCGCCGACGCCGAACTGCTGGAAACCACGACCGCCTCAGCCGGCCAGGTCATCGACCAGCGCCGGATCGCCGACCTCCCTCTCTCCGACGGCAATCCGTTTGTCCTGCACCGGCTCGCGCCGGGCGTCATCTATACGGGCGATCTCAAGTTCTCGCGGCCGTTCGACAACGCCGGGACATCGGGAATCACCGTCGACGGGGCCGCCGGTGGAAACGAGTTTACGCTCGATGGCTCTCCGAACATGGCCAGCGGCCGACGCGTGGCTTTCGTCCCGCCACGCGACGTCGTCGAGGAATTCAAGGTGGAGACGGCCAACTTTGACGCGCAGGACGGGCACACGGCGGGGGGCAACGTCAATGTGGCTCTTAAGGCGGGTACAAACAACCTCCACGGCACGTTGTACGAGTTTCTTCGCAACGATAAGCTGTCGGGAAACGACTTCTTCCTGAACCGCTCGGGCAGGGCGCGCGACTCGCTCCGCTATAACCTCTATGGGGGGACCGTCGGTGGACCTGTCCGGATTCCGAAGATCTACAACGGCCACAACCGCACCTGGTTCTTCTTCGGGTTCGAGGGCATCAAGGACCGGTTTCCCGAGCCGACACAGCAGACGATTCCCAGCCAGGCTCAACGTATCGGAGACTTCTCCCAGTTGTTGGGACTCGGTGCCACTTACCAGATCTACGACCCTTTTACCGCCCGCCGGCTCGCCAACGGCCGAATCCAACGCGATCCTGTTTCGGGCAACCTAATCCCGCGGAACCGCATCAGCCCGATCGCGGCGAAGTACCTGGAACTGTACCCGCAGCCTAATCAACCCGGCGACTCACAGGGAAGAAACAACTACATCAGCGGAAACTCCCGCGGCGACGACTTTGATTCTCAAACGTACCGATTCGACCAGCAACTGACCGATCGCCAGCGAATGTTCTTTCGTTACACGCACAACAGCCGCCGGGAGTTCCGCGGGAACTGGTCCGGCGTCACCGGGCCCAACATCCGTGCGACCGGTAACTTCCTGTTCCGAATCAACAACGGCGGTACGTTCGATCACGTATACACGATCAACCCGACAACCGTGTTGAACTGGCGCGCCGGCTTTCAGCGGTTCTACGAGCCAAGCATCCGCCAGCACGAAGGATTGTTCGATCCCGCTTCTCTCGGATTCTCCCAGCCGACGGTTGCTTTGTTCGGCGATGCGAGGTACGTTCCGCGATTCGAGATCGGTGGCTACTCGGTGCTCGGCGATAGTATCGGAGGAGGCACTTCCCACAACATTTACTCCATACAGCCGACGCTCACCAAGGTTCTCGGCGGCGGCACGCATCAGGTGAAGATCGGCTACGACGGGCGCTCCTATCGCGAGAACAGTTTCGGACCGGGCCACGCGGCCGGACGCTATGATTTCGGCAACAACTACACCAGGGGCCCGCTCGACAACTCGCCGACTGCACCCATCGGCCAAACTCTTGCATCCTTCCTGCTCGGGCAGACCACCGGGGGTTTTATCGACCGCAACGCGTCGCGCGCCAACCAGGTCCTTTTCCAAAGCGTCTTCGTGCAGGACGATTGGAAAGTCACCGGCCGGCTGGCGATCAACCTGGGATTCCGCTACGAGTACGAGAGCGGGATGACCGAACGGTACAACCGGAACATACGGGGCTTCGACTTCATCAGCGCGAGCCCGATCGAACCCCGGGCGAAGGCTGCCTACACCGCCTCCCCGATCCCGCAGGTCCCCGTAAGCGCCTTTAACGTGAAGGGCGGCTATCAGTTTCTGAACGACGGCAATCGGGGCATCTGGAACGGCGACGCAAACAACTTCCAGCCGCGGTTCGGCTTTGCCTACCGGGTGCTGGACAAGACCGTGATCCGCGGCGGTTGGGGAATCTACATGGTTCCTTTCATCATTGCCGGTTCCAACCAGAACGGCTTCAGCCAAGCCACCAATATCGTGCCGACGCTCGATGCCGGCCTCAGCTTCGTCGCCAACCTCGCGAACCCCTTCCCGAGCGGCGTGCAGAAACCACCTGGCGCCGCCGACGGACTGGCGACGTTCATCGGACGCGGAGTCTCCAATAATCCGGTTGACGCAATCAACGGCCTGGCCCAACGGTTTGAAATCGGCATGCAGCAAGAGTTACCAGGCCGATGGCTGCTGGAAGGGGCTTACGTGGGAAACCGTGGCTACGACTTGACCGTCACCGGCGGTGTGTCGTTTGATGCGGTACCGCAGCGCTACCTGTCTACCATCGCCGAACGGGACCAGGCAACCATCGATTTGCTGACCCTGAACGTAACGAACCCGTTCCGTGGCCTCGCTCCCGGAACCGGATTGGACGGAAGCACCACGCAGCGGCAGCAGTTGCTCCGCCCGCATCCGCAGTTCACTGGTATTGGAGGCGCAGTATTCGGCGGTTCGGGCAGATATCATTCGGGGCAGTTCAAGGCCGAAAAACGGTTCGCGCAGGGATATACGGTCCTCATGTCGTACACGATCTCGGACAATCGGGAGAGGGTGAGTTTCCTCAACGAGCAGGACGCGGCCACCCGGACCTACGAGGATCGGCTGGCGGGTTCCAATCGCAGGCAACGCTGGGTGATCAGCGGAATCTGGGAGTTGCCATTCGGCCGCGGCCGGCGCTGGGGATCAGACTGGAATGGCGTTGCGAATTCCGCCCTCGGCGGATGGCAGATTCAGGGAATCGGTCAGTTACAGACCGGGGGGCCGTTGAATTTTGATTTCAACTATTTGTTCCGTGGTGATCCCAATAACGTCGAGGCGAGCGGGCCACTCAACATTGACCGCCGCTTCAATCCCGATGGCTTCGAGCGTGCAGCGGCGCGCCAGCTGTCCTGGAACTATCGCACGGCGCCCCGCCAATTCCCTGGAGTTCTGGGACAGCCCTTAAACCTTTGGGACATTTCAGCAATCAAACACTTCCAGTTTGGAGAGCGTGTGCGGCTCCAATTGCGTGGCGAGTTCCTGAACGCATTCAATCATCCGCAATTCAATGACCCGGAGCGAAATCCGACGAACTCCAATTTTGGGAGGAGCACGAGCCAACAGAACCTCCCGCGCAATGTCCAAATCGGCCTTCGCCTCGTCTTTTGAGGACGACAATGGGAAACAAGACGAGGCATCGGCAAGACGAAAGCGCCGCGGGGCTGGTGCTCTTGACTCTGTGGATTTGGGTTCTCTACGTTGGGATGCTATTGTTTCGCCGTTAGTCGGCGGATCAGCGCAACCTGAAATCCCAGGATCGTGCCGGCGGCCCATGACAGTCACACGAGCTGCTTTGAACGCATGGTTGGCCGGAGGTATGATGATCTGCGTAACGGGAGATCGGGGTAGATGGGTGACTCTCATGCGCGACAACAGCACAGGTCCTGCAAAGGACCGGACTCGCTCCTGGCGGTTTGCCATTCGCATTCGGAAACGGAACATCTTGCGAGCGGGCTTAGGGATTGTGATTGGGCTCCTGGTGTTTTCGACAGCCAACGCCTATCAGATCCAGCAAAGTGTAGCGAAGGAAACGATGGAGATTTACCATCGCCATGTCAGGCAGGATGATCAACTGTGGCGGCTGCGAAGATCCTTGTGGCTCGGCGCCAATACGGCGCGCGACTTTCTTCTCAATCCTCATCCGGACAGGAACGAACGCTTCGCCGTTCAGATTGCGGAATTGAAGGGAACTTCCCGCGACCTGCTGGCTGATCTCGGTCGCGCACCTGAGGCGAATGTCCTGCCGGCCAACCTTCGATCGAACATCGCCGATTTTTGGGCGACGTTGGAGAGGATACCGCGGGACACCGCTAATCTCGGCGCTGCGGACCGGTATGAGTTCGTGCAACGCGAGATCACCCCTCGCCGCGCGTTCGTAGGCGAACTGGTACGCGAATTCACGCAGCTGGGTCAGGATAGCCTGCGCATCAGCGAGTCGGAGTTGGCGCACAGCCGCCGGGAAGGGGCGAGCCGTCTGTTATGGGTCCTTGGCCTGTCGGTGGTGGTCGCCTTCGCAGTGGCGGGCTTTAGTGTCGCTCATTCCGAGAGTCTGGAACGGCAGGCCGCCCAACAGTACGAGGAGGTTGAGCAGGCCCGCAAGGAGTTGCAACGGTTTGCCAATCGACTGATGCAGATCCAGGAGGAGGAACGCACGCGATTGTCGCGGGAGCTTCACGACGAGATCGGGCAGGCCCTGGCGACGCTACGGTTGGAGGTTTCCCGCGCGGCGTCCTTATCCGGACAATCGCCGCCCGAGGTCCGCGAACGCCTGGTCCGCGCCAGTGAACTTGCCCAAAGGACAGTTCAGACGGTGCGGGACATTTCAGCGTGGCTGCGACCCTCGCTTCTGGATGATCTCGGCTTGGAGCCGGCCCTGGAGTTCCAGGTCGAGGATTTTACCCGGCGAACCGGAGTCTTGTGCGACCTGCGCCTCGAAGGTCTTCGGGATACGGCGCTCCCCGATTCAGTCACGACATGCGTATATCGCGTCATCCAGGAGTCCTTGCACAATTGTGAGAAACACGCAGCCGCGTCGAAGGTGACCGTTACGATCACGCAGGGACCCCAACTCCTTACGGTTGCGGTTCAGGACGACGGAAAGGGATTTCACGCAGAGGGTGTCAGCGGAGGATTCCGGACCGCGCGGTTCGGGATTTTGGGTATGCGGGAGCGAGCGGCGGCTCTTGGCGGCTCGATGCAAATCCAGTCGGCAGCGGGGAGGGGCGCCCGCGTGGTCCTATGTTTACCGCTGGCCAAGGTGGGCGTGACTGAGGGGGAGCGGCACGAACTGGAGGTGCGCGCCTGATGATGATTCGCATTCTCCTCGCTGACGACCACGTCCTGTTTCGGGCGGGGGCGCGCCGAATTCTCGAGGAGCAACCGGACTTTACTGTAGTCGCAGAAACGTCGTCCGGTCTCGAAGCGGTGTCAATCGCCCGCCTTCAGGAGCCGGACGTCGCCATCCTCGACATCGGCATGAAGGAACTAAACGGCGTGGAGGCAACGGCTCAGATCGTCGCCCACTCTCCTAGGACGGGCGTACTGATATTGAGCATGCACAGCGACGAACGATATGTCGTACGCGCTGTCCGCGCCGGCGCCAAAGGGTATCTCTTGAAAGACTCCGTCGAGAATGGCCTGATCGAGGCTGTTCAGCACATCTCCGATGGCCACCCGTACTTCAGTGCGGCCGTCGCGAAGATACTGCGCGACCGCCAAGCGCGTGATCCCAGGCTCCATGATATCGACGATCTGTACGAGTCCCTCACCGAGCGGGAACGGCAGCTTTACCATTTGCTGGCGGAAGGCCAGAGCAGCAAGGAAATCGCCGCCCGCCTGGGGATCAGCATCCACACCGTGGAAACTCACCGCACACGAATTATGGAGAAGCTGAGAATTCACAGCATGGCCGAACTGGTGCTTGGAGCGGTCCGCAGAGGACTAATCTGTACATAGCGCGGCGCCGGTCGCTCGGTGGACGTGTGCGTGGCGGGATTCCAAGCGCTGCTGATTGGTGTGCTACCTGTCGCTGGGCGACTGCCAGATAGATCCGTTGCCGTTCCAGCAAGGCGAAGAAGCCCATCGGGCCACTTCGAGTGTTGAGACCCGGCACAATTCTGACCAGAAGCTGCGCAGGGCGCGATCGTCCAACGAGGCCAGGGCCGACACCGTGCTGCGGTGCTCGGCGGCGGGAGCAACGAAGCTAAGCCACCGGGAATGGCCTTCACGTACCGCCCCTACAGCGCGGGTCTCGACCAGTTGTACAGCCGCCGAGCGTTATCGCGATAGATCGCTCTAAGGACGTCGTCGGGAAGGCCGAGACCATACAACCGCCAGCCCGCAGGTCCCTTGATGTACTCGTCGCGGGTCTCCATGACGCGCCACCACGACCGCCACATTTCGACGCTGACGGACTGGTCGCTCCCGTAGAGAATACGGTCCTTGTACTTCGAGAAGAACGCCCGCGCCGTGAGCGGCTGTCGGCCGAACTCGTAGGCTCGCGCCGAGAGATCGACATCCAGATTCTTGTGCGCGTCCAAAAGCTTGCTGAGCTGAGCCAGGTCGTGACCGAGGTTGGCAAAGTGCACAGCGACGAACGTCGTCAGCGGATGGCGGTCTATCATCTTGCGGAACCGCGCGATCAGCTCGGCGTGCGTGGGAACGTCGTGGCCGTACTGGTTGAACTGCTGGAAGTTCGGCGTGCGCTCCTGGCGCTCGTCTGGGGGCTGCCATGCCGAAGGATGGTCGGCGATGTGAATGTTCACCGCCATCTTCAACTCGGCGCATTTCTTCCAGTACAGGTCGAGGCGCGGGTCGTCGACGAATAGCCGCTTTTCGCGCGGCGGCAGCGCTCCGGAGACCGTCGACGATGCACCAAAGCCGCGACCTTTGTCAGTCACCTCGCCGACTCCGCGAGCGCCCTTGCGGTAGCAGCGCTCGAGTTCGGCGGCGACGTTCCTGGGAAAGTCCGGCGATTCGATGTCCTTGCCGCGCACATCCATCCCGCAATAGAGCAGGAAACGGCTGGGATGCGGCTTCAGATACGCATCCACCATGCGGTCGAAATCCTCGCCCACCGCACCCGTCAGGAGCACCGCGACTTCGATGTTGCTTTCGTCCATCGCCCTCACCAGCCGCGCGACGTCCTGCGGCGACGAGCCCGTCGGATGCACATGCGCATCCACCACGGGGAACTTTGCTTTCGGCGGATGATTCTCGGGCACCACCAGATTCGAGGACGGGTCGTAGTCCTTCAGCAGGACCTTGTTCATCGGCCCGTCATAGCCGTCTTTTTTGCCTCCGGCGGATTTCGACTGCGCCGACCCGGAGGGAGTCTGCGGGACCGCGAACAGAATCGCGAGGGACACGAGTCCCGCAATCGCACAAACCGCGACACGAGAGGATAGCCGCTTCATGGCCGACATTGTATATGTTCGGACGGTGGTAGATGGGCAGCACACCAAACCGGCTCCTCACGAGTACATCGCTATCGGTAGGGCCGGGGAGGCCGGCACAAACGTTTCAGAACCTGAATGTTCCGGCGATCGTCGCCCTCCCGATCGACAGGTGTCTCCAGGATGAAGGCCTTGCCGCGAAGCCGGGGATGGGTCAGGATCCGCCGGAACGCCTCTCTTCCGATGTAGCCCTTGCCGATGTGCTGATGACGGTCGCGGCGCGACGCGAGAGGCGTTTTGGAGTCGTTGGCGTGCAACACCGGAACACGATCGAGTTCCAGAAAACGATCGGCGTCGCGCAGTGTACGCTCCAACCCTTCCTCTGACGCGATGTCGTAGCCGGCCGCCAGGCAGTGCGCGGTGTCGAGGCAGAAACCGACGCGAAGTCCGACGCGCGGGCGCGCCAGGCGGCGCATCTCGCCGAGTTCCTCGAACCGCGAGCCGAGCGCCGACCCGGCCCCGGCAGTGTTCTCGATCAGGATGGAGAGGCGGCGCGAACGGACACCCTCGGTGGCGCGGGCAAGGGAATCGGCAAAAGCGGCGATAGCGGAATCGATCGATTGGCCTCGATAACTTCCGGCGTGCAGGACGATGTGGTCGGCGCCGATCGCCTGCGACCGCGACACCTCCTCGCGGAACGCCACGATGGAGCGCTCGCGCACGATCGGGTCGGCGGCGGCGAGATTGATGAGGTAGTTCGCGTGGACGGCGAGCGGCGCCAGGCCGAGGCGCCGGCGCGCCATCTTCAGGAGCAGCACGTCGTCGGCGCCGGGCGTCGATCCACGCCACATGCGCGGGCTGGTCGAGAAGATCTGGAGGGCGTCCGCGCCCAGCTGGTGCGCGGAGATGGCGGCGTCTTCGAGCGAGACGGCGATGGAAGTATGAATGCCGATTCTCAAGGCGAAGTCAGCTCGTAGAGCCGCGCTTGCGGCTCCGAATGGACGAGGCGCGTCCGGGGATCGGCCTCGAGCGCCGGCAGCAGGAAGGTGCGGTCGGGAACCATGGTCAGATCGACCAACGCGTAGCGCACGCGTTGGGCGCGGAGCCGCTCGATCAACCTCGCGCCGTTCCTGGTGAAGGGATAGCCGACGCAGCGGCGGCCGGCGAGAAGCTCGGTCATTTGCGGGATCTGGCTTGCGATCCTCTCGTCAGGCGCGGAGTTCTCCCCGGCCCGGATCGCCAGCCGCTGGAAGCCATGGTTGTGGTGGTTGAGGAAGGGCGACGGAGCGAATGGCGATTGGCGAGCCTCGCGCGCCAGTCGCGCGGCGAAGGCGGCCCCAGTGCCGAGATAGAACGCGAGGAAGAGAGCGGCGGGCAAGTTCGCCCATCGCCCCGGGAAACGGCGCGCCACCGACTGCCAGCCGGCGACCAGCGAGGCGTACAGCCAGGGCATCAGCGGCATGAACCAGCGCACCTCGATCCAGGGATGATACAGTGCGATGACCACCAGGAACATTGCGACGTAAATCGCTTCGCTCCGCTCGCCCGACCGCGTCAATCTCCAGAAACCGCCCGCGGCCAGGCCACCCAGCAGAAACACGCAGCTGTACTGAAGCCAGGGGGGACGCCCATCCAAACGCCGATTCGTCAGCAGATCGCCGATGAAGCGGTATTCCGGCAGGTTGCCGATCAGTCGCTTCGCCAGTTGCGGCACGCCGGCGCGGCCCGATTCCGCCACCCACGGCTCATTTTGCGCGGCTAACCCCACCATCGAATAGCCTTTCACCTCGTTGCGGACCTCCCACAGTCCGACGGCCAGAAGCACTCCCAGGAGTGCGGCGACAACAGGCTTGCGTAGCGGACGGCGGAGCCGCCAGGCGTCGACCAGCATGTCGAGGAGAAAGGCGACGGCGATGAGGACGCCGAGAAGCCGGATCGAGCTGGCCGCGCCGGCCGCCAGCGCCGCGGCTAGGCTGCGGGAGCGCTGGCGCAGTACGAACGCGAGGAGACTGAAGAGCAGGAACAACACATCCGACAAGAGGAACGTACTCTGGCGGATCAACAGCCACGAGGACAGCAACATCAGGCCGGCCACGCCGGCGCCGGCGGAGCCGACCCGCTCCCGGAACAGGAGAAATGCCAGGACCGCGGAGCCGATCGCCGCGGCCGCCTGCTGGAGATGAAGCAGCCGGTAAGAACCGGGCGCCGCGAACCAGGCCGCCGCCATGGCCAGCGAGGTCCCGGGAGGGTAGAAGGAAACCGGGTCCCCGGCGATGCGGTAGCCTCGCCCCTCCGCCAGCGAATGTGCGGCCCGGACGTAAGTTACGCTGTCCGGTGTCAGCTTCCAGTACGGCCCGGCGGCGGCCAGGTAGAGGGCGGCGAACACGGCCGCCGCGGCCAGCGTCGCGATCTTCGTCAAAGAGCTCCCTATTGCGCTCTGCCGCGGGCCAGATTGGAGAGGCCGCTCTCGAATTCCGGAAAATTGGCCAGCAATTTCTGAAAATCGCCCTTGGCGACCGCCAGCACGTCGGTGGGCTTCAGGGCCCGCACGGTGGCGTTGCGCGCGGCGTTGCTGAGCAGCGCCATCTCGCCGAAATAGGCTCCCGGTCCCAAGGCCGCCACGACCTCTCCGTCGCGCACCACCTCCACCTCGCCGCGGCGGATGACGTAGAGGCGGTCGCCGACGTCTCCCTGGTGGAAGATGGCTTCGCCGGGCTCGAAATGCTCGCTGGTGATGTTGTCGGAGGGCTGCACGCGCAGGCCGACCAAGTCGCCCGGGAAGATCAGCGCCGTGAACCAGTCCAGGCCGACGCGAAGTTTGCGGTCGAGCCCCGGCATTTTGCCGAGGTAGATCGCGCGCCACAGAAACCAGGCGAGAAAGCCCGACACCTTGAACCCGAACACTTCGGCGACGGCCGAATGGTGCCCCAATGAGCCGAGCTTGCCGAGTCCGGGGAACTGAAAGGCCTGCTTCCGGCCGCCGCCGCGCGCGGCCGTGGCGATGTTGGCCGCCAGCGTGCGTGCCTCGCGGATGGCGTGCTGCGCGGTGGGCGGGGCCTCTTCGCCGTCGGCCATCTTGATGGCCGCGCAGTCTCCGATGGCCCACGCCGTTCCCTCGAAACCCTCCATTTCCAGGAACGTGTTGACGATCAACCGGCCGCCCTTGTCTTTCTTGCACGGCAGCGCTTCGACCAGCGGCACCGGGCCGCTCGGTACGGTGGTGACGAGCGTGCGGGCGGGAATCGTCTCCAGGCCGTCGGCGCGCTTGATGACGACCGCCTCGGCGGTGGCGGCCGAGACCCGTGCACCGAGCTTCAGGATCACGCCGCGGCGCGCCAGCAGCTCCTGCGCGTAGCGGGCCAGGGCCGGGTCCATCTCCTGGAGGATCAGATCGCGCGAGTGCACCAGCACGCAGCGGATCTCCTCGGGCTTGATCGAGCGGTAATGGCGGGCTGCGCCGCGCAGGAAATCGTTCAGCTCGGCGATGACCTCGACGCCCGAGAATCCGCCGCCGCCCACCACGAACGTCAGCAGGCGCTGGCGGAATTCGGCGTCCCGCTCATTGTCGGCCTCCTCGAGACACTGGAGAACGCGGTTGCGGAGACGCAGCGCGTCGCCCAGGGTGCGGAAGGGAATGGCGTGCTCGGCGAGGCCGGCCATGCCGGAGAGATTCGTCATGGTACCGGTGGCGAAAACGATGTGGTCGTAGGGAAGCTCGAGCTTGCGCGGGCGCGCGCCCGGCGCGAGGATTACTTTCCGGGCGGCCAAATCGACGCTCTCCACCTCGCGGACGTAGAGGTGGGAGCGGGGGCACAGGCGCCGGATCGGCGCGACCGTGTCGGTGATGCCGATCGAGCCTGAAATGACTTCCGGGAGCAGGGGCTGAAATACGAAATAATTCTCACGATTTACCAGGGAAATCTCGGCTTCGCCGGGCCGGAACGCCGATTCGAGCTCGCGGGCGGCGTAAACGCCGCCGAAGCCGCCACCCAGCACGACGATGCGCGTGGCCGCCATGCGCCTAACGCCCGCCAATCCAACGGACCAGGGTGATGAGCGCAATCACCACGCCCACCGCGACGGCCGCGATAATCGCCCACTGCCGGGCGTCCGACGGCGGCTCTTCCTCCCGCTTGCCTTGCACGGCCAGAGGCAAACCGCAGGCGGAGCACAGCGTCGCGCCTTTAGCGTTCGGTTGCGTGCACGAGGGGCAAAAGACGACCTCCGGTTTCGGCGCCGGAGCGACTTTGGGTGGCGGCGGTGGCGGCGGAGCCGGCTTGGGAGGAGGCGGCGCGGGTCGGGGAACCGCGGGGCCGGGACGATCCATCACCACGGTCTTGCCGAGATCCTCCGGTGCCGGCGCGCCGGCGGATTTCTTCGGCGCTTTCAGCTTCAGGGTGATGCGGCAGAGCGAGAGCGCCTGTTTGAGATCGGCGGCATTTTGCAAGCGCCGCGCGACGTCCTTCTCGAGCGCCTTGTTGAGGACGAAGTCGAGGCCCTCGGGCATGTCGGGAGCGAGGTCCTTGAGCGGCGCCGGGGCGCCGAAGACGATCGCCTTCATGATCTCGGCCATCTTTGCCGGGCCGGTGATGAACGGGTGGCGTCCCGAGGCCAGTTCGAAGAAGACGATGGCGGCCGAGAAGACGTCGCTCGCCGGCGTGCAGGTTTCGGCGCGGATCTGTTCGGGCGACATGTAGTTCAGGGTGCCGAGGGAATCGCCGGCCTGGGTGAGTTTCGAGGAGTCCAGCCGCGCCATGCCGAAATCGAGCACGCGCACGCGGCCGCTGGTCTCGAGAAACAGGTTGGCGGGCTTGATGTCGCGATGCACCAGGTTGCGCTCGTGGGCGTACTGAAGTCCGTCGCAGGCCTGCTCCATGATGTTGAGGCGCTGGTCCCACGGGATCTCGCGCTTGTTAAGGAGCGCCTTCGAGAGGTCCTCGCCTTCGAGCAGGTCCATGGCCTGGTACATCATGCCGCTGTCCTCGCCCGAATCGTAGACCTTGATGATGTTGGGATGGTCGAGCGCGGCGCAGATGGCGCCTTCGCGGCGGAAGCGCTCCTTCATCTCCTCGGAGAGTCCGGCGACGGGCGCCGTCTTCAACGCCAGCACGCGGCCGTCGGGCGCCTGGACACGGTAGAGCGGGCGAGGCCCGCGGTACACTTCGCCGAGAATCCTGTAGTTGCCAATACGATCCATCGCGACTAGGCCGCCTCCGGAAACACCAGCAGCACACCGGTGACGTTATCGGGGCCGCCGCGCGCGTTGGCGTCGGCGATCATGCGCTGAAGCTTCTCCTCGGGCGGCGACTGCCCCGCCATGATCTCGGCGATCCCGGAATCGCCCAGCGGGCCGTAGAGTCCGTCGGAGCACAGCAGCACCTGATCGCCCGTCTGCACGGCGATGGTGTTGAGGCACACGAGCACGTCCTCGGCCGTGCCAATCGCCATGGTCAGCACGTGCCGGTGCGGATACTGGCTGATCTGCTCTTCGCTCAGGCCGAGGCTGGTGCGCAGCTCGTTGGCGAGATTCTGATCGTAAGAAAGCTGCGTCAGGCCTCCCTCGCGCCATAGATACGCCCGGCTGTCGCCCACGTTGCCGACGATCAGGTTGGGCGACTTCCACAGCGCCACCACGATGGTCGACCCCATGCCATTGCAGTCGGTGCGCGTACGCGCCAGGCCCCAGACCTCGGCGTTGGCGTGGCGAACGGCCTCCTTGAGAAGCTGCTCCTCCGGCAAGGCCTCGGGCGGCTGGCGCAGGAACTTGAGCAGCGTCTCGACGGTGACGGCCGAGGCGACCTCGCCGCAGGCCGCGCCGCCCATGCCGTCGGCGACCACGGCGACCGAAACATCGTCGGCGATCTGCCAGTTGTCCTCGTTGTTGGTGCGCACCCTGCCGGTGTCGCTCAACCCGCATCCTGCCATCGTCACCGCGACACCCTCCTGAGCAGCAGATCGGCCGGCCGGCCGTCTCCGCATCCTGCCATCCTCACCGCGATACCCCCCTCAGCAGCTGTTCGATCGGACGACCGTCCTTGATCGGTTCGTTGTTCTTGTTATGGTACAGGTGGCAGGTGGCGCAGCGGTCGAGGTGCGTTCCGCTCGCGCCGTGACACTTCAGACAGCTCTCGATCTTCGGGAGCAGGTTCTGCCTCGTCTGCCGGCTTTCCGGTGCATCGGCGTGGCACTCCGTGCAGGCCACCGGACGATGCGCGCGATGGCTGAACTCGCCGCGGATCAGCCAGGGCTCTCCCTTCGCCTGCCCTTCGACATAGCGCCCGTAGATCTCCCCGACCGCCTTGATGTCCGGGTATCCGTCGCGCGAGCCTTCGACGACGTGGCACTTGTCGCAACGCTCGCGGCCGGCGGCAAAGAGCATGGATTCTCCGTCGCGGACCATCTTGTCGACCCACAGTGCCGGGTTTGTGATGGGGTCGAGCTGGTTGATGATGCGCTTCTGCATGATCGACGAGTCGGCGGCCACGGCCTTGGTGAAGGTCTCGACGACGAAGCGGTGGATGGCCTGGTTGTCCTTGGTGTGCGGCGCCGGATAGGATTCGCCGAGCACGCCGTGCACGTCGAATTCGAGCTGCTCCTTATGGCAGTCGCGGCAGTGCTTCTCGAACGACACCGGCTCGAAGTCGCCCTTCGGCGAATCCAGGCGCGGGACGTGGCACTCGGTGCAGGCGAAGGGCGTCTTGCGGCCGTTGCGCGTCTTCTTGTCCTTCTGCGTGACGTGCGCCCAGTGATTCAGCTTGAGCGGGCGATTGTCGGCGCGGGCGCGCGCCGAGAGATCGGGATGGTTTCTCGCGGAGAAAGACGCGATGGACACCGACTTGAGCGTCACGCCCCGGCCACGGCGTTCGAGGCTCGCGTGGCAGGTGGTGCAGTTGCCGTCGTTCACGCCGGCGAGGATGGCCTCGCCCTGGTGCTCGAGATGGCACTGCGCGCAGCGCGGCTCGTCGACCAGTTTGGCCTTGTCGGCCAACTTGGCGGGGTGCGACGGGCCGTCGTGGCAAAGCTGGCACTTCTCGTCGGCGACGCTGTTGAAGAAGCCCTTGGTGTGGCAGGCGGCGCAGTCGCGCTCGATGATGGCGTGAGCGCGCGACACCGGTCCGTTGACGAACGCCTTTTCGCCTCCCCAGACGCCGGCCACGAACGGGATCGTGATGGCGGCGGCCGCGGCCGGCGCCACCCAGGCGAGCATTCGCCGGAAATCGCGGAAAAACGCCGGCTTTTTCAGGTACTCCAGGTCGATGCGCCGCACGACGCTCTTGGTCTCGAGAATCTTCCGCTCCTCCGGGAGCGGATTTCTCGGTTCGTATTCGAGCGGCTTCTCTTCCTTAGCCATGTCAGTAACGAAGCGAGACGACGGCGTGGATTCCCGTCAGCACCAGGAACGCCATCGACAACGGCACGTGCACGAACAGCCATCCGTGCAGCCAGCGGTGCATGCGCTGCTGGACGGCGAGCTGGCGGCGCTCCTCGCAGATCGACTCCAGATCGTCGAGGACCGTCTTGGCGGCCACCGGCATGATGGTCCTCAGGTGATCGAAATACGCTTTCAATTTCTGGGCCGTGGCGAACAGCTCGCGGGAAAACTTCGACGGTGCGTCATAGAGAAACGGCCGAATCTCCTCGCGATAATGCGCTCCCAGCGACTCGCGCGCGTTCTCGTCGATCTCGATCTGCGGGGCGGCTTTGCGCCGCCGTGCTTCCGCCTGCAACCGCTCGGCGACGCCGGCCCGCTGCTTTTCCTCGAACAGCAGCTTCACGCCCCCGGCCCGGCCGAACTCAGGCGCCTCCTCGTCCAGGCCCAGGTCGGCGGTGATGAACTCGACGCGCTCGAGCGACTCGATGCGCAGCTCGCGGATCAGATGCGGGATCTGGTCGTAGAGGGTCTCGCGCGTGACCAGCTCTTTCATGCGGCGCGGCAGGTAGTTCTGCAACGCCACGCCGAAGACGCCGCTCAGGGTGATCACCAGGAACAGCCACATCAGCGCCGAAGCCAGCCCCTCCCCCCACTGCATACCGGAATGATACAGAATCAGCAGGAAGCTGAGCAGCCCCAGCCAGATGTGCGCGCGGAGCCACACGCTGACGCGGCCGAACGGCGAAGCCGGATACTTCTTGCGCAGGCTGATGAGGCACTCGAACACGATGACGCCGGTGCCCGCGAATCCGAACACCAGGCCGGGCAAGGAGCCGGCCGTCGGGCCGTTGGGCGACAGGTAGACGTACATCAGGTAGCCCAGCGTGGACGCCATGGCGGCCGCCGAGGTGGCGTAGACCCAGCGGAGATGCGTGGAGTCGACGATCATTGGCCCTGGCCCGTGAGGAACTCCAGTTCGATTTCGCCGATTTGAATGAGATCGGCGTTGCGCAGCTCGATCTCCGAGACCGCGTTTCCGTTGACCAGGGAACCGTTCGTCGAGTTGTTGTCGCGCAGCACGAAGCGGTTATTCTCGCACACAATCGAACAATGGACCCGCGACATTTTCTGGTCGTCGGCGAAGCGGTAATCTGTCTCGGCGGCGCGGCCGAAGGTGGTTTCCGGATAGCGCAACTGCAACACGGCGCCGGCCCTCGGACCGCCCGTGATGCGCACGCGCGGCAGCAACGGCAACAGCTCGGCGATGTTGGAGTAGACCCGGGTTTCGGCGCCCGGCGCGATGGGGGCCGCCGCCGCGCCGTCGCCCGCCGCAGGCGCCGGGACCGGGCCGACGGGCTGGCGCACGGCGACGGCCAGCTGCGTGCCCGCCAGGTCGCGCGCGAAGAACTTGCGCGGCTCCACGCGTATGGCCGCCTCGTGCGGGCAGGCGCGGACGCAGTTCGGCTCCGGATACTCGACGCACAGGTCGCAGACCACCGCCTTGGGACGAGGCTCGGCCTTCTTGCCTCCCGCCAGGTCCGGCATCAGGACCACGTTGATATTGCCGTAAGGGCAGTCCTCGGCGCAGTTGCTGCATCCGATGCACCAAGACTCGATGACGATATCCAGCGTGTCCTTGCGGCGGATGGAGCCGACCGGGCAGCGCGTCATGCAGAGCGGGTCCATGCAGGCGCGGCAACTGGTCGGCACCAGGAACTTGTCGAAGCGCATGCCGTCGCGGATCAGCCGCGTGACGCCGTCCTGGTGTGGGTGGCGCTTCTCGGCGCTCTCTCTACCCTCTACTTTGCAGCCCTCGTCGTCCTGCCGCTCGCGCTCCTCGCCGCTCAGGCCCTCGCCGACCCGGCTGCGGACGTGCGCCGGCGGATGCGGCGGGGCCTGCGCTGGATTCCACTCGGTGCCATGGGGTTGGGGCTCGCCTATCTGCCCTGGATGAGCGTCGTCATTCGGGCAGGACGGCGCGTCCACGAGGCGACGGCGACGGTGTGGACGTGGGAGGCTCTCGGACGGCGCTGGCAGCATCTGGCGGTCGGTGGGGTCGAGGGGGACCCGCTCGGCGGGGGTGGTGGGCTGGCCGCCGCCCTCGTTCTCGCCGGCTGCGT
>CAZEVY010000015.1:63109-81820 GCA_964515555.1 uncultured Solibacteraceae bacterium | reverse complement strand
AGGACTACCCGGTCGAGAAGTTCTACCGCGACGTGAAGCTCTGCACCATCGGCGAGGGCACCAGCGAGATTCAGCGGCTCGTCATCGCGAGGCAGCTCCTGAAGGACTGATGCTCGACTGGGCCGACCGCATCCGCAACGGCGACGTGCGTGCACTCGCCCGCGCCGCCACCGCCGTCGAGAATCGCGCGCCCGAATCCGCCGCGCTGCTGCGCGAGCTGTTCCCGCACACCGGCCGCGCGCTGACCGCGGGCATCACCGGGTCGCCGGGGGCCGGCAAGAGCACGCTCGTCGACGCGCTGATCCGTACGTTGCGCGCCGAGGGCCGCACCGTGGGCGCGATCGCCGTCGACCCCACCAGCCCCTACACTGGCGGCGCCATTCTCGGCGACCGCATCCGCATGCAGGAGCATCACGCCGACCCGGGCGTCTTCATCCGCTCGATGGCGACGCGCGGGTGGCTCGGGGGCATCGCGCGCGCCACCGCCGACATGGCGGCGCTGCTCGACGCGGCGGGCCGCGACGTGGTGCTGATCGAGACGGTCGGCGTCGGACAGGACGAAGTGGAGGTCGCGCGGCTCGCCGATGTGACGGTGGTGGTGCTGGTCCCCGGCATGGGCGACGACGTGCAGACGCTGAAGGCCGGCATCATGGAGATCGCCGACGTGTTCGCGATCAACAAGTGCGACATGCCCGGCGCGGAAAAGCTCGAAAACGAAATGCGTGCGCTGCTTTCACTGGCGCATCGGGCCGACGGCTGGACGCCGCCGATCGTGCGCACGGTGGCGCCGGAGGGAACCGGCGTCGCCGAACTTCTCGCGGCCATGCGATCGTATCCGGCCGCCGGGTCGCGCGAGTCGCGCGCGCGCGCGATGTGGTCGGCGCGGCTGCGCCAGATGCTGCGCGAGCGGCTGCTGGATCGCATTCCGGCCGCCGAGATCGAGGCCGCGGCCGTTGAAGTGGCGGCGCGCCGCCGCGACCCGTATTCTTATGTCGATGAGTGGATCGAGCGGAATTACCATTGATCATCTCGGCGTCGCGGTGGCGTCGCTCGAGCGCGCACTGGCGTTCTATCGCGACCAGCTCGGCCTGGCGCTCGGCCTGCGCGAGCGCGTGGAGGCCGAGAAGGTCGAAGTCGCCATGCTGCCGGCGGGCGATTCGCGCATCGAGCTGCTAGAGGCCACCGAGCCGGATTCGGTCATCGGACGATTCGTCGCGCGCCGTGGCGGCGGGCTGCATCACGTCGCCCTTCGCGTGCCGGATCTGGCGGCGGCGGTGGAGCGATTGAAGTCGGCCGGTGCTACTCTGCTCAACGAGCCGCGAGCCGGAGCGGGCGGCCACATGTACGTGTTCGTGCACCCGGCCGTGACCGGCGGCGTGCTGCTGGAGCTGATACAGGAGGAAAGTCATTGACTGCTGAGATCGGAGTGATCGGCGGAAGCGGGCTGTACTCGATGCCCGGCTTCGAGGCGCAGGAAGAGGTTGCGATCGACACGCCCTGGGGCGCGCCCTCGGATGCCTACGTCGTCGGCACGCTGGCGGGACGGCGCGTGGCGTTTCTCGCGCGCCACGGGCGGGGACACCGCATCTCGCCCTCGGAGCTGAACTTCCGCGCCAACATTTACGGGATGAAGGCGCTGGGCGTGGAGCGGATACTCTCGCTGAGCGCGGTGGGGTCGCTGAAGGAGGAACACAGGCCGCTCGACTTCGTGATCCCCGACCAGTTCTTCGACCGCACGCGCGGGCGCGTCTCCACGTTCTTCGGCGAGGGGCTGGTCGCGCACATCAGCTTCGCCGATCCCATCTGCCCGCAGCTGGCGCAAGTCGCCGAGGCCGCCTGCCGCACCGCTGGCGTCAACGTCACGCGCGGCGGAACGTACCTGTGCATGGAAGGCCCCGCGTTCTCGACGAAGGCCGAATCCAATGTCTACCGGAGCTGGGGCATGGACGTGATCGGCATGACGAATTTGCAGGAAGCCAAGCTGGCGCGCGAGGCGGAGATCTGCTACACGACCATCGCCATGGTGACCGACTACGACTGCTGGCACCCGGACCATGACGCCGTCACCGTGGACGACATCATCGCGCACCTGGTGAAGAACGCCGAGAACGCCGCCCGCGTCGTCGCAGGAGCGGTGGCGTCAATGCCGATGGAGCGCTCCTGCAAGTGCGGATCGGCGCTGGCGCACGCGCTGATTACGGATCGTAAGGCGGTGCCGGAGGCGGCGCGGCAGAAGCTGGCGTTGCTGGTGGGGAAATACCTCGGCTGACCCCGGCCAGCCGCGGCCTCAGAGATTCCCGCGCAGCGCCTGCTCGCGCTCGATCGCCTCGAACAGCGCCTTGAAGTTCCCCTTGCCGAAACTGCGGCTCCCGCGCCGCTGGATGATCTCGAAGAACAGCGTAGGGCGATCCTCCACCGGCCGCGTGAAGATTTGCAGCATGTAACCTTCGTCGTCGCGGTCGACCAGGATGCCGAGGTCGGCCAGCCGTTCGACAGGCTCCTCGATCCGGCCGACGCGCGCCTCCAGCTCCTCGTAGTAGGTCGACGGCACGCGCAGAAACTCGACGCCCTGCGCGCGCAGGCGGCCGACCGTATCCACGATATCGGCCGTCGAAAGCGCGATGTGCTGGACGCCCGGGCCGCCGTGGAACTCCAGGTACTCCTCGATCTGCGACTTTCGCCGCCCTGCGGCCGGCTCGTTAATCGGAAACTTGACGCGCCCGGCGCCGCCGGCCACCACCTTCGACATCAGCGCCGTGTAATCGGTCGAAATGTCCTTGTCGTCAAAATGCTGGTAGAGCCGGAAACCCATCACGTCCTCGTAGAAGCGCACCCAGCGGTCCATCTCGCCCCAGCCGACATTGCCGACCATGTGGTCGACGTGCCGCAGCCCCGTGGGCCGCGCCGCCGCGTCCGGCGTGGCGACCGCCAGGTAGCCCGGCAGAAACGCCCCGCGATAGTCGCGCCGCTCGACGAAAGAGTGTATGGTGTCGCCGTAGATCGCTATAGAGGCCAGGCGCACCGCGCCCCAGGCGTCTTCACTCGTGCATGGCTCGCGAACGCTCACCGCCCCGCGTGCGGTCGTCTCGCGCCAGGCCGCCTCGGCATCGTCTACCGCCAGCGCGATGTCGCGCACTCCGTCGCCGTGCCGTGCCACGTAGTCGGCGATGGCGTGGCCGGCGTCCAGCGCGGTCGTCAGCGCCATCCGCACCTGGCCCTGCTCCACCACGTAGGAGGCGCGGTCGCGCACGCCGGTCTCCGGTCCCGCGTAGGCGGTCAGCGAAAATCCGAAGGCCGTCCGGTAATAATAGGCCGCCTGCTTCGCGTTGCCGACGTAGAATTCGAGGTGGTCGACCCCGCGAAGCGGAAGAAAATCGCTCACGCCTCCACCCCCGCCGACGCTTCGCGCAGCGCGCCGTCGAAAAACTCCATGTCTTCGTCCGATCCGGTGGAGATGCGCAGGCAGTGCGGCAGCCCGAAGGCCGCCAACGGCCTCACGATCACACCGCGCCGCAACAGCTCTCCGGCCAGCGACGAGGCCTGCGAGGCGCCGGCCAGCGGCGTCATGACGAAGTTCGCCGCGGAGGGCTCCGCCGCCAGACCCACGGCTTCGAGCGAGGCCCCGAGCCGCCGCAGGGCGCGCGCGTTGGTGGCGAGGGAGCGGTGCAGGAATTCGTTGTCCTCCAGCGCGCCGATGGCGGCCGCCTGCGCCACGGTCGACGGCTCGAAGGGCAGTTTCACCTTGAGCAGGTTGGCGATCAGCCGTGCGTGCGCGAAGCCGTAGCCGATGCGCACGCCGGCCAGGCCGTGGATCTTCGAGAACGTCCGCAGCGTGATCACGTTGTCGTGCCGGTAATGCATGGAATCGGGATAACTGGGATGGTCGCGGGCGTATTCGAAGTAGGCTTCGTCGAGAATAATGAGAACGCGCTCGGGAACGTGGCGGTAAAAGGCGTCGAATTCCTGGCGCGTGAACATGGTGCCTGTGGGATTGTTGGGATTGGCGAGGTAGACGATTTTGGTGCGCTCGTTGACGGCCTCGGCGAGCGCCTCCAGATCGTAACGCCAGGCGCGGTAGGGGACCGTGCGGTAGCGGACGCCGCGCGAGCGGGCCAGCACCTGGAAGCCGATGAAAGCGGCCTCGGTGGTGAGCACCTCGTCGTCGTCGCACAGGAAGGCGCGGATGATGTTCGACATGATGCCTTCCGATCCGCTCCCGGCGATGACGTTGGCGACCTCGGTCTCGAACTTCGCCGCCAGGCGCTCGCGCAGCCGCAGACCGCCGTCGGGGTAGATGTGCGTCTCTCCGAGGCATCGCCGCATGGCTTCCACCGCGCGCGGCGAGGGGCCCAGGGGATTCTCGTTCGAGGCCAGCTTCACGACGCGCTCGAGGCCGTATTCTGCGCGGACCTCCTCGATTCGGCGGCCCGGCTGGTAGGGCCTCAGCGATTCGATGTAGGGAGGGACGAGAGGCATGGCCGTCCACTGCCAGTATGTCAGTTCGATCGCCCCGCTGGATCGCCGGGCGGCGCCGCGTTGCCGTGGACGGACGCCGGGTGATATACACAGAAGGGAACCCCCATGTACACGACTAGCAAATGGCTCAACAACGGCATGACGCGCCGATGCCTCGTCATCGCCGCGCTGGCGGTCTGCGCCCCGGCGCAGCAGAAGGACCCGGAAAAGCTCGCCCCCTACTACCCGACTCCGGAGTCGATTGTAGAGAAGATGCTCCAGCTAGGCGGGCTCAAGGCCGGCGACAGGATGTTCGATCTGGGCTCGGGCGACGGGCGCGTCGTCATCATGGCCGCGCAGAAGTTCGGCGCCGACGCCACGGGTATCGAGATCGACCAGGACCTCTGGAAGCAGAGCTCGGAGAAGATCAAGCAGCTCGGCCTGGAGAAGAAAGCCCGCATCATCAAGGGCGACATCCAGGCGCAGGATTTCAGCTCCGCCAACCTGCTGACCGTGTACCTGCTGCCGAGTTCCAACGACAAGATTCGCCCCATGCTGGAGAAACAGCTCCGCAAGGGCACGCGCGTGGTCGCGCACGACTTCGAATTCTCGGGCTGGACTGCCGAAAAGGTCGAGCAGGTGGAGGATGACGGCGAAGGCCGCAGCCACACGCTCTATCTCTATCGCCGATAGGACCGGCATCCGCGCGGCGTCCGTAACCCGTGCCGCGTCCGTAACCGAGCCGCGTCCAAAGAGAGCGGTCCCGCGGCCTCCAAGACCGAGCCGCGACCACTGGGAGCGGTTGACGCCCGCGTTCCCTTGTCCGTGTTTAAGATGGAAGCCGGCTTCCGGGTGAACGAACAGTACGTCCTCATCTCGCCTCGCACGCGGCGCCTGCACGCCGGCTGCCGGCTCGCCCTGGCGATCGGATGGCTCGCCGTCCACTTTGTCGACCCTCCGCTCCTCACCATCTCTTGGACGCCGGCCGCCGTCTTCGCCGTCTACGCCGCGGCCGCCATGATCCTCCCGGCCGCGCGCCGTCCGGCGCATGCCCTCCTGCTGCTGGTCGTCGACACGTTCAGTTTTGTGTTCGCGGCCGCGGTTGTCGGCTATCCGGGCTTTTGGCTGCTGGCCGCATTCCATCTGCACCTGATGGTGACCGCCGTGGCCTTCCACCAGTGGCGGCAGACCGCGGTGATCGCCGGCGTCGCGGCCAGCTATTTCGTCGTGATTCATCCGCTGAACTGGGACCGCCTGCTGCCGCTGCTGGTCACGCTGGGCGCGCTGGCTCTGGTGGCCGCCGTCATCAAGGACAACATCGAGCGCGGACTGTACGGCGCCTCCGCCCAGGCCATGAAGGCGACCGCCGAGGCCGATTCGGCCCGCGCCGACGAGCGCGAGCGCATCGCCTCGGACTTCCACGACGGCCCGCTGCAAAGCTTCATGGGGCTGCAAATGCGCGTCGAAGTGGTGCGCAGGATGCTCGACCGCGATCCCGCTACCGCGCGCCGCGAGGTCGAGGATCTCCAGGAGGTGCTCAAGGGGCAGATCGCCGAAGTACGCGCGTTCCTGCGGGCGATGCGCGCCCCCGACAGCGGTGCGGCGCCGCTGACGGCCTCGGTCAGCCGCTTCCTGGGAACTTTCGAGAAGGACACCGGCGTCGAGGTGACCTTCGCCACTGGCGGCGCTTTCGAGGGAAAGGACCCCGAGGTGGCCGTCGAAGTCTTCCAGATCATCCAGGAGGCCCTCCACAACGTGCGCAAGCACTCCGGCGCCACGAGGGCGTCGGTGACTTTGGAGAAGAGCGCCGAGAAGATCGTCATCGGCGTCGGCGACAACGGCCGCGGATTCCCGTTCGCGGGAACTTACACGCTCGCCGAGCTGGAGCTTCTGCGCCTCGGGCCGCTCAGCATCCGTCGCCGCGTGCAGGCGCTCAACGGCGGACTCACCATCGAGAGCCGTCCCGGCTACGGCGCGCAATTGAGAATCGTCATTCCCGCATGAGAGCGCTCGGGCTCATTGCGCTGGCGGTGCTGGCCGGCTGCGGGCGTTACGCCGACTTCGAGCTCCCCGCCCCCGAACCGGGTCCGGCTGGGGGCATCTCAACCTTCCTCTGGGGGGTGCGTCCCCTGCCCGTAATTACTCGCGGGGGCGCCGGCGAATGGGACTCCTCCGACGCCCTCAACCCGGCCATCGCCAGGCGCGGCGGCGTCTACTACAACTTCTATTCGGGCTTCGACGGCAAGACCTGGCGCACCGGACTCGCCACCTCGCCCGACGGCGAGCGCTGGACGAAACATGGCCCGGTGCTCTCGCCCGAAGGCTGGGAAGGCGGCTACTGGGCGACAAACGGCTCAGTCCTCGTAGTGGATGGCGAGTTCTTCTACTGGTATCAAGCCGCGCAACCCGCGCGCATCGCTTTCGCGCGATCCCGCGACGGCCGGGCGTGGATACGCCATCCCGGTCCCGTCGTCGGCCTGGGACCGCGCGGAAGCTGGGACGAGCGCGCCGCCGCCGACCCGTACGTCATCCGCGCGGGCGATCATTTCTACATGTACTATCTCGGCGAAGATCGAGCCCGGCGGCAGCGCCTGGGCGTCGCGCGCTCGCGCGACGGCCTCGCTTGGGAGAAGCTGCGCGCGAACCCCGTGCTGGAGCTGGGGCCGGCCGATTCGTTCGACGAGATGGGACTCGGCGAGCCGGCGGTGTGGGTTTCGCACGGGTCATACTGGATGCTTTACACTGGCCGCGACCGCCGCGAGCACCGGCGCCTGGGACTCGCGCGCTCGGCCGACGGCGTCAGATGGGAGCGGGTGAAGGAGGCGGTTGGGTGGCTCGGCAGCGGCGAGGCTTGGCTATCGAAGGTCATGTGCGACCCCGAGGTCGAGGTGCGGGGCCCTTCGGATATTCGCGTATGGTTCGGCGGCGGCGACGTGGCGCACCCGGTCGAGCGAATCAACGGGCAGATCGGCTTGGCCGAACTTCACATGAAGCTGTGGCCATGAGAATCGGCATCACCTGCTATCCGACCTACGGCGGCAGCGGTATCGTCGCCACTGAGCTGGGGATGGAGCTCGCCGCCCGCGGCCACGAGGTGCACTTCATCTCCTATGCGCATCCCATACGGCTCGACCCGGGGCTGGAGCGCATCCACTACCACGAGGTCGAAGTGAGCAACTACCCGTTGTTCGCCTACCCTCCCTACTGCCTGGCGCTGGCCTCGCGCATGGCCGAGGTGGCCGAGCGGTACGCGCTCGACCTGCTGCACGTCCACTACGCGATTCCGCATTCGATCGCCGCGCTGCTGGCGCAGCAGATGCTCGCGCCGCGCCGCCGGCTGCCCTTCGTGACGACGCTGCACGGCACCGATATCACGCTGGTCGGCACGGACCGGTCGTACTTCCCGATCACGAAGTTCTCCATTGAGAGCTCCAATGGCATCACCACCGTCAGCGACTACCTGCGCCGCCGCACGGCGGAATTCTTCGGAGTCGCCAATCAGATCGAGGTGATCCACAATTTCGTAAACTGCGAGGTCTACCGGCCCGCGGCCGAGCCCCCGGCGGGCGAGCCGGTGCTGATGCACATCTCGAACTTCCGTCCGGTGAAGCGCGTGCTCGACTGCGTCCGCATGCTTGCGCTGGTGCGCCGCGACGCTCCGGCGCGGCTCGTCATGGCGGGCGACGGGCCGGATCGCGGACCCGCCGAGCAACTGGCGCGCGAGCTCGGCGTCGCGGAGCACGTCGAGTTCCTCGGCAAGCAGAACCACGTCGAGCGGTTGATTCCGAAGGCGCGTGTGCTGCTGCTGCCGAGCGAGTACGAGGCCTTCGGCCTGGCCGCGCTCGAAGGCATGGCCTGCGGCGTGCCGCCCGTGGCGACGCGCGTCGGCGGCACCGGCGAGGTCATCGACGACGGCGTCGACGGCTATCTCGAAGGGGTTGGCGACGTGGAGGCGCAGGCGCGACGCGTCGTTGCGCTGCTGAACGATGCCACGCTCCACGCGAGCGTCGCCGCGGCGGCGCGACGCACGGCAGTCGAGCGCTTCGACACCACGCGCATCATTCCGCGCTACGAGGAGCACTATCGCCGGGTTTGTGGGGCCGCCCTCCAGGGCGGCGCGGGAACTCCAGGCACCGCCTCCTACCTCGGTACGTAATACCCGCTGCGCGCCCGCACCTCGGCGCGGCGATGCGTCTTCCGCGCCTCCTCGCTCAGCTCCACTTTCACGCGGCGAAAGAACCCCGGCGTCCCTTCGGGCGCGCGGTAATGCAGGCTGTAGCGCGTCCGCACGCGCTCCATCATCTCGCGAAACGCCTCGCCGGCTTTGTCTGACCGCAGCACCTCGCCGCCGGTTTCCGCCGCCAGCTTGAACACGTCCGGCGGCGTGAAATCCGGATTCAGCTCGACCCCGCGAGGCGCCGAGCGCGGCGGGCGCGCGCTCTCCGGTACGATCGCGTTCAACACCGCGTCGGCCGAGTACAGGGCTTCGATCACCGTAGTGTCGGGAACGCGATAGTTCAGGCTTTCGTTGTCGGTCAGCACGACGATCGCCCGCCGTCCCGGCTTCCCCTCCAGCTCCTGGCGCATCCACGCGGCTGCCTCCACGATCGCCGAATTGATGGCAGTGGAACTGCCCAGGTCGTCGACGCGCAACGCGCTCGAGAGCGCCGCCGCACCGTGCGAGACGTTATCGGTGAAGGCCAAGTGCACTCCCATGGTGCGCGCGAACAGCAGGATCGCGACCTGGTCGCCCGGCCGCAGCACCGCCAGCGCCTGCCGCGAGGCCGCCGCCATCTCGCCCAGCTTGCGCCGCATGCTGCCGCTGATGTCGAGCAGCAGCGCCACCCACAGTGGGTCGGATTCGCGCCCGAAGTACGCCAGCTCCTGCGGGCGGTCTTCGTCGAAGACGCGGAAGTCGGACTTCGCCAGGTCGCTCACGGCGCGCCGTCCCTCCACCACCTGCACGTCGACGCGCACGTACGCGACGCCGGTGCGGAACACCGGAACGTCGTCCTGCGCGGCGAGCCGGGCGACCGCTCCCGGCCGAGCCGGGGCCAGGGGGAGCGGTTCCGCGAGCACCACCGGCTGAGCCGCGATCGTTAGCGCACACGCGACTATGATGAGAGTCGGGCCCATGAGACACATTATCGTCGGCACGGCCGGTCACATCGATCACGGCAAGACCGCGCTGGTGCGCGCGCTCACGGGCATTGAGACCGATCGCCTCGAGGAGGAGAAGCGCCGCGGCATTTCGATCGAGCTCGGCTTCGCGCATCTCGACCTCAACGGCGCCGGCCGCCTGGGCTTCGTCGACGTGCCTGGTCACGAGCGTTTCGTGCGTAACATGCTGGCCGGGGCCGCCGGCGTCGACCTGGTACTGCTGGTGGTCGCCGCCGACGAGTCCATCATGCCGCAGACTCGCGAGCACTTCGACATCTGCCGCCTGCTCGGCGTCGGCGGCGGCGTGGTCGCGCTGACCAAGGCCGATCTCGTCGATGCCGACATGCTCGACCTGGTGCGTCTGGAGGTCGAAGAGTTCACCGCCGGGTCGTTTCTCGGCGGCGCGCCCGTCGTCGCCGTCAGCTCCACCACCGGCGCCGGCATCGACGATTTGAAGAAGCGCCTCTCGGAGGCCGCCGCGCGCGTGGCCGCCAAGGATTCCAACCGCCACTTCCGCCTGCCCGTCGACCGCTCATTCTCGATGCGCGGCTTCGGTACGGTGGTGACCGGCACGTTGATCGCCGGGTCGGTCGCGGTGGACGACGAAGTCGAGGCCCACCCCGGCGGCCGCTGTCTGCGCGTGCGTGGCATTCACGTGCACGGCGCGCCGGTGGATCGCGCCTTCGCCGGACAGCGCACTGCGCTCAATGTCACAGGCGCCGGCGCGGGCGACCTCGCGCGCGGCGCGATGCTCGCCCCTCCCGGGCTGTTCCAGCCCTCCACGACCCTCGACTGCCGCTTCCGCCTGCTCGAAAGCGCGCGCCCGATGAAGCATCGCGCGCCGGTACATTTCCACGTCTGGACGTCGGAGATTGAGGCCGAGGCGCGGCTGCTCGAGTCAACCGCGCCGCTGGCTTCCGGCGAAGAAGCCTTCGTACGCTTTCTGCTGCGCGAGCCGGCCCTCGTGCTGCCGGGCGACCGCTTCATCGCGCGCCGCTTTTCGCCCGTGATCACCATCGGCGGCGGTGTGGTGGTGGATCTCGCTTCTCCGAGGCGCCTCCGCCGCGCCGCTGCGCTCCAGCGCCTCGCGATCCTGGCCCAGGCCCCTCTCGCCGATCGCATCGCGACGCTGGTTCGCGAGTCGCGCTACGGCTTGGGCGTCGCCGAACTGGTCGCGCGCCTGGGAGAGCGCGCCGGGACCGTCGAGGCCGAAGCGTCGCGCGCGCCCGGCCTGATCGTGTTGCGCGAGCCGCAGACCTGGCTCCTCGATCGCGACTGGCTCGCGGCTGCCCGCGATCGTGCGGCGGCCGCAGCCGGCGAGTTTCATCGTGCCCAGCCGCTCCAGCCCGGCATCGCCAAGAGCGACCTGGCGGCGCGGGAGTGGCCCGGCGCCCCCCCGTTTCTGACGGATGTCGTCCTGCGCGGCGACCCGAGGCTGGCCGTGGAAGGCGAGATCGTGCGCCTGGCGTCGCATCGCGCGCAGTACCGCGAGGACGAGGAAACCGCGCTGGCGAAGATCGAAGGCGCCTTCCGCGACGCCGGTCTGGCCGTGCCTTCGCTCGGCGAGGTGCTAGCCCGCTGCGGCGTCGATCCGGCGCGAGCCCGTGCGCTCTTGCAGGTCCTGTTACGCGACCGTCGCCTCGTGCGCGTGGGCGACGACCTGGCGTTTCACGCCTCGGCCATCGCGGCGCTGCGCGACCTGCTCGCCGCCCGCAAAGGGCAGCGCTTCGCCGTGCCGCAGTTCAAGGAATGGACCGGCGTCAGCCGCAAGTACGCCATCCCGCTGCTGGAGTTCCTGGACCGCGAGCGCGTCACGCGCCGCGACGGGGACTCGCGAATCGTGCTCTGATCCATCACAATGTACTTTACAATGCAAAGTAGAGTGTGATACTCTATCCGCAGAGGTGGCGATGGGTTCGCGCAAAGGCATACTGCCGGCCCTGGCGGCGATCGTGGGACTCGGATGCGGCGGTGGCGAAGACCGAATCGATCCGCTGACCATCGCCGCGCGCGAAGGGCGCGTCGAGGAGATCCGGAGGCTGGTGCGCGGGGGCGCGAATCCCGAGCGGCCCGCCGGCGGCAACGGCTGGACGCCGCTGATGCACGCCATTCACAAGAATCAGCGGGCGTCGGTCGCCGCGCTGCTCGACTCGGGCGCCAATCCCAACGGAACCGGCCGCGGCCGCACCACGCCGTTGATCATGGCGGCCGGCTACGGGCATACCCCCATCGTCGAGGATCTGCTTGCCCGCGGCGCCGACCCGCGCCTTCGCGGTGCGAACCGCGAGACGGCGCTCGAGCGCGCCATTACGGGCGCCATCGATATCGACGAGTTCACCTTCGGCGCCTGCCAGCCGGACACGGTGAAAGCCCTGGTCCGCCGCGCGCCCGATGTCACCACGGCCGAAACCCTCGTTGGCCGCCTCATCCGCTTCAAAGGCCGGTGCCCGGCCGTCGAGCGCATCCTGCGGGAGGCGCAGCGCCCCCAAAGTGCGCGGCGTCCCTGAAAATTGTAGACTGGTAGCTGACACCGTCTCAGGAGGCGTTCGAAAGGATCATGCGCGGAATGAAGCTTCTGTCCGGCTGCCTTGGATTGGCTTTGGTGGCATCGCTGGGTTTCGCCCAGAAGTCGAAGGGCGACGCGGCCAAGGGCAAGGAGTTGTTCGAGCAGTGCGGCGTGTGCCACAACGCCGACAGCGATGAGAAGAAGATGGGCCCCGGCCTCAAGGGTCTGTTCAAGAAGGACAAGATGGCCGACGGCAAGAAGCCCACCGAGGCCAACGTCAAGGAAAAGATCAACACCGGCGGCAACGGCATGCCGGCCTATCAGGAAATGCTGACCGACGAGGAACGCGAACACCTGATGGCGTTTCTTAAGACGCTGTAAAACTCGCCCGCGCCGCCCGGGTCCGCTGCCGCGTCCCCATCGTCTAGCCCGGCCTAGGACATCGCCCTTTCACGGCGGTAACGCGGGTTCGAATCCCGCTGGGGACGCCAAAACCCGCTGCGCGAAATATCAACCGCTATGATCACCTTCCGCGATTAATCGCTGGGCATCACCTCGCGCGCGATCCTGCACCGCGACCGGGTCGTCGTCAGAGAGCGGTGAACGTACGTTCGATGTCGCCGCACGAGTTTGTCGTCGGCCGCCAAGGCGAGGCACGTTCTCGCAGCTCGCAAGATTATCGGTTGGATTCACGGCTACAACCGTGGGATCGCACCGACCCTCAAGATGCCCGGCCGGTGAGATTTGCCCTTTTCGTTCTGCGATTCCCGGGAGATCGGCCCCGCGATGTTAGCCGCACAAATCGCGAGGAAACCAGGCTTCGACCTGAGGTTCTGTAGCTTCTAGAGAGGCTCGACTCCTACGCCGACATGGGCGCTCCATATCGAACAACGCCGCGGAACTGGAATTCGGCGAAGCTCCACACCTCGAACTTATCCCGGGCTGAAAGGAGCAGACGTGCGCTTTCGAGAGATCGCTCGGCTTCATCCCTGGTCGGGCGGTATGCCCGCGAGTGAATCACTTTGTTGCGAATCTCGCCTACGTTCAATTCCAGCAGGCCCAGGAGAATCTCTCGCGTCTGTGTGTCGGCAACCTTCGACACAGCCTCTCTCGATGGACACGTCGTGCTGATGAGATTACCGTGGATGGCTTCTCTGGCCTCATCCAGTGTACGGGGTGACATATTGTCAACGATCACTTTGATCATGACACTGCGGAGATCAGCGAACGCCAGTTTTCGGAAACTTCTATTCTTCAACTTCTTGTTCTCAAGCTCGGCTTCGAGGTCGTTCAGCCGGTCCAAGTCGCGGCCGCGCTGCCTGGAGTAAAAGTATGGCCGATACAGGAACCGGGCAGCCACGAACATTCGGAAAACAATCTCCCATGCCTGGCACATGTTGACCACGGCGAGCATGTATCGCTTTCTATTGAAGGACTCCCTGGCGGCGAACAGAAACAGCTCAAATGGCTCATTTACCGTGTCACCGCTCACCCACATGACACTGCGGCAGCTCGGACAAGTAACGTTCCGACCGAAGTACGGGCCGACATCTGCAAAATCCTCGCGACGATTCAGGATGCAGCCATGGCCGCAATGTTCGCATGACGTCTCGACCGTTTCATAGTCCGCTTGGGAAATCCGGCCCATGGAACGATGGTATAGCCAAAACAACCTCGCGGCTCACCTTCCGAAAATAGTCGCGAAGTTCTTCTTGTGCCGCCAGGCCACGAAAGCCAGCAGCAGCGCTCCGCCGAAGGCCGCCGCGCGGGCCTCGAATATCGCCAGCAGCGCGACGAAAACCGCGCAGCTCGCGAGCGACGCCTTGGTCCCCGCCTCCACCCACCGTAACTTCGACCCGATCAGCCGCAGACCGACGTACACCGGCGCGCTCGCCACGAGCCACCACGGGTAGAGCCACAGCATCACCCCCGCCGACGTCGCGATTCCCTTGCCGCCCTCGAACTTCAGGAACGGCGAGTAGCAGTGCCCCAGAATCGCCGACAGGCCGTAGAGCCAGGGGGTGAGCGCATCGTCGCCGGGCCGCGCGAACAGCCACACGGAGAAGAGTCCCTTGCCGAGGTCGCCGATCAGGCAGATCGCCGACCGCCACTTGCTGTACCGCAGGACGTTGTTGAAACCCGGGTTCCCCGAGCCGTAGCGCCGGATGTCGACACCTGTGCCCCACATCGCGACCACGGCGAAGGGAATGGCCCCGATCAGGAAACAGGCGGCCAGCTTCGCGCTCAGGGCCGCGTCAGGCATACAGGCGCGCGATCGCCTCGCGCACGCGCTGCCGCACCGCGACCGGATCGTCGCCGGAGCTCACTGCAATCGGCGCGCCGACGTGCACGTGTCCGTGCTCGCGAATCGCCACCGGCACGACCGGGCGGCCCCCGGCGGCCGCCTCGCGCAGCGCCCCCAGACGATATCGGCTCCGATACGGCGCCGCGCCGACCGGGCCATCCGGAAACGCCACCGTCGTTCCGCGACCGGCGCCGGCGAACGGGCGCAGCGCGAAGCGCGCCCAGGGCGGCAGACCGTATAGCGCCTCCTCGCCCGAGAATCGCACTGCCGCCGGCGAAAGCGCCGCGATCACCAGCGGATCGAGCGCCGCATTGCGATTGGCGACCAGCACCGCGCCCTCAGGCAGCCCGTCGAACGATCCCGTCGCCAGTGCGTGGCGCGATCCCGCGATGCGCAGCAGCAGGCGCGCGACTGCGGCCTGTCCGCCGCCGCCCACGCGGAACCAGATCCCCGCGAGGCCGGAGACGATCCGCGCCAGAGTGAACGCCGTCGCGTGCCGCGCCCCGGCCATCGAGCGCCGCGCGGCGATCAGCGACAGGGGCCCCAGGTTGCGCCACTGCAATCGCAGGATCTGCCGCCAGAGGGGTCCGGGCGGCACGCTCAGCCGGCCTTCCACGAGCAGCCGGCGCGCGTCGTTGCGGCGCAGCTTCAGGTTTTCCGTCTTCGGCAGATAGCCCGGCGGGACCAGCTCGATCTGGTCGGGCGGGAATCCCAGCGCCGCCACGGTCACCTCGGCGACGCGCGCGCGAAGACGCGCCAGATCGGCCTCGCTGTCCGCCGCCGTCTCGGCGATCAGCACCAGCCGCTCGGTGCCCGTCGACTCGTCCGGCACGCCGAGCACGGCGACTCCGTCGCGCTCCACGCCGGGAATCGCGCCGGCGGCCGACTCCACGTCGAGCGGGCAGATGGCGCGTCCTTGCCGCAGGATGAGATCCTTCTCGCGCCCGGTGACGAACATCTCGCCATCGGCGAGGTAGGCGAGGTCGCCCGCCTCCATCCATCCGTCCCCGGTGAGAACGCTCCGCGTCGCCTTCGGATTGCGAAAGTACCCCGACATTCGCGCGGGTCCACGGAATTGCAGGCGCCCCTGCACGCGCTCGGCGACCGGCCGCCCGTCATGATCCACCACCCGAATCTCGTGACCCTGAATCGCCACGCCGGAGGAGTAGAACTCAAGAGCGTCGTCGCCGGCCGCCGCGGGTTCGGCGTAGCCGTCGCGCTCGAAGCGGTCGCGCCGGATGCGGTCGAGGCGCGGCAACCGGCCGAGCGGCGGCGCCGTCAGCGCGACCGCGTTTTCGGCGAGCCCGTAGCAGCAGGTCACGCTTTCCGGCCGGAATCCGAACGGCGCGAAGCGCTCGTTGAAACGCGCGACAGTCGACGGCATCACCGGCTCGCCGCCGTTGACCGCCACGCGCCACGACGTGAGATCGAGCCCTTCGAGCGTCCACACCGGAACGCGGCGGTTGACGAATTCGTAGGCGAAGTTGGGCGCCGCCGAAAGCGTCCCGCGCGAATCATGGATGGCCCACAGCCAGCACTCAGGGCGTTCGAAGAATTCCTCGGGCGAAAGCAGTGTCAGCGGCACGCCCCAGTAGAGACTGAACAGCCAGCAGCCGACCAGTCCCATGTCGCTCGCCAGCGGCAGCCAGCTCACCACCGCGTCGTGCGCCCTCACCGGCAGCGCCGCGCCGATGGCGCGGACGTTGGCGAGGAGGTTCGCGTGCGAGAGCATCACGCCCTTGGGATGACCCGTGCTGCCCGACGTGTACTGGATCAGCGCGACGTCGTACGGCTCCACCGAGGGCGCGCGGCCGCTCGATGCGCGCAGCTCATCGACGGTGACGGCGTCCGCCAGGCGCGGCAGCTTCACGCGTAGGATGCGCGTCAGCGCCTCGACGCGGCCCCAGCTCACCAGGAATCGCGCCTTGGCGTTTCGTAGCACCAGCAGCTCGCGATGCACGTACTCCTCGATGCGATCGGGCCGCGACGGCGGATAGATCGGCACCGGAATGCCGCCCGCTAGCATGGCGCCGAAGAACGCGTAGAGAAAGTCCGGTCCGTTCGGCAGCATGATCGCCACCGATTCGCCGCGCCGCAGCCCGCGCGCGGCGAGTCCCGCGGCGACTTCGAGCGAGCGCTCGTACAACTGGCCGCACGCGACCCCTTCGCCCGCCCCTTCCTCCACGTAGTGGATGTGCACGCGCCCGGGATCGAAATCGGCCTGGACGCGCAGCACGTCGACCAGCGTGCGCGCATTCACCGGCGCGGGCGGGGCCTCGCGCGACGGCGGCACGATACGATATCGCGACCGCGCCTGCGTCTCCTGGCCGCCTTGTAGAATCGCCTTCGCCCAACCGGCGGGCGTCTCGGCCTGCTCGGCGATCTCATCGGGCAGTTCGACGTCGAGCCGCGCCTCGCAACGGACCAACAGCTCGACCAGGTCGAGGCTGCCAAGCGAGAGATCGCGCTCGAAGGAGCTGTTCGGCGAGACCCGCGAGGCCAAGTGCGCCTTGCCGACGTCGGCCAGCAGTTCGCGGACGATTTCGACGAGCTTCGCCTCGAGAATCGCGGGCGTCAGCTCCTGCGCCGGTGTCGCCATCTACGCCTGCACCGTCCGGCCCTTGGTCATCTCCGGCGCGACCCACTTCATCACGCCCTCCACCTCCTGGTCGATCCAGTAGCGCCGCCAGGCGATCGCCTCTGGCGACCAGGGCAGCTTTCGCCGGTCTTCCGCCGTGAGACGCGCGTGTGCGCGCCGGATATTCTCAGCCTCGAAGATGAACCGGTTGTCGTGCGCGAAGGGTTGATACAGCTCCATGGTCTGTGTACGAAATCCGGCCTGGAGTCCGAGCGCGCGCAACGCCGTCGAGAGCCTGCCGAACGTGCGCCGGCCAGGCAGCCCGGTGCGCTGCGCGAACCGCTTGAGTCCAGCGGCGGTCTTGTGCAATCCGGCGAGCGTCCGCTGCTGGCGATCGCTCATCGCCCTCGCGCGCCCCGGCGACAGGATCCGCACGCCGCGCATCGCGGGCAGCAGCTTTTTCCGGCGGCGGCGCGAGTGCGCGTGCATCCACGCCACCAGGCGTCCGAGCTTCGCCGGATTCCGGTCGGCGGTGGCGATCTGGTAGACGCGCCCCCGTTCGCCGGAATGTTCGCCCGACAGCAGCGCTGCCGAGGCGATCAGGATCGACGAGGCCACCAGGTCGACGGGCACGACTTCGAGCGGCGCCTCGGCGCGCACCGGCCAGTGCCGCACGCCGCTCATCGCCATGATGACCAGCGGCGCCGCCGTGCGCCCGCCTTCCACCCAGCCGGGAAACGGAAACTCGACCGCCGCCTCGACGATCGCCGGGCGCACGATGGCCCATTCGAGTCCTTCCTCGGCGGCGATCAACTGCTCGCCGAGGCTCTTGGCGTAGGTGTAGATGTTCACCCAGCCCCATTGCGCCGCCCGCTGCTTGCCCAGGTCGACCAGTTTCTGCGCGAGTTCCTTGGGCGGCAGCGACGCGCCGCTTTCGTAGACCTCGCGGATGCGCTCGCGCATGTAGCGGATCTCCTGCCGGTGACGAAATCCCTGGTCGGCGGGACCCTTGCGGCGCGGGTAGAAGCCCGCGATGGGCTCGGACTCCTCCACCAGGCCGTCGGACTCGCCGCAGACAAAGCACGTGGAGACGTGAAGCAGCTTCGCGCCCAGGCGCCGGGTGAGTGCGACCACGTTCTCCACGCCGTCGACGTTGGAACGGAACGATTCGTCGACCGGCGGGAAGAACTCGACCAGTCCGGCGCAGTTGACGACGAGCGTCACGCGTCCTTCCAGCCGTGCGGCGTCCGTCTCCGAAAGGCCGCAGCCGGGGTCGGCGATGTCGCCCGCGAGGATGGTGATCTTCTCCATCGGCGCGTGGAAGTCGCGCAGCGGCGGCGAGGCCAGCACGTCTTTTTCGAAGCGCTCGGCGGGCGGCCGCCCGGCTTTGGGCCGGACCAGGATGTGGAGATGCTTGAATTCCGGGTAGCGATCGAAGATCAGCCCGAGGATCACCTTGCCGAGGAAGCCGTTGGCCCCCGTCAGCAAGATTTCGTGGTCGCGGAAAGCTCGGGCGGCGTCGATCAAATCGGGTGTCTCCATGCGCAGGCGCGTGCGCTGGGCAGGCGTAATTGCCTTTCGATCCTTCAGGGTATCGACCGCGGAATCAAACTGTCAAGGCGGGCGTGGTCGCGTGCGGGCTCTGCGGCGCAGGCCGGATCGCGATCCGGAAGTCCGACCCCGGCGTCCAGTGCCATCCGCGGAAAT
>CAZEVY010000015.1:56522-63009 GCA_964515555.1 uncultured Solibacteraceae bacterium | reverse complement strand
GGCCGGATCGCGATCCGGAAGTCCGACCCCGGCGTCCAGTGCCATCCGCGGAAATCGCGGTGCGACTCGCCGGCCTGCTGGAACTCCCAGCCGCGCACCAGCTCCGTCATCAGCACGCGGGCGACCGTGGTGGTGACCGTGTCTCCGATGCACGAATGACGGAACAGGCCCATCGGCGCGAACTCGTACTGGGTATAGGTGCGCCGCAGGAAGCGCGACGGGTCGAACACCGCCGGATTTTCGAAGACCTCGGGCAGGCGGTGACTTTCGCGAATGCACACCCGCAGCAGCCAGCCTCTGGGGACGCGGTACTCGCCGATCTCGATGTCCTCGAGGACCTTCCGGTACAGGTGCTCGCTCTGCTCCAGCCGCAGCGTCTCCCAGACGATCCGGTGCGCGAGCGATGACTTGCCGCGCTGGTCCACGCCGCGCGCGATCTCGCCGCGAAGCTCGCTCGCGACAGCCGGGTAGTCGCACAACATCTTGACGACCCATTGCAGCAGCCCCGCCAGGTCGCGCGCCGCCGCGTCGGTCATATAGATCAGCAGGCCGGTGACCTCCGGGTCGCGGACCCAGGCGGCGTTGGCGCGGAGGATCTGCGAGAGCAGGCAATCGGGGACCGGCTCGCCGCGGTCGAGGTGCGGCCGCCAGGCGTCGGCGCGCGCCACCAGAATCTCGTGAAGACGCGTCAGTGCCGCGCGGACCCGCCGGTCGGCGGGCGAGAACGGGAGCGAGATGCTGCGGCGTCCGGAGGCGTTGACGATCGGAAACAGGCGGCGCACCTCGTCCTCGTCGGGGTCGCCCTCGCCGATTCCGAAGAACAGCCGCAGGAACAGCGTCAGCAGCAGCCGGTCCCAATGCGGCGGCGCGTAGACGCCCGCGGGGTTCGCCGCCGATTCGCGCGCCAGCGCCTCCAGCACCGATCGCACGCGATCGGCCGCGACAGGCTCCAGGGCGTCTAACGACGACAGTGTGATCGAGTCGCGAATCACGGCGCGATAGTGCTCGTGGCGCTCGCGCTCCATGCCGCGTAGGAAGCCGCAGGGCAGGAATCTCGCGAACGGTGGCGCCGGGCTGCGCATCGCCGAGTCGTCGTAGCGATGGAAGACGTCAAGTCCGCGACGGAGGCCGATGACGCAGACCATCGGCGTGAAGAAGTGGCTCACCTTGAAGACTGGCCCGTATCGGGCCGCCTGTTTTTCGAAGAAGAGAACGTCGGTCCAGGCCTCGACCGGGACGGCTCGGAGGCTTCCGGGAGGAAGGCCGCGCGACCCGCCGTAGTTCGGACGCGCGCGCCACCAGTGCCACGCGAGTATCGCGAGTCCCGTACCGCCGGCGAGCCGTGGAAACCAGGGCGAAGCCCAGGCGCTGGCGGCGAAGGCGATCGCGCCGAGAGCGACGGCCGCCCCGAATGCGAGCGAGACGCGCGGAAAGGCGCGCACGATGCCGGGGTCCGCTGCCAGGCGGGCAAACGGGAACGCAACCGCGGCGCATACAAGCGTCGCCAACACGAGCTCGAACGTCGCCAACCCGAACACTATAGCAATCCGAGCGATGTCCGGACCGCCGCCCTCAACTCATAGATTCCACGCCACTTGCTGCGTTAAGCCTTTTTCAGATGCAAACCACCCGAAACGATGTAGAATAACGTGACGGGCCTCGTGAAGATGGTTGCGCGGCCCATTGATCGTCCGAACCCCGGCCCCGGGTGAGCGCTTGGGATTCGAGCGATCCGGCAGTCTCCGATGCTTCCGTCACCGCCAGCACTGATTCTCGCAGCCTCACTCACCGACCGCCTCGCCGAGGCGCTTTTCGACGACACTTTCGCAGGCATCCACACGCTCGGCTGGTTCGACTGGGCGCTGCTGATTCCCTATTTCGCGCTGCTCGGCTTCGTTTCCTTCTACGGCTTCCATCGCTACGAGGTCATCCGCACGTATCTGAAGCATCGCCGGCGGCTCCCCAAAGGCCCCGCCGCGCGATTCGACGAACTGCCGCGCGTCACCATCCAGCTTCCGATCTACAACGAGCGCTACGTGGTCGAGCGGCTGCTCGATGAGGTGGCGCGGATCGACTACCCGCGCGACCGCCTGCAAGTCCAGGTGCTCGACGACTCGACCGACGAGACCCACCCATTCACCGAGCGGCTCGTCAACGAATATCGCGCGCAGGGCTTCCCCATCGAGTACCGCCATCGGGAGCACCGCCACGGCTTCAAGGCGGGCGCTCTCGACGAGGGCATGCAGTCGGCCACCGGCGAGCTGATCGCGATTTTCGACGCCGATTTCGCCCCGCCGCGCGACTTCCTGCGGCGCACCGTCGACTACTTCACGGACCCCAATGTCGGCGTGGTGCAGACGCGCTGGACTTATCTCAATCGCGACTACAATCTCCTGACCGAAGTGCAGGCCATGCTGCTCGACGGCCACTTCGTGCTGGAGCACATCGCGCGCTACGGCCGCGGACTGTTCTTCAACTTCAACGGAACGGCGGGCGTGCTGCGCCGCCGCATGATTGAGCACGCCGGCGGCTGGCAGCACGATACCCTCACCGAGGACTCCGACCTCAGCTATCGCGCGCAGATCAAGGGCTGGAAGTTCGTCTACCTGCCCGACGTCGAGTGCCCGTCGGAGTTGCCGGTGGAGACCTACGGCTTCCAGGTACAGCAGTCGCGCTGGGCCAAGGGTCTGACGCAGGTGATGCGGAAGCTGTTGGGGACGATTCTGCGGTCGAACGTGCCCGCGCGGGTGAAGCTGGAAGCGTTCTGCCACCTGACGCCGAATCTGACTTATCCGGCGATGGTGCTTTGCTCGGCGATGTTCCTGCCGGTGATGATTGTGCGCTTCTACATCGGCTGGCAGCAGATGGTGCTGGTCGACCTGCCGCTGGTGGTGGCGAATTTCTTCTCGGTGATCGCCTTCTACGTCTTCGCGCAGCACGAGCGCGACCGGCGCGGCTGGAAGCGGTCGATCGTAATGATGCCGATGGTGATCGCCGCCGGCGTGGCGCTGACGATCATCAACACGCGCGCCGTGATCGAGGCGCTCGTGGGGTATAAGACCGGGTTCGTGCGCACGCCCAAGTACGCCATCACGGGCAACCAGCGCGTGTCGATGGCGAATCTCTCCTATCGCCGCCGCAGCGGCTGGCTGCCGTTCGCCGAGATCGCCATGGGGACGTACTTCCTCGGCATGGTGCTCTACTCGATCGAGACGCTGAACTTCATCGCCGTGCCCTTCATGATGCTGTTCCTGTGCGGCTACTGGTGGGCGGGCTTCTCGACGCTCTACCAGGAGTATCGCGACCGCGTCGCCTGGGAGCGCCAGCGTAGGCTCGAGCTCGAAGCCGGGCGCGGCTGACGCCGTCCGCGATTCGCCCGGAGAAACGATCTCCGACGCCCCCTCCGTTGTCGCAGGTATGACTCAGGTTATACTTCTGGTATGAAGACTGCGATCTCCCTGCCCAACGACCTGTTCCGCGCCGCGGACGCCGCGGCCCGGCGGCTGGGGGTGTCCAGAAGCCAGTTGTACGCCGCCGCGTTGTCGGAGTTCCTCGCCCGAGGGCGCGCCGACGCTGTGACGAAGCGCCTCAACGAAGTCTATTCCGATCGCCCCGCCAAGGTCGATCGGGCCTTACATCGCGCCCAACTCAGGTCCCTCGGAGAGGATTCTTGGTAGCGTCTGAGGCGATCCAACGCGGTGAGATCTGGTGGGCCGACCTTCCGAGTCCTCGCCGCTCGGAGCCCGGGTATCTTCGGCCGGTGCTTGTGATCCAGGCGGATTCCTTCAACGCCAGCCGGATTCAGACGGCAATCGTCGCGGTGATTACCGGCAACATCCACCTCGCCGAGGCGCCCGGCAATGTCCTGCTTTCCGCGCAGTCGACCGGCCTTCCGCGCGACTCGGTCGTGAACGTCTCGCAACTGATGACCCTCGACCGTGGCTTCCTGACCGAGCGCGCCGGGGAGGTTCCGCCGAAGCTCCAGGCTGCCGTCGACCGTGGGCTGCGCCTCGTTTTGCAGCTGTAGCAGAATGCCCACTCACCATTCGTGCCAGCCGCCGTCTAACCGGCGATAGGAGGGGTGCATGCTGTCCGACTTCCGTCTCGCCGCCCGCAAACTCGTCCGCGCTCCCGGCTTCGCGCTGACCGCCATTGCCATCCTGGCGCTCGGCATCGGCGCCAATTCGGCCATCTTCAGCGTCCTCTACGCCGTCGTCCTGCGGCCGCTCCCCTTCCCCGACCCCGGACGCCTGGTCGTCGTCTTTGAGAACGACCGCATCCGCGGCACGCAACGCGAAACGGCGTCCATGCCCGACTACCTCGACATCAACCGGCAGGCGACCGTATTCCGCGACCTGGCGGCGCGGCAGTCGAACAACATCGCCCTCGCCGTCGGCGACGAAGCCGAGCGGCTGGCCGGAGCGCGCGTCACGTCGAACTACTTCCGGATGCTCGGCGTCGAGCCCGCGATCGGGCGCGGTTTCACCCCCGATGAAATGGCGCCGGGCCGCGACCGCGTGATCGTATTGAGCGACCGCCTGTGGCGGGAGCGCTTTGGCGCCGACCGCGGCGTGGTAGGCCGCGCCGCAAGGCTCAACGGCGAGAGCCACCAGATCGTCGGCGTGATGCCGCCGGCCGCCGCGACGCTCGGCGACGGTGGCGACGCGCTTTGGCTTCCAGTGGCGTTCGACCGGTTCGACATGTTCCGCGGACGCCACACCGCGCTTTTGCTCGGCAGGCTCAAGCCCGGCATCGCGATCGAACGCGCGCAGAGCGAAATGTCCACCATCATGAAGCGCCTGGAGGCCGCTTACCCGGACGACAATACCGGGCGCGGCGCCTGGGTCCGGCCCCTGCACATGGAAATCACGCAACAGGTGCGGCCGGCGCTGTGGGTGCTCGGCGGCGGGGTCGTCTGTCTGCTGCTGATCGCCTGCGTCAACATGACGAACCTGCTGCTCGCGCGATCCGGCCTGGTGACACGCGAACTGGCTGTGCGCAAAGCGCTCGGGGCGAGCCGCTCGCGGCTGGCGACCCAACTCCTCGCCGAAGTGCTGCTGCTCTGCGTCGCCGGCGCGGCCGCGGGAGTTCTCCTGGCGGCATGGGGATCGCGCGCCTTGGTGGCCCTGGCGCCGGTGACGCTGCCGCTCGTCCCCGAGACGGGACCGGGTTGGGGAGTACTCGCCGCCGCGGCCGGATTGGCACTGATCACTTCGGTGATCTTCGGTTTGGCCCCGGCCCTGCGGCTGTCGGGCGACCGCACCGAGCGGGCGATGCGTGAGGCTGGACGCAACGTTTCGTCGGGCCGCGGCGAGCAGCGCTTCCGTCAGGCGCTCGTCGCGGTGGAGGTCGCGTTGTCGGTCGTGCTGCTGGCCGGCGCGGGACTGATGATACGCACCATGTCGCGCCTGATGTCGCTCGACCCGGGACTCGATCCTCGCAACGTGCTGACCGCCAGCGTCGACCTCCCGGCGGGCCGCTATCCGTTTCCGAAAGTTTGGCCGCTGCACGACTGGCCGCAGGCCGCGCAGTTCCAGGAGCGGCTCATCGAGAAGGTGCGCGCGCTGCCGGGCGTGCGTGCGGCGGAACTCTCGCTGAATCGTCCGTTGAGCGGCGGCTGGACGACGCGCGTCACCATCGAGGGACGGCCCGCGCCGCCGCCCGGCCAGCAGGACGAGGCACGGTTCCGTCCGGTCGGCGAAGGCTACTTCGAGATGCTGCGAATCCCGCTGACGGCCGGCCGCGGCTTCACGCGCGACGACGATTCGAAGCGCCCGCTGGTGGCCGTCGTCAACCAGGCGTTCGTGAAGCGCCATTTCGGCGGCGAGGAGCCGGTCGGCCGCCGCGTGGTGATGTATGGCGTGCCGCGCGAGATCGTCGGCGTCGTGCCCGACGTTAAGTTCCGCGGCCTGGCCGCCGAGACGCCGCAGACCGTCTACCTGCCGCAGCGGCAGAATCCGATGAGCACCATCAGCATCGCGGTGCGCACGGCGGGCGATCCCGTGGCGCTGTTGCCCGCTCTGCGCCGCGCCGTCGCGTCGGTCGACCCCGAGCTGCCCGTCTACGACGCCGCGACGCTGGAGGAGATGCTGGCCGATTCGGTCGGCGAGCGCCGATTCACGATGCTGCTGCTGGGCGTGTTCGCTGCCGTCGCGCTGGCGCTGGCGCTGATCGGAATCTACGGCGTGATCAACGCGACGGTGAGCCAGCGGACCCGCGAGATCGGCGTGCGCATGGCGTTGGGCGCCGCGCGGGCGGACGTGCTGCGGATGATTGTCGGCCGCGGTCTGGCGCTGGCGCTCGCCGGAATCGCGGCGGGACTGGCGATGGCAGCGTGGCTGGCGCGATTCCTCTCCGGGCTGCTGTTCGGCGTCGACCGCCACGATCCGGCGACCTTTCTGGGGGTCGCGGTGGCGTTGGTGGCCTCGGCAGTCGTGGCGGCGTACCTGCCGGCGCGCCGGGCTTCGAGGATCGAGCCGGCCTCGGC
>CAZEVY010000015.1:3993-56422 GCA_964515555.1 uncultured Solibacteraceae bacterium | reverse complement strand
GTACGACCAGCCCGCGCGCCGCCCGCCGACCATTTCCGGCACATGGTCGGCGATCAGGTTGCCGCGAAAATCCACGTCGACCAGCGTGCGCATCACGCGCCGCATGTCGGTGTAGCCGTTGTCGACGAAGGTCTCGACGAAGTAGGGAATCGGCGCGGTCACGTTGCGGAAGTGAATCTTCCAGAGCTTGCCCATCTTCGCGAAGCCCTTGATGGCGTCGAAGACGTCCTTGCCGGTGTACTTGCCGCCCTCCATCCAGGTCCCGCAGCACAGGCACACGCCGATATTCGGACTATTCGCGATCTCCAGCGCCTTCACGTAGCCGTCGTAATTGCCGAAAATGCAGCGCGGCACGCCGGCGAGTTCGGGGACGGGAGGATCGTCGGGGTGAATCCCGATGCGAATGCCCAGCTCTTCGGCCACGGGCACGACCTGCTTGATGAAGTACGTGTAGTTCTCCCAGATCTCTTCCTTCGAGAACTTGCGGCCGTGCGAAAGCGGCGCTTCGAACACCTTGCCCGCCCAGTTGCCCTTGGCCGTCTCCATCCGGAAGGCGCGCGCCGACGCCCCGCCACGCGTGGTCTCGCGCGCCGAGCTCCAGATGCCGTTGCCCATGTGCGCGTAGGTGGTGTAGTAAACGCCCGCGGCGGCCAGGTTCCGGAGGTAATTCTTGTACTCCTCGATTTTCTGGTCTCGGCCGGGAAGATTCAACGTCACTTCCGGCATGTTGTGGACGTTACTGTTGCCGATGTTCCAGACCTTGAGGCCCGCGGCTTCGACGCGTTTCTTGAGGTCGCGGAAGGTCTCCAGAGTCGACCGTGCGCCGCCCGTCGGGATGTTGACGTACTCGACGCCGAGCTGCTTGGTCCACGTGAAATCTTCCTCGGTCGGGTCTGTGCCCAACTGAAGGGAGATCTTGATTCCGGGCGCAAGCTCCGGAAGCGGCTTGCGAGCGGCGAAAGCGGGAAGCGCCGCGGCTCCGGCGGCAGCGGCGGCGAACTGTCTTCGGGTCTGCAAGGAGGGCCTCCTGGATGAAGATTATTGCACGGGGGTGTATTGTGAAGTACGGAGTAAATTCCATGATCCGCCTGTCCGGGGAAGCCTGCGCCGATTTCGACGCCGCCGTGCGGCGGGAATGGCTTGAGACCAACGGCCTGGGAGGCTTTGCATCGTCTACCGTGACGGGCGCCAACTCGCGCCGCTATCACGGCCTGCTGACCGCGGCGACCCGGCCGCCGGTCGGCCGCGTCGTCATGCTCTCGAAGCTCGAAGAGACGCTCGTCATCGGCGAACGGCGCTTCGATCTGTCGGCCAACCGCTACCCCGGCGCCGTCCACCCGCGCGGCCATGAGTGCCTCAGCGAGTTCCGTCTCGATCCGTTTCCCACGTACGTCTACGCCGTGGAGGGCATCGAAGTCGAGAAGCGCATCTTCATGGTGCACGGCGAGAACACCACCGTCGTCGAGTGGGAGATTCGCTCCACCACCGGCGAGCCGCTGCCCGAGGTCACCCTCGAAGTGCGCCCCCTGATCGCGTTCCGCGACTACCACTCCACCACGCACCGCAACGAAGCGCTCGATCCGTCGGTCGAGGAAAAGCCCGGCCTGGCGACCGTGCGGCCCTACGGCGATCTGCCGCCGCTGCATTTCGGCCATAACGCCGAATCGATCGACCCCGAAGGCCTGTGGTACTTCAACTTCGAATACGACGCCGAACGCGAGCGCGGCCTCGATTTCCGCGAGGATTTGTATTCCCCCTTCCTGGCTACATTCGCCCTGGGAGAAGACGCGAAAACGGCCTTCGTCGTCGCCTCCGACCAGCGCCGCGCCGCCGATGTGCGCGCGCTCCGCGACGCCGAGCTCGCGCGCCGGGCCGCCATCGTCGCGACCGCGCCCGCCGTCGATCCGTTGATCGCCGATCTCACCGCCGCCGCCGATCAGTTCGTGGTGTCGCGCGGCGGCGGCCAGACCATCGTCGCCGGCTATCACTGGTTCAGCGACTGGGGACGCGACACGATGATCGCGCTGCCCGGCGTCGCGCTGGTCACCGGCCGTACCGCGATCGCGCGCGGCATCCTGCTCGAGTTCTCGCGCCACGTCGACCGCGGCATGCTTCCGAACCGCTTCCCCGACGCCGGCGAGACGCCCGAGTACAACACCGTCGACGCCACCCTCTGGTACTTCGACGCCGTGCGCGCCTACTTGAGCTACACGGGCGACTACGACTTCGTCGAGCGGCGCCTCTACGATGTGCTGGCGTCGATCGTGGACCACCACGTCGCGGGCACGCGCTACGGCATCCGCGTTGACGAGGACGGCCTGTTGCTGTCGGGCGAGCAAGGCGTGCAGCTCACCTGGATGGACGCCAAGGTCGGCGATTGGGTGGTGACGCCGCGCCACGGAAAGCCGGTCGAGATCCAGGCGCTGTGGTACAACGCTCTGCGCATCATGGAGGAGCTGGCCGCGCGTTTCGGTTTCCCGGATCAACGCGCGCGTTTCGAGGCGCTCGCCGGCCGCGCGCGGGAGAGCTTCAACGCCCAGTTCTGGAACGATGCCAAGGCCTGCCTCTACGATGTCGTCGACGGCGATATGCGCGACGGTTCGATGCGGCCCAACCAGGTGCTCGCCGCGAGCCTCGCCTATCCGATCCTGGCGCCCGAGCGCGCGCGTCCGATGCTGGAGGCGGTGCGGCGCGAGCTGCTGACACCCGTCGGCCTGCGAAGCCTGTCGCCCTACGATCCCCGGTATCGCGGCCGCTACGAGGGCGACGTGCCGGGCCGCGACGGCGCCTACCATCAGGGGACGGTGTGGCCCTGGCTGCTGGGACCTTTCATCAGCGCCTGGGTCCGGACGAACGGACGGTCGCGGGAGGCGCGCGAGGAGGCCGGGCGCTGGCTGCGCGAGTTCTCCGATCATCTCCGCGAGGCGGGACTGGGCCAGGTGTCGGAGATCTTCGACGGCGACACCCCGCACACTCCGCGGGGATGCGTTGCGCAGGCATGGAGCGTCGGCGAGCTGCTGCGCGCCGCGGTCGAAGACGTCTACGAGGTGCGGCGGCTGGACACGATGATCGCCGGCGCCGCCTGAAGGTGGGGCGGCCCTCCAGTTCTCGCCTTATTTTTCCAAAGCCGTCTTCAGCACCGGCATCTGCGACTGCGCGTAATCGGTGCCGTACTTCAGCGGAATGATCACGCCCAGCTTGGCGGCGAGCTGCGACTTCTTCGTCGCGTCGTCGCCCGCCCACTCGCGCAGCTCCTTCACCACCTGGTCGACACGCTCACCGCTGTTGGTCCGCTGGATCAGCGCCCGCAGCAGATTCACCATCTCGGGGGGATCGGGCGGCGGCGCGGGCTTGCCCTCCTGGCCCATCGGACGCGCCATCATACTCCGCTGCTTCGCCATTTCCTCCTCGAGATCCTTGACGCTTTTCACGCGCCCCCCCGCGTGCTTGGCGACCTCAGCGAGCAGCTTCGGCGAATCCACCATGCCCGGCTGCACCAGTGCGACGTTCGCCGTCACGCGGCGTTGATTCGCCGCGATCGCCGTGATGGCCACCTGCTTGTTCAGCCCGTAAGCGCCCGGTCCCTCCACGCCCTCCACCGACACGCCCACCGGCGACTTCATGTTGAGCGACTTGACGACCTGCTGCATCCGGCGCTCGCCCTCCACCTTGTCGGGCGCCAGGTACACGAACAGCGTCTTGAGCGACCCCGCCGCGGCGCGATCCTTCGCGTAGTCCTCCACCGGCCGAAGGAAGGCCGCGACGTTGCGGTCGAGCTGGTGGATGAACACCAGCATCACGGGCGCGTCGCCGAAGCCGGCGACCGTGTCGACCTCCCGGCCGGCGTCTGGGCCGTTGACCATGAGCGTCTTGAAGGACGGCAGCGGCTCGCCGGCCTGCGGCCCGGAAAACGGCGCCTGCGCGAATACTGCCGCGCAAAAAGAAAAAACAAGTAGTGTTTTCATGAAAATCACCGATTAAAAACAAATGCCCGGCTGTTCAACAGCGCCCACACGAAATCCTCCACGGCGGCTTCGCGGTTTGAGGCGCCCTGAATCCGCGTCAGCCACGCGTCGCGCTCCTTGCCGTCGGGCGGACGCGCGAGCGCGGCGAAATAGAACTCCTCGATCGCTTCGCCCGGAGCGGCGCCCCGGGCGCGCAGCTTCGCCAGCCGCCCGCCCGCGGCCGCGATCTTATCGTTCATCGCGCCGCCGTTGATGAGCTGGAGCATCTGGCGCAGGCCGCCCGCGCCGGCGTTGGGCGCGTCGCACGAGCCGTCGCGCAGGCAGCGCCCGCAGACATCGAGCAGATACGATTCCGTGTACGGGTCGGCGACGTCCAGCGCCCGCGCACCGGCTTCGAGCTTTCCGAACCGGTTCGGCACGCCCGCCACCTGGGCGATAGCATCGGCGAACTGGTAGGCGTTCAGCGGCGCGGCCAGGGCGCGCGAGTAGAAGCGGTCGTCCTCCCGGTTGATCGCGTTGGGCTCGGCAGAACGCTGGTAGGCGTCCGAGAGCGCGATCGCGCGGATGAGCGACTTCACCGAGTAACCGTTCTGAAACGACTTTGTCAGCGCGTCCAGCAGCTCCGGATTCGACGGCGCGTTGCTCACGCTCAGGTCGTCGACCGGCTCGATCAACCCGCGCCCCATCATCCGCGCCCACACGCGGTTGGCGATCGAGCGCGCGAAATACCGGTTCTCCGGCGCCACCAGCCAGTCGGCCAGCGCGGGCCGCCGGTCGTCGGCGGCCGTCGCCGGCGCGGTGTCGTCCGGGAATCCCGGAGCCACCGGCTTTCCTGTCTTGGGGTGCTCGATTTCGCCGTGATCGGCGAGCGTGACGTTTTCCGGCGCCGGATTGATGCGCACGAAGAACGACGCGAAGCGGTGATACTGGGTCTGCGTCCAGGAGTCGAAAGGATGGTCGTGGCACTGCGCGCAGCGCGACCGCGAGCCCATCAAGGCCTCGGTCGTCAGCTCGGCGAGCAGCTTGGGACTGTTCGACGACCGCTGATAGTGCACCGCCGGCTTCACCGGGTTCGACCCGCCCGAGGTCAGCAGGTCGCGCGTGACCTCCGCGAACGAGCGGTCGGCGCGCAGCTCGCCGGAAAGCCACTCGCGGATCGCCGGGAGACCCTTTTCGCCGACGTTCCGCGAGTGCAGCCGCAGCAGATCGAGCAGCCACAGGCTCCAGTACTGCGCGTACTCGGGCCGCGCCAGCAGCCCTTCGACGAGCCGCGCGCGCTTATCCGGACGCGTGTCGGCGAGAAACGCGCGTGCCTCGTCGACCGCCGGCAGCGTGGCGGCGATGTCCAGGTGCGAGCGCCGCAGAAACTCGGCGTCCGTCGAGCGCTTCGAGGGCAGCAGGCGCAGGCGGCGAAGCTTGTCGTTGACGTGCCGGTCGACGAAGCTCGTGCCGCCCTGCGTCGCGCGGGCGACCTCCGAGTGCGCCCCCGCGAAAGGCATCCCGACGCGCGCCGTCGCGAACAGGCCCATGTAGCGCGCGCTGATTCCTGTCTCGCCGGATCGATGGACGGTGACGTTGCCTTGGTCGTCCACCTTCGCGATGCTCTCGTCGTTGGTCTGGTAGAGCGCGTAGGCGGTGGCGTCGTCGAGCGAGCCGTCGGAGAAACGCGCAGCCAGCCGCAGCGCGATGCGCGCGCCGGGCTTCTCCACGGTCGCCTGCGCGGGAGTGAATTCGAGTGCGACGATGCGGCGCTTCGACTGCGATTCATAAGGCGCGCCGCCGCGCAGCCACGCCAATAGTGTCCGGTACGATTCCGACGGCACCGGAAAACGTTCGCCGCCGCCGTGCGCCAGCGTGTTGGTCGCTTTCTTCGCGACCAGGCTGTCTTCCGGCTTCACGAGGTTCACGCGGCGGCCCCGGTACTGGTAGACGAAGGCCTCGTAGTCGGCGGCGGGATCGTAGCCGAGCAGCGAGAGCTTGAAGCCCTTCTGTCCGCTGCCCGCGCCGTGGCAGGCACCGGAAAAGCACCCCGACTTGACGAGCATTGGCTGCACGCGCGTCGCGAAGTCGGGTGTTTGCGCCGCGGCCGTCAAGGCCACAAGCGCCGCCATCCTCATTGGCCGAACTCCTTCAGCAGGCGCGCGCGCGCCGACTCATTCGGCATGATCTTCAGCCATTCCGCCAGGCGCGATGCGAGCAGCCGCCGCCGGGACTCGTCGGTTCCCGCCCAACCGCGCAAATCGCGCACCGTCTGGTTCAACGTGATCTCGGGCGCTTCGAGCAACGTGAGCCGCACCACCACCGCCGCCACTTCCGGCGGGTCGACCCCGAGGATCGCTTCGATCTGCTGCGCCGTCGGCGCGCCGGGGGGCAGCGTCCGCCGCATCAACGGCCCGCGCGCCAGCTCCAGATCCGTCACGGGATTCCCGCCGGCCAGCTTGATCGCCTCCAGCACGATCCTCTGCGCCTCGCTCTGACCCGGCTGCACGATCGCGCGATTGAACACCACGCGACCGTTCTTCGCCAGAATCGCCGTCACGCCGGCCTGCTTGTTCAGCCCATAGGCGCCCGGCCCTTCCACGCCGTCGACCGATACCGCCGATGCCGCCACGAGCGAGAGCGACTTCACCACCTGCTGCATCCGCCGCTCGCCCTCCACGCGATCGGGCGCCAGGTAGACGAACAGCGTCTTCAGAGCGGGGACCTCGCTCGCATAGCGGTCGCACGGCCACAGCACGCGATACACGTTGCGGTCGATGTAGTGCGCGAAGATCAGCAGGATCGGCTCGTTTCCGAATTGCGAGATGAAGTCGACTTCCTTGCCCGCGTGCGCGCCGTTGACGGCGAGCACGGTGAACGGTTTCAGCGGCTCGCCCGGCTGCGGCCCGGAGAACAACGTCTCCTGCGCGGGAAGCGCCAGCACGGCGAGCGTGAACATCGCGGCGATCCTCATTGCGGAAACTCCATCACGCGCAGACGGCCCGCCGCGTCGCCCGTGGCGATCCACTTCCCATCCGCCGACACCGCCACCGCGTGCAGCCACGCCGCCCCCGCCTCCCCGGCGATCGTCTTGACGATCGCCCCCGACTCGGCGTCGACGATGCGCAATCCGCCGTCGGCGCCCGCCGTCACCAGGCGATTGCGCACGAGCGCTCCCGCCATCGCCAGAATCGGCGCGTCGAAGCCGCGATAGATGTGCTTCATGCGGCCGTTCGCGGCCACCCAGACGCGCACCGTCGCGTCTTCGGATGCGCTGTAGAGGGTCTGTCCGTCCGGCGAGAAGACCACCGAGTTCACCGCGCTCGCGTGATTCTGGAGCGACCGCAGAAGCTTGCCCTCGCCGTCCCACAGCCGGATCGAGCGGTCGGCGCTACCGGTGGCGAGCATCGAGCCATCCGGCGAGAACGCGACGCACAGCACCGGGCCGACGTGACCCGCGAGCCGCGCGATGCGCTCGCCATCGGGCCGGACGATGTAGATGTGGTGGTCGGCGCTGGCGGCGGCGAGCCGCGCACCATCCGGCGCGAACGTGACTGCGGTGATCGAGTCGCCGGCGCGCGCCGCGAATCCGGATCCCAGCTCGACGGCCCCGGTCACGGCGGGCGTGCCCCCGGCAACCGCTAACGCCGAGCCGCGAACGGCGACATCGAATACCTGAGAGAGCTTGCTGGTGGCCGTCGTCCTTGGGATCCACTGCGGAGCCGGCGCCACGCGAATCGTGTTGCCGCCCGCGACGAGCAGCCTGTCACCGTCGAATCGCAGAGCCGCGATCGGCGGCAACGACTCTGCGCCCGCCGCGGCCACGGCGAGCCCGATGAGAACCGCGCGCATGCTCAGCCCGCGACGAGCTGCCGCAGAAAGCGCCCGCCGTCGACCAGCTTGATGGGCCTCCCGTCGGGCGTCTGGAACGTCAGGTCCGGGTTCACGCCGACCAGTGTGTAGAGCGTCCGCGCGAAATCCTGCGGCGACACCGGGTCCTCCGCCGGCAGCTCGCCGACCGCGTCGGTCTTCCCGATCGCCTGGCCGCCGAGGATGCCCGCGCCCGCCAGCAGCGCCGAGTTGGCGCGCGGCCAGTGGTCGCGACCGCCCATGGGGTTGATCTTCGGCGTGCGCCCGAACTCGCCCATCAGCACCACCAGCGTCTTTTTCAGCAGCCCGCGCTCGTGCATGTCGGCGATCAGCCCGCTGTAGGCGAGATCGAGCCCGGGCAGCTTGCCGGGAAATCCGTAGGTGAGGTTGTAGTCGATCTGCGTGTGCGTGTCCCAGCCGAGATCCACCACCGTGACGAACTTCGACCCGTTCTCGACCAGCCGCCGCGCCAGTAACAGGCTCTGCCCCAGGCGGTGATGTCCGTAGAGCTTGCGGGTCGCCGCCGATTCCTTCGAGAGGTCGAACGCCGCCTTCGCCTTGGGCGAGGTAATCAGCCGGTAGGCCTGCTCGAAGAAGCTGTCGCGATCCTTGGCGCGCGGATTGTCCTGGAGCGCGCGCTCGAACGAGTCCATGGTCTCCAGCATCGACTTCCGCGACTGCAGCCTCTCCTCGGTGAAGCCGACCGGCAGGTCCAGGTCGCGCACCCTGAAGTCGGGCCGCGAAGGGTCGCCGCCGACGGTGAATGGTCCGAACGATCCCGGCAGATAGCCGGCGCCCATGTATGCCCGCGGATTCGGCACGGCGACGTAGGGCGGCAGCGCTTCGCCGGCGCCCTTGGCCTTGCTGATCACCGATCCGAAGCTCGGGTACGCCTGCGCGGGCGTCGGGCGGTAGCCGGTGTTGTAGTAATGTCCGGCCTGGTCGTGCTCGCCGATCTCCGACGTCAGCGTGCGCACCAGCGCGACCTTGTCCATCACCTGCGCGATCTTCGGCAGGTGCTCGCAGATATGCACTCCGGCGACGCTGGTCTTGGTCGTCGAGAACTTGCCGCGAACCTCGGCGGGCGCATCGGGCTTGGGGTCGAAGGTGTCCAGGTGCGAGGGTCCGCCGTCGAGCCAGATGAAGATGCAGGAGGTATCGGCGCTCGCTTCGGCTGCGCGGGCGCGTTGCCATTCCGGCAGCGTCAGTCCGAGGTATCCCAGCGCGCCGACCTGCAACAGTTGCCGCCGGGAAACACCGTCGCATCGGGTGGGATTCATCGTCTCGTGCCTCGCTGCCGGTATTGTAACCGCCGCCGGATGACGCTCGCCGTGGAACACGTTCCAAGGCTTGTCTCTATTATCCGCGAGACCCGGCGGCAGGTCAATCGAAATCCGTGCGCCGCTACTGCCCGGCGCCGGAGAACGCCTTCAGAATCGCCTCGCGGCCGCAGCGCAGATGTTCCCGCATGGCGCGATCGGCAACTTCCGGGTCGCCTGACGAGAGCCCCGCCACCAGCGACCGGTGATGATCGTCGGGCAGCAGCGGCCGATGCGCGGCCACGTCGGAGAGCCAGGTGAAGATGAGCAGGTTGTTCTTCTCGATGATGGCCCGCAGCGCGCGGCACCCGGTGCACTCGGCGATGCGGAGATGCAACGTCGAGTGATACCGCTGCACGTCGAACAGGAAGTCCGGCGCGTTCTCCCCGCGCGCGCGCCGCCGGAACAGGTCGTCCACCGTCTCGGCCATCTGCTGCAGCTCGGCCCGCTCCCGCGCGCTGGCCTTCTCGGCGAACAGGCGAGCGGCCTGCGACTCCAGCGCCTCGCGCACCTCGAACCGCTCGGCGACGTCGACCGCGGTCGGCTGGTAGACGCGCGTGCCGACCCGCGGGGTGCTTTCGGCCAGGCCGTCGCGCTCCAGCCGCTGCAAGGCCTCGGAGACCGGCAGCAGGCTCATGCCCAGCTCGGTGGCGATCTTGCGCCGCGAGAGCGCGCTTCCGAGCGGCATCTCACCGCGGAGAATACGCTCCCGGATTACCAGGTACGCGGTCTCCGAGAGGCTCCCTCCGCGCGGCGGGCCTTCGGCGCGGACGCGTGCGGTCACGGATTCCCCAGTACGACCACGCAAGCCACCGCGCCCGGACCGCCGAGATTGTGCACCAGGCCGAACTGCGCGTCGCGCACCTGGCGCGCTCCCGCCTGGCCGCGCAACTGCGTGACGATCTCGTGGATCATCCGCACGCCGCTCGCGCCAATCGGATGGCCGAACGACTTCAGCCCGCCGCTGGGATTCACCGGCAGATCGCCGGCCAGCGCGCTGCGCCCCTCGCCGATGAAATGCGCGCCCTCGCCGGGGCCGCAGAAACCGAGTCCTTCGTAATGCGCGATCTCGGGGAAGGTGAAGCAGTCGTGCACCTCGGCCACGTCGATCTCGCGGACCGGATCGCCGACGCCCGCCATCCGATAGGCCGCACTCGCCGCCTGCGCGGTCACCGGGAATCCCACCTGCTCCTCGCAGGCGTCAAACCAGGGGCGGCCGGTGCGAACCGCCAGGCCGAGCCCCTTGACCAGCACGTAGTCGTCGCGAAACTCGCGCGCCATGTCCGCGCGGCACAGCACGGCCGCGGCCGCGCCGTCGGTGGTCGGACAGCAGTCGAGCAGTCCGTAGGGCCAGGCGATCATCGGCGCATCGAGCACCTGCGCCTCGCTGACCTCCATCTGAAAATGTGCCAGCCGGTTCATCGATCCGTTGTGGTGATTCTTCACCGCGACCTTCGCCAGCGCCTCGCGTCCGCCCCCGTAGCGATGAAAATAGCGATTGGCGACCATTGCCATCATGCCCGGCGCTGTCAGGCCGTCGCCCCGATACGGATGCGCCCCGTCGCGCCCCAATCCGCGAATCGGCCGATCCTTCAGCTTCTCGGCGCCCACCACCAGCGCGACGTCGCAGGCGCCCGCGGCGATCGCCATGGCCGCGTGACGAAAGGCGTCCGTACCCGTCGCGCAGAAGTTCTCGACGCGCGTGATCGGGCGGTCGTAGAGCCGCAGCGCGTCGGCCAGCGACACCGAAGCCTTGCCGTTGCCCGCATTCGGCGAGAAAGTTCCGAGCCAGGCGGCTTCGATTCGATCGGACGCCACGCCGGCGTCGTGCATGGCCTCCAGGGCGGCTTCGACGACCAGGTCTTCGTAGGATGCGTCGGCGCGGTCGCCGAACTTCGTACAGCCCACGCCGACGACCGCGACCTTGTCCTTCATCGATTCCGGCATTGCGGCTCCTCGCTACAATGAGACGATGCCTTTGCCCCAGGAAGAATTCTATCGCATACAAAAACTGCCTCCCTACGTTTTCGCGATCGTCAACGAGATGAAGGCGCGGCTGCGCGCCGAAGGGCACGACGTGGTCGACTTCGGGATGGGGAATCCGGACGGCGCCACGCCGCGTCCCATCGTGCAGAAGCTGATCGAGGCCGCGCGCGACAAGCGCAATCACCGCTACTCGATGTCGCGCGGTATTCCCAACCTGCGCCTGGAGATCGCTCGCCGCTACCAGCGCAAATTCGGCGTCGATCTCGACCCGGAAAAGGAAGCCATCGTCACCATCGGCGCCAAGGACGCCCTGGCGCACCTGCTGTTCGCCGTCATCGGCCCGGGCGATGCTGTGGTGTCGCCGAATCCCTGCTATCCGATCCACCAGTACGGCGTCATCATGGCCGAGGGCCACGCCTGCATGCTGCCGATGCCTTCGCCCGAGGTGTTCCTCGAGCGCCTCCAGCACCTCTATCGCACCTCGCTGCAAAAGCCAAAGCTGATCCTGATCTCGTTCCCGCACAATCCCACCACGCATTCCGTCGAAATCGATTTCTTCCGCGAAATTGTGCGCCTGGCCTCCGAGCACGGCACCATGGTGGTCCACGACTTCGCCTATGCCGACATCGGCTTCGACGGCTACACGCCGCCCAGCATCCTGCAGGTTGACGGCGCCAAGGAAGTGGCCGTCGAGATCTTCTCGATGACCAAGAGCTACAACATGGCCGGCTGGCGCGTCGGCTTCTGCCTGGGAAATCGGAAGATGATCGCCGCGCTGGCGCGCATCAAAAGCTATCTCGACTACGGCGTGTTCCAGCCGATTCAGATCGCCTCGATCATCGCGCTGCGCGAGTGCGACGAGGAGGCCCGCCGAATCTGCGAAATGTACCGTCGCCGCCGCAACGTGATGGTGGAGGGACTCTGTCGCGCCGGCTGGCCGGTCGAGAAGCCGCGCGGGACCATGTTCCTGTGGGCGCCGCTGCCGGAGCGCTTCCGGGCGATGGGGTCGCTCGAATTCTCGAAGCTCCTGTTGGAGAAGGCCCTGGTGGCGGCCTCGCCGGGCGTCGGCTTCGGGCCGATGGGCGAGGGCTTCGTGCGCTTCGCGCTGATCGAGAACGAGCATCGTACCCGGCAGGCGGTGCGCTGCGTCAAACAGTTTTTGAAGGACAGCGCATGAGAGTACTGTTGATCCTGATGACGGCCGCGGCCGCCTGCGCGCAGCCGATCTCCTTCGGCGGGCGCATCGGCGCGCCGCTCAGCGACGCCATCAAAGCGGGCGTCACGCGCGACCTCGCCTACGCGACCACCTCGCGGCGGCTGGTGATCGGTCCGACATTGGAGATCAATCTTCCGTTCCGCACCAGCATCGTCTTCGACATCCTGTACCGCCAGCTCGGCTACGCGCAGGCGTCGACCACCCAGGCCAGCGTGACGACCGCCAACCAGTTCGAGTTCCCGGTGATGCTCAAGCACCGGCTGCGCGACGGCCGCGCGCGGCCCTTCATCGGCGCCGGCGTCGCCTTCAGCAAGCTCTCGGGCGTCAAGACGCTGGCGGCCTCGGTGGTGACCGGGAATCCGCCGGAGTTCCGCAAGGACGCCACAGCGGGAATCGTCTTCGCCGGCGGCGTCGAGATCGGCGCGCTCCTGGTGAAGATATCGCCGGAGATCCGCTACACCTACCGCACCTCCCGCCACTTCGCTTCGGCGGTCTCGGACCTGCTGCGGTCGAACGTCAACCAGTTCGATTTCCTGGTAGGCGTGACCTTCTAAGAGCGAAGCTGGTTCGATTGCAATGCGACCGGGGCAGGTCGTTACCCGGCGCTGTCTGGTACCGCCCATGGTGCCATCGGTTGTGTCGAACGCCTCGAAGATCATCCTCGGGATGCGCCGTAGTCACGTCGTGTTTCGGCACGCCCGGGCCGGCCGCTTTTCGGTACCTGCGCGCCGGCCCATCAAACCGATCTACGTGCGGTTGTTCGTCGACCTTGTGGACAAAGCAGGTGAGCCAGATGCGAATTGACAAAGCCCTCGTCCGATCCTATCCGTTCACGATTCGCCCGCTGATGGAAGCGGATGGCGGGGGCTTCCTGATCGAATACCCCGACTTGCCCGGTTGCATCTCCGACGGGCGCACTCCCGAAGAGGCCTTCGTTCATGGCTGTGATGCCGTGAAGTCCCACCTTCTGAGTTGCGCCAGGCACGGCGACCCGCTGCCGAAGCCCGCCAACGCCAGCGGTCAGTGGCGGCAGCGCGTGCCGCGGAGTATTCATGCGCGTTTGGTCGCCAGAGCGCGCCAGGAGGGCGTCAGCCTGAACGCGCTGGTAACCGCGATGATCGCCGAGGGGCTGGGCCAACGGACCGGGCTGCGGCGAAGGCCGTGACGTTTTCAGCCGCGGATCCACTACACCCATGAGACGGAGGATGGTCCCGCGCAACCTTTGCAGGCGCGCCTTTCCCCTTGAGCCCGGCAACGGCGAGGGTATCGGCGCTTACAGCGCGGGACACCGCCGGCCATAACAGAACAGAGGCAAATCAATGCACCGGAATGTTTTCCACGCCTTGGCCGCCATTGTCGCCTTGGCCGGATCGCAAGCGATGCGGGCGCAGGGTCCGCAGATCATACAGATCGGTTCGCCGATCCGATTCGGAGGCACCAACGCGCCGGACACCTACTCCGATGCTTCCACCTTTAGCTCCACGCCGGTGCTGGTCAATGGCGGGCGGGTACGCATTTGGCAGGAGCAGGTGCCGACGGGGACCAATGGGGAGTGGAATATCTTCCACATGCAGACGGTCAATGGCGGACCGCTCGCGGGCAACATCAACGCTCTATGGAATATTCTGATCGAGTACACCCTTCGAGTGCCGGCGTCGTTTGACCAGGCGGCCGACCAGTGGAAGGTGAACGGCGTGCCGGTTGCGGCGATTTCGAACTTCGGCGCCCTGTGCTGCGCGTCGCTGACCAACCCGATTCTGCCGGGTCCGGCGTATTTTCGACAGGGCTTCAACGGCCTCCTCCCCGCAGGGGTTCAAAGCAACTGGCAGCAGATTTTCGTAACGCCGTACAACTTCGCGGCCTCCGGCGGGGTGCCTGTGTCGCAGGCGAACGAATTCAGCTTCGCGCTGCACTTCACGCTGCGTCCTCCGGCGGCGCCGGTGATCACCGGGGCGATCAGCGCCGGCGCGTTCGGCGCGTTCCCGACGTTCTCGCCGGGTTCGTGGATCGAGATCTACGGATCGAACTTCGCGGTTGGGACCCAAGGCTGGGCGGACGGCGATTTCACCGGCGGGATTGCTCCCACCAGGATGGGCGGAGTGAGTGTGACCATCGGCGGCCGGCCGGCGTTCGTGAACTACGTCAGTCCTGGTCAGGTGAACGTGCAGGCGCCCTCGGGAATCGGGACGGGGCCCCAACCGATCGTCGTGACCACGCCAACCGGCAGCAGCCCGCCGTTCAACGTCACCGTGGATGCGAGCCGCCCCGGGGTGCTCGCTCCGGCGAGCTTCCGGATCGGCGGCGCGCAGAATGTGGTTGCCCTGTTCCCCGACGGTGTGACCTACGTGCTTCCACCGGGAGCCATCGGCGGAGTGCCTTCACGGCGCGCGCGGCCCGGCGACACCGTCGTCTTCTACGGCGTAGGCTTTGGGACTGTCACTCCGAATATCGCGCCGGGGCAGTTGGCTCAGCAGTTGAATACACTCGCCTCGCCGGTGACGGTTTCGTTCAACGGTACAGCCGGGGCGGTGAGCTATCAGGGACTGGCGCCCGGATTCGTGGGACTGTACCAGTTCAACGTGACCGTGCCGAACATCGCCGCGGGCGATAACGTCGCGCTGACGTTCAACCAGGGTGGTGTGAACATCTCCCAGGGCTTAGCGATTGCGGTCGGGAACTAAGCGCGCGGGCCGCGGCCGCATTTGACCCGTCACGACGCCTCCGATACACTGAATGTTGCTCCGGGGACCCCTAACGCCCCCGATGCATCGCTCAGAAACACTCCCGTGAACGCCGGCGCCGGCCGGTCGTTGCCCAACGGAAACTGGAGGTAGTTGAAGTGCCCGACATGCGACAGATATTCACGTCCGAATCGGTGACCGAGGGTCACCCGGACAAGATGGCCGACCAGATCTCGGACGCCGTACTCGACGCCATCCTGCGCGACGACCCCACCGGCCGCGTGGCCTGCGAGGTGCTCGTCACCACGGGCATCTGCGTGATCGCCGGCGAGGTCACCACCAACACTTACGTCGAAATCCCGACGCTGGCGCGCCAGGTCATCGCCGACATCGGCTACACCGACGCCGAGATGGGCTTCGACTCCAAGACCTGCGGAATCCTCAACACCATTCAGCGCCAATCGCCCGATATCGCCATGGGCGTCGATACCGGCGGCGCCGGCGACCAGGGCCTCATGTTCGGCTACGCCTGCGACGAGACCGAAGAGCTCATGCCCATGCCCATCGTCCTGGCGCATAAGCTCTGCCGCCGGCTCAGCGAAGTCCGCCGCGCGGGCACGCTCGACTTCCTGCGCCCGGACGGCAAGTCGCAGGTCAGCGTCGAGTATGACAACGATGGGAAGCCCGCCCGCATCGACGCCGTGGTGGTCTCGACTCAGCACAGCGACAAGGTATCCACCGAGGACCTGCGCCGCGAAGTCCGCAGGCACATCATCGACCCGGTCGTTCCCTCCAACATGGTAGACTCCGCCACGAAGTATCACATCAACCCCACCGGGCGCTTCGTCATCGGCGGACCGCACGGCGACACCGGGCTGACCGGCCGCAAGATCATCGTCGACACTTACGGCGGGATGGGCCGCCACGGCGGCGGCGCCTTCTCCGGCAAGGACCCCACCAAAGTCGACCGCTCCGCCTGTTACATGGCGCGCTACGTCGCCAAGAACATCGTCGCCTCGGGCCTCGCCCGCCGCTGCGAGGTGCAGCTCGCCTACGCCATCGGCGTGGCCGACCCGGTGTCTGTGCTGGTGAACACCTTCGGCACCGGCACGATCGCCGACACGCGCCTGGTCGAGCTGGTGCGCGCCACCTTCCCGCTGACGCCGCGCGGCATGATCGAGCACCTGAAGCTGCGCCGACCGGTGTATCGCGCCACGGCCGCCTTCGGCCATTTCGGACGCTCCGAGCCGGGCTTCACCTGGGAAGTCGCCGATAAGGCCGAAGCGCTGCGCGAAGCCGCCGGCGTCGCCGTGTCGGCGGTGCGGTAGCGGATTCTCAATCGAAAAGGAACTATGAGCGCCAACGTAATCGCCACCATTCCCTGCGATGTGAAGGACATCAATCTCGCCGATGCGGGCAAGCGCCGCACCGAGTGGGCCTTTCAGTCGATGCCCGTCCTTCAGACCATCCGCAAGCAGTTCATCAAGTCGCAGCCGCTGGCCGGCGTGCGAATCGCCGCCTGTCTGCACGTCACCACCGAGACCGCCAACCTCGCCATCACGCTGCGCGACGGCGGCGCGTCGGTGGTGGTCTGCGCCTCCAATCCCCTCTCCACCCAGGACGACGTCGCCGCCACGCTGGTGCGCGACTACAACATCCCGACCTACGCCATCAAGGGCGAGTCCAACGACGTCTACTACTCGCACATCTCGGCGGCGCTGGCGAGCAAACCTCAGATCACCATGGACGACGGCTGCGACCTGGTCACTGTGCTCCACAAGGATCGCCGCGACCTGCTCGCCGGGCTGATCGGCGGCACCGAGGAGACCACCACCGGCGTCATCCGCCTCCAGGCGATGGCCAAGGACGGCGTGCTCCAGTACCCCGTCATCGCCATCAACGACGCCATGACGAAGCACTTTTTCGACAACCGCTACGGCACCGGCCAAAGCACCATCGACGGCATCCTGCGCGCCACCAACATCCTGCTCGCCGGAATGAACGTCGTGGTGGCCGGCTACGGCTGGTGCGGCCGCGGCGTGGCGACGCGCGCGCGCGGACTCGGCTCCAACGTCATCGTCACCGAGGTCGACCCGGTGAAGGCGCTCGAGGCGGTTATGGACGGCTATCGCGTGATGTCGATGGCCGAGGCGGCCGCCATCGGCGACGTGTTCATCACCGTGACCGGCAACAAGCAGGTGATCGGCCGTGAGCACTTCGAGAAGATGAAGAACGGGGCCATCCTCTGCAACTCGGGACACTTCAACGTCGAGCTCGACCTGGAGAGCCTGGCGAAGCTGGCCTCCTCGCGGCGCCCCATGCGCGATTTCGTCGAGGAGTTCGCCCTGCGCGACGGCCGCCGCGTCTATGTGCTCGGCGAGGGACGGCTCATCAACCTCTGCTCCGCCGAAGGGCATCCGGCGTCGGTGATGGATATGAGCTTCGCCAACCAGGCGCTCTCGGTCCAGCACGTCGTGAAGAATCACGCCAGCCTGGAGAAGCGCGTCTACTCGGTGCCGGAGGAGATCGACCGCGAGGTGGCGCGCATGAAGCTTGAAGCGATGGGCGTCAAGATCGACCGCCTCTCGCCCGAGCAGGAGCATTACCTGGCCAGCTGGTCCGAGGGAACCTAGACGGAGCGGCCATGGCCGATTCCTGCAAACAGTCCTTCGAGATGACCATTCCCGTCGAGGAGGTGGAGCGCGAAACCGAGCGCGTCATCGACGGTATCCGGCAGAAGGTGAAGCTGCCCGGCTTCCGGCCGGGCAAGGCGCCGGCTTCCATCATCCGCGTCAAGTTCCAGTCCGAGATCAGGCAGGACGTACTCGAGAGCCTGATCCCGCGATTCTTCCGCGCGCGCGCCGAGCAGGACCACCTGAACGTGGTCGGCCAGCCCGGCGTCTCCGACGTGGTCTTCGAGCCCGGCCAGCCCCTGAAGTTCAAGATCGAGTTTGAGGTGGCCCCCGAGTTCGAGCTGGGCGAATACCGCGGCCTGACGGCGCCCTACAGCGAGCCCGAGGTGACGGCGGCCGACGTCGACAAGCGGCTCGAGGAGTTGCGCGTCCAGAAGGCCGACTTCAGCAACGTCGATCCGCGCCCGATCGAGGACGGCGACCACGCCGTCGTGCTGCTCGAGAGCCTCTCGGGCGTCGAGGGCGAGCCGGTGCGCAGCGACGACCTGATGCTGCACATCGGGGGCGAAGATACCATGCCGGAGTTCACCGCGAACCTGCGCGGGGCGTCGCCGGGAGATGCCAGGGAGTTCGACGTTTCGTATCCGGCGGAGTTCGCGGGGCAGCGGCGGCTGGCGGGCAAGACGGTGCGCTTCCGCGCCACGGTCAAGGGAATCCGCCAGCGCGATCTGCCCGACCTGAACGACGAGTTCGCCAAGGACCTGGGCGATTACCGCGATCTCGAGGAGCTTCGCGACGAGCTGCGCAAGCAGACGCTGCGCGAGCGCGAGTTCCTGGCCCAGCAGGAGGCCAAGAACAAGCTCGTCGAGGCGCTGGTGGACGCGCACGAGTTTCCGGTGCCGGACGCCTTCGTCGAGCGGCAACTCGACTCCAACATCGAGCAGTACGTGCGCGAGCTGGTGATGCAGGGGGTCGACCCCCGCACCATGGATATGAACTGGGCACGCCTGCGCGAGTCGATGCGCGACCGCGCGGTGCGCGAGGTCAGGGCGACGCTGCTTCTGGAGCGCATCGCCGACCGCGAGGCCATCGAGACGACCGTCGAGGAGGTGGATCGCGAGGTCCACCGCATTGCGCGCCAGCAGCGGGAACCGGCTGCGGCCGTGCGCGCCAAGCTGGAAAAGGACGGCGCCATTCGCCGCATCGCCTCGCGCATTCGCACGGATAAGACGCTGAGCTTCCTGTTCGAGCACGCCCGCAAGACGTCGCCGGAATAGGGACGCTCGCGGGTCGTGCGCGCCCTACATGTCCTTACTCATCCTTGGCGATGGCCCGCTGGAACTCCTGCACCTTATCCTCATCCGCCGAATCGTACGCGCCGGACCGGTTATAGGAGTCGAGGAGCCGCTTGGCGGCCACGCGCACGTCGGCCACCAGCTTCGCCGGAACGCCCTTCGTGCTCGCCGGTGAGGACGCCTTCTGGAGAGCGTCCGCGGCCACGGCGGCGGTGCGGAACGCCTCCAGCCCCTCGCGCTCGTCCCGGTTCATCGAGATTTCCCCGGTCGCGTTGAACTTCAGAATCACCCGTTCACTTAAATCGGCCGCTTCCCGGCGGCGTTCCGCGCTGATATGCCGGGCCAGTCCCAACATGGCGGCGCCCACGGCCACATGATTACTGTCCTGAATCCTCATGGCGGTTCTGATCTGTTCCACGAGAGGGCTGGGCGACACATCTCGACCCTCCCGGACCGCCTTCAGGATCTTCTCTGCCGCTTCCTTGGCGGCGTTTCGTCTTTCCTCGCTGATGTAGACGGGTTTCCGCGCCGGAGCCGCCTTGGCCTGCGGCGCTGGCGCCGGCTTCGGGGCCGGCGCCTTCCGGGGAGCGTCCTGCAACGCCGGCAAAAGCGCGGCGAGAAAAATCGTCATGGTCATCGACCGCCCCCTCCCGTGAGCGTGGGCATTCTACCGCAGGACGAGAATCCAGTCGCCTGGACCCGGAGCACTCACCTCCACGCGACCCTCCGGCTTCCACCTCCCCGCCGGCCTCCGGGCCCCCGTCCGCGGGTCGAACCACGTCCCCGTCACCCCGCGGCGAAACCCCGACAGGTTCAGCGCGACCGACGGGTTCCCCGGCAGGTACACCACCGCGAAGCTGCCGTCCTCCGCCCGCGCGGGCATCGGGTACGATCGGTACTCTGGGTCCGCCACATCCACCGCCAGCAGCGACCGGTCCGGCCGCAGCCGCCACCACGCGAACGCGTCGAAAATGTCGCGCAGCACCTTCATCTGCCGCGCGCCCGGGTAATCGAGGCACGCGTGCCACGGCTCGGCGACACCCGTGCGCGGGTGGTCGAGCGGAATCTCCGCCTTGCGGCTCCAGAACCACACGCCGTGCGCGCCGTAGGTCACGCCGGCCGGCGGCGCCGACAAAAGGCTGTAGTACGCCGCGCGCCGCACCTGCGCGTCGCCGATCATCTGGCGGTCGTGATAGTCGAGGTGCTGCTCGTAGTTGATCTCGCCGTCGATCACCGGACGCGGCGGGTCGAGCCTCCAGCCCGCCCCCGGACCCTCGGTCGCGTTCCACTTCCACTTGGCGGCGTTGTTGCCGTGCCCCGACTGGTACATGAAAAACGACGCCCACGGCTCGTCCTGGAACAGCGGCCACGGGTCGCGCATGCCGCCCGGATGCAGCGTCGCCGGCCGCGGATCGAGATGCGCCGGGAAGACGCCGCGGCCGATCGCCTTCCAGCGGTCGAGATTCGCGCCCGTGTAGTCGCCGTCGCCGCCGAGTATCCAGAGCGCGTGGTGCGCGCCGTAGCGCGCCACCATGTAGCGCGCCAGCACGATCGCCTCGGCGGTCGGCAGCGCTATGCCCGGACTCTCGCGGTCGCGCGACGTCAGCGCCCACAGCAGCACCGGCGCCGCCACCAGTCCGCGATCGTTGAGCGCGTCGAACTTCCCGTCCATGCGGCGGAAGAATTCCGGGTTGATCTGAATCCGCTCGACTCCCGTGAACGCCACCTGCCCCCGCTCGTCGGCGCGGCCCGCGCGCCACTGCGTCGTGACGAACTGGATAACCGAGAAACGCTTCGCCGCACGGTCGTCGATGTACCGCTTCCACTCCTCGTCCGTCGACATCAGCGCGCTGTTCCAGCCCGTGCACGCCAGCCACAGCCACGGCGTGTTGTCGGCGTGGACGAAATACCGCCGATTCGCCGACAACCTCGGCGCGCCGCGCCGGTAGAGTTCGTTCGACCCGCGATACGCCGCCACTTGAAACTCGCCCGCCTGCCCGTCCAGTCCCGCGTCGGCGGGACGCGACGCGGTGCGGTATCGCCAGCGCCCGGCCAGCTCCGGCGAGAATCGCACGCGCCACGTTCGCCCGCCGTCCCAGAATGCGAGCGCCTGTTTGCGGGCGCTGCCGGAAGGTCCCGTGAACTCGATCGTCACTTCGACATCGTGCAGCGCATCGGCGTAGTCGCGCGAGGCGGTGAAGGAAACTTCGAAGCGGCCGTGACGATGCGTCTCGGCGCACAGCGCCGCCGACAGCGCCAGCGCGAACGCCGCCGTGCGCATCAGTCCGCCGGCTTGGGACGCGGCGTCGCGTCGCCGGGAGTCAGGCCCATCGACCACTTCACCGCCTCCAGCCACATCTTCTGCACGTCGGGCCGATCCCAGGCGTCCTCGCGATGGCCGAAGGTCGAATAGAAAACGCGGCCCTTGCCGTAGTTGCGAATCCAGGTGACGGCGAAGTCCCCGTCGGTGCGCTTGACGCCGCGCTGCTGGAGGTTGATCTTCGACGGATCGAGCCGCATCAGCACGCGCACGCGATCCCGCGAATAGTCCTTGACCTGGTAGATCTCGTCGAGGATCAGAAAGCTCGGGGTGAAGTGGCGTGTCGCCGGATGGTCGCGGTCCTCCACGATCACCGGCGCCTGAAACTGGTTCCACGGGTGAAGGTCGAAGTAGCCCCCGATCATCTCGCCGTACTCGGGCCATTTGTAGAAGGTGTCGATGGCCGAATGCGCGCCCAGGAATCCCTTGCCGTCGTCGCGCACGAAGCTGAGCAGCGCGGCCTTCTGCTCGTCATCCATGGCGAGCTCGCCGGTCGTGTAGAAAACCACGGCGTCGAAGAAGTCGAGGTTCTTGGCGTTGCCCTGGAGGCGCTTCTTGGTGATGAGCTGCGTGTCGGTGCGGATGTAAGTGTCCCACAGCCGCGACTCCTGGCCGATCTTCCACAGCGTCGCCAGGCCGTAGGAGGTGGCGTCGTGCTGGAAACCCTGGACGGCGCCGATGGCGAGCAGCTTTTTGCGCGGCGCCTGGGCGCTGGCGGTGCAGGCGAGGATCGTGAGTGCGGCGAAAACGCGTTTCATGGAAAAACTCCCGCTGTCATAATGGCAGCGGCCGGGGTGTGCATGCAAGGGCCGGTCGTTCCCGGCGCCGCCCGCGCCTCTCTCCAGGCCCCGCCCTCCCGATCGAAAACCCTACCGCTGCTCCACCACCAGCAGCGCGATCGAGAGCGCCGCGAGCGCCCACATAGCCGGTGCGATCTCCCGCCGCCTCCCCGCCAGCAGAAACAGGCCCGTGTGCGAGATGAATCCCCACAGAATCCCCTGCGTGATCGAGAACGTCAGCGGAATCAGTATCAGCGTGAGGAACGCCGGCAGCATCTCCTCGATCGGCGAAAACGGCAGCCGCGCGACGCTGCGGAACATGATCGCTCCCACCAGAATCAGCACGCTCGCCGTCGCGTAGGACGGGACCATGCCCGCCAGCGGGGCCAGAAAAAGGCACGGCAGAAAGCACAGCGCCGTGAAGACGCTCGTCAGCCCCGTCCGGCCGCCGGCCTGAATGCCCGCGGCGCTCTCGATGTACGCCGTCCCCGCCGAGCTCCCAGCGACGCCCGCGAACATCGTCGCGAAGGCGTCGACGATGAGGCCCTGCCGCAGGTTCTTCGGATGCCCATGCTCGTCGACCAGCCCGGTCGCCTGCGACACGCCGATCAGCGTCGAGATGGAATCGAACAGGTCGGTGAACAGAATCGCCACGATCGAGGGCGCCAGCGACAGCTTCAGCGCCCCCATCACGTCGAGCTTCCCGAACGCGCTCGCGAAGTCCGGCGCGCTGACCAACGACGCCGGCGCCGTCACCACTCCGGCCGCCCAGCCCGCCAGCGTCACGCCGGCGATCGCCGCGAGAAACGCGAACGGGCTGTCGCGCCGCAGCAGCCACACCGCCACCGCCACGCCCGCGAGCGTCAGCAGCGCGCGATGGTCCAGCCTGCCGAGGCGCACGAACGTCGCCGGGTCGGCGGCGATGAAGCCGGCGTTCTTCAGTCCGATGAATGTGAGAAACACGCCGATGCCCGCTGCCGCCGCCGTGCGGATATGCGCGGGGATGGCATGCGCGATCTTCTCGCGCACCGGAGTCGCCGAGATGAGCACGAATATGACGCCCGCCCAGAACGTCATGCCGAGCGCCACCTGCCACGGCACGCCGCGGTGCAGCACCAGCGTGTAGGTGAAGAAGGCGTTGATCCCCATCCCCGGCGCCACCGCGAACGGCAGCCTCGCGTAAAGCCCCATCGCCAGCGTCAGCAGAAAGCAGACCAGCACCGTCGCCGTCATCGCTCCGCTGAACGGCATGCCCGTGCCTTCGGAGGCGAGAATCGACGGGTTCACCACCACGATGTAGGACATCGTGAAGAACGTCGTGATTCCGGCGACGGCTTCCGTCGATGTGCGGCTCGGCATCGGGTTCGGAGCCACGACCGTCAGGGAGTGGTCGGCGCGAAGGTTGTACTCGCCGCCCGCCGCCGCGCCAGCAGGTCCCACAGCGCCCGGCAGTCCCCGGCCAGCTCGCGGAATTGCTCCGGATAGAGCGACTGGTAGCCGTCCGACAGCGCGCGGTCGGGCGACGGGTGCACCTCGACGATCAGCCCCGAGGCGCCCGCGGCCACCGCCGCCATCGCCATCGGGTGGACCTTGTCGCGCTTGCCGGTGCCGTGGCTGGGGTCGACGATGATGGGCAGGTGCGAGAGCGACTGCACCGCAGGCACCACGCTCAGGTCGAGCGTGTTGCGCGTGTGGTCGGCGAAGGTGCGCACGCCGCGTTCGCACAACACCACCTGGTAGTTGCCTTCGGCGAGCAGGTACTCGGCCGCCATGAGGAATTCCTCGAGCGTCGACGACATGCCGCGCTTGAGCAGCACTGGCATGCGCGAGCGCCCCGCCCGGCGCAGCAGAGAGAAGTTTTGCATGTTGCGGGCGCCGATCTGCGCGCAGTCGGCGTAGCGCTCCACCAGGTCGAAGGTCTCCACGTCGATGGCTTCCGTGACGATCCCCAGTCCGGTCTCCGCGCGCGCCTCGGCGAGCAGTTTCAGGCCGTCCTCGGCCAGGCCCTGGAACGCGTAGGGCGACGTGCGGGGCTTGTAGGCGCCGCCGCGAAGCAGTTGCGCGCCCGCGGCCTTCACGGCGCGCGCCGACGCCAGGATCTGCTCGCTCGATTCGACCGAGCATGGCCCGCCGCACAGCACCAGTTCGCTCCCGCCGATCGCCGCGCCCGCGATCCGCACCACGGTGTCGTCCGGCTTCACCTCGCGGCTCACCAGCTTGTAGGGCTTCGAGACGCGGATGGCCTCGGCTACGCCCGGCAGTCCCTCGAACTCCTCCGCCGCGACCGCTCCCTGGTTTCCGGTGATGCCGATCGCCGTGCGCTGCGCGCCCGGAATGATGTGCGGCCGGAAGCCGAGCGATTCGATTCTGCCGCACACCGCGGCGACATCGGCCTCGGTCGCCTGCGCGCGCATGACAATCAGCATGCTATTGCACCTTCCCGGAGTGGAGGCGGCTCGAAAACTTCGCCTCCTTCAATAGACGATAGACCGGATACGTCTTCCCCGCCGCCGCGTAGGAGTCGAGGAAGTTCCACGTCGCCAGGCTGTCGTCGCTCTCGGCTTCGAGCAGATAGAACGCCAGCGCGCCCAGCGGCTGCGACGCCCGCACCACAATCGACCCGGCCGCGAACCCCACCGTCTCCTTCCGGTATTCGCCCGCGAGCCGCACTTCGTTATGCCCCTGGAACGCGCGCGGCGACCGCACCGCTTGCGCGATCGCGAAACTCTCGACCTCCGCCGTGAGCGCGCCCGTCAGTTCCTCCACCACGATGCCGTGTGCGAGCAGCTTCTCGATCGCCACCTCCGTCGCGGCCTCCCGCCGCAACAGCCACGCGCTCGGCGCGGCAATGGACTTCGTCGCGGCGAAGACGCCGAAGTCCCGCATGCGCACCGGCGTCGTCTTGTCCTCGACCATCGCCGTCATCTCGCGGCCCGACCGGGGATTCTTCACCCGCACGACCTCGCCCGTCAGAATCTCCACCGGCTCGGCGAGCGGCCGCATCTCGAAGGCGACTCCCATCGAGCGGCCGGGCAGACGCTGCGCGTCGAGGTCGGCGCGCCGCGTCAGGTCGCGGATCTCGGCGCCGTTGGCGGCGGCGAAGCGCAGAATCTCCTCGACGAAGGCCGCCGTCACCTCGATGCGCCGCTGGAAGCCGAGGTAGCTGTAGGCCTCCGAGAGAATCGTCAGCCGGTTGCGGAACCCGACGTAGTTCTGTCCGATCCGCGGACGATGATCGAAGGCGCGCCAGGTGCGGTCTTCCGCGGGCCCGGAGAAGTTGCCGTAGTAATAAGTGCGAAAGCGATGACGCTCGACCATGGCGCGCCCGAGCGCCGGCATCATGCGGTCGCGGTGATAGCTCAGGATGCGGGCGTCGACGTTGGGGTTGAGCGGTATCGAATACGTCAGGTGATAGCCGTGATACGACCCGTTGGTGGTGTGCAGGTCGAGCGTAACATGCGGGTCCCAGCGGTCGATCGCGCCGACCAGCGCCCGCGTCTCGGCGGCCTCCAGCTTCACGAAGTCGCGATTCAGATCGAGGCCCTTGGCGTTTTCGCGCCGCCCGACGCCGGCCACCGGCCCGTTCTGCGCCGTGCGATTGGCAAGGTCGACGCGCTCGTTGCCGTCGGCGTTGTAAATCGGCGCGATCAGCACCACCACGCGCTCGAGCAGCGCCCGCAGATCGCCGAGCGCCAGCCGCCGCCCGATCTCGTGCAGCGCCTCTTTGCCCTCCACCTCGCCGCCGTGGATATTGGCGAAGACGAACACCACCGGCTTCCCCGACGCCGCCGCCTCACGCGGCGTCGCCACCGGCGGATCGGCGACGATCAACAACGGCAGCGCGCGGCCCTCTTCGGTCCGGCCGAATGTCTCCACCCGCACGCGATCGGACCGCCGGGCCAGCGCATCGACGAACGCCACAACATCCTGGTAGCCGCTCGTCTCCTCGTAGTTGGTGCGCTCGGCCCGCGATCGCAGAGCGTCGTCCTGCGCCAGGAAAAACAGCAGGAGTGTCGTGCCGAATACCATCCCGGATAGTCTAGCGCGCGCGGCCACTCGCCCCGCGGATAAGATGAATCCTCATGCATCCAAGACGGAGGCTGCTGACAGCCGTCCTGATCCTCGCTCCCGCCGCCCTCCCGATGCTGCTGGTAGCGGACCTGGGGCGCGGCGTCACTCTGCATCCGGCGCTCTATCTTGCGGCGGTCGCCGGTTGCGCCGCCTGGGCCGCCGGGACGATCGTGATGTTCGTGCTCGCCATGCGCGGACGGGCGCGCTCGGCCGTGGTGCGAATCCTGCTGGTGCAGTACGCAGTGTTGTTTGCGGCCGGGCTGGTGGAGGGCGTCCTGTCGATTCGGGCGGCAATGAGGCCGAAAATCGGTTACTTCGAGCCGGGGACGCGCCAAGGCGCCGAGTCGGACTCTTCGATCCGGCCCGGTGTCTTCGGCAGGGCGACGGCCACCTACAACGAATGGGGCGTTCGCGGTCCCTCGGTCGATCTTCTGCGCGCGGATCGAGCGAACTACACGATTCTCGCCATTGGCGGAAGCACCACCATCTGCGTCGCGCTGGACGATTCCGAGACCTGGACGCAGTTGCTCATGGACGGGCTCAACGCGGCGCAGAAGGAACGCTTCGCCTTCGTCGGGAGCATTGGCGTAAGTGCGGCCACCACCGCCGAGCACGCGCGGGCGATTGAGAAACTGCCGGTCGTGCGCCGCTTCGACGCCCTGGTGTTTCTAGTCGGCATCAACGACCTCTCGGTGGCTATTCAGTTCGAGGGTGCCTCCACCCAGGAGCGGCTCGATCGCCGCGCGCGAAACGCGTGGCCCCGGTTGCGCGATCCGGGACATCTGAGCTTTCTCGACCTCCACACGGTGCAGATTCTCCGGGACTCGCTCCGGTCCGCGGAGCGCCGCCTGGAGCCTTCCGCGAAACGCATGGCACAGGCCCGGGCGGCGCGCTCGCGAGGCCCCTGGGTTCCCCTGCCGCCGCTGGAGAAGAATCTCGAGGAGTACCGCTCCCGGCTGTCGGGGATCATGGCGCAGTGCCGCCGTATCGGCAAGCGCTGCATCTTCCTGACGCAGCCGGCCCTGTGGCGGGCGGACCTGCCGCGAGAGCTCGACGCCCTGAACTGGTTCGGCTGGGTGGGGCCGCAGAATCGCGCGCGCGCCTATGTCCCGACGAAGGACCTCGCCATCGGAATGGATCGCTATAATCGCGCGCTGCTGGCGGAATGCGCCGACAACTCCGCCGAGTGCTACGACCTTGCCGCCGCCATCCCCAAGGACACCTCGGCGTTCTTCGACGACTGCCACTTCAACGAGTCCGGCGCCCGCCTGGTAGCGCGCTACGTAGCGGACCGCCTCCTCTCGCGGCCCCCGCTGATCGCTGACCGCTGATAGCTCTTACCCCCGTTGCAGCCTCCGCAGCGTATACAGGTCCGGCGCGATCGATGTCGTCTCCAGCCGCTTCCAGTCGTCCTGCACCGAAATCAGCTTCCCGCTGATATGATTCGACCGCTCCGAGGCCAGGAACAAAGCCAGTTGGACTTGTTTTTCCGGCGTCACCCCGCCCGTCATGCGAACCTCCAGCGCCTCCTGCTGGTCCTTCCAGCCCGCCTTGTCGCCCGCCCGCAGGATCTCGTCGGTCATGTGCGTATAGGAGCCGCCCGGCGACATGGCGTTCACCTGCACGTTGTGGTCGCGCACCTCCTCCGCCAGCGTCTCCACGAAGCGCACCAGCGCCGCCTTCGAGGCCGCGTAGGCCGAAAAATTCGGACGCGTCCCGGCCGCCCCGCCCCCGCTCAGCGCGATCACCTTCCCGGCGCGCCGCTCGATCATCCGCGGCAGCACCGCCCGGCAGGTGTTGGCGACTCCCAGCAGATTCGTGTCGAGCGTCTCCTCCCAGGCTTTGATCCCGTTCTCCAGGAACGGCCCGATCGGCCCCTGCACCGCCGCCGCGCAGATCAGCACGTGAATGTCGCCGAAGTGCGCCCGCACGCGCTCCACCGCCGTCGACGTCTCGTCGAAGTTGCGCACGTCGGCCCTCACGCGCATGGCCGCCCCGCCGGCGTGCTCGATCTCCAGGTGCGCCAGGTCCAGTTCGCCCTTGCTGCGCGCCAGCAGCGCCACCCGCGCGCCCTGCCCGGCGAAACCCAACGCCAGCCGCTTGCCGATCCCGCGGCCCGAGCCGGTAATCAGCACCGTCTTCTCTTTTAGCGCTTCCACGTTCATCCCAGGTTATAATGTTGCTCAGTCCCCGGCCTGTCAAGGAGGTTGATGAGTAAAGAAGACTGCATCGAAGTCACCGGAACCGTAGTCGAGAAGTTTCCCAGTGGTTTGTTCAGCGTCCAGTTGGATCAGGACCGCACCGTGCTCGCGCACCTGGCCGGCAAGCTGCGCCGCAACCGCATCCGCGTGCTGGCCGGCGACCGCGTCACGCTGGAGATGTCGCCCTACGATCTCACCAAGGGCCGGATCACCTACCGCCACAAGTAGCCGCATTCCCCGATTTCGCCGGGGCCGATGAAGAGAATCCTGTTCATCTTCGGAACGCGGCCCGAGGCCATCAAGCTCAGCCCCGTCATCCTCCGGATGCGCGCGTCCCCGGAGTTCGACATCCGCACCTGCGCCACCGCCCAGCACCGCGGCCTGCTCGACCAGGCGCTCGCGGCCTTCGGCATCGCGCCCGGACACGACCTGAATCTCATGCGCCCCGGGCAGACGCTCGCCGAGTCCACCGCGCGCATCGTCTCGGGCGTCGACCCCGTGCTCGCCGCCGAAGCGCCGGACCTGGTGCTCGTGCAGGGCGACACCACCACGACGTTCGCCGCCGCCCTGGCCGCCTTCTACCGGCGCATCCCCGTCGGGCACGTCGAGGCCGGGCTGCGCACCGGCGACTTCTCGCGCCCCTTCCCCGAGGAGTTGAATCGCGTGCTCGCCACGCGCCTTGCCACGCTGCACTTCGCCGCCACCGAGGGAGCCGCGCGCCACCTCGAGGCTGAAGGCGTCCCGCGCGAGCGCATCCGGGTCACCGGGAACACCGGCGTCGACGCCGTGCTGCACGTCGCCGGCGAGCTGGAGGCGGGACGGCTCCCCGCGCCCGCGTGGCCCTGGCTCGACCCCTCGAAGCGGCTCATCGTCGTCACCGCGCACCGGCGCGAGAGCTTCGGCGAAGGCTTCGAGTCGATCTGCCGCGCGCTGGCTCGCCTCGGCGCCCGCGGCGACGCGCAGATCGTCTACCCGGTGCACCCCAACCCCAACGTCGACGGCCCCGTGCGCCGCGCTCTCGCCGGCGCGCCCAACGTGGTTCTGATCGATCCGCTCGCCTATGTTCCCTTCGTCGATCTGATGCGCCGCGCGCACTTCCTGCTCACCGACTCGGGCGGAATCCAGGAGGAAGCGCCGTCGCTCGGCAAACCCGTGCTGGTCATGCGCGAAACCACCGAGCGGCCCGAGGCCGTCGAAGCCGGGACGGCGGTGCTGGTTGGCGCCGCCGAGGACCGCATCGTCGGCGAAGCTTCGCTCCTGCTCGACGACGCCGATCTGCACCGGCGGCGGTCGCGCATTCACAATCCGTACGGCGACGGCCGCGCCGGCGAGCGCATCGCCGCCGCGATCCGCGAGTCCTTCGAGTAAGGTGGGGCGGCCCTCCAGGGCCGCGCGGGGCCTCCAGGCCCCTGTACAATCAGGAAACCGTAGATGATCGGCCGAACCCTCGCACACTACGAAATCGTCGACAAACTGGGACAAGGCGGCATGGGCGTCGTTTACAAGGCCCGCGACCCGCGCCTCGACCGCTTCGTCGCCATCAAGGTGCTCTCCGCTGACCGCGTCGCCGACGCCGAGCGCAAAGGCCGCTTCGTGCGCGAGGCCAAATCCGCCTCCGCCCTGAATCACCCCAACATCGTCACCGTGCACGACATCGGTGAGCACGAAGGCGTCGACTTCATCGTGATGGAGTACGTCGACGGCGCGCCGCTCGACGAGCGCATCGGCGGTAAAGCGATGCCCATCGGCGACGCCCTGAAGTACGCCGTGCAGATCGCCGACGCCCTCGCCGCCGCGCACGAGGCAGGCATCGTGCATCGCGACCTCAAGCCGGGCAACGTCATGGTGACCCACAAGGGCCTCGCCAAGGTGCTGGACTTCGGACTCGCCAAGCTCACCGAGCCGGCGGTCGCGGCCGACCAGGCGACGCGCACGGTCGCCGCCAGCGGCCCGCACACCGGCGAAGGCGTGATTCTCGGCACCGTCTCCTACATGTCGCCCGAGCAGGCCCAGGGACAGCCCGTCGACGCGCGCAGCGATATTTTCAGCTTCGGTGCGTTGCTGTATGAGATGGTCACGGGGCAGCGGGCGTTCCGGGGCGAGTCCAGCATCTCCGCGCTGGCGGCGATCATTCACAAGGACCCCGAGCCGCTCAGCGCGGAAGTCCCGCGCGATCTGGCAAATCTCATCAATCGCTGCCTGCGCAAGGTCCCGGCGCGACGGTTTCAACACATGGACGACCTCAAGGTGGCGCTGGAAGACCTGAAAACAGAGTCGGATTCCGGTATGTCCGCGCCCGCGGAGGTTCCGCCTTCCCCGAAGCGGAGGACCATGGCGATCGCCGCCATCATCGCCGTGGCCGCTCTGCCGGTCGCGCTCGTGTGGTACTTCCTGCGGCAATCCGGCGTCCCGGACGTCCCCCAATACCGTCTGATCCAGTTGACCAGGGACACGGGTTCGACGGTCCAGCCCGCCATCTCTCCTGACGGGAAACTGGTCGCCTACTCCTCCGACCGCGCCCAGCGCGGCAACATGGATATCTGGGTGCAGCAGGTCTCCGGCGGCGGTGCGATCCGGTTGACCACCGAGCCCGGCTTCGACGGAAACCCCGGCTTCTCTCCCGAGGGAAGCAGAATCGTGTACGAGTCGAGTATCCGAGGTATCTTCGTCATCTCCGCGCTGGGCGGCCAGCCGCAGCGGATCGCGGCGTTTGGAAACGCACCCAGCTTTTCGCCGGACGGCACGCGAATCGCGTTCCACGGTGTTGGGGGCAACCGCGTGTTTCAAACCTACATCGCACCGGTGGCTGGCGGCGGGCCTCAAGTGGTCCCGGTGTCCCCGGAGTCTATCCGGGTCAACCAGGTTCTGTGGGCGCCGGATGGAAGGAAACTTCTCTTGCAGGGACTACCGGGCGAACTTCGGTACAACGACTGGTACACGGTTCCGGTCGAGGGGGGAGTAGCGGTTTCCTTGGGCGCCGCCGAGATGGCACAAAAAAACCGGTTCCGAATTGCCGCTCGCCAATGGACCGCCGGGAACCGGGTCGTATTCGCCGCCGGCAACCTCGATTCCTCCAACATCTGGGATGTGGAGATCTCCCCGGACGGCCGCAGCCTCGGGCGAATGCGCCGCCTCACTTCGGGCACCGGAGAGTACACGCCTTCTATGGCGAACGACGGACGCATCGCATTCGCTTCGGGAACCAACAGCATGAACCTGTGGCGCCTCTCGATTCAGCCGAACGCGGGGAAAGCCACCGGCGCGCCCGAACGCATCACCCACGGCGAGTGGCAGGACTACATTCCGTTCGTGTCGCATGACAGCAGCAGCATCGTGTTTGCTTCCAATCGCGGAGGCACGAACGACGTCTGGATTCGCGATCTGAAGGGCGGCGCGGAAAAGCCGCTGGTCGCCTCGGCCGCCAACGAGGATCGCGGAATGCTCTCGCCGGACGGCAAACGCCTGTTGTTCCGGCGCGTCGAGGCGGGAAAGGCCGTCTTAGACCTCGCCGATCTTGATGGCGGCGCCCGGCGCACGGTCTGCGAGAGCTGCCGGAGTTTCTACCAGTGGCTCCCGGGCCGGCCGGAAGTCTTGCTGTTCAACAATGACGGGGTGCCCAATCGTCTGGAATCTCTCGATGTCGCCGGCGGCGCGCGCCAGGTCCTCGCGGCCGATCCGAAATACGACCTGCATGACGGTCAGGTGTCGCCGGACGGCCGATGGCTGGTCTTCAAGCGCGTCCTGCCGGAGCTGACCCATCCGCTTCTGGTGGCCCCGCTGACAGGCAGCAAACCGGTCGAACCGTCCCGGTGGATCCCGGTCGTGGAGGGGAAGCCGTCGGTCTGGCAGGGTAAGCCCTGGTGGTCGCCGGATGGCCGCCTGCTCTACTTCTTCTCGGGCCGCGACGGCTACATGTGCGTCTGGGTGCAGCGTGTCGACCCCGCCACCATGAAACTCGACGGCGCCCCTTTCGCGCTGCAGCACTTTCACGAAGGACTGAGCGTCCCCCTCAATCTCGCGTTTCCCGGGTACGGCATGGCGGCCGACTCGTTGTACGTGCCGCTGATCGAGAGACGCAGCAACGTCTGGATCGCCGAACCGGTCGCGCGCCGGTAACCTCCGTTCACAAGGCCCGCGCATCGGCGCAAACCTTTAGCCTTCCGGCACATAGGGGCCTCCGTCGACGGGTCGAACAAGCGCGCCCCACGGTTGCCGAATATACTGTGGCCGGGTTGATCAAGAACTCCAACATCCTCCCGCGAGCGCGCAAACAGCCCCCCGCCGGCGACCTCGCCGCCGGGCTGGCGGCGCTCGTGGTCGGCCAGCCCGCCGCCGTCGAAGCCATCGTCCCCTACGTGCAGATGTTCCAGGCGGGACTGGCGCCCGCCGGCCGCCCCGCCGGAGTCTTCCTGCTGCTCGGCCCCAGCGGCACCGGCAAGACGCGCACCGTCGAGGCCCTCGCCGAAGTGCTGCACGGCGCCGAAAGGAACGTCCTCAAGGTCGATTGCGGCGAATTCCAGATGGAGCACGAAGTCGCCAAGCTCATCGGCGCGCCGCCGGGCTATCTCGGCCATCGCGAGACGCAGCCCATGCTGACGCAGCAGAAGCTGTCGTCGGTGGCCTCGGAGAAGTGCCCGCTCTCGCTGGTGCTGTTCGACGAGATCGAAAAGGCCGCGCCCTCCATGGCGCGCCTGCTGCTGGGCGTGCTCGACAAGGCCACCCTCCGGCTCGGCGACAACACCTCCGTCAGCTTCGAGCGCAGCCTCATCTTCCTTACCAGCAACCTGGGCGCGCGCGACATGGTGCGCGCCATCCGGCCCGATTTCGGCTTTCAGGCCGTGACCGGCCGCGCCGCCTCCGATCTCCCGGCGCGCCTGCGCAAGATCGGACTCAACGCCGTGCGCCGCAAGTTCACTCCCGAGTTCGTCAATCGCATCGACATCGTCGTCACCTACCAGCCGCTCGACCCCGGTTCCCTCGCCGAGATCCTCGATCAGCAGCTCCGCGACTTGCAGGACCACATCGCCGGACGCCTCGCCGAGCGCGCCTTCGCCATCGAGCTTTCGGCGCGCAGCCGCAAGTTTCTGCTGGAACGCGGGACCAGCCCGCAGTACGGCGCGCGCGAGCTGAAGCGGACCATCCACCGCCACCTCACGCAGCCGCTCGCGGCCATGGTCGCCGCCGGCCGCATCGAACCCGGCGCGCGCGTCGCCGTCGAAGTGGAGAATGACGGCGAGGGCCTGCATCTGGACCCCCGAGGCGACTCTCGGACGGAGAAGGAAGGCCGCGGCCGGAGCCGCGACAGGTCAGCGGACCGGCGGCGGCTGGTCGATCCGGACGGCGATCGATTCGCTGAGCGTGATCCGCTCGCGGGCGAAGATCTCGAGCCGGAAGGACACCTCGCCGGTGGCGCGGCGGTAAATGACGCTGCCGTTCTGTAGCTGCACAACGTCCAGATTCACGCTCTTCTGGTGCGGACCGTCCTGAATCCACAGAATGCCCCGCTGCGCCTGCTCGATCGCCGGGGCGTTGCGGTCCCAGTTGACGTGCAGGCTGTCGGCCGAGGGCGTCGCCGAGAGGCCCAGCGAGTACGGATCGGTCTTCGTTCCGGGAACGTTCGACCGCACCCCCAGCGCCACCTGGAAGCCCAGCACCACGCCGAGCAACAGGAAGATGAACGACAGCGGAACCAGGATCCAGTTGCCCGCGCGGCGCATCAGCGATCCCCGCTCGGCGGCGGCGCGGGGCGCGGGCGGCGTCACCGGCGGCGCCGATTCGGTGGTGGCCGGCGCCGATACCGTCTCCGGCGCCTCCCCGCCCAGTTCGCGCCGGCGGAAGGGAAACTCCTGGTAGCTGGACTCGCTGCGGAGGCTGCCGTTCTCGCGGAAGAAGAAGGCCCCCACGCTCGACCGCGTCGCAAAGGGCTTCACCAGCAGGGCCACGTCGGAGAGTCCGGGAAACCACCGGTTGAACAGCGCGAGATCCTCTTCGGAAAGTCCCAGCCCTTCGCGCATGTGACTCCGGAAATACCCGACGGCGTAGAGCTGCCGGCCGGGCATCGGCCGCCACTGCTGGATGGTCTCGGCGAAGCGCGCCGATTCCGCCTCCGACAGCGAATAGGCCGGACCGCGCGCGTGCTGGCACGCCACCGGCTCCAAGTCGGCGATCCGCACCAGCGTGCGCTCCCGCACCTCCACCGACCCCAGCAGTACGCCGCCGCACTCCATTCCCCGGCGGGGGGCCGTTCCGAATCCCCGCATGACTTCCTGCGACAGCCGATCCACCACGCTGAAATCGATCTGGATCGCGATAGGCTTTCCGGGAACCTCCCAGAGATACGCCCCGGAAGCCGGCGGCTCCGGAACGCGGGATGACGGGTCCATGTTTACTATTGAAATCAAACCGGATCTGCCTTGCAACGAGGCTACGCCTCGGTTCTCGGTAATACTATCGGTGCAATAGGGCGAAAGCTTGAGGGACGGTCCTCAGTTATCAGTCGTCAGCCGATGCCCGGCCACTGATAACTGATAACTGATAACTGATAACTGTCACCTAAACGAAGCGACCCGGCTCCGAAGAACCGGGTCGCTCGCTGCACAGGAGGCCGGGCGAGAGGATCGCGCCCGGTTGCGGTCAGCCCTTGCGCTCGACGCGAAGGTTGTTGGTCACCCCGAAGGCCCCGAACACGCCATTGGCGCGGATGCCGGCGATGTTCCGGTCCATCTGGTTCGCCACCACGCCCTCCAGCGTCACGTGCCCGTTCTTGACGATGATGTGGATCGACGGGTTGGCCCCGTATCCGTAGCGCTGCAACCCCGACTGCGAGTAGACCGCGCGCAGCACGCCCACCCGCACCAGGTCGTCGTGGCGCGACAGCGGCAGCACCTCGATCTCGTTCACCACGCGGTTGACGCCCTCGATGCGCTTCACCACGTTCGCCGCCGAGCTCTTCAGCGTCGGCCGGTTGACATGGCCCATCAGGTACACCGTGTCCCCTTCGACCCGGAACGACACGTTGTCGAAGACGCCGTAATACGGCAGTGTCACGATCTCGCGCCGAACCTTGTTCTCGGTCGGCGTGAGCTCGGTGTGGGCCGGGTGCGCCAGGGGCGCCAGAGCCAGTACCCCCGCCAGCACCATCGTCGGTCTCAGAAAGCTTTTCATGGATCGCATCCTCCTTACACCCCCTGAGATGCCACCGTTTCTTCCGGCGTTGCGCGCCGAGGGCCGCTTTTACACGACTTTTACGATACCTTCAGGAGTCGATCCGGCAAGCGTTTTCAGCCGTGCCTTCTCCAAAACAATCCCCGCATCGTGGACGCCAGGAATGCTGAACCGGTTGAAGGACGTATTCGCGTCCTGACACGCGACGGAGTGTAAGGACGTCGTGATCGGAGGAATCGCCTCGGTCCTGCACGGCGTGCCGCGCGCCACCTTCGACCTCGATCTCCTGATCGAGCCCACGGCCGCGAACGCCGCCCGGCTGCTCGAAGCCTTGAAGGCCGCCGGGTTCGGGACCGCCGGGATGATCGGCCGCACGAACTGATTCGTCACGAGATCACCATCTTTCGCGACCTCGTCCGCGTGGATGTGCAGACGAGGACGCCTGGGATCGTCTTTAAGGAGGTCTGGGAGCGCCGCGAAACCATGCGTTTCGAGAACCAGGAGTTCTTCGTCCTTTCCCGCGAAGATCTCCTCGAAGCGCGCCGCCGGCCGCCCCGTCGGCCTGGCCTACGTGGAGTCGCTGAACGGTCCTAGGGTCCGGCCATGTGTCGTTCAGGACGCTACGCCGCCCCGGCGGTCAAGTCGAGGAAAGCGCGCGCCGCGTGGCTCAGCGCGCGCCGGGCGGGCGAGAGCAGGTAGATCTTCCGCTCCACTTGCATCTCCTCGACGCGCACTTCGCACAGCGTCCCTTGCTCCAACTCCTGCTCGACGCACATGCGCGGCAGAAACGCCACACCCTCGTTGCGCTGCACCATCTTGCGGATGGTCTCCACCGTCGGCATCTCGACGTCCATGTTGAGAGGCACCTTGTGGCGCTGGAAGGCGCCGATCACCTGGTCGCGGTACGGCGAGACCACATTGTGCGCGATGAAGGTCTCCGCGCCCAGCTCGGCGATGGAGACCGACGCCCGCCCCGCCAGGCGGTGACCCGCCGAGACCACGAACGCCAGGTGGTCGACGTAGATCACGCGCGCCGCCAGCGCGTCGTTGCCGGGATCGTAGCTGACCACGCCCAGTTCGAGCTCCCCGTCGAGCAGTTGCGCTGGGATGCGGCTGGAGCGGCTCCGGCGCACCTGCACCCGGATGCGCGGATAGAGCTGCCGGTACCGCTGGATGTGCCGCAGCAGGTAGAGCGACATGGACTCGTTGGCGCCGATGGCGAGCCGGCCCGCCGAGTTGTCGCGCAGCTCGGCCAGCGAGTTCTCCAGGTCGCGCTCAAGGTTTTGAAACCGCCGCGCGTAATCGAGCACGATCTCGCCCGCGTCTGTGAGGTGCAGGTCCTTGGCGGAGCGGTCGATCAGCTTCTCGCCGAGCTCCTGCTCCAGCCGCTGAACCGCCAGCGAAATCGCCGGCTGCGTACGCAGCATCCGCTCCGCCGCCCGGGAGAAACTCTTCTCGTTGGCGACTGCCAGGAAGACCTTAAGGGTGTGCAGCTCCACGCTTTGAGTTTATCGTACATGATGTACGCATAAACACGGCTAATAATGTTCCACGTGGAACATCGGCGCGGTCAGTACCGATCGCCGTAGTTGCGAAGCTGGCGCAGGTCGATCATGTGCCGTCGGATCACCTGCCGGTCGCGCGGATGGAGTTGCTCGGCGCGTGCCAGATCGGCCATGTTGCCGATGGCGTCGTCGAGGCTGCCGCGGTCGAATCGGCCGCGCGCGGCGTGCCGCTCGAACTCCGCCAGTTCGCGCAAGGCGCGACGGAAATGATCGGCCTCGTGGTGGTCGACGCGAGAGCGGCGGAACATCATTTCGAGATCGCGCATCGCCGACCGGACGGCGTTGCCGCGCGGCCCCTGCCGGTCGTAGAGGCCGTAGTAGCCGTCGCGCCCGTACCTCTGGTCGCCCCGGTACGGACCGCGGCGATCGTCCGCCACGGAAGGAATTGCGGCCGCCGCCAGGACTGCGGCGAGAACCAGTTGTTTGCGCATCGGTGTTGCCTCCTGGCTGGTTAGATCGATGCCGTGCCGGTTCGGTTTCTGGCTGTCTTCAGCCACTCGGGTGGTGGTTTTCGAGCGAGTGCGATCAGTTCCCGGAGTTCGCCGCCGCGCCGCCTTGAAGGTCGTCGCGATTCTTCCGCGCCTTGGCCACGATCTCGACCAGTCCCGGCGAGTCGTCGTCGCCGAAGCGCGCCGCCACGTCGTTGAAAGTGGCGGTCGCGTCAATGATGCGGCCGAGCCCGGACAGTGTGACGCCCTTGTTCAGCAGCCCCTTGGCGACGCGTTCCCGCAGGACCGGCTCGGTCGCGCCGCCGTAGCGTGCCGCGAGCGCGTCGTAAACGGGGAGAGCCTCCGCCGGACGATCGAGGTCGCGCAGCGCCCCGCCCTTGTTATAGAGCGCGCGAGCGACCTGGTCCTGCATGGCGGGTTCAGTGGAATCGCCGAAGCGTTCCGCGACCCGGTCGTAGACCTCGATCGCCTCCTCGGAGCGTTCGGACTCGCCGAGAGTGTAGCCCTGGTTGACCAGAGCCTTGGCGACCTGGACGTGCAAGGCCGGGTCGTCTCCGAATTGCTTCGAGACTTCCTCGTAAGCCGCGATCGCCTCGTCGCGGCGGCCCATGTCGCTCAACGTCACGCCCTGGTTGTAAATGGCCTGCGCGAGTTCCCGGCGCAGAGCGGGCTCGGTGGCGCCGCTGAAGCGTTTCACGATCTCTTCGTAGACCGCGATCGCCTGCTCGTGCTGTCCCATCGCGCCGAGGCGGTAGCCCTTGTTCCCCATCGCCGTGGCCACCTGCTCGCGCACCGCCTGCTCCGAGGCGTCGCCGTACAGCTTCAGAAGAGCGTCGAAGGCCTCGATCGCTTCCGGCCCCCGGCCCATGTCGCCGAGTTGGACGCCCTTGTTGCGAAGCGCCGTGGCCACCTGCCGGCGAACGGTCGGCTCGACGGCGCCGGCAAGCCGCGCCACCAGTTGATCGTAGGCGGCGATCTCTTCCTCGGGACGGCCGACCTGGCCGAGGGTCACGGCGCGGTTGAACATCGCCTTGGCGAGCTGTTCGCGCACGCGGCTGTCCTGGGTATCGCCGAAGCGCTCGATGATCGCTTCGTAGACGACGATCTCCTCCTCGGGCCGGTTGAGCGCGCTCAGCGTCAGGCCCTTGTTCACCATCGCCATCGACAGCGTGTGGCTCTGATCGTCCGAGAGCGCCCCGATGCGGCCGGCGGCCGCGATCACCAGATCGTAGGCCTCCAGTTCCTCGGGCGAGTTGTCGAACAGGCCGGTCGCGGCGGTGAACATCGCGGTGAGCAGGTCGGCGGCCTGCTGCGGGTTCATGGCGTCGACAGCGATTCCGGATGCGGCCTGAACGGCCTCGCGATGCTGGAGCCGACGCAGTGCGTTCTGGGCCTTGGCGAGCTTCTCGGCGCATTCCTTTTGCGCCCGCCCGCCCTTGTTCTTCGCGTCCAGCAGCAGCTCGCGCGCGCGCGCCACGTCATGGACGATGTTGGCGAGCTGGTAGATGTCGGCCGGCGCCTCGACGCCGTCCGGGGCCGGCAACGACCGCCGCAACTGGCCCGCCAGGAAGTCCAGCGGGTCCTGCGTGAGCGGCGGGACGTCGATGTTGAAAGTCGTGATCAGCTCGCGAAACACGGAGACGGCGGGGAGCGACGGCTCGACCCGCCTGGCGGTGTCCTGCTGCTGCTGCGGGCGGGCTTCCCGGGCCTCGCCGGGCGAGGCTTCTTTCGGCGGCACCACGAAGCGGACGCTAGGATGGTCGCGCAGCCACTGCGGCAGTTTGTCGACCTGGTCCCGGCGGTAGCAGCACCAGAAAAGGTTGAACTTGCGCGCGCGCGCCAGCCCCAGCTTCCGCCGGAGCGCGGTCATGAAGACGTCTTCCTCCCAACCGCTGTAGCCGACCACGATCGGCGACCGGCTCTCCAACAGGCTCTCGAGGAAATCCCGCATGGAGAAGGCCGATTCCTCGGCGCGCCGGGAACGCTCCTTGATCTCGGTGGTGAGATTGATGCAGTCGTAGAACCAGTAGGTGCCGTGCACGTGGACCACCTGGACGTCGTCAACTTCGGGATCGATCCTCTGGATGGTCTCGGGATGGTCGCAGACGACATGAGGCTCGCCGAACAGGTTGAGCGCCCGGGTGATGTAGTCGTCGAAATTGAGGGTCACCACCAGAGTCGCCAGTTTGCGGCTCTGGAGCAGGTGCGCCAGGTGAAGGTTGGCCTGGGTGACGGCCCGGTCCTTGATCAGCCCGCGCAGATAGCTTTGCCGGTCGGCGGGGCTGGGGAAGGCCTGCTCGAACCACCACTCGTACTCCGCGATGGGCTTCAGATCGGCGGGCGGCGCGAGGTCGGGCCGCCGGTCGCGGCACTCGGCGACGATCCCCGAGGCCTGCGGCACGCTGGGAACCGACACGCCGGCGCCGACGACGAAGAAGAAGGGCCGGCGCGGTTGATGGAACTTGGTGGTGGCGAGGATTTCACTGGCCGCCTGGCCGATCTGAATCTCACGGGACATGACGCCTCCCCTGAATTCTAACCGGAAAGCCCGGGCAAATGCCGGGTCAATTCAAGAAAGAAGAGCCGGGGCTGGAGGCCCTCCGCAGCCCTGGAGGGCCGCCCCACCGCGCGTCAATTCAGGAAATAAGTCCGGTACAGCGTGTCGCGCTGCTTGGGGACGAAGCCCGCGCCGCGGATGAGGCGACGCAAGTCCTCCTCGGTGGAGCAGTGATGCGCACCCGCCGCCGAGACGACGTTCTCCTCGATCATGATGCTGCCGACGTCGTTGCCGCCGAAGCGCAGTCCCACCTGGCAGGTCTTCAGTCCCTGGGTCACCCAGGACGACTGCACATTGACGATGTTCTCGAGATAGAGCCGGGAGATCGCCAGGGTCTTGAGGTACTCGACCGCCGTGGCCTCCTCCTTGACGAAGCGTCCGAGCGAGGTGTTCTCGCGCTGGAAGGTCCAGGGGATGAACGCCGTGAAACCGCCGGTATCCTCCTGAATGCGGCGCACGATCTCCAGGTGATTCACGCGCTGTTCGACGGTCTCGCCGCAGCCGAACATCATGGTCGCCGTGGTGCGCATGCCGAGCGCGTGCGCGGTGCGGTGCACGTCCACCCATTCCGAGGTATTGCACTTCAGGCGGCTGATGCGATGGCGCACGGCGTCGTCGAGGATCTCGGCGCCGCCGCCGGGGATGGAGTCGAGGCCGGCGTCGCGGAGGCGCGCGATGGTGTCGCGCAGGGAGATCCCGCTGACCTCGGCGATGTTGGTGATCTCGGGCGCCGAAAAGCAGTGCAGGTGGATGCGGAAGCGCTGCTTGATCGACCGCATGAGGTCCTCGTACCATTCGATCTTGAGATCGGGGTGCAGGCCGCCCTGCATAAGCACGCCGGTGCCGCCAAGGTCGATGGTCTCCTGGATTTTCTCGAAAATGACTTCCTTTGGGAGGATATATCCCTCTTCGTGTCCCATCGGGCGGTAGAATGCGCAAAAGCTGCAATATTCGGTGCAGAAATTCGTGTAATTGATGTTGCGGTCGATGATGTAGGTGGCCACGCCCTCCGGGTGCAGGCGGCGGCGCACGGCGTCGGCGGCCATGCCGATGCCGATCAGGTCGTCGCTCCGGAAGAGGTCTTCGGCTTCCAGGGGGGTCATCATGGCTGCGCCACCAGCTTATCCAATCGCGCGGCGGCGGCGAGAAAGCGCGACACGCCGCCGTAGTCGGCCTCGCCCAGTTGGAAGGCGATATGACGGGTGAGATACTCGCGCGCCAGCGCCTCGGAGATGCCGCGCGGCGGGGCTTCGGCGCGCACGATCTCCTCGATGCGGTCGAGGCCGAAGCGGCAGGAGTCGCGGAAGGCTTGTTCGATGGCCGGTGTGGAGATGCCGGGGCGCGCGGCCCAGACGGCGAAGACCATGGGCATTCCGGTCATGGCGGTCCATTCGGCGCCGAGGTCCAGGACGCGATAGGGCAGCGACGCGGGGTCGAGCAGGAGCGCCGGGTCGCCGATGATGAGGGCGGCGTCGGCGGAGTCGAGCATTTCCGGAAGGCGCGGCGGCATGGTGATGATTTCCGGCTCCGCGTTGAAGCGCTCGGCGAGAACGATGCGAGCCAGAAGCACCGAAGTCCGCGAGCCGGCGTCGACGGCCAGGCGCCGGATGCGAGAGGGGTCGCACCTGGAGATGAGGAGAATGCTGCGCACGGGGCCGCGCGAGGCGATGCCGGCGCCGGGGATCACGTCGAGCTTCTGGTGGAGCAGGGCGGCGACGGGGACGATGCCGATGTCGGCTTCGCCCGAAGTGAGGCGATCGGCGCAGACCGAGGGGAGGGCGAAGGACAGGTCGAAGAGGTCACGCTGCGGGCCGTGAAGAATTCCCCACACCAGGGGGACCGTGTTCAGGTACTCGACGGCGCACACACGCGGGCGGGCGGTTCCGTTGCGAGGCGTGGCCGGCGAGGGTGAATGATTCGTCAACTCTCAGGGTATCATTGCGGGGCCCGACGCCCGAGCTGGTGGTAGCGCCCAGGCACTACCCGACGGGTCGCCTGCGGGAAAGCATTATTAGCCGCAGATAAACGCAGATAAACGCAGATAAGACACGGATCGATTTCCGATCATGTACGCGGGCGCCTCTGCGCTCGCATCGGGGCGGCGCAGTAAGACACGGATCGATTTCCGATCAGGCAGGCGGGCGCATCCGCGCTCGCAACCCGGCGGCGAAGGCGGCGTACTCGGGGGTCGCGAGCCCCTGATTGACGACGTCGACGAGGCGCTTACCGTCGCCGGCGAGCAGCGCGGTCGGGTCGAGCCAGAGTCCGGGGAAGACCGAAGAGCGATAAATGCCGCCGGGGCCGGGGACGGTTTCGCGAAAGCGGCGGTCGGCCAGCGTGTACCAGACGACGCGGGCGGAGGGGAAGAACAGAAGATACTCGCGCACGCCCGCCCTTTCGTAGAGGTCTTTCTTATCCCCGAGGTCGAGCTTCTCGCTGGTGACGCACACTTCGACTACCAGCTCGGGCGCGCCCGCCGCGAGGTTCCCGCGGTCGCCCGACTGGCCGCCGCACTCCGGCAGAATGCGAAGCGCCAAATCGGGCTGTGGTACGTCGCCGCGCATGAGCCAGGTGGCGTTGTGGTATGCCTCGCACCCCGGAGTGTTGAAGACGTAGTGACCGAGCCAGTACCCCAACGTGAGGTCGCCCGATCCGTGCGACGTGCATAGCGGCGACGCCATGTGCACCACCCCCCCGATCAACTCCGCGCGCTTCACCTCCGGCAAAAGGTCCCAGCGGCCGAGGAACTCCTCGCGCGACATGCGCTCGCCGTCGAGCAGCGGCTTCACGGTGATGTCGACCGATGACATGGCCTCTCTTATTGTAGATTCCCCGCGAGGCCGCTTCGCGCCGGCCGCCTCCAGTAGAGATACGCCGGCAGGCCGGATGCCACCACCAGCAGGCCGATCAGCGACGGTCCCGGCGTGGTCGCGATGGTGTTGGCGACGAACCAGGCGGTCACCGCGATGAACAGGATCGGCGTCGCCGGGTAGCCCCACATGCGATACGGCCGCGGCGCGCCGGGCATCTTGCGGCGCAGGATGATCACGGCGCCGACGGTCATGCCGTAGAAGATCCAGGCCGTGAAAATCACGTAAGAGAACAGCGTCTGGTAGGATCCGCTCGCCACCAGCACCGCCGTCCAGACGCCGTAGGCCACCAGCGCGATGTGCGGCGTTTCGAAGCGCGGATGCACCGACATGAAGCCGCGCCACATGAGGCCGTCGCCCGCCTGCGCGAAGAACATGCGCGGCGTCGCGAGGATTCCGCCGTTGGCGGCGCCGACGATCGACACCAGAATCGCCGCCGCGACGAACGCCGCCCCGGCCGCTCCCATCGAGCGCTCGCCGACCGAGGACGCCACGCGCGCCGCGGTGGCGATCTCCGCGATCGGCATCAGGCGCAGGTACGCGAGATTGGCGAGCAGGTAGATCGCCATGACGCCTCCGACGCCCAGCACCATGGCGCGCGGAATGTTGCGTTCGGGCTGCTTCACCTCGCCGACGACGAACGAGAGCGTCTGCCAACCTTTATATGTCCAGAGGCACGCGATCATGGCGACGCCGAATCGGCTCCAGGCGAACGCGTCGTCAGGCGGAGGCGCGGAGGCGGCCGCTGGCGACGGCGTCAGAAAGGCCGCGGCGATCAGCACCGCCAGTCCCGCGACCTTGAGGAACATGAACAGGTTCTGCACACGCGCCCCGAGGACGATGCCGCGATAGTTGATCGCCGTCAGCACAAGGATCAGGGCCAGCGACGCCGCGCGCGCCTGCCAGCCCTCGACCGGAAGAAAATGTCCGAGGTAGATCGCGAAGGCCGCGCACAGCGTCGCGGTGGAGCCCGATTGCACGACGAGCAGGAACGCCCAGCCGCACAGGAATCCGACGAGCGGCCCGTAGGCCTCGCGCAGGTACACGTACTGGCCGCCGGTCGCCGGAATCATCGCGCCGAGCTCGGCGTACGCGAGCGCGCCGACGATGGAGAGCAGCCCGGCGACGGTCCAGACGCCGAGGATCGCCCAGGTGGCGGGAAGCTCGCGCGCGACCACGTTCGGCACGATGAAAATTCCCGAGCCGATCATGATGCCGATGACGATTCCCACGGCGTCGAGCAGGCCGAGCTTGCGGGGGAGGTCGCGCATCGCCGACGCTTAGCCGGTATGGCCGAGCAGCTGGGCCGCCGCGCGCGCCGTGTTCACGTGGATGGTCACCGTGTCCCCGACATTGTACGCGTATCCGCCAGCTAGCGTTACCGCCACCGGAATCCGGTGGCGCAGCGCCGTCTCCATCACCAGGCGGTCGCGCTCGCGCAGGCCCTCGAGCGTCAGCGCCAGGCCGCCGAGCTGGTCCTCGCAGTAGGGGTCGGCGCCGGCGACGTAGAACACCATGTTCGGGCGGAACGACTCGATCGCCAACGACGCGCCCTCGCCGAGCTTGCGCAGGTACTCCTCGTCGCCGACGCCGTCTTCGAGATGAATGTCGAGCGACGACGGCGGCTTCTCGGTGGGATAGTTGTTGAACTGGTGGATGGAGAGCGTGAAGACCGAGGCGTCGCCGGCGAAGATGCCGGCCGTTCCGTTGCCGTGGTGCACGTCGCAGTCGACCACCAGCGCCTTGGCGATGGCGCCGTCGCGCTGAAGCCGCCGTATGGCGACGGCGACGTCATGGATCGCGCAGAAGCCCTCGCCGTGCCCGGGGAAGGCGTGATGGAATCCGCCGCCGATGTTGAAGCCGATGCGGTCCTCGAGCGCGCGGCGGGCGGCGAGAATCGTGCCGCCGGTCGCCAGCCACACCGCCTCGATCAACTGGCGCGAGTAGGGAATCTCGAGGCGGATGATGTCGGTGTAGGTGAGCGTCCCGGCGCGCAACCGTTCGACCCAGGCGCGATCGTGGACCAGCAGCATGTCGTCGTCGGTGGCGGGCTGGGGCGCGAGGAAATCGCCGGGGGACGCGAAGCCCTCAGCCAGCATGCGCTCGCGGATGAGGCGGTACTTCTGCGAAGGGAAGACGTGCGCGCCGAGGTTGAGATCGTAGGCCTCGTGATAGATCAGGCGCAGCGGTAGCACGCCGGACCCGCTAGAGCCACTCCTGGTAGAGCTTCATGACGACGCGAATCTGCTCGGTTTCGTCCGGCTTGACGTTCACCAGCGGCGGGCGAACCGGACCCGCGGGCATGCCGAGAATCTCCATAGCCTTCTTCATCACAGCGACCTCGTAGCCGCGCGTCTTGTCGCGCAGCCCGTAGAGGGGGTGCACGAAGCGCCGCATGAGGTCGTCGAGCCGCGCGAAGTCGCGCGCCATTCCCGCATCGGCGAGCGCCAGGGAGAGCTTCGGCGCGATGCTCGAGATGCTCGACGTGTAGGCCTGCACGCCGACGGCGAAATACGCCGGCACGCAGTCGTCGCCGATGCCGCCGACCCAGGCGAGGCGATCGCCGACGGTCGTCATGATGCGCTGATACTTGCGGGCGTCGCCCTGGCCGTCCTTCCACACCGTGAGCGACGGCACGGCGTCGGCGAGCCGCGCGACCTGCTCCGGCGTGAACGCCGCCCAGTCGCGGCTGTAGAGCGCGAGCGGCAGACCGCAGCTGGCGCCGACCCCGCGGTAGTACGCGATCAGGCCTTCGAACGGGGCGTTCGTGTAGTAGGGCGGCATCACCAGGAGCGAATCGGCGCCGGCCTTCTCCATGCCGCGCGCCATCTCCGACGCCATCGGAAGATTGAAGCCGACGCCGCCGAAGACCGGCATGCGGCGGCGGGTCGCCTCGACGCTCACGCGGACGACCTCGATGTTCTCGGCCACCGTCATGGAGTACATCTCGCCGGTGCCGCCGGCGGCGACGAGTCCACAGAAGGCGTGCGACGCCATGGCGTCGACGTTCTTCGACAGGCCGTCGAGGTCGAGCGACAGGTCGCTCTTGAAGGGCGTGACGGGGAATCCGATCACGCCGCGGAGATTCCGCTTCAGATCCGCACTCATTGATCTCTCCAACGGTCACGCGCCCTGGTCACCAAACGAAGCTACCACGGCCGCGGCTCTCTCCGCGCCGCCGGCGCGCAACACCGCTATCGCCGACTTTCCGCGCAACGACGGCGACGGCTCCAGCAGCAGCGCCAGCCGGGTCCACGGATTCTCCACGCGAAACGCCTTCATGACCTCCCCGAACCCCGGCAGGACGCCAGTCGAATCGAACTGGCAAGCGGGATAGAGGTAGTCGCCCGATCCGCTCGGAATCGCCAGCAGCGCTCCGCGCGCGCGCCGCTTGTCCACCGCCTGGCGCGAGATTCCCAATCCGCCGGCGACTCCCGCCGCCGAGATACCGCCTCCGGCCCGGCGAAGCAGCTCCTGCTTCACCGCCGTGCCGCGCGCCATGGCTTCGGCGAGCGGATCCACCGCCGACAGGTCGACGCCGAGGGGCGCGAGATCGGAGAGTAGCGTCGCCACACCGCCGATGTCGGTCGGCGAGGAAAGAGCGGCGCGCAGGACGTCCGGCGGGGCGGATGCGCTCAATCGCTGGAGCATTCTCACCGACCGGTCCAGGAAGGTCCTCGCGAGAGCCTCGCGCTCACCGCCGCGGCGGGCGACGGGTCTCCGGTGTTTCGGCACATCCGTAGTTTACCATGTCGCACTTGTGATGCCGTCGACAAGGACAACCTCACGAAGTCAATCCCAGATCGTAGCGGTTTAACAGCGACGCCAGAGCCGCCGGCTCCGCGGTGAGTGCGCGGCCGCCGGTCAGGGCGACGCCATCCTTCGCGCGATCGAACAGCGCGACGCAAAGCGCATGGTCGTCGTGCCGCGACCGGTACGCGATACCATCGGGCCGGCTGCCATGCCCCCAGACCGCTCGCGCGAACCGTTGCGATCGCGAATGATCCCCCGACGCTGCGATCGCCGCGGTAACTCCGAGCTTCGCCAGATTGTTTCCAAAGGCCGGCACGAGCATCGCATCCCGCGAAAGCGACACGACGGCCATCGACCTCCGCGCCAGGTCGCTCCAGGCAAGCAGCCTCACCGGCGGGTTGCGGAGAAACGTCTCGGCGAAGCAGGCCGCCAGAGTGGTTCCGAAATAGCAGACGCGGTATTCGCCGGCGGGATCGTCGAACCGGTTCACCGGAGGCGTGCCGGGAGAAGGCCCAAACCACAGGGCGTCACGATCCTGGCTGTGAATCCGCATCCAAGCCGACCCGCGGCGGGCGCGAATCAGCGGCAGGCGCTTGGCGAGGTGAAATCCGGTCGTCATCGGACCTCACCATCGCGGCAACACTCTCTTCCAGTTCGGGTCGACGTGCTTGCGCATCTCGGCCTCGTCGTCGCGCTTGCGGTAGGGGAGCTTGCGGTACCGCTCGACGCCGCGCGCGAGGGCGTCGTGGTCGAGCTCCACGCCGAGGCCTGGTTTTTCGGGAATCGCCACCTGGCCGTTGGCGATTTTCACGCGGCCGCCGGCGACGACCTCGTCCTGCTCGGTCTGCCACGGGTAGTGCGTGTCGCAGGCGTAGGTGAGCCTGGGACAAACGGCCGCCGCATGTGTCATCAGCATGAGGCTGATGCCGAGGTGATTGTTCGAGTGCATGGAAAGGCCGAGGCCGAGCGCTTCGCAAAGCCGCGAGAGGTGCTGCATCTGACGGACGCCGCCCCAGTAGTGCGGGTCGGAGAGGACGATCTGCACGGCGTCGGCGCGCTGCGCCACGGGCAGATGCTCGAAGCAGGTGGTGGCGACGTTGCTCGCGAGCGGCGTCTCGATGCCCTTGGCCAGGAGCCGCCGCCGGACTTCGGCCATGCCCTCGATTTCGGCGCACGGGTCCTCGAGGTAGCCGCCGTCAGAAAGCTCCTCCACGAGCGACTCGCCGACGCGCACCGAAGTGTCGACGGACCACGCGCAATTCGGGTCGATGCGCAGCGGGACGGTCGGACCGAACTCGGCGCGCAACTGGCGGACGGTCTCGATCTCGACGTCCGGATCGAGCACGCCGCCCTTCAGCTTGATCTCGCGGTTGCCGTACGCCGCGACCATCTGCTTCGCCTGCCGCACCATCGACTTCGCGTCGAGGCACTCGCCGTACTCGTCTTCGCGCGCATCGGCGTCGAGTCCGCCGCCGCCGCCGTGTTTATAGAAGAGGTAGGCCGAGAAATCCACCGCGTCGCGCGCGCGCCCGCCGACGACATCGCACAGGGGCTTCTTCAGCGCCTTGCCGATGGCGTCGAGACACGCCGCCTCGATGGCCGCGAATGTGCGCGTGTGCTGATCGAGCGGATTCTCGCCGGGAACCAGATAGGTCTGGCTGCGGTCGCCTTCGCCGCGCGCGTCGGCGGCCATGTCCATCCACAGGCGCGTGAGCTGGAACGGATCGCTGCCGACCACGCGCGGACGCAACGCCTCGAGGGCCGCCAGCGGCGTGTCGCCGCCGTAGGTCTCGCTGACGCCGGTGATGCCGTCGGTGGTCCGGATCTCGACGATGGTCCGCAGCGCGTAAGGCGCGTGACGCCCGTAGGAGCTTCGGAGCGGCGCATCGGCCACCGCCACCGGATGGAGGCGGAGATCGGAAATCTTCATCGGGGGATCAGCGTCGCGCGCCGCGCTGCGGATTCTTCACGCGCGTCTGGCGTTGCTTCTTGGCCTTGCGCTTGGGCTTGGAAATCTTGAACGTGCCGCTGCCCACGTATTCGGCGGAGTAGAGTTTTTCAGTCATGAGAAAAACCATTCTATCGTATCCTGGAAATTGTCCCCGACCACCGTCTCGGAGCGCTTCGCAGGCGGCTGGACCCGGACCTTCCGCGCGCTTCGGCATCGAGACTTCCGGATCTTCATGAGCGGGTACGTCATCTCGCTCATCGGCACCTGGATGCAGTCACTGGCGCAGGCGTGGCTGGTCTACCGCCTCACCGGTTCCGGCCTGATGCTGGGACTGACGACCTTCGCGCAACACATTCCGGTGCTGCTGCTCGGACCTGTAGCCGGCGTGGTCGCCGACCGGGTTCCTCGCTACCGGATTCTGTGCATCGCCAACACGATGTTCCTGCTCCAGGCGGCCACGCTGGCGACGCTCACCTTCACGGGCGTCGTCCGCTACCAGCACGTGGTGATGCTGGCGTCGCTGTGGGGCGTCATCAACGCCTTCGAGATTCCCGCGCGCCAGTCGTTCTACATTCACATGGTCGGCAAGGACGACCTGATCAACGCCATCGCGCTGAACTCGGTGGTGTTCAACGCCGGCCGCATCGTCGGCCCGTCGATCGGCGGGCTCATCGTCGCCGCGGCCGGGGAGGGATTCTGCTTCGCGTTGAACGGGCTGACGTTCGTCGCGGTGCTCGGCTCGCTCCTGGCGCTGAAGATTCGACACGTGCCCGATGAGTCGGTCGACTCGCCGCTGCGGCATCTGCGCGAGGGACTGGCCTACGCCTGGCGCACGCGGCCGGTGCGCGCGCTGCTCGGCCAGACCGCGGTGGTGAACATCTCGGGCGCTCCCGCGCTGGTGCTGGCGCCCCTGTTCGCCGACGGCATGTTCCATCGCGGCTCGCGCGGACTCGGTTTCCTGAGCGGCATGATGGGCATCGGCGCCGTGCTCGGCACGCTGGCGCTGGCGCGCCGCACCGGCACGCGGGGACTCCCCGGCACCGTGATCGCGAGCTGCCTGATGATGGCCGCCGGGCTCGCGGTGTTCGCCGGCTCGCCGATGTTCGCCGTCTCGCTCGGCGCGGTCGCCATCATCGGCTTCAACGTGATGCGCCAGAACGCCTCGTCGAACACGCTCATCCAGAGCCTCATCCCGGACGCCTACCGCGGCCGCGTCATGGCGATGTACTCGATGACCGTGGTCGGCATGCTTCCGGTCGGCAGCCTGCTCGCGGGAACGCTTTCGGACCGCATCGGCCCGCGCGCCACTGTCTTTGCGGGCGCGCTACTGTGCCTCACGTCGGCGCTGGCGTTCCGCCCGATGATCCGCGCCATCGACGCGGGAGACGCGGCGTGAAGCGGCTCCTCCTGGTTCTCGCGGTCGCCGTCCACGCGGCCGATCCACGCACCGCGCAGATCGAGACCATGGCGCGGCAGATCGCCGAAATCACCGGCCTCCCGCTGCGCCGTCCGATCCGCCACGCCACCATCGACCGCGACGGCCTCAAACGCTTCCTCGAGGACCGCATTCGCGACGAAGTGAAACCGGACGAGCTGCGCGCCGAAGAGCTGGTCCTGAAGAAGTTCGGCTTCGTGCCGCCCGACTACGACCTCCGCAAGTCGACCATCGACCTGATGACCGAGCAGGCGGCCGCCTTCTACGACTATCGCCGCCGCAAGCTCTTCATGCTCGATTCCGGCAACGGCGCCCTCGAAGAGCCCACGCTCTTCCACGAGGTGGCGCACGCGCTCGCCGACCAGCACTTCTCGCTGGGCCGCTACGTCGACGGCGCGCGCGACGACGATGAAAGCTCGCTCGCCCGCATGGCCGTCATGGAAGGGCAGGCCACCTGGCTGATGTTCGAGCACCAGGCGCGCCGCCTCGGCCGCAGTCTCAAGGACGCCCCCGAGATGCTCGAGATGATGAGAAGCGCGGGCGCCTCAGGGCAGTTTCCCGTCTTCGACTCGGCGCCGCTCTACATGCGCGAGTCGCTGATGTTCCCCTACTCGGAGGGCATGGCCTTCCAGCACGCGGTGTACCTCAAGCTCGGGCAGGCGGCCTTCGCCGAAGTCTTCCGCCGCCCGCCGTCGACCACGCAGCAGATTCTGCATCCGGAGCGGTACTTGTCGGCGCCGCCGCCGCGGCCCACCGTGCGGCTGCCCGAGGCGCCGGACGGCCGGCGGTATCGCGTGCTTGTGGAAGGCTCGGTCGGCGAATTCGACCACTCGATCCTGCTGCGCCAGTACGCCGGCCGCGAGACCGCGCTCGCGCTCGCACCGGCATGGACGGCGGGGAGCTATCGGCTTCTCGAGCACAAGCGCGACCGTCGCGCGGTGCTCGCCTACGGGTCCTGCTGGGAGTCGCCGGCGCGCGCGCGCGAGTTCTACGCCGCCTGGGGCGCGGTTCAGAAGGGCAAGTGGAAATCGCCGGCCGTCGCCCGCGAGAGCGAGGCGCTTCGCGAAGGCTCCGGCGACGACGGGCGTTTCGAGGTTCGTCTCGAGGGCGCCTGCGTGAGTAGTCTCGAGGGATTGCCTGCGATAAACTGATTCGCATGCGACGCAGAACCTTTGTCCCGGCGGCGCTGGCCTTCGCCGCGGGGGTGCGCGCGGCGCCCACGGTTCCGCGTCCCGCGGCGAATCTCTCGTGGCGGCTGGCCAGCGGCCGGGAGCTCAGCCTGGCGCAGTACCGCGGCAAGGCCGTCGCTCTCTCGTTTTTGCTGACCACGTGCCCGCATTGCCAGAAATGCTCGCGGATTCTTCAGCAAATGCTGCGGGAATACGGCGCGCGCGGCTTCGAGGCGCTCGGCATCGCGATCAACGAGATGTCGCACATCCTGGTGGAAGACTACAGGCGTGACCACGGGATCACCTATCCGGTCGGCTACCTCGACCGCGAGGCTGCCTGTTCTTTCCTTCAAATCCCGCCGGAACTCCGCATGATGATGCCGCACGTCGTCTTCATCGACCGCAAGGGCGTCATTCGCGCCCAGTACGCCGGCGACGACAAGTTCTTCCTCGACGAGGAGCGCAGTATCCGGCGCGAGATCGAAAAGCTTCTGGCGGACAGCACGGCGCCCGCGGGCAAGAAATCCGAATGACTGAGTTGGGCGCCAACGCCGACACAGCCTGGATCAGGGCGTGCTTCCGATGCGGCGCGGCCGCTCACGCGGGGCGTCCTGCCCGTCATTCCCCTTGACGGAAGAGCTTCGGCGACCGAGATCGTAGACTATCACTGAGGACGCAATGACCAGAAAGACGAAGCTGCTCGAACCGATTCATCCCGGCGAGATCCTGAGCTAAGAGTTCATGAAGCGCTCGGCATCAGCATCAATCGGCTGGCCCGCGACCTGCATGTCCCTCCTAACCGCGTCCACGGCATCGTTCAGGGAACCCGAGGCATTACCGCGGACACGGCGTTACGCCTCGCTGTGTACTTCGGCATGAGCCCGGAGACGTGGCTGAACCTCCAATCCGACTAGGAACTGCGCTCCGCGCGAAGGACCGTCGGCGAGGAGATCGGTAGGGTCGTAAGGAAGCGGAAGGCGGCCTGACGAACCGGGGCGTTCCTTAGCAGCCCGTGGCGATAACCGCTCCCTCACGGTCGCGGCTCCGGAACGTGCGTCAGCACGTTGATCGCGCCCGGCAGCACTTCCAACTCGAGGGGCAGCGTCCCCAGGGGTTCTCCGTCGACCTCGATGGAGACGCGCGCCGCCGACTCGGCCCGGACGCGGCGCCCGCGAAAATGGTGCACCTTCGGGTGCGCGTA
>CAZEVY010000015.1:0-3893 GCA_964515555.1 uncultured Solibacteraceae bacterium | reverse complement strand
CGCGCCGCCACTTCGCCGCCCATGCCGAAGCTCGTCAGATTGATGAAGAAGCGCTCGCGCGACTCACCGGACGCCGCGCGATACCGCGCCCTCCCCATATCGATTCGCCGCGGGCGGCCTTCATTGACGACGCGAATGGCCGTCTCGACGCTGCCGATGCCGAGGGTTCGCCGGAAGTCGCCGCCGGTGCCGAAGGGCACGATGGCGAGCGCCGCCTCCTCACGAACCGGCCGGCCGTCGCGCAGAAAGCCGTTTGCCGTTTCGCCGATGGTCCCGTCGCCGCCGACGGCCACGATGCAGTCGAAGCCCTGTTCGAGAAGCTCGCGCGCCAGCAGGATGGCGTGGCCCGGGTATTCGGTGAAGCGGGTCGCCTCGGGTGCGATGCGCTCGGCGACGGCCGGCCACTCGCGGGCGGCGCGCCCGCTCGCGGAGCGCGGATTCACTACGGCGGCGATGCGCCGCGTCATCGGCCAGCCGCTTCGCTCATGTCCAAACCGCTTCGCTCATGCGGCGTTCGCGTTCCGGCGGCGGCGGATATCCTCGATGGTCTCGGCGATGGTCTCCACCGGGTCGCGCGCGCGGAAGCCCAGCGCCGCCGCCGCCTTCGCCGAATTGCAATACCAGAAGTGCGCGGCCATCTCGATGGTGGCGTCGTCGAGGTGGAACTTTCGTCCGGCGATGGGCGCCAGCAGGCGCATCGCGCGCGCGCCGAAGAGCGCGCCGGTCAACGACATCTCGAAAATCGGAGGCCGCCGGCCGCCGATCTCGCTCAGGTGGCGAATAAACTTCCGGAACGTCCAGTTGGGCCCGCCGACCAGGTAGCGCTCGCCGGCAACCCCCGAGCTCATCGCGGCGATGGCCGCCGCCGCGACGTCGCGAGCGTCGACGAAGCTCATCCCGCCCTGGGGCATCGAGAGGATCTCGCCGTCGAGGAACAACTCGATGTCGCCGGTGGAGGAGCCGCGGTCGTCGCCGGGACCGAGCAGCAGCGAGGGGTTCACGATCACCACCGGTAACCCCTTCTGCCGGTGAAACCAGAGGGCCAGTTTTTCAGCGAAAATCTTACTCAGATAATACGGCCATTTCCCGACGATTTCGTGTTTATACCCGGAGTTCTCGTCGTGCACCACCGGCTCGCGGCTCACGGCGATGGTCCCCGACGACGACACCGCCACCACACGTTCGGCGCCGTGCTTGAGCGCCGCCTCGCAGACGTTGCGCGTCCCCTCGACGTGCGTCCGCAGCAGCGCCTCGGCGTCCCTGGGATCGCGCGACACCGCGCCCGCGAGATGGTAGACGTAACCGGCGCCTTCGGCGGCCAGGTCGACGTCGCGGGCCGAGGCCACGTCGCCGCGCACCACCTCGACGCCGGGGTCGGAGTCGTAGGGCGACGCGGAGCGGCACAGTACGCGGATGGGGCCGGCGCCGGCGGCCTTCAACTGCCCGACGAGGTGTTTTCCGAGAAAGCCGGTCGCTCCGGTGACAAGGATCGGCCGCATGCGGAACTACACCGATTCCGGCGTGCCGTGGACGTCGGCCATCTGAATCGGCGGAATGTGGAGGTGCGTGATGGAGGGCTTCCGTCCGACGTGCGACTGCGCCATCTCGAGCGCTTCCTGCATGGTCGCCGCGCAGTCCCAGCCGAGGATGGCCGCCGCGCGCCGGCTCTCGGCGCCCACCACGATCACCTTGCCGACGTGGGCGCGCCCGTTCTCGCCCCAGTACCACATATAGAACGGATGGACGCCGTGATAGGCGTTCCCGGTCCGGTACATGCGGATGTACTCGGGATTATGGGCGAATTCCGCTTCGTACTTTTGCTGCAGGACGTGGGAGTCGCGCGTTTCCGGCAAAATACGATGGAAAAACTCGATATACGAGGGATGATGCACGGGATCGAACTCGTCGTAGAGCGGGTGCGTCAGGATCATGACGCCGTTCTTCTTCATCACCGGCATGCCGCGGTACATGTTGAAGAAGTAACCGAGCGCCAGCACCTGCACCAGCAGCGGATTCAGGATGGAGTTGACGTTGTAGGGCGAGATGAAGGGCACGCCGAATATGGCGACGTCGCTTTGTCCGTCGAGCGGCACGCAATACTGCGCGTAGCAGTACTCGACTGTCTGGTCGTGCACCGCGAAGGCCTCGCCGGCGTGCGCGGCGATCATCTGGTAGGCCGCCGGAATCGCGAACAGCACTTTGCGCTTGGCCGAACGCGGCATGGCGCGCAGTCCCTGCTGGGCGACCTTGAACGAAAGGCGGTCGAGCGCGTTCCAACGGTCTTCCTGTTTGATGAAGAACGCCATGGCCGGCTCGAACATGGCGTTGTTGACCACGGTCTCGATGTGGAAGGTCTTGAGGCTGCGCGCGAGCACCTTGTGGATTCGATTGCACGACGCCGTCAGCGCCGAGCGGCGATGGTCGAAGTACGAATCGCACTGGAGAATCGTCTGCGGCGTGTGATGCGCCTGCAAGGTCGCGTAATCGCACAGGCCGACGCTCACCGACTTCGCGCCGCCGTCCATCGGCACCAGGTTGATGTTGACGTAGAGGAGCAGGTCGCTCTCGGCCGCGCGGCGATTCACACGCACGCGCTCGCCAAGCTCGGTGCGGCCCAGCTCCACCATGCCGTCCGGAGCCTCGCCGTCGTGGTTATACAGGCGGTCCGGATAGTAGGCGCCGAAGATGCGGCCGCCCACCTGGTGGCGGATCTCGGCGGGCGTCAGCCGCCGGTGGAACGAGGTCGCGATGATGATGTGGACGTCGTCGACGCCGCGCGCCGCGAGCATTTCGAGCAGAATCGTCAGCGCCGTTTCGCGAATGTCGGGGCGCTTCATCTTGGGCAGCGTCAGCGAAACGTCGTCGATAGCGATGGTGACGCGCATTCCCGGCTTGAGCAGCGCGGTCAGCGGCTCCATGTTTTCGGGATGCGCCAGCGCGTAACGGATGGCGCCCGCGCGGTCGCGGAGGCCCGGAATGGTGGGCTTCGGGTAGACCATGCGCGTACCGGCGGGCAGCTTGACGTCGAGGAGGTCCTCGCCCGACCACAGCAGGCGCGGCGCGGCGCCGGCTTCGAGGTACGTGACGCAATCGTCGTGCGACACGTCGGCGAGGCGGCCCACGGTGTTCGGTCCGGGCGCGGGGAACTGGAACTTCGGAATTCTCGCGGTGTGGATCGCGTCAGTGTGTGTCGCCATGGCTCCCCGTTTCGAGGTCGATCACCGGCCAGCCGCGCCGCAGCGCCTCGCGTTTCAGCCGGGCGTCCGGGTTCACCGCCGCCGGCAGGCCGACCGCTTCGAGCATCGGCAGGTCCGACTTGCTGTCCGTGTACGCCTTACAGCGCTCCGTCCCGACATTATACTCGCGCGCGAGGCGCCGCATGGCCGCGACCTTCTCATCGCCGGCGATGACGGGCGGCAGGATCGCGCCGGTGGCGACTCCGGCGGCGAACTCGAGGCGGTTGGCGACGACGCGGTCAAAGCCGAAATGCCGCGCGACGGGCGCCAGGGCGAACTCGGGGCTGCCCGTGAGGAGCACGGTGCGGAAACCGGCGGCGCGGTCGCGCGCGACGAGACTTTCGGCGCCGGGGAAGATGGCGCGGCGGAAGAGGTTTTCGAAGAGGGCGGCGGCCTCCTCGCGCAACCAGGCCTCGCGCATGCCGCGGTACTCGCGATAGAAGACTTCGTTGAACAGACGCCGCGAGGCGAGATCGATCGCCAGCAGCGCGGGGACCATGAGGGTGAGCTTGGTGAGTTTCGCCGCGTTGCGCAGCGTCGACGCGCGCCGCCGCACGTACCAGACGTACTGCGTCACGACGTTGGTCGAGACCAGCGTGCCGTCGAAGTCGTAGAAGGCGAGCGGGGACACATTGCCAGTCTAGCCGCTCGCGGGAA
>CAZEVY010000014.1:0-83298 GCA_964515555.1 uncultured Solibacteraceae bacterium | reverse complement strand
CTCTACTTCGGACTGAATCGCCCGGCGGGGACGATCACCGAGGGGCAGTGGCGATTCTTCCTGGCGCGCGAGGTGACGCCGCGCTTCCCGGACGGGCTGACGGTGTGGGAGGCGAGCGGCCAGTGGCGGCGGGGCGACGGCCGCATCCAGCGCGAGCGCGCCAAGGTGCTGCTGGTGGTCCACGAGGACACGCCGGTGATCCGGGGGGCGCTGGAGTCGGTGATCGGCGGGTATAAACGGATGTTTCAGCAGGAGTCGGTGTTGTGGGAGACGGCGCCGGTGTGCGCGGCGTTTTGAGCGCACAGGTCGGGGTGCGCTCCGTGCTGCCAGTCAAGGCCCGCGCGCCGCTGCGACGTCCGCGATGGAGGGCGAAACTCGCCGGGTGTTATTCTTGGCGGGTGTCGACTCGATCACAAGGAGGGTCGCGAGCCGAGCTGGAGCGCGGCCCCACCAGCCGCGGGCTCATCGAGCGGGTGCTCGAATCGATCGCCGACAAAAAGCTCGACGGGTTCCTCATCTCGGCGCTCTGTAACACTCGTTACCTGACCGGGTTCACGGGCAGCAACGCGATGCTGCTGCTCTCCGGCGACGAGCCGATTCTATTCACCGATCCCCGGTATACCTTTCAGGCCGCCCGCGAGACGGCATACCGGGTGAAAACGATCCGGGGGCCGCTTCATAAAGGCGTCGTCAAGGCGATCCATAAGATGCGGCTGAAGAAGATCGGATTCGAAGCCCCCCGGATGACCTCCGACACGCTGCGCGCGATCACCGAGAAACTCCCGCTGGGAGCCTCGATGGAGCCGGTGAGCGGCGCCGTCGAGAAAGTCCGGGCGATCAAGTCGGCCGAGGAAATCGACCTCATCCGGAGGGCGGTCCTGCTGACCTCCGAGGCGTTCGAGGCGACCGCCCGTCGCATCCGGCCGGGATTGCGGGAATTCGAGGTCGCGGCCGAGATCGAGTACAGGATGCGCAGGCTGGGGGCGGAGGCGGCGGCCTTCGAGACCATCGCTTTGTCGGGCGAATCGACCGCGCTTCCGCATGCGCGCCCCTCGTCCAAAAGACTCACAACAAATGAGTTACTATTAGTAGACATGGGTTCGCGACGCGCCGGATACACCAGCGACATGACGCGGATGATCCACCTAGGAAGGCCATCAGCCCAGGCCAGTCGCCTCTATGGCGCCGTACTGGAGGCCCAAGCCGCAGCCACCGCTGCCGTCCGGCATGGAATCAAGGCGTCGAAGGTCGACCGGGCTGCCAGGGACGTCCTGAAAGCCTACGGTTGGGACAAGGCGTTCATGCACTCCACCGGCCACGGCCTCGGCCTCGAAATCCACGAATACCCCCGGCTCGGCCGCGGCGAGAAAGCCTCCCTGAAAGCCGGGATGGTGGTGACGATCGAGCCTGGTGTATATTTGGAAGGTTTCGGAGGCGTACGAATCGAGGATACGGTCGTGGTCACCCCTTCCGGGTGTGAGGTGTTGACCCCCACATCCAAGGAACTGAGGGTGATCTGAACGAATGACGCTGGACGAGATTAAAGAACTGATACAGGTCGTGCTCGAGAGCGGCATCGCCGAGCTGGAGGTCGAGCGCGAGAACGCGCGCGTCCGCATCCGGCGGGCGGTGGAGCCCTCCCATCACGAGGTGATCCTGCCGGCCATGGGGCACTCGATCCCGCAGCCGCATGCGGCCCCGGCCTCGGCGGCGGCGGCGCTCGAGCCGGGACTGACGCTGGTGAAATCGCCGATCGTGGGCACGTTCTACGAGGCGCCCGCTCCGGGCACGCCGCCGTTCGTTCAGGTCGGCGACCTGGTGAAACCCGGCCAGGTGCTGTGCATCATCGAGTCGATGAAGCTGATGAACGAGATCGAATCCGAGGTGGCGGGTGTGGTAGTGGCGCAACTGGCATCGAACGGAAAGCCGGTCGAGTACGGCGAGGCGCTGTTCTCGATCCGGCCGGCGTAGGAGCATGTTCCGGAAGATACTGATCGCCAACCGCGGTGAGATCGCGCTCCGGGTGATTTGCGCCTGCAAGGAACTGGGCATCCGCACCGTGGCCGTGTACTCGGAGGCCGACCGCTACAGCCTGCACGTGCGCTTCGCCGACGAGGCCGTCTGCATCGGGCCGGCGCAGAGCGCGCGCAGTTATCTCGACATTCCGGCGGTGATCAGCGCCGCCGAGATCACCAACGTCGACGCCATCCATCCCGGCTACGGATTCCTGAGCGAGAACGCCGATTTCGCCGAGGTGTGCGAGGCGTCGGGCATCCGGTTTATCGGCCCGCCGGCGGGCGTGACGCGGTTGATGGGGCTGAAGCAGCAGGCGCGCGCGGCCATGGCCTCGGCGGGGATTCCGATTCTCTCGGGATCGGACGGGGTGCTGAGCGGGCCCGAGCAGGGGGTCGAGCTGGCGTCGAAGATCGGCTACCCGGTGCTGCTCAAAGCGACGGCCGGCGGCGGCGGCCGGGGGATGCGGGTCGTCAACAACGCCGCTGAACTGCCGACCCTGTACGCGCAGGCGCACGCCGAGGCGTCGGCCTCGTTTTCGTGCGGCGACCTGTATCTGGAGAAGTACGTGCAGGCGCCGCGTCACATCGAATTCCAGTTCCTGGCCGACCAGGCCGGTCACGTCGCGGTGCTCGGCGAACGCGAATGCTCGATTCAGCGGCGTCATCAGAAGCTGGTGGAGGAGGCGCCGTCGCCGGCGATGAACGACGAGCTGCGGCGGGCGATGGCGGATCGGCTCTCGCGCGCCATGCACGAGGTCGGGTACGTGAATGCGGGAACGGCGGAGTTTCTCATGGACTCGTCGGGAAACCTGTTCTTCATCGAGGTAAACGCGCGCATTCAGGTGGAGCACCCGGTGACGGAGATGGTGACGGGCATCGACCTGGTGAAGAGCCAGATTCTCATCGCCGCCGGACATCCGCTTTCGGAAGTCCTGCCGGAGACGGTGGGGATCACCGGGCACGCGATCGAGTGCCGCATCAACGCGGAGCACCCCGAGACGTTCGTGCCGTCGCCGGGGCGGATCACGGGGCTGAACCTGCCGAGCGGGATCGGCGTGCGGGTCGACACCGCCATGTACGCTGAGGGCATCATTCCGCCGTACTACGACTCGCTGGCGGCGAAGCTGATCACCTACGGGCGCGACCGCGCCGAGGCGGTGTCGCGGATGAGCCGCGCGCTGGAGATGTTCGTCGTGGAGGGGATACACACGACGATTCCGCTGCACCAGCGCATCATGGCGCACCCGGATTTTCTGGCGGGCCACATCGACACGGCGTTTCTCGCGCGCATGCAGTCACCGGTGGAGTCGGCGGTTCCGGCGAATCGGTAGGGACGTAGTCGCACCGAAAGTCGACGGACAAAGAGAGGACGAAATGCCGATTGTCGCGTTCAACCATTCCAGTGACGGCCTGGAACCACAACAGAGGCGCCGGGAGCACTTCATCGCGAACGTGAACCTGGACGACGAGCGCCGCTGGGTGCCGTACGCGCCCGGCATCTGGTTCCAGCCCTGCTGGTTCAACCTGACCTCGGGCGGATTCAGCGTGGTCCTAAAGGCTCTTCCCGGTGCGATGCTCGGGACTCATTACCATGTCGGCACCGTACACGGCTACACGCTCCGTGGTCACTGGCGGTACCTGGAGCACGACTGGATCGCGAGGCCCGGCACCTACATCTACGAACCGGCTGGCGAATCGCACACGCTGGTGATCACCGAGGACTCGCCGGAACCCGCGGTGGTTTTCTTCATCGTCGAAGGCGGCCTGATCTATACGGACAAGAGCGTCGACGGCGGATTTCAGGCGTACGAGGACGGGTTCAGCGCTCTGGAGCTGAGTCGCAAGCATTATCGCGAGGCCGGGCTGGACGTCGGTGAACTCGACGCGATGATTCGCTGACGCGACCGGCGGTTCATTTCGCGGTCGTCCCTTCCAAACGCACCAGCGCGACCAGGCTCCGGTGGCGATGCCAGCCGATACGTCGAGGACCGGGCGGGTTTATACTGCGACCACTCGGGAGGGTGACCATGACTCGATTCGTTGCGCTCCGCGCAATTCGCCGATCGGAAGGCCGTGGCCGTCCTGAACGGCCGGCTCGATCCGGCGAGGAACCCGCTCTGGTATGAGGACATCCGGTTGCTGAAACATCTCACCGGTCAGGACCTGGGGCCGGACTACAAGAGTGTCGACGAGAAGAACCGCGACGCGGCGGTCGAGAAATGGCGGCAGTGGGCTGAGAAGAACAGGTAACTCCCGTCACCGTCCTATAATAAGAGCGTCCCTCACCGGAGACTCCCCATGAAAACCATTCGATCCCTGGCCACCCTCGCGCTGATCTTCGCGCTGATTTCGCAGGCCGCCGTCGCGCAGCAACTGCCCGCCGGCGTGCAGCGCGTCACCAGCGTCGAGGGCATCACCGAGTATCGCCTTGCCAACGGCCTGCGCGTGCTGTTGTTCCCCGACCCCACCAAGCAGACCGTCACCGTCAACATCACCTACTTGGTCGGGTCGCGCCACGAGAACTACGGCGAGACCGGAATGGCGCACCTGCTCGAGCACCTGCTCTTCAAGGGCACGACGCGGCATCCGAATATTCCCAAGGAGCTCACCGACCACGGCACCCGCCCCAACGGCACCACCTGGTACGACCGCACCAACTACTACGAGACTTTTCAAGCCACCGACGCCAACCTGGAATGGGCGCTCGACCTGGAGGCCGACCGCATGGTGAACTCCTTCGTCGCCAAGAAAGACCTCGACAGCGAGATGACCGTGGTGCGCAACGAATTCGAGTCCGGTGAAAACGACCCGCAGAGCGTGCTGTTCGACCGCGTCATCTCTACGGCCTTCCTGTGGCACAACTACGGCAAGTCCACCATCGGCGCGCGCGCCGACATCGAGAACGTCAACATCGAGCGCTTGCAGGCCTTTTACAGAAACTACTACCAGCCGGACAACGCCGTGCTGCTCGTCGCCGGCAAGTTCGACGAAGCCAAGACACTGGCGCTCGTCCATAAGTTCTTCGCGCCGATCCCGCGTCCCACGCGCCGCATTCAGCCGACCTACACCGCCGAGCCCACGCAGGACGGCGAGCGCTTCGTCGAGCTGCGCCGCGTCGGCGATGTGCAATCGGCCATCGCCGCGTATCATTTTCCGCCGGGCGCGCACGAGGACTTCGCCGCCGCCAGCCTGGCCGCGCAGGCGCTCTCGACGACCCCCGCCGGCCGGCTCTACAAAGCGCTCGTCGAGACCAAGAAGGCCGCCCAGGTCGGCGGCTTCACGTTTGCGCTCAAGGAGCCGGGCATGGCGCTGTTCATGGCCGAGGTGAGGACCGAGAACTCCATCGTCGACGCCAAGAACACCATGCTCGCCACGCTCGACGAGCTCAAGGCCAAGCCCATCGCCAAGGACGAAGTCGAGCGCGTCCGGACGCAGTCGCTCAAGAATATCGAGTTGACCATCAACAGCTCGGACCGCTTCGGTCTGACGCTTAGCGAATGGATCGCGCAAGGCGACTGGCGGCTCTTCTTCGTCAATCGCGACCGCATTCGGAGAGTTTCACCGGAGGCGGTGCAGGCCGCCGCACTGAAGTATCTGAAGCCCTCCAACCGCACCGTCGGCGTCTTCATTCCGACCGCGCAGCCGGAGCGCGCCGAAATCCCCGCCGCGCCCGACGTCGAGACGCTGGTGAAGGACTACAAAGGCGACGTGCAGGTCTCCCAGGGCGAGGCCTTCGACCCCACGCCCGCCAACATCGATTCGCGCACGCGGCGCGGCGAGGTGGCCGGCATCAAGATCAACTACCTCTCGAAGGAAACGCGGGGCGACAGCGTCAACGCCATGCTGCGGCTGCACATGGGCGATGAAAGAAGCCTCGCCAACCAGACCATCTCGGGACGGATCACGGCTTCCATGCTGATGCGAGGAACCACCAGGCGCACGCGCCAGCAGATTCAGGACGATCTCGACAAGCTCAAGGCGCGCGTGGGAGTCGGTGGCGGCTCTACCGGCATCAGCGTCAACATCGAGACGACGCGCGCGAATCTGCCGGCGGTACTGGAGATCGTCGGCGAGGTTCTGCGGCAGCCCTCGTTCCCGCAGACGGAGTTCGACCAGCTACGGCAGCAGATGCTGGCGGGCGTCGAGAACCAGAAGAGCGAGCCGCAGGGCGTGGTTTTCAACGCCTTCATGCGGCACATGTCGCCCTACCCGAAGGGCGACGTGCGCTACACGCCGACGTTCGACGAGGAGATCGCCGAGCTGAAAGCGGTCACGCTCGACGACGTGAAGAAGTTCTACGCCGGCTTCTACGGCATCGCTCGCGCCGAGATGACGGTCATCGGCGATTTCGATCCGGAGCAGGCCCAACAGCTCACCTCGAAAATGTTCGCCGGGTGGAAGAGTCCGCGCCCGTACGTGAAGGTGCGCTCGCCCTACCGCAAGATCGCGCCGCTGAATCAGAATTTCGAGACGCCGGACAAGGCCAACGCTTTCTTCGTCGCCGGCATGCCGATCCAGATCACCGACGCGCACGCCGACTATCCGGCCATGGTGCTGGCGAACTACCTGATCGGCGGCGGCATGAACTCACGGTTGTTCGCCCGCATTCGCGGCAAGGAAGGCCTGAGCTACGGGGTCGGCTCGCAGTTTCAGGTGGCGCCGGAGGAGGACAACGCGATGTTCGTCGCCTTCGCGATTTCGGCGCCTCAGAACGCGCCCAAGGTGGAGGCGTCGTTCAAGGACGAGATCGGCAAGATCCTCAAGGAAGGATTCACCGACGCCGAGGTGTCGGCCGCCAAGCAGAGCTGGGCGCAGGCGCAGACTGTCAGCCGCGCGCAGGATCGCGAGCTGGCCGGACGGCTGACGATGCAATCGCACTACAACCGCACCATGGCCTGGGATGCCGACCTGGAGCGCAAGATCCAGGGGTTGACCCCGGCGCAAGTCGTCGAGGCTCTACGGCGGCATCTCCACCCGTCGGGTCTCACCGTGATGAAGGGCGGCGACTTTAAGAAAGCGGGGGTGGCGCCGTAGAGCTATCAGCGATCAGCTGTCAGCAATCAGCTTGGGGCCCAACTACCCGCGAATGCCCGCCGCTGAAAACTGACTGCTGAAAGCTGACCGCTGAAAGCTGTAAAATACAGGCAGCACCACCTCCCTATGCTGGCGACCACTTCCATCGCCGACGAGATTCTTGACCTCAAGCGCCTACGCCGCGCCGTCATCCTCGCGCATCACTACCAGGAGGCCGAAATACAGGAGCTCGCCGACTGGGTGGGCGACAGCCTGGAGCTCGCCCGCAAGGCCCGCGATTTCTCGGGCGACGTCATCGCCTTCTGCGGCGTGTGGTTCATGGCCGAGACAGCCAAGGTGCTCAACCCCGACCGCATCGTCGTGGTTCCGGACCGGGATGCCGGGTGCAGCCTTGTGGATTCCTGTCCCGTCGAGCAGGTGCGCGCATTTAAGAGCCGGAACCCGGACCACGTCGTCGTCAGTTACATCAACACCTCCGTCGAGGTCAAGGCCGAGAGCGACATCCTCTGCACGTCGCGCAACGCCGTCGAGGTGGTCAACTCGATTCCCCGCGAGCGGCCCGTGCTGTTCCTGCCCGACATCAACCTCGGCAATTACGTGAAGCAGCAGACCGGGCGCGATAACATGCGCATCTGGCAGGGCGCCTGCATCGTGCACGCCACGTTCGCCGCCCGCAAAGTGAGCGCCGCGCGCGCCGAGCACCCCCAGGCGCTGGTCGCCGCGCACCCCGAGTGTCCTCCCGATGTGCTTGCCATGGCCGACTTCATCGGTTCCACATCGGCCATCATCGACTGGTGCGTGAAGGCGCCCGCCGAGGAGTTCATCGTCATGACCGAGAGCGGCGTCGGCCACTCGCTGGCGCGCCGCGCTCCGCACAAGCGATTCCATTTCGTGCCCAACGAGAACTGCAACTGTTCGGAGTGTCCCTACATGCGGCGCAATACGCTCGAGAAGCTCCACGACGCGCTGCGCGACCTGCGCCCGCGGGTCGAGCTCGCCCCGGAGATCATTCGCCGCGCGCTGGTTCCACTCGAGCGCATGCTCGCGGTGCGTTGATGCCGGAAGCTCCGCTCGTCGACACCTTCGGACGCCTGCACGACAACCTGAGGATCAGCGTCACCGACCGCTGCAACATCCGCTGCTTCTACTGCATGCCCGAGCGCGAAGTCGATTTTCTGCCGCACTCCGAGGTTCTGACCTACGAGGAGACCGAGCGCTTCGTGCGGCTGGCGGTCCGCCTCGGCGTCCGCAAGCTGCGCATCACCGGCGGCGAGCCGCTGGTGCGCCGGGACCTGCCGGTGCTGATCGCCAAGCTGGCGGCAATCCCAGGCGTCGACGACATCGCGCTGACGACCAACGGCGTGTTGCTCGCCGACTTGGCGCGCCCGCTCTATGACGCCGGGCTGCGGAGGATCAACGTCCACCTCGACACGCTTGACCGCGAACGCTTCCGCCTGATCACGCGCCGCGACGACTTCGATCGCGTGATGGCGGGCATCGACGCGTGCCTCGCGCTGGGTTACGGCCCGGTGAAGATTAACGTCGTGGCGGTGAAAAACCTGATCGAGCCCGACGTGGTCCCCATGGCGCGCTTCGGCCGCGAGCGCGGCATCGAGATCCGCTACATCGAGTTCATGCCGCTGGACGCCCAGGGCATCTGGGACCGCGATCGCGTGCTGCTGGCCGACGACATGATGGCTATGCTCTCGCGCGAGATCGGTCCGCTCGAGCCGGCGCCGGACCAGGACCCGCGCGCTCCCGCCAGCGAATACCGCTTCGCCGACGGCCGAGGCGGGGTCGGCTTCATCGCCTCGGTGAGCAAGCCCTTCTGCCTGAGCTGCAATCGCATCCGGCTGACGGCCGATGGCAAGCTGCGCTACTGCCTGTTCGCCATCGAGGAGACGGACGTGAAGGGGCTGCTCCGCGCCGGCGCGCACGACGAGGCGATTCTCCGGACGATCCGCGACGCCGTGCACGCCAAGTGGATCGGCCACGAGATCAACACCGCGCGCTTCGTCGCGCCCCCGCGGCCGATGTACGCCATAGGCGGGTAAAGACGCCCGCCATCCACGGATCAGACACTAACGCAGTTGACTTCGCGTCACCGTGGAGGTAATCGCCTCGCCGGACACCACCAGTTCGACGCGCCGGTTCTGCTGCCTCCCGGCGGCGGTGTCGTTCGAGACTACCGGCCGCGATTCGCCGAATCCACGCGAGGCGATGCTCGACGTCGAGATGCCCTGCGAGACCAGGAACGACCGTACCGATTCCGCCCGGCGCTCCGAGAGCGCCTGATTGTGGGTGTCCGACCCGGTGCTGTCGGTGTGGCCTTCCACCTCCATCTTCAGTCCCGGATAGGCCAGCAGAATGCCGGCGACTTTGGCCAGCTTCTCTCTCGCGCCCGGCTTCAGCGTCGCGCGGTCGACGTCGAAGAGTACGTCCGACATGTTCACGATCAGTCCACGAGCCGACTCCCGGGTCTCGAGAATCATGTCGAGCTGCTGTTGCAGGCGCGTACGAAGCTCGTCGCGCTCGCGATTGGCCTGATCGACGGCCGCGCGCGCCCGCTCCGCTTCCAGCCGCGCGCTCTGCTCCTGCTCCAGCGCCGCGGCCCGCGCCCTCTCGGCCTCGATGCGCGCCCTCTCGGCCTCAGTGCGCGACCGCTCCGCCTCTACCTTGGCGGCCTCGGCCTCGGCGCGCTCACGCGCCGCACGTTGCGCGGCCTGCTCAAGTTCGATGCGCGATCTCTCGGCCGCCACACGGGCGGCGTCCGCATTCGCCCGCTCACGCGCGGCGGCCACTTCGGCCTGCCGGCGGCGATCCGCTTCGTCGGCCGCACGCGCCACCGCGCGCGCCTCGCGGTCTGCCGCGACGCGGCGCTCCTCGGCCAGACGCATCTCTTCCTGGCGCTGGATCGCTATGAGACGGGCGTCCTCGGCCGTCTGCACGGATTCGCGGGCTGCCTGGATGATCGACTTGCGACCCGCTTTCCGCGCGTGCAACTGCTCGGCCTGCTGCAACTGGTTGCGGGCTTTTTGGAACGAGTCGGCGGCGTAACGGTCGGCGCCGGCGAACTGGGCCAATTGAACCGCGTGCCGGGCCTCAAAGAGCTCCAGGGGATTCCTGCGATCGTCGATTCGGGTGGTGATCGCGGCCGGATTGTGGTTGAACATGTAATGGCCGCGCTTGAGCAGCTCATATTTGGCGTCGACGACGTCGATCTTGCCGCTTGTGTCCGGACGAATCGCGTTCTCCATTACCACGACGTCGCTCGGCTGGGAGACCGCGAAGTACGGCTCGGCGGTCATCACCAGTCCGAAGGCCTGAAGCTCAGTGGTCACGTTGAGCTTGCTCCGGGTGCCGTTCAGCAGAACTTCGCCGAGATTCGTAGCCCGGCCTTCCGGGGTAATGGCCCATAGAACGTAGGTCAGATACTCGGGACCGAACTTCGTGGCCGGCTCGAGGTTGTCGAACTCGACCTCAATCTCGATGTAGCCCTGCTTGCTCTCGACCTTGGCCTCGCCCCGAGAGCGTGGCAGCAGCGGCGTGCCGACGAAGTCGACTTTGGTCGCGCCGCCGCGATGCCTGTAGTTGACCGCCTTGGTCGTGCGTGCGACCACCGTGACTCGAAACACGGGCACTTGGCCCTGTGCGGGCCCGACCTGTTGTTGAGTTGGATTCGGGACGGGTGCTTGCGCTCCCGCAGTGATCAGGAAACCGGTAGCCATGACGAGGGATGTGAAGCTCATAGGATAAAGTCTCCTGGAGTCATCCCCTGCAAGCGGTGGCCCACCGGCGAAGGTTAGTAGGTTCTATAGTTTAGCGGGAACGCGCGCGCGAGGCGCTGCCGCTCAGTCGAGTAAAAATTGCGCGTCTGTCGCTGCTGAGACGATTACGCCAGCTCCGGGGTGACGCCCAGCACCAGGTCGAACTTGGCCGTCAATTCGCCGGCTCTCGACCCCTTCATCGGCACGAAGGGTACCGTGATCGCGGCGAGCTGCTGTGGATCCTTGATCGACTTGTAGATGCCGTCCTTCTCGTTGCCCGGATGACCGGCGACGTAGCACTGCGTGACCAGCTCCTTGCGGCCCTTGATCTTGATCGCGTAGTGAATGTGCGGGCAGCGTCCCGGATACGGTACCGGCTTGATGGTGCGAAAGACATACTCGCCCGACGAGGCCGTGACGAAACGTCCGAAGCCCTGGAAGTTTCCGTCCTGCTTGTCCCTGTTGGCGGTCTTGCTGTGCAGGTAAGCGCCGTTCTGGTCGCACTGCCAGATTTCGACGGTGGCGTTGCGGATCGGCTCGCCGCGCGAATCGAGGATGCGGCCGTGCACCCAGGAGATCTCGCCGAGCGCCGGGGTGACGCCGTCGTTGATCCGGATGAGGTCATTGTCGGTGTCCAGAGGGAGCTTATCGGGATAGAACGGCCCCTCGGTCTGCTTGGGCGTCAGAACGAGCTTCTCGGCGAAGGCGCCGGGCACGGCGAAGAACGCGCCGGTGATGGCGGCGCGGCGCAGGAAGTCGCGGCGCGCGAGGTCGGAGACGGTAGGCTTCATGGTTTCCTATTCTAAAGCATATTTCGCGGGCGATCAGAACCCGAACTGGAACCGCCCGGCCAGTGTCCAGTAGCGCGACACGCCGGCGATCGGAGTGCGCGCCGGGTCGAGCAGCGTCTCGTGGATGGCGTTCGCCTGGAGCTTGGTGTAGCGCGTGGCGAACCAGTTCAAGCCCAGCGTCCAGGCGCGATCCCTGTTGGCGGCGACATTGACGGCTCGCGGGCTGCGCGACGGCGCGCCCGCGCCGGCTTCGCCGCCGAAGCGGATCTCATCGTATCGCGCGGCCGCCTCCACCATGCCCAGACGCAGGCCGGGCACGAACGATCCGAAGAATCCGGCACCCGGACCGGGCCGCCGGCCGATCACCGGGTGCGTCGCGCTCACGTACCACCCGCTGGCGCGCAAAGCGGGCAGGTCTGTTCCCTGAAGACTCTGGCGCAGGCGCTCCTCGCGAACCACCATGTACTCGCCCTGAAGGGCGAGCGATCCCAGCCGCCACACCAGTTCAGCGCCCTTGCGAGTCCGCGTGCCGGCGCTGTACATGCGGGGAAAGAACGTGTCGCCCGAGATGCTTCGCCCGCGCAGGCTGTGGATTCCCTCCGGTACTTCTCCCCGCGTGGCGGCGACACCGAACTCCAGCCGATCGAGCAGCCGCGGCGCGCGCAGCATCGCGAACGGCGCCGCCGTCAGCCGCGCGGCCAGAGTGCGTCCACCGGTCGACAAATAGTCGCGCTCCTGGGTGAGATCCTGGATCTCGGCGACTTCGCCGTCGTGCCGGAATACGCCGGCCGAGTAGCGAAGGCTGCCCTCGCGAAGATCGCCGTGCGCCATCACGCCGATGTCGCGGCCCGGCGCCAGCGTGCTGCCGATGCGGGAGCGGTAGACGAAGTCGAGGTCCATCGGATCGGTCAACTGGTCGCGCCCGAACGGAACCCGGAACTTGCCGGCGCGTACTTGCGAGGCGCGAAAACGGCGGTAGTTCACGGAGGCGTCGCGGACCTGGTGGTCGGTAGGCTCGAGATCGAACTCCAGCTCGAACTCAAAATCGCGCCACAGCACGCCTTCCGCTCCCACCCGAACGCGGCGTGCGTCCACGACCGGATGGGAGGTGCTGAGCGCGGGCCGGAATCTGCGGAAATCCAACTGGATTTTCGTCCTGAAGTCGATCCTCAGCCAATCGCCTGCGCGGAATGACGGCCGACCAGTTGCGGCGTCGGCCGGAACGGTCGCCTCTCCGCCGTGCGTCGCCGCACATAACATCAACGCGTACAGCAAGGCCGCCGCCGGGGGGCCTCGCCGGCGGAGTCCATTCTTCACTGTAGGCGCCTCACGGCGAGAAGACGATCTCCCAATCCGACACTCCCTGAACGTATAGCCGAGCATACCATCCGCTGACCGAGTCGGTCTCTCCCACCTCCAAACCCAGAACCTGCGGATAGTAGCCCGGCCCGACGCCGATATTGGCGGCGTCCAGCAGGCGGGTGGGCGCGCCCCAGCCGCCTGGCTGGCCGAGAGAGGAGATGAAGCTGATGTAGATGCCTTCCTGGGGCCATCCGGGAGCGCAGCAGGCGCGATTCAGCAGCATGACGTACTTTCCGAGGAAAGTGTTCCAGTGCACGGCCGGTCCCCAAAAGGAATCGGCGTTCTCGTGCTCCCACGCCACGTTCGCCCGGTAGACGGCGGTCGTGCGCCCGCCCAGTCCCGGTTCGATCCACTCGCCGTTGTGATACTTCCACACGGCGCCGACGGGCGAGTTCCTGTCCCCCAACGCCATGCGAGCCACCACCACGCCCTGCTCCTCGACCGGACCTGCGTAGTTGGTGAAGAGGAAATAGAAGAATCCCCCTTCCGAATCGGGGACGACCGAGAAATCCCCGTGTCCGCCCGCAAAGAAGCCGTTCTTGGCGCCGCAGTTGGGTGCGACTCCCGACTTCAACACGATGCCGAGATCGATCAGCGTCTTGCCGCCGTCGTAGGAGACTGCGGCTCCGATTTCGGGAGACGTCAGCGGAGATCCGCCGCAGACCCCGGACGGTTCGTGGTGATACCAGGCAAACAGCGTGCCATCGGAGTCGAGCCAGGCCGCCTCCACCCACACGGGCACGTGATTGTGAAGCGTGAGATCGACCAGCTCGCTCTGCCACGGCCCGAACTGGTCGCGGGCGCGGCTGATCATCTCCGGAAACCCTGTCGACGAAAACAGCCGCAGCTCCCCCTCATACCAGAAGGCGGGGCTGTTGCCGTCGATGTGCGTCGGCAGCTCGCGCCGCGGCACTTCGCGGAGCGTGGCGCGCTGCGCTTCGACGGGCGCCGCCAGGAGCAGCAATATGGGAAGCACCCAACTGCGGCCGGTGTTTCGGGAAATTGTGAACATTTCTTTATCCGCTCTTTATCCGCGCCGCCAAAGTTGGGGGCTCATTCGCCGGCAAAGACCCTTACATGCTTAGGCGTCGCGGGGACGCGGGCGGGTTACAATGAAAGTTGGGTGACTCTGTTGGGCGGGCCGCATGCAAACGTTGTCGACTCCAATCTTCACCTCGCTCCCCAAGCTGACCCCGCTTGCGGTTTTTGACATTCTCGTAACCGCGTTTTTCCTCTATCAGCTCCTGACGATTGTCCGCGGCCGGCGCGCTGAGCGCGTGTTGACCGGCATCTGGTTCCTGGTGCTCCTCTATCTGGTCTCCCTGTGGGCGGGACTCGAGTTGTTGCGCGGGCTGCTGGCGGCGGTGGCGCCCTACACGGTGTTCGCCCTCATTGTGATGTTTCAGTCGGACCTGCGGCGCATGCTGGCGGGAATCGGCCGCGGTTGGACGGCGTGGCGAAGCCGCCTGGAAGGCCGCGAGTCGATCGAAGAGATCAAGATGGCGGTGGAGGTGCTGGCCGCCAACCGCATGGGAGCGCTGATCGTGGTGGAGCGGGAGATCGGACTGCGCACCTTTGTCGAAAGTGGTGTGGTGCTGGACGCGGCGCTCTCTCGCGACCTGCTGCTGAGCATCTTCCAGCCGGGCGGCGCCATGCACGACGGCGCGGCCATCGTGCAGGGCCCGCGTGTCGCCGCCGCGGCCTGTTTCCTTCCGCTGAGCATGAATCCCAAGTGGATGACGCTTTACGGCACGCGCCACCGCGCCGCCATCGGCATCACCGAGGAGGCCGACTGCGTGGCCATCGTGGTCAGCGAGGAGACGGGAAGCGTCTCGATCGCCGCGGGCGGGGAAATGGAGTTCGGCGTGGCGCTGGAGTGCATCGGCGAGTATCTCGCCGGTGAGCGCACGAAACGGCGCGGCGCGGAAGCGCGCGAGCTGGGCGAGCAGCGGGTGCGGCCGTGAGCGCGCGCTGGCTCACCGATAACCTGGTGTGGAAGCTGCTCTCGCTGGCGCTCGCGGTGGCGCTGTGGCTGATCTTCGTGGGCGAATCCGAGGTCGCGACTCTGACCACGGCGCCAGTGCAGTACAGAAACGTACCCAGGAACCTCGAGATGAGCTCGGACGTGCTCGACCGCATGCAGATCGAGATCCGCGGGCCGAGTGCGCAGCTGAATCCGTCACGGCTGGCCGGAGCGGCGGTCGTGCTCGACCTGGCCGGCGTGACGCGGCCCGGCCAGCGCACCTTCACCGTGGGTCCGGACAACGTCATCCTGCCGGGGGGCGTGGAGTTCGCGCGCTCCGTGCCGGCGCAGGTGCGACTGGAGTTCGAGAAACGCCTGGAGCGCGACGTGCCGGTGACGGTTCGGATCGCCGCGCAACCGCCGGCCGGCTACGTCGCCGAGGTGAGCGAAGTCGCGCCGCGCATGCTCCGCATTGTCGGGCCGGAGAGCCGTGTGGCGGGCGTCGAGTCGGTCCAGACCGACCCCATCGATCTGAGCGGGGCGACTGCGTCGCGCGAGTTCCCCGTAAACGCCTACACGGCCGACCCGCAGGTGCGCTTCGAGAAGACGCCAGAGGTTCGTGTGCGCTTCGAGGTACACCGGTCGGCGGGAGCAGTGCGCTGATGCTCGGTTTCCCGGCGCCGCGTCTGTCCTCCAGTCGCCGCCGGGCGGAAAGAACATGAGCCGTCAATTATTCGGCACCGACGGGATTCGCGGCGTCGCCGGCGAATACCCACTCGACCCGCTGACGGTCTATTGCGCGGGAGTCGCGCTTGGACGCTGGGTCTCGCGCCACGATCGCCAATCTCCCATGGTTTTGTTGGGCGCCGACCCGCGCGAATCGAGCCGACCCATCGCCGGGACTTTGGCGGCCGGACTGGAGGCCGGCGGCGCGCGGCCGCACTACGCCGGAGTGATCACCACACCCGGCGTGGCGTGGCTGACAAAGACCGATCCGTTCGTGGCCGCCGCGATGATCTCGGCGTCGCACAATCCCTATCACGACAACGGCATCAAGGTGTTCGACCACTCCGGCTTCAAGCTGCCCGACGCCGACGAGCTGGCGCTCGAGCGCGAGATTCTCGACCTGCGCGCGACCGCTCCATCGGTGGCGCGGCGCGAACTGGCGGTGGAGGAGAGTCTCGACGAGCGCTACCTGGCCCACCTCGCCGGCCTCACCGCGGCGCGGCTCGACGGCCTGCGTATCGTAGTCGACGGTGGCAACGGCGCGGCCTCGCGGCTGGGGCCGGAGCTGTTCCGCCGATTGGGTGCGGGCGTCGAGGCGATTCACTGTCAGCCGGATGGCCGCAACATCAATCGCGACTGCGGGGCGCTGCACCTGGAAAGCCTGGCGCAAACCGTGTCGGCGACGGCGGCTGATCTCGGGGTCGCTTTCGACGGCGACGCCGACCGCGCCATGCTGGTGTCACGCACCGGCCGTATTATCGACGGCGATGCCGTGCTGCTGATCTGCGCGCGCCATATGCTGGAGAGCGGCCGCCTGGGAGTCGATCATCGGAAGCCGTTGGTGGTGGCGACCGTCATGTCGAACCTGGGACTGGAGAAGGCGCTGGACGCGTTGGGGATCGGTCTGCTGCGCGCGCCGGTGGGCGACAAGTACGTACTGCAGGAGATGCAACGCGTGGCTGCGCCGCTCGGCGGCGAGCAGAGCGGTCACGTCATATTCCGCGACCTCGCCACCACCGGCGACGGGATGCTGACGGCGCTGCGGGTGGTGGAGATCGTACGTGCGACGGGTCGCGACCTGGACGCACTCTCGGCCGATCTGCGTGTTTATCCACAGAGGCTGGTCAACGTGCGCGTGCGCGAGCGGCGGCCTCTTGAGGACCTGCCCGAGGTGACAGCTGCCATCCGCCAGGTGGAGGGCGAGATGGCGGGCGAAGGGCGCGTGCTGGTGCGCTTCTCGGGGACCGAGCCGCTGGCGCGCGTGATGGTGGAGGGTCGCGACCAGAAGCAGGTGGAGGAGATGGCGGCGCGTATCGCGTCGGCGATCGAGGCGGCGCTGGGCCGTCTATGATAATCGAGGCATGACGTACAAGGTAGTGCTCCAGACGTCGGAGGAAGGCGTCAGCGTTTGTGCCCCGCGCTGCCCGGCTGCTGGTCGCAGGGCGTCGACGAGGCGCAGGCGCTCGATAACATCCGAACGGCTATCCGGGAGTATCTCGACGCCATCGACCAGTCCCTCGGGGAGGCCAACGTAAGAGAAGTCGTCCTCCGAGGATAGGCTTGCCGACGCTCCCAGTGTTAATCATCTGGCTGCCAGTTCATGAATCTACTCTGAAATCCCGCAGCGCGACGCTCCACCCCGGCAGCCCGCGCGAAGCCGCGAAGCGATCCTCCTCCACGGCGAACGCCACGTCGATGCGTGCGCCACGCGGGACTTCGGCGGCGCGGCCGGCCGCGTTCCAGGCGCGCAGCAGCAGGCTGCGCCCGCCCTGCCGCACCTTCAGCATCAGGTGCTTTTCCTTCCATACCACCGCACCCTCCGGCGCCTCGACTCCCAGCGCAGCGAAAACCGGCAGGGGATTGCCGTGGCCGAACGGCGCCAGCGCGAACACGTCGGCGATGGCGCGCTCGGATAGCTCCGCGAGCCCGACCGTCGCATCGATCTCCAGCTTCGGCAGGAAGTCCTCCGGCCCCAACCGCGCCGCCGCGTAATCGTTGAAGCGCCGCCGGAACTCCGCGACCTTCGACGCCTCGAGCGTCACGCCCGCCGCCTGCCGGTGCCCGCCGAACCGCGTGAACAGCTCCGCCATCGACTCCAGCGCGTCGAGAAGGTGAAACCCCGCGACGCTGCGGCCCGACCCCGACGCCTCGCCTTTGTCGCGGTCGACGCCCAGCACGAACGCCGGCCGGCAGAAGCGATCCACCACGCGGCTCGCGACGATGCCCACCACGCCGCGATGCCAGCCGTCGCCCGCGAAGACGAGACCCGCGTGCGCGTCCGTCACCGGCTCGGCGAGACACTGTTCGAGAATCGCCTCCAACGTCCCGGCCTCCACCTGCTGCCGGTCCTGGTTGAGACGGTGCAGTGCTCCGGCAATCTCCCGCGCACGATCCGCATCAGCGGTGAGGAACATGTGGATCACGTCCTCGGCGCTAGCCATGCGCCCGGCGGCGTTGATGCGCGGCGCGACGCGAAACGCCACCTGCTCGGCCGAGGGCCGCTCGCCGGCGCCGAACCCCGCCACGTCGAGCAGCGCACGCAGTCCGGGGTTGCGCACCGACTCCAATCCTTCCAGTCCGTGCTTGACGATAGTGCGGTTCTCTCCCTCCAGCGGCACCACGTCGGCGACCGTCGCGATCGCCACCATCTTCAACAGCGACTCCAGCACGCGGCGGCGCCGTGCTCCCTCCCAACCCAGCGTATCGATCAGGGCGTGCGCCAGCTTGAAGGCGACGCCCGCGCCGCAGAGGTTCTTGTTCGGGTAGCCGCAGCCGGGTGCGTTGGGATTCAGCACCGCGACCGCCGGTGGCAGCTCGGCCTCCGGCAGGTGATGATCGGTGACGATGGTGTCGATCCCCAGCTCGCGCGCGCGCCGCACCACGTCGGTCGCGCGGATTCCCGTGTCGACGCTGACGATCAGCCCGACGCCATCGGCCGCGGCGCGTTCGATCACCTCGCCGCGCATTCCGTAGCCGTCACGCAGGCGGTGCGGCACGTGGAAGCCGACCCCGCGCGCGCCCGCCATCTCCAGCGTCTTGGTCAGGATGACGACGCTGCTGGTCCCGTCGACGTCGTAATCGCCGTAGAGCAGGATCTTCTCGCCCCGGGCGATGGCGCGCGAAAGTCGGTCGACGGCGCTGTCCATGCCCGCCATGCGGCGCGGGTCGATCAGGTCATCGAGCGACGGGCGAAGGAAGCGGCCGAGCGCGGCGGCGTCGCGATACCCCCGGTTCCAGGCGACGGCCGCCGACGGCCGTGTGATTCCCGCTTCGCTCGCCACGGCGGCGATCGCGGGCGCATCCTCCTCCGGAAGGAACCAGCGCGAGGCTCTTCCTTCCGCCATCGGCTCAGTTCTTGGAGTAGTAGCCCATCGGCTCCATGGTGTCGCCGTCGTCCTCGTCGTCGTCGTCAAAGGCGCCGAGGGCGTTGGTAACTTCCCGGGCGACCGCGAGAAACTCCGAGAACCAGGGCGGATGCACCGTGAGCGTGTACACCCGGTCCCCGTGATCGAAGGAGAGTTCGACGACGCAAAGGAAACCCGTGAAGGGACGCGCATGGTCGAGCCGCTCCCGCAGCTCGTCCTGCTCCTCCTCGGGGAGACCGGTGGCTTCGATGTCGTCGGCGACCGCTTCGATCACCTCTTCCGAGAGTGGCTGGTGAGCGAGGTGAACGATCTTGACCTCGGCCTGGCGCGCGACTTCGAGGAACTGACGGAAATCCGGATACTGTTCGGCGTCCCAGGCGATCCTGCGGATGCCTTTGTCGGCGGTCCGCGGCTCGCCGTGGAACACCGTGAAGTTGTGGGAGCCGAGATAGGCCAGGATCTCGTCCTTGAGAACAGCCAGGTCGTTGCGGGGTTTGCTCATCGCGCTGCCTCCACCAGGATGTCATGCTGCGCGCCAAGTTCGCGCGCCGAAGGCGTGACGATGGTCTTCGGTCCGATGTAGATCTTGCGCTGGGAGGCGACCGCCGCGCGCACGTCGTTCTCGCAGACGAAGTCCACGACGTGGACCGCGGGCGCGGGCGCGGCCGGCGACGCCGGGGCGCTTGCGGGAGCCGCGCAGGACGGCGCCGGGGGCGGGGAAGTCCCGCCGCTTCGGGCCGCGAGGAACCGGTCGACGACGGATTCCACATTCGCTGCCGGACGCGGATTGCCGGCGAAGCCGCGTTGCGCAAGATACCGTTCCACGGCGGCGGCGACTGTAGGACGCACGGTTGCGGTCACCGCCTGGGCCGGCGTCGCCGTAGCCGCGGCGGGCGCGGGAGAAGGCGCGGAAGCGCCGCGGTCGACCCGGTACGCCAGGCGCTTCACGTTGATCAGGTGCATCGGCCCGATGTTGTCGCTGGTGATGTTGCCGGCGATCGCTCCGCAGCCCAGCGTCATCGACGGAAACACCCCGGTGGTGATTCCCACCGATCCCTGCGGCGAGGGCGTGTTGACGAGCACGCGAAACGCTGGCATGCGCATCCCGTATTCGCGAATGCGCGCGTCGTCCTTCGAGTAGATCACGCAGGTGTGGCCCAGCCCGCCGAAGCGCAGGATGGCTTCGCAAGTCTTGAGCGCCGCCTCGTGATCGGCGACAAACATCAGCGCCAGCACCGGCGAGAGCTTCTCGGCCGAGAGCGGATGCTGCCTGCCGACGCCCGCCACCTCCACAGCGAGAATCGACGTATCGGCGGGGACCTCGAATCCCGCCATCTGCGCGATCTTCACGGGCGACTGGCCGACGCACTTCGGATTCACCGTGAAGTTCGGCGTGAGCAGCAGCTTCGCCAGCGCCGCCGCCTGCTTTTCGTCGCAGACATGGGCATGGTTGGACCGGAGCGCGGTCAGCACCGCTTCGCGCTTATCGGCGGTGATCACGATGGCCTGCTCGCTCGAGCACACGGTCCCGTAGTCGAACGATTTCCCGCTGACGACGCTCGCCACCGACGCCGACACCTCGGCCGACGCCTCGATGTAGACCGGCACGTTGCCGGGTCCGACGCCGAAGGCAGGCTTACCCGACGAATAAGCCGCCTTGACGATGCCGTGGCCGCCGGTCGAGAGAATCACGCCCGTGCGCTCGTGCCGCATGAGGGCGTTGGTCGCCTCGATGGTCGGGTTCGTTACGCACTGGATGACGTTCTCCGGCGCGCCGGCTTCGAGCGCGGCGCGATAGAGCAGGTCGGCCGTTGCGCAGGTGCAGTTCTTCGCGCGCGGGTGCGGGCTGAGCACGATGGCGTTGCCGGACTTGAGCGCGATGAGAACCTTATAAATCGCCGTGGAGGTGGGATTCGTGGTCGGCAGAATGGCGGCAACGACGCCGACCGGCACGCCGATCTCGACCACCTTGTCCTGGGGAACTTCGCGCAGCACGCCGATGGTCTTCATCCCGCGCATGGCGCGGCACAGGACGTCGGCGGCCAGCATGTTCTTGGCGTACTTGTCGCGGGCGTTGCCGTAGCCGGTCTCCTCGACCGCCATGTCGGCCAGCGCCTGGGCGTGCTCGCGCGCCACCGCCGCCATGCGCTCGACGATGGCGTCGGCCTGCTCCTGGTTGAACGCGCGGTACCCGGCCGCGGCTTCCCAGGCGAGCTGAACCTTGGAGCGCGTTTCCTGAATGGAAAGCAGGTCCTGATCGTGAAGCATGGCTTCGGGAGCGCCGGGGCGCCGCGCGCGCTATCCGAGCGGCTTGTCGCCCTTTTTCGCGCCGGGCAGGACTTTTTCGACTTCCTCGTGCGGGTTCGGAATCACGTGCACGCTGACGAGCTCGCCGACGCGCCGCGCCGCCGCCGCCCCCGCGTCCGTCGCCGCCTTGACCGCGCCGACGTCGCCGCGCACCGTGACGGTCACGTAGCCGGCGCCGATGAACTCCTTGCCCGTCAGGACGACATTGGCGGTCTTCACCATGGCGTCGGCCGCTTCGATGGCGCCGACTAGGCCCTTTGTCTCCACCATGCCGAGGGCTTCCATAATCCTCCTGTGCGCGGCCCGGGCCGCGAAACACTCACGGTAGCATATCCGCGGCGCGTGGCGGCGTGCGGTCGATCCGCTCTCCAGCCGACACAGCTTAGAGCGGATCGACGCGGCAGACGTGGCCGGCCCAGCGGCTGCGATTGCTCTTTCCGTCCGGTCCGATCCCGGCGTCGCAATAGTACAGCTTGCCGTCGCGCAGGCACATGCCGTGCGGATCGGGATCGTCGGGCGTGAGTTGAATCGCCTCCAGCAGCCGCCCGTCGCGCGCGTCGAGCTTGTGAATCGCGCGCTCGGTCGAGTGCATGCACCAGATCGCCTTGGGCGCCGCCCAGGCGAGTCCATGCGCGCGTCCCAGCTTCACGGGAATCTGGTGCACCACGCGAAACGTCTTGGGATCGATCTGCGACAGCTTCTGAATCTTTAACGATGTCGACCACAGCGTGCCGCCGGCGAACTCCAGGCCGTGCACACCGCCGCCGCCCGGCTCCGGGTAGCGCCCGACCGTTTTCCCCGTTTCCGGGTCCACCTTGAGAATTTCGCCGCGGCCCTGCGGAGAATCCGTCGGCTTCGGCGCGCGCCAGCGTGTGTGGCCATTCGACCCCATCCACAGGAATCCACCGCCGAAGGCGATGCCGCTGGTGTTCGACGACTCCGTTTCCACCTTGCGCAGCACCTTGCCGGACCAATCGACCAGGTAGGCGGCGTCGGTGCCCTGCTCGCCGATCCACAGTCCCTCGCGCGTCGTTTCGAGCGCGTTTGGATTCCCGTCCGGCGAGCGGAACAGCGGCACGACGCGCGCCCGCCGCGCCGGAGGGTCTTTCTCGGAAGGCTGCGCCCGCGCGAGCAGCGCCGCGCCCGAGCCCCAAAGAAACTCACGTCGACCGATCATCTCGCCTCCCCACGAATCCGCACCAGGCTCCGATCCACCGCCGCGAGATTCGGAACCCCGGCCAGTCCCATGTCGAGCGCCAGCTCCGTGCGCAGCAGCTCGATCACGCGCTCCACGCCGCGCTCGCCGAACGCCGCCAGCCCGTAGAGATACGGCCGCGCGACGCCCACCGCTTTGGCGCCCAGCGCCAGCGCCTTCAGTATATCCGTGCCCCGGCGAAACCCTCCGTCGATCAGCACCGGAATGCGCCCGGCGGCGGCGGCGACGCATTCCGGGAGCGCCTCGATGGTCCCGCCGACGTGATCGAGCTGCCTGGCGCCGTGGTTCGACACCATCACCGCCGCGGCGCCGTGCTTCACCGCGAGATGGGTATCCTCGGCCGTCAGGATGCCCTTCAGCACGATCGGCAGTTTGGTCATCGAACGCAGCGTCTCGAGCGTGCGCCACGTCGGCGGCGGCGTCGCGCGCGACGGGTAGACGCCCGCGCGCCACGGGTTCTTCGCCTCCGGCAGACGTCCCTGCGCGTCGCGCGGCGGCATTCCCGATTCGCACCAGACGCGCTCCAACCGGTTGCGAATGTCGCGCTCGCGATGCGACACGTGCATGATGTCCACCGTGAAGCAGATCGCCGAGCAGCCCTGCTGTTCCAGGCGCGAGACGAAGCGACGCACCCTGCTCGCGTCGCCCAACTCGCCGCCCGTCGTTACCTGCCACCACTTCGGCCCCGCGCCGGATTCGACGAGGTCGTCGATGCCGCCGTTGGTGATGTGCAGCGCCTTCATCTTCGCCGCCGCGCGCGCCACGGCCAGTTCGCCGCCGCGATGGAAGCAGTTCTTGCCGCCGGCCGGGTCGAGAAAGATCGGGTAGTCGAGCTTCATGCCCAACAAATCGCAGGAGAGGTCGATCTTCTGCGTGTCGACCAGCGCTCGCGGCCTCAGGATGATCTTGTTGAACGCCTCGCGGTTGTCACGTAGCGAGACTTCGTCCTCGCTGCCCCCTTCAAGGTAGTCCCAGGCGAGCGGATCGAGCTTCGTCTTGGCGAGCGGCGCGAACTCCATCACATTGACGGGACCGAAGAGCGGGTCGGCGTCCTGAAAAGGATATAGGGGCGATGCGGAGGCCCAGCCCAGCAGACCGCGGAGCGCCTGGCGTCGTGTGGTCATGGCGGATTTGATTATATGGCGAGTTGCGGTGAGTCGGATATGATGAGTGTCGAACCTTGTTGTACGCGCGCGCTGTACTCACGACAGTACTTGCGGGTCTCCCGATCGCGGGCCTATGGGCGCAGCCCCGCACTTTCCAGGACGGCGACTTCACCGGTTGGCAGTGTTCCGCGATCCTCGGCCAGTTGGGTGGCGCGGTGACCGCGACACGACAGCCCGCCGGCGGGAATCCCGGGGCTTATCTTGAGGTACGCCTCCAGTCGAACGGGACCGGCGGCGTTTCTTTCACCACCGCCTGGGCGTTCTGCGAAAGCCCGTCGGCGAGGTACAACCCCGGAGCGCCCGGCAATGCCCCCATCGATTCTCTCGATTATTCGGAAGACGCCCGACATACAACCGCAACTGGCATCGGCGTCGCGCTGAGGCAGGACGGCAGGATCTACGTTCGCGCCTTCGGCCAGGCGTTCAACTTCGCCAACTGGACGCGTCGGGAGCTCACGGGCCTGAAAGCCGACGACTTCTCCCTGCTCTCCTCCTCCGATCTCATCGACACTACCGCGCATCCGGACTTCTCAGTCGCGGGCAAGGAGATCAGCTTCGGCTTTTTGCGAGCCGTGACGTCGCAATTCCTCTACACAGGCACAAGCGGGATCGACAACTGGTCGCTGGTGTTGCGGCCCCCTCCGACGCCTTCGTCGGTCCGGGTTTCCACGGACAGCCTGACCTTTCGCGCCGTCGCCGGTGGAGCGCCGCCCTCGTCGCAGTCCGTGGTGGCGGTCTCGACCGACGGCTTCGCCCAGGAGCTCAGCGCGGTGATTGAAGCCGCGCCCGGCGGCGGACCGCCTCCCGCCGGACTCACGGTGTCGCCGTCGACGCCCTTCACGCCGGCGCGATTCGTCGTCTCGTTCAACAATCCGCAGATCGCGCCGGGAACGTACACAGCGCAATTGACCGTGCGCGCGCGCGGCGCCTTTGTCGCTGTAATTCTGGCGCAGATTCCCATCACGATCGTCGTCGAGTCGCGGGCCGCGGCTCTCGCCGTCGCACCCGCCGAGGTTCGCCTCACGGGGAGAACCGGCTTCGCAGCGCCCGAGGCGGTGATCGTCGTACGCAACGCCGGGTCGGGCGGACTCGCCTGCGCGCAGGTGACGGCGTCCGCCGACGTCCCCTGGCTCAGCGCGACCGTCGACGCCTCGCTCGCCGACTGCCGCGTGCGCGTGCGGCCCGACCTCGCCGCGCTGCGCCCCGACGCTTACGTCGCCTCCGTAGGCATCCGCACGCCGATCGGCAACGCGAGCGTGGCTGTGTCGCTGCTGGTGCTCGCCTCCGGTCCGGTGCTGGCGCTGAATCCCTCCGGATTCCAGTTCGACGCCCGGCAAGGCGCGGGCGCCTCGATCAACCGCAACATCGCTGTGCTGAACACCGGCGACGGGCGGCTCACCTGGACGGTGCGCGCCGTCAACGCGCAGGAAGCGGGGTGGCTGCTGCTCGGTGCCACCAGCGGCGCGTCGACTGCCGTGGCCGCTGGTTCGATTCCCATCCGCGTCGATACGGCCGCGCTCGCCGCAGGCGCCTACTACGCGCTGCTCGAGGTGGACTCGCCCGAGGCAGCCAACTCGCCGCAGCTCTTCACCGTCACGCTGCGCGTGTTCGATCCAAACAGCAGCGCGCTCGGAACGCCGTCGCCCTCGGGCATCACCTTCGTGGTCGACCCCGGCGGTGCGGGCGGTCCGCAGAACATCACCGTGTTCGCCAGCAGCGCGACTCCGGTTCCGTACCAGGTCTCGGCGCAGACATTCACCGGAGGCAACTGGCTGCGCGTCGCGCCCGCTTCGGGGAACACGTCGACCGCCGTGCCCGCCGTGGTCGCCGCGAGCGCAGTATCCGGTACGCTCGCGCCCGGAGTTTATCGCGGCGAAGTGACCACCATCGTCAACGCCGCCGGCAGCTCCGATCTCCGCGCCGTCAACGCGACCCTTATAGTGCGCGCGCCGGCGCCCCTCAACGCCGAGTCGTCCGCGCTGCGCCGCGCCGATTGCGTCCCGTCGATCCTCTCGGCCACGCACACCGGCCTGGTCAGCAACTTTGCGACCGTCGCCGCCTGGCCGACTCCGCTCAACGTCCGCGTCATCGACGACTGCGGCAATCTCGTGACGGCGGCCAACGTCATCGTCAGCTTCAACAACGGAGACCCACCCATCGCGCTCAACAATCTCGCCAACGGCAACTACGCCGGGACCTGGACTCCGCGCGGCGCGGCCGCCGCCGTGGGCCTCACCGCCGACATCTTCGCCGGCAATCTCTCGCAGTCGATCGAGCTGTTGGGCGGGGTGCGCGCGAACCTCTCGCCCATCGTCGCCGCGGGCGGCGTGATCAGCAACCTGTTTCCGCGCGCGGGCGCTCCGCTCGCGCCCGGCATCATCGCCTCCATCTACGGATTCGACCTGGGAGCGCGCCCGGTCGAGACACCGGTCGAAGGAGGACGGCTGCCGACGTCCTTCGCCGATCTGCTCGTCGTGATCGGCGGACTGCGAGCGCCGCTCTACTATCTCAGCCCGAACCAAGTGAACGTGCAGTTGCCCTACGAGCTGCGCGCGGGCCAGCAGTACGTGCTCGTGGTGCGTTCGGGGACCGCTTACAGCGTCCCGCAGCCGGTCCTGATCGCGGCGGCACAGCCGGGACTGCTGGCGTCGGCCGGCGGCGACGTGATCGCGCAGGACCAGGAGTTCCGGCTGGTGGACGCGGCGAATCCGGCGGAGCGCGGGCGCGTGATCGTTGTGTACCTCATCGGACTGGGCGCGACCGTCCCGCCGGTCGCCTCCGGAGCGCTGTCGCCGGGCGATCCGCCGGCGCGCGTCGTGGCGCTGCCGGAAGTGACGATCGGTGGCCGCGCGGCGCGGGTGCTGTTCGCGGGACTCACGCCGGGGTTCGCGGGACTCTATCAGATCAACGTGGAGGTCCCCGCCGATGTCGAGCCGGGCGTGCGCGATTTCGTCGTGCGGCAGTCGGGCGTAAACGCCAACGCCGCGCGGATTCCCGTGCGCTGACGCTTCAGAAGAGAAGGATTCCCGGCGAAGTGTAGGGCGTCACGATCACGTCCTTGGCCTGCTGCCCGCCGATCTGGTTGCGATTGCCCTCGGCGCCGAAGGCGATGCCGGCCGCGTTCTGCGTGTTCGCAGGCGGAATCGCCGGAAGAGTGGGGAAGTTCGTCGGCGCGTTGTTCTGCGTGAACGCGACCCTGCGCCCGTCAAGAGCCACTTCGACGTAGGTCGAGGCGACGGCAACCTCCAGCACGTGGAAGACCGAGGGATCGAACGAGGTGGGCCTGGCCGACGACGCGATGATCGCGTCGGTGGCGAGGTTCTTCACCTTGACCTCGCCGGTGGAGTGTAGCTGCACCCAGAAACCGGCCGCGTTGGCGCCAAGGATGCTCTCGCCGGCGGCGTTCGCCTTGGCACGGAAATACGGCCCCGCCTGCGTGACGCGGTTGTTGGCGTCGGTGGGCACGCGTACCGCGACGCGGATGTTCAGGTCGGGGAGCACCGTTTCGCCCTTGTTTGTGGCCGCGGGTCCACAGGGTGTCGCCGACGCCGTGAATTGCACGCCGCCGTAATCCTGCCCGCCGTTGCGTAGCGTGGCGCCGTTGAGCGACGCGTAGGGCTGCGCGAAGACCGGGATGTAGTAGTGGTCGCCGGTTCCGCCGTAAGCCAGGTTGAGCTTGCCCATGGCGCAGCCCTCGGCGTTGGCGCGATTCAGCGAATCGGAGAAGCGCACGTTGGTTCCCGCCTGAATCACCATCAGCGTGTATCCGGCGACGAGAAGGTACCCCGCCCTCGGCTGCGCCGAGGTATTGGCGGTGACATTGAAGGTGAGGGTCCCGTTGCCCGTGCCGCCCGGATTCTCCCCGAGCGACGTGAAGAAGTAGATGGCCGTCGCCGTCCACGGGCAGCCCTCGGTCGCCGTGACGCCGACCGTGTGACTCCCCGCCGCCGCGCCGACCGAGACCGCGGCCGCGCCCAATCTGTAAGTGCAGGCCATGTCCGGTGCGTCGGGCACGACGCCGCGGCCGGTGAGCGCGACACGGACTGTCGGCTTCGCCGGGTCGTCGGTGGTAAACGTCGCCGTCCCCGCGAATTCGCCCGCCGAGGTTGGCAGAAAGCGGATGTTGAAGGTGCGCGACTCGCCGGCCGGGATTTGAAAGCCCGTTGCGCCGGGGATGTTGAAAGCCCCCGGGTTGAAAACCGGAGCGTTCACAGCCGATGTCGCCGGTCCGTGGTTCCTCACGGTCACCGGGAGAAACTTGTTCGCGGCGACGTTGACCGCGCCGTAGTCGAGCGCCCCCACGCTGAACTCGAGGTCGGTCTCCGCTGCCGCCAGTCCGGTCCCGGCGAGCACGATCTCGACCGACGGTCGCGCCGGGTCGCTGCTTTCGATCCTGAGGCGCGCCTCGCGCAGTCCGGTGCGCGCCGGCTCGAATCGCGTGGCGAGCGAGAACGTGCTCCCGGCCGGAATCATGATCGGCATGCGCGAGAGAAGACTGAATTCCTCGGTCGAAGGCGTGATCGCCGTGATGTTCAGCGGGCCCGTGCCGGAGTTGACAATGTTGAACGTCGCGTCGTGGAAGCCCCGCAGGACGGCCTTGCGATGGTCCAGCCGCTCGACTGCGATCTCGATCTTGGGGACCTGGACCACTTCGACAGGACCGACGTCGGCCGAGCCGCTGTTGATGCCGTCGGTGGCGAGCACGCGAAACATGACGGCTTTGCCGCCGGCGATCTGCGAGGGATTGAAGGTGTACTGCGGCTCGGTGAGGTCGAGTTCCATGGGCAGCCAGTTGGCGCCGGAGTCCGAGGAGTAGAGGACCGAGTACGTGAGCGGGTCGTTATCGGCGTCGGTAGCGATCCAGGCGAGCGTACGCTGCCCGGCGCCGTCCCAGGTGTCGCCCGTTGCGGGCGACGTGATGGTGACCACGGGCGTCGAGGCGCCGGGGCTGATCGCAGCGAGCTCCTTATCGCCGGCGAAAAGCGCGATGCGGGTGGTGCCGGAAGGAAAAGGAGTCTTCACCGAGAAGAACTGCTCGTCATAGATCACCGTCTCGTCCTGGTGGTTGTGGAAGGTGAAGACCATGCATTGCTCGCCGAGCTGGCCCGCTTCGCCGAAGAAGCGCAGGCAGTGGGTCGGCGTCGTCGGCGGAGGATCGACCGGGCCGCCGCCAGGCACGCGGATTCCCGGTTGAAGGGTTCCACCGCTGCCGTCTCGCTTGGCGCTGCCGCCGATCACGATCCAGTCCCCGTCGGCCAGGCGCCGCGCCGGCTCGTTGGCGGGCCGGAGATTAACAGCGAGTAACGCCTGATAGGTGAAGGGCGAAATCCAGGTGTCGTCGACCGGCGGAGCGCAGTAAGTCATCAGATCGAAGAGCCGGGATGGCTTGATCTTCCTGAGGATGGGGTCGAAGCCGGGCTCCTGGATGTTGCTGCGGGCGAGGTCGACCGGCCAGTCCGTTCCGGCGTCGCGCGCTCCGCAACTGTCGACCCGGTGCGTATGGCGGCGTCCCAGGTTGTGCGCGATCTCGTGGGCCAGGGTTCTCGCCGGATACAGCGGATCCGCCGCAACCCAGTCCTGTTGCCAGGAGACGCGACCCTGCCCGGGATCGGCTGTGTACCACAGCGGATCCGAACTGCCGGTGGTCCTGACACCGTATGGGATGAGATCCGGCACCCAGACCGCGAGCTGGTCGTATGCGGAGGCGAACATGTTGTAGAACTGGCGGAGGTAGGCGTCCAGCTTCGAGTTGCCGAACCCCCCGGCGATATCGATGTTGAACGTGCGCTGCGGGACCGCCAGCGGCGTGTACGTCAGACTGGCCGGAGAGACCGGGAAGGTCTTCTCCACGTAGACGCTGTGTTGCGCAATGGAGGCCCCATTAGGGCAGATCACGGCGGCTCCGGACTGGAGACAGAGTGGGAGATAGGCGATGTTGAGTCTCCGGCTCGCCTGAAGCGAGACGCTGGTCACCCCGGTGTTGTCGTCGGGCGTGGGATCGGGCGTCGACCCGGGACCCTTGATCTCCGCGGTGAAGGATATGTTCGGGTTCAACGTCCATATGTGTGGAATGCGGAAGTTCAGCGAATGATCGGCGTTGTTGCGATCGAACGTCGGGCTCACGGTAATCGTACCGTTATACGGCTGGATCGGCGACAGCGCCAGCTCATTGCCGCGGAAGTATGCGCGCAACTGGGCGGTGACGTTGTTCTGACTGGTCCGGCCGCCCTCGCCCGGCTTCGCCATCACCGGGAAGACGCGCACCACCGTCGGCTTGCCTTGAATCAGCGGAACGGTGTTGTCCCTGTCCTGGACCGCCTGCACGACCTCCATGTGATCGAACTTGAGGTCGGCGGAGACCGGCTCGATGCGGTAGATGGCGTCGATCTCGACGGCGACAAAGGGCAGTTCCGAAATCGGACCGGTGTAATCGTTCGGCGCCGGCAGGACAGCGGCGCTGGGCCAGGTGTTTATTTGCAGCCGCGTCGGAATGCGCTGGTTGCCGACCGTCTCGTGAAAGTACGTGTACTCGTTCAATTGCGCTCGCGTGCAGCCGCTCATCGTGAGCACCGCCTGCACGGATCCCTTGAATGGTGGTCCCGTGCGGGTGACATCGGCGCAGCCGGCGCGGTTGTCCGGGCTGGGAACGGTGAGGTTCGCCAGGTAGCCCCGGGAATCCGGAAACGATGCGTCCATCGCCAGGCGGGCGCTGCTCGACGGCGCCGAGTCGAACATCATGTAGCCGGCCGGCGTGATATTGCCGCGCATGTTGTCCGGCATACTCACGCTGATGTCGAGCTTCAGGGACGAACCGATGCAGGTGCGCTGCACGGTCATCGAGTAGGACGCCCCGGCCCCAGTGATATCGCGCTCCACCAGCTCGCGCTTGCCCGACGAGCAAAAGGTCGTCTGCCGGATGTGATAAGTGTCGAGTACCGCTTTGTAGGCGCCTTGCGCGTAAAGAGAAGGCGCGGCCGCCAGAGCCGCCAATAGGAAAGTGCTCCGATTCATTTCACCGCCACCGTCAATTCCGGCTGACTCGCCGCAGACCCCACCGTTACGACGACCGGCACGGCGCCCGAGACGACACCTTCCGGTATTCTCGCATTGATTTGAAACACCCCGGCGACCAGTCCCGGCGCGGCGCCCGCGTACAAAACTTCCGCGGGCGCTCCTCCGATGCGCACCGAGACCGGCAGTCGAGGCTTGGGAAACACCGTCGCGGCGAGCCGCCCGTCTACTCCGTCCGGTTCCGTCCGCCCCTCGCCCGTCCCAAACAACACTACGACCGAACCCTTATCCGCCGGATTCTCCCCCGTGTTCACCGACGAGTCCTGATTGAGAATCGCCGCCGGCCCGCGCCCGCTCGAGTTGGCCGAGAACAGCCCCGGCGCCGACGGCGCGACCGGCAGCGTCACCGGGTCCGACCGCCGCCCTTGGTACTCCACGATCATCTGGGTCGTCGTGCGGCCCGCGACGGCGTACGGCACAATCACCGACGTCTGTCCCGCCAGCGCGTAGATCATCGGCGCCGGTACTCCGTCGAAGAGCACTCGCGTCTCCCCGACCGTCGTATCGACCAGCCCTTGAGCGTTGAGACTCAGGCCCACGATGGAGGGCGGACCAATCGTCGTCCCGAATATAGTGACGATCTGCCCCGCCGCCACCGGCCCGCCGAGAAAACTCGCCGCACTCACGACGCCCGCCGCCGACGCTGCTGGCACCATCCCCGCCACCACCGTCGCCGTAATGGGCAGGACCACCTGAGCCCGAATGGGATCGGTCGACGTGATCGTCAACTGGCCGGCCTGAGCGCCCGCCGCTCCAGCGGTAAACCGAAGCGTGACGATTCTCGTCGCACCCGCGTCGACCCCGATGGGCTGCGCCGGCGACACCACACGGAACGCGGCGTTATTCAACGTCAACGTGTTCACCGTCAGGAAGAGGCCTCCCGCGTTCCGGATGGCCAACGTAATGTCTTTGGACGCCCCCGCCGCCACGTGTCCGAAGTCGATCTGCGCCGGTACGTCGAGGTCCGGCTCGGCCGTGGTGATCCCACGACCCGTCAGCACCACCTCGACCGACGGCCTCGCGGGATCGCTGCTCGCGACAGTCATACGCCCCTCGCGCACCCCCGTCTGCAAGGGCGAGAACCGCACGGCGATTTCGCGGCTCTGGTCGGCGGGGATGACCAGGGGAGCCCGCGTGAGAATCTCGAATTCATCCTCGAGCGAGCTGGTGAGAGCAGTGATTCTCATGGGTCCCGTGCCGGAGTTAGTCACGGTCACCGTCAGGTCGCGGACCTGCCGGAGAACCACCTTGCGTGCGTCGAGCCGGTCCGGCGTCGCGGCGATCCGCGGAGCCTGTACAACGTCGATAGGCCCAACGTCGGCCGCGGCCGTGCGGATGCCGTCCGTCGCCAGCACGCGGAAGAGGACCGCCCTACCGCCGTCAATCTGCGTCGAGTCGAAGGTGAAGTTCGTTGCGGTCAGGTCGATCTCCATCGTTATCCAATTCGCGCCGGAGTCGGAGGAATAGAGCACAGAATAGGTGAGCGGATCGTTGTCCGCGTCGGTAGCGGTCCAGGCTATGGTGCGCGAGCCGCCGTTCCAGACATCGCCGGTCCGGGGCGACTGAATGGTCAGCACGGGCACTGCGGGACCGGGTCGCAACGACGCCAGCTCCCGGCTGCCTGCAAAGAGGCCGATTCGCATCGTCCCGGCGGGGAAGAGCGCCTTCACGGCGAACCATTCCTCGTCGTAGGTCACCTCCTCGAAGCGATGGTCGCGGAAGGTGAGTGCCAGACACTGCTCTCCCAGAACGGCGCCGGCGTCTCCGAAGAAACGCAAGCAATGGGTTGGCGAAATGGGCGGCGCTCCCGTGGGGCCCATCCCTGACACACGGTAGCCCGGCAGGATCGATCCGCCGCTCCCGTCCCGCTTCGCCATGCCGCCGATGACGATCCACTCGCCGTCGGCCAGCCGCTTGTCAGGCTCATTCTGTGGCTTCAGACCTCCCTGGATGAGTTGTTGGTAGGTGAACGGCGAAATCCATTTGTTCCTGACGGGAGGCGAGCAATAGGTCATCAGGTCGAAGAGCGAGGGGAGCTTGATCGCGCGCAGGATCGGATCGAATCCCGGTTCCTGGATATTGCTCCTGGCAAAGTCGACTGGCCAGTCCGTTTCGGGGTCGCGCGCCCCGCAACTGTCGACCCGGTGCGTATGGCGGCGGCCGAGGTTGTGCGCCACCTCATGCGCCAGCGTGTCCGCCGGATAGAGGGGATCGCTGGCCGTCCAATCCTGCTGCCAGGAGACGCGCCCTTTCCCCGGATCGGCGGTATACCAGATGGGGTCGGAACTGCCGGTGATTCTATAGTTGATGCGGGTGAGCAGATCCGGCAACCAGACCGCGAGCTGGTCGTACCCGCTCGCGAACAGATCGTAGAACCGGCGCAGATAGGAGTCCAACTGCGTGCCGAGCCTGCCGCTGTAAATGCGCTGCGCGACGGGCAGGGGAGTGTAGTTGAGATTCGCCGGTGCGATCGGGAAGATCTTCTCGAGAATCACGTCGTGCCGTGCGATCGACGCCGCATTGGGGCAAAGCGGATTGATGAGCCCCTCCGGCTGAAGACACAGCGGCATGTAGGCGACGCTCATGCTCGGCGACGGCCGCAACACGATACTGACCGTCCCCCGGTTGTCGGGCGGAGTCGGATCTGGATTGGTTCCTGGCGGCTTGATCTCGGCGGTCAGTGTAATAGCGGCGAGAGCGGCCCAGAAGTGGGGGAGTCTGAAATTCAGTGAATCATCGACGTTCTCACGCCGCGGCGCGGCGACCGCGTTGACCGGCCCGTTGAACGGCAACAGGGGCGAGAGCCGAAGCTCGACGCCCCGGAAGAACCCGCGCAACTCGGCGGTGACTCCGGGCTGAATCGGGGGAACGCCCGCGCCCGGCTTGGCGAGTTTCGGGAAGACCCGCACGACGGTGGGCTTTCCCTGAATGATCGGGACGGAATTGTCGGCCGCCTGCACCACCTGCACGACCTCCATGTGGTCGAAGGCGAGGTCGGCCACGAGGGACTCGATGCGATAGACGAGGTCGACCTCGAGGGCCACGGCGGGCGCCTGGAGGTTTGGCACGATGGCGCCTGTGCGAGAAACGCCTACGAAGGCGGCGGAGTTGATGATGAGTTTGCCTCCGCTGATCAACGTGGTCTGGGTTGGATTCCGCGCGCAGTTATTGGTTGCGCGCGCTGTGACTGATCCTTGCACCGCGGTGTTGGTGGCCACGACCCGTGTACAGGTCCCGGGATCGGATGTATTGGATGTGAACTCCGTGGAATCGGAGATTGGCACCGTTACGGATGCCACGACCGTGCCCATGGGGTATGTCACCACGGCGAAGACGGAGGCGTTCACCTGGATGGCATCGTCGAAGCGATAACCAGTAGCAGCGCCGACCTGAACCTGTCTTCCGTTGCCGATAACGGCCGGAGCGGTTACGGTGAACGTCGCTTCTGTCCGGGAACCCGTGCAAAAGCGGTTGTGTGTTATAGGACCCGGCGGCTGATAGGCATATTGAGTATCCACGCGGTTTGCCGCACTGCAAAAGCTATGGGACTTGACGCCGAAGCTCTCGAGAACGGCCCGGTGGGTCGGCGGGTCCTGCGCTTCGACGCAGGGCGACAGAATCATCGGGAGAAGGAGCAATACCCCGTTTGCCCGAATGCGGCTGACGACCCGCCGGACCCGGTCGTCCCTGGTGCGGTCGGCGGGCGCCTCGGGGGCGCCGCCCACCGTTGACCCGCACAGCGGGCAGCAATCGCCCGAGTGCAGCGCGACGCGTACAATGGCGCGCCGGACGCGGGTGATCTTCACCTTCAGCTTGGGAGCCGCCATCGTGAGCCTCACGTCCGCCGCCGTTACGGCGCCAGCGCGAGAAACAGCTCCTGCGCGAGTTCCACGCCATCCACCGTCACCGTCAGCCGCACATCGCCGCTCAGTCCGCCCGGCAGCACGATGTTGAACTGGTACAGCCCGATGGCGCTGCCCGCCAGCCCCGCGAACTCGACCACCACGTCGCGCCCATCCACCTTAATGACGACGTTCGGCAGTGCGTTGACCACTCCGGTAATCGTGCCCGACGGCACCGCCGGCACGGTCGCGCCGAAGTTGATGCCGTAGAGTATGAGGCGATCGCCCGAGTTCGCGCGCCGCGTCAGGCCGGGGGCGATCTCGTCGGGCGCCGCGAACGTCACGTTATCGGTAAACAGCGCCGCGATATACTGCCGTCCGCCGACGCGAAACACCGGCGGCGCCAGCAGCCCCGGCGCGCGCGCCACGATGGTCACCGTAAACGGCGCGCTCTGCGACGAGCCGCGCTGCACGATCACCTGTACCGGACCGGGCGCCAGGCCGTCGGGCGCCTGCGCGTTGATCTGCCCGCCGCTGATGAAGCGCACGGCCGCGCGGCGGCCGCCCATCAGCACGCGGACGCCGTCGAGCTCGGTGGGTGCGTTGACGCCGTTGAAGTCGGCGCCGCCCCACTCTCGCGTCGTGTCGCTGAAATTCGACCCGTAGATCTCCAGCCACCCGCCCGAGCACAACGTCGCGCCGCCGCCGAAGGCGCCCGCGGCGATCACCGAGGTAATCGTGATCGCCGGGCCCGCGGCGGTCACCGTGATGTTGTAGACCACTGCCGTGAGCGTGCCCGCGACCACCGAAACAGTGATGGCTCCGGGCGCGGTGGGAGTGATCGTCACGCTGGCGACGCCGTCGGCGCCGGTAGTGGCTGTCGGAGAACTGAGGTTGCCGCTCCCCGCGGTGACCGTGAATCGCACAGTGACGCCGGCGACGCCGAGGTTATCCGAGGAGACCACTTTGGTCGAGAGCGTCAGCGCGATGCCGACGGTCCCGTTCTGTGTGCTGCCACCGGTCAGCTCGACGCGCGCGGCGGTGAGCGGTTCGAGGAGGCGGATGCGATTGTTGCGCTGATCGGCGACGTAGATCCGACCTCCGGACCAGCGCAGCGCCGAGGGCTCGTTCAGCCCGGCCAGCAGCGCGGGGCCGCCGTCGCCGCCGTCGCCGGGGACGTCGCGGCCGGCCATGCGGACGAGCCGCCCGTCGGCGGGCGTGTATATGAGGAGGCGGGTGCGGTCGGAGATCCAAAGGCGGCCGCCCGGGTCCCAGGCCAAGGCGCGCGGTGAATCGAGCCGCGCCTGCGTGCCGGGGCCGCCCTCTCCGGTGATGCCGGCCGTGCCGTCGCCCACTACGGTCGTGATGATGCCCGTGACGGCGTCGGTGCGCCGGACGCGGTGATTCCGCGTGTCGCAGGTGTACAGGTTGCGGCTGTTGTCGAAGGCGTTACCCGAAGGCGAGTTGAGGCGGGCGGCGGTAGCCAGTCCGTTATCGCCGGAGAATCCGGACAGGCCGTTGGCTGCCCCCGCCACCACCGCGGCGACGCCGCCGTTGACGCTCTGCCGCCGCACCTGGTGGACGAATGGGGCCGAGTAATAAAGCATCTGGGCGGCGACATCGAGCGCCAGGCCCGCCTGCCCCGCGATGTCGAGCGCGGAAATCGTTCCCGCGGGGTTTACCCGGCGGAGGCCTCCGCTGCGGCTGAACTGGTCCGAGTAGTCGTGGATGGTGTCGCGCGTCTGCCCCTCGGCGATGTAGTAGTTTCCGTTCGGATCGGCGACGATGCTCTGCGGCAGGTGCAGCCGCGCAGCGGTTGCCAGTCCGCCGTTGCCGGTCTGGTCCGGATAGTCGTCGGACCCGGCGGCCGTCGAGACCACCCCGGCGGCGTTTACCCGCCGAATCCTGTTATGAAACTGGTCGGCGATGTAAAAGCCGTCGGCGAAGTCCACATCGACGCCGGCGGGACGGAACAGCCGCGCCGCCAGCGCCGGCCCGCCGTCGCCCGCGAAATGCCTCTGTCCGGCGAAGGTCGAGACGACTTGCCCCTGCACCCGACGGATGCGGTGATTGAACTGGTCGCAGACATAGATGGCGCCGCCCTGGTCGCGCAAGAGTCCGACAGGTATCGCCAGTCGCGCGGTGCCGGGCGGGCCGCCGTCTCCCCCAAAGGCGAGCGCGTTGTTGCCGGTGGTGCCAACGAAGAAATCCAGCCGGGGCGGCGTGGCCGCCAGGTCGACCTGCATCACCACGTTGTGGTCGATATCGGAATAGTAGAGCGTGTTGCCGACCACCAGGATCGAGAAGGCCTGGCCCATGCGAGTGGTTCGCGCCGGGCCGGGCCCTTCCAGTTCGCAGTCGCCGTCTTCGCCCACGACCGTGCCCAAGATGCCGGCGGGCGAGACGCTCCGGATATGGCAGTTGTAGTCGACCTGCGAGAAATACACGGTTCCGTTCGCCGTGACGAACAGCGCGGCGGGTTCAGAGATCGGCGACTGCGCGGCCATGCCGCCGTCGGTGTCCTCGGCGTCGGCGAAGGCTTGCACCCCCGTTCCCGCCAGCGTCGAAAGCGTCCCGTTGGCTTCGATTCGCCGGATGCGATGTCCGAACAACTCGGTGAAAACCAGCCTTCCCTGCGGGTCGAAAGCGATGCTGGCGGGGCCGTTGATCGGACTGGTCGCCGCCACCGTTCCGTTGGCCGACGACGCGCAGGTTCCGTTGCCGGCGTGCGTCGATATGACGCCGGCCGGCGTGACTCGGCGGATGCGGCAGCCGAGCAGGTCGGCAACAAAGAAGTTACCGGCGCCGTCGAAGGCCATCCCGGCCGGGGTCACGAATCCCGCCTGGGTGGCGGGTCCGCCATCGCCGTCCGACACCCGCACGCCCCGTCCGGCGAAGGTCGTGATGTTGCTGCCGTCGCGTCCCATCCGGCGAATGCGTCCGGCGTCGATCTCGCTGACGTATATGTTTCCGGCAGCGTCCGCCGCCATCCCGGTCGGGAACTCGAGGACGGCCTGGTTGGCGGGTCCGCCGTCGCCGATATTGGCGGTTCCGGCTACCGTTCGGATCGTGTAGGCGGTCGGAAGCTGGGCGTGGAGTGTAACACTTGCGGCCAGAAGAAGGCCGCACAGGGGACGCATGATAGAATTCACTCAACGAGCTTGTATGCCGGGCCGGCTCGGAGTAACGAACTAACTCCGAGGAACTGCCGAGATGCGGATGAGGGACGTCAGCCGGAGGGTCTATCGCATTGAGGACATGGAGCTCGACGCCGGGCGCGCCCTGCTGCGCCGCAACGGCGGCGAGATCCCGCTGCGCCCCAAGTCCCTGCTGGTTCTGCTCTGCCTGATCGAGAATCGCGGCCGAATCGTCTCCAAGGACGAGCTGTTCTCCACCGCCTGGCCCGACACCGCCGTCACCGACGACGCCCTCGTCCAGGTGATTCTCGAAACCCGCAAGGCCCTGGGCGACGATCCGCGTCGTCCCCGGCTGATCCGGAACCACCCGCGCCTGGGGTACAGCTTCGCCGGTGAAGTCCAGGAGGCCGGGTCGCGAGAGCTCAGCATCGAACTGGAGGAGACCACCACCGTCGAGGTCGAGGTCGCGCCCGGCCGCTCCTGGATGCCCGTAGCCGCTGCCGCCGCCCTGGCCGTGGCGCTGACTGCGGGCGCGATCTGGTGGCGGGCGCGCGACAAGAGCCCGGCGCTCGCGGTAGAGGGATCTCGCAGAACCCTGGCGGTGCTGTTCTTTGAGAACCGCTCCAACACGGCCGGCCTCGACTGGCTTCGCGAGGGGCTCTCCGACATGTTGATCACAAACCTGTCGCGCTCCCCGCAGCTCGCCGTGCTGCATCGCGAGCAACTGGCGCGCATGCTCGGTTCGCGGCGCGGCGCCTCGATTCCGCTCGACGAAGCGCTCGAAATCGCGCGGCGCAGCCAGGCCGCGTTCGTCATCGCGGGAGCGTTCGCCTCGCTGGGAGACACGGTGCGCGTCGACGCGCAGCTCTACGAGAGCGCCAACGGACGCCTGGTCGCCGGCGAGAGCCTCACCGCCGGGAATCCCGAAAAACTCCTGGGACTCGTCGATTCCTTCGCGGCGCGGCTGGCCACACGGCTCGGCGTCTCGCTGGCGCCCGGTCAGCTCGCCGGCCTGATGACGCGCGACCTCGAAGCCTATCGCCTGTACTCGCTCGGCGTCGGCAAGGCGCGCGCGCTGCGCAGCGCCGAAGCGATCGACTTACTCCAGCAGGCCCTCAAGCGCGACCCCGGGTTCGCCATGGCCGAGGCCCGCATCGGCTACACGTATGCGGTCGCCTGGGGACGGCTGGACGACGCCAAGCCGTACCTCGAAAACGCCTACCGCGCCTCCTCGCGGCTCACGCCGCGCGACCGCCTGGAAATCGCCGCCTGGTATGCCATCGCCAACCGCGACTACGCGTCGGTGATCGCTCACTACCGCCAGCTTGTGGACGCCTATCCAGGCGACGTCGAGCCTGTCCATCGGCTGGCACGGGCGCTGCGTGGCGAGGGTCGCGCCGCCGAGGCCCTGGAGGTGCTCCGCCGCGGCCTGGAGCGCGATCCGAACGAGCCGGAATACCACAACCTGTTGAGCGGAATCTTCGCCGAGGCCGGCCGGCACGACGAAGCGGTCGCCGCCGCGAAGCGATATGTGGAACTTCAACCCAGCGAGCCTAACGCTCTGGATTCGCTTGGGTTAGTCCTGCAATGGGCGGGCCGAAACCGGGAAGCCTTCGACGCCTTCAACGCAGCGCTCGGCATCAAGCCCGATTTTGAAATCGCCCGCGTGCACCTGGGAAACCTCTACTTCGGAATGGGGCAGTACCGCCGCGCGCTTACCGAATACACCCGATACGTCGAAAGCGCTCCTTCCGGCGCCGAGCGCTCGCGGGGACACGGTAGCCGGGCTTTGGTGTACTGGAGGCTCGGGCAGACGGATCGCGCTATCGAAGAGGCCGCCGAGGCCCAGCGGCTCTTGCCGTCGCAATTCCACATCGCGGCTCGCCTGGCGATCGACCGGGGCGGTGCGGCCGAAGCCGAGCGCTGGATGCCGCGCCTCGTGAAGGACTCGTGGCCCGACGATCGCGGCGGCGCCCGCTTATCGGGACGGTTTCACTATACCCTGCTGGGCGACGCGGCGATGGCCAGGGGCCGCGTCGGCGAGGCCCTGGAGATGTACCGCAAGTCGGTCGCCGAAAGGCCGTTGATCTGGAGCAGCGAATCATTCGAGGACTGCCTGGCGCGAGCCCTGCTTGCGGCGGGCCGGCATCGCGAGGCGGTCGACGAGTACCGGCGCGTCCTTCGCGTCCAGCCGGGCCTGACGCGGGCGCGATACTATCTCGGTCTGGCCCTGGAAGGCGCCGGCGACGGCGCTGCCGCCCGCGCCGAATTCGCGCGCTTCCTCGAAGACTGGCGGGAGGCCGACCGCGATATCCCCGAAGTCGTCGACGCCCGGCGCAGGCTGTAGCTACCGGTACCGCGTCACGGTCTTCGCGAATCCCCAGTGAAACTGGTACTGGTAGATCGAGTTGCCGAGCATGTGATAGCGGTCGGCGCCGACCAGGTCCATCAGCGGCGAGACCAGCGGCAGGTGCGCGTAGTGAGTGCGGAAGTACGCCAGCTTGCGATGCACCGGCACGCGCTCGGCCATCGTCCTCGGGTCGAGGCGCCTTCGGATTTCCCCCGGAACCTCCGAACGCACGAAGTCCTGAAAATCGAGTTCGCTCTCCTCGTTGAGGTTCTTCCATCCCAGGCCGGCGCCCAGTTTCCTGTGTCCGAAGCACTCTCGCGGCACTCCCGCCTCCTCGGCGATGCGGCGCGCGATCGGCCGGTCGTAGTATCCGGTCCCCAGCTTCCAGGGACGCATTTCGGGAGAATGCGTGATGCGATGAATCCACGGGGCGTGCAGCGCGCCGGCGTACGCCGGCGGGAAATGAAAGAAATCCGCGCGCAGGCGAAACTCGACAAGCGACTGCCCGGCCAGCAGACAGTCGTCCGCCTCGCGTAGATTCCGTTGAGCGCAGCGGCGCGTCGGACCCCAGTAGCGCTCGCCGTGGCGGCCGGAGACGAAGACGCTGCCTCGCACGATGTCCTCCATGAGCCGCGTGGAAGCGTCGGTGATGGAGGGCGGGCTGATGTAGAACTCGGCCCGCGGGTGACCGCCGATCTTGTCGAAGTCGCCCCGGTCGAACTCGGCGGCGCTCATCCCCAGCGCCCGCAGCGCCTCTGCGCCGCTGTCGTCGCCGCGTGTCGCGGTGACGCCGGTGAGCGGATGGCCCGAGACCACGCCGATGCCCTGCACGTAGGTGACGCCCTCGCGGCAGCCTGCCCGGCTCACGAGCGCCGCCGCGGCCGTCGAGTCGTACCCGCGTGAGCAGGCGGCGACGAACCTGTACCTTCGCTGCCGGCCTGCCGCCTGGGCGTTGGCGATGAGCCGCTCGGCGGTTCCCCGCAGCATCTCGAAGTAGTCGGCGTAGCAGGAGGGTGGCGGGCCGAGCGGCTTCGGCGTGCGATGGAGCCTCCCTTCGGCGTCGAACTCCAGGTTGCAGACCGGGTACAGCTCCACGTGGTTCCCCGACGCCGTGACGAGGCGCGCAGCCGGCGGCGCGATCCCGTGGCGGACCTGTGCCGTGAAGTCGAAGTAGTAGCCGGGATGGCGGAGATCGAGGCCGTCGCCCGCCTCGGCCAGCGCGAACGCCAGCGAATTGGAGACGATCGTCTCGGCTCCGCACCGCATCGCGTACAACCGCTCGAGGGGATAAAACGGCGACGCGAAGACCATTCGTCCCTCGCGCACGCATCCTCCCGACCCCGCCAGCGAATGGGCGCGTTCGAAGTCGAAGGGGTCGAAATCGCCGTCCCAGGCGCCCTCGACAAAGGCGTCGCGCCGCGTCTCGACTCCGTTGCCGTGCCGCACGCGCACCGCCGTTCCCGGCCGGACCCGCGCGCACCAGGCCAGCGGCGGCAGTCCGGCATCGGGTTGGAATTCGATGGTCATTCGCTCATTCGGGCGATCAATTCCACGGCGTTCCGCCACGTCAGATAGCACGCCACCGCGATCGCGGCGCTCAAACCGATCCGCGAACCAGGGCCACCCGTCGATTCCTTCATCAGCGCCGGATTGGTCGTCAGACGGAAGATCCCCGCCAGCAGCAACGGCGTGAGCACAACAAAAAGCGCGGAGGTAAAGAGCGCGAGCCTGACCGGCTCCCACGACGTCAGCAGCACGTACAGGGGCGAGAAGCAGAAAAACGTCACCAGCACCCGAAACGCCCGCCGGCGCGTCGCCTCGCGAGCCTCCAGGTCCGTTTGGCGAAACCGGTGGTAGAAACGCTCGAAGGTGTCGGCCACGATCAGGCTGTAGCCGGTATTGCTGTTCACGTAGCTCGAAAATACGGTGACGCACATGCCGGTGCCGATCAGGATGCGCCCCGCCTCTCCCAGTGGTCCCGAAAAAACCCTCGACAGGTCTTCCACCGTGCGAATCTGTGCTTCCTCGCCGTAGAGAGCGCCGGCGGCCGCCAGTTGGATCGTCGCCGCGATCAGGAACTGCCCGGTCACGCTCAGTACGAGATCCACCCGCTGCTTACGCGCCTCCGCCAGGCTGCGCCATCCCTTCTCGTAGACGAACGCGGGATACTTCAGATGATTGATCGATCCCAGCGAGCTTCCCGCAATCGCCGCCAGTACGAAATAAATGCCGTAGACGCCCTGCTGATCGGGAAGCGAGGGAATCAGCAGGCCGCGCAGAGCCGCGGTCGCGTCGGGCCTCGCCAACGCGGCGACCAGCGCCAGCGAACCGCCCAGTATCGCGATCAGCACTCTACCCACGCGCTCGACGCCGCGATATCCGCCGCGATACATCAGCGTAAACGCCAGTGCGAAGCAGATGAGCGACCAGATCGGCCGGCTCCGCTCGAATGGCAGCGGAGCCAGCAGGTGAACCGACGCGCCCAGCAACAACACCATGACCAGGTTGTTCAGGTGCCTCCTGAGGAAGATCGCAATCGCGATCAGCGCCACCACCGGGCGTCCCAGCCGGCCGTATCCTTCCATGATGCTCTCGCCGCTCGCGATCACGTAGCGCGAATAGGCCTCGGCGATGAAGTAATTCAAGGCGTAGGCCAGCGCCACGAACCACAGTAGCGAGTAGCCGTAGGTCGCGCCGGCGACGCTGTTGATGATCAGGTCGTTCGGCCCCATGGAACCCAGCCAGTGCACCAGGCCCGGGCCGAATGCCTTCACGTTCTGCCACGGGCGCGGCGCGGCCGGGCTCGCCGGAGGCGTCGCCGAGTTCACGGTAATCTCACCCTGACCTCGTCGGGGAGTTTCCAGCGGTTCCAGCGGGAGGCGAGCGCGTACCAAAGCGCCGCCGCGCCCCGCCGCGCGCCGGACTGGTTCGAGTAGATCCAGGCGTTGGTGAGCCGGCAGCCGCGGCGCAGCTTGACCTCGTACAGCTCGCGGCCAAAGTACAGCCGCTCGATTCCGCGCTCGATGGCGTATGCGATCGGCGCGTTGTAGGCCGCCTGGAAGTAGGCGTAGTCGGAGTCGGCCTCGGAGTCGACGCCGACGGCCACCGCCGCGCCCGCGGCCGATGCGGCTAGCACCACGCACGCGGCGGCGACTCCGTTCGCCCGCCGAATCGTGAAGACTGCGGCTCCCGTACCGCTGTTGCGAATCAGCTCGGGAAAGAACTTCTCGCCGGCGGCGAACGGCCGCCCGGAGTACTTGCGCGCGTTGCCGTCGAGGAGTTCGGCGAGGCGCGGCGCGACGCCGTCGGCGGATGCCAGTCTCTCGACAACGTTCCCGGCATCCCGGCTGCGATTGATCTGGCGCTGGAACTCGGTCGCGTGCTTGCGCGGGAGACTTCCGAGGTACTCGTCGAAGGATCGCCACTTGAGGTCGAGCACGCTGATGGGCACGTTCCGGCACCGCAGGTAGGAGCGCGCTCCGAGGAGCCGGCGCACCTCGCTCTCTTCGTCGAGCACCTGCACGAATGCGAGTCGCAGCCCGCGCGCGTCCGCCTCCCTCTCCATCGCGTCAAGCACCGCCGACCGCGCCTGGCCGGCTTCGTCCGCGGTCAGGTGTGCGGCCGTGCCGACGTGCCAGCCATAGCCCAGCGCCGGACCGCAGATCATGGCCGGAAGAAAGGTGGCGTGAATCGCGTGTGCGAGCGGCAACGCACGGCCGAAGACCAGGTCGTCGAGAGTCTCCGCCTGGTTCGTCGGACGCGCGATGTAGCAGACGGCGCCGGCGGCCAACGCCCCGTCTAGCCGAAGCGCGAAGTAGAGCGGCTCGACCGGGAATCGCCAGCTCGCCTCGACCGTCGCAAGCCACGCCCGCGTCGCGAAGGGATTGCCGCCCGCGAGTGCATCCCATTCGCCGGCGATTTCACGAATCGTCGGATGCAGCGTGACCGGCAACGGTCATCTTACCGCGACCGTCAGGCCTCCCTGACTCGACGCCACGCCGATCGTGACGGCCACCGGGACATTGCCGGACGCCACCCCCGGCGGAATCTTCACGTTCACCTGAAGCACTCCCGACACCAGTCCAGGCGCCGCCCCCGCGTACAGAACCTCCGCTGGCAACCCGCCGACCGTCGCCGTCACTGCCAGCCGAGGTTTCGGAAATACCGACGTCGCCAGCCGCCCGTCGACTCCCTCGGGCTCCGTGCGCCCCTCGCCGGTGCCGAACAACACGATCACGCTGTCCTTGTCGGCGGGATTCCCCGGCGTGTTCACCGAGCCGTCCTGGTTGAGGATCGCCCCCGGCCCGCGCCCGCTTGAATCCGCCGAGAACAGCGACGGTGCCGACGGCGCCACCGGCAACGTCACCGGGTCCGACCGCCGCCCCTGATACTCGACCACCATCTGCGTCGACGCCCGCCCCGCCACCGCGTAAGGCACTATCGCCGACGTCTGTCCCGCCAGCGCATAGATGATCGGCGCGGCGACGCCGTCGAACAGCACGCGTGTCTCGCCAGCCGTGGAGTCGACCAGGCCTTGCGCGTTGAGCCTTAAGCCCGCGATAGCGGGCGGTCCAATAGAGCTGCCGAAGATCGTCACGATTTCGCCCGCCGCCACCGGGCCTCCGAGAAAGCTCGCCGCGCTCACCACGCCCGCTGCCGATGACGCCGGCACGACGCCCGTGACCACCGTCGCCGCCACAGCCACCACCACCTGCGCCGCCGAAGGATCGGTGGACGCGATAGTGAGTTGTCCGTTCTGATCGCCCGCGCCGGCCCCCGCGACGAATCGCAGCGTGACGTTCGTCGTCGCGCCCGCCGCGATGTTGAGGGGCGCCGCCGGCGAGACGACGCGAAAGGCCGCGTTGTTGAACGTCAGCGTATTCACGGTGAGCGCGGCGCCGCCATCGTTGCGAATCGCCAGCGTCACGTCTTTGTTCGATCCCGCGGGAACGTGGCCGAACTCAATGCGCGCCGGGACGTTGAGATCGGCCTCGGCGGCGGCGATGCCGCGTCCGGAGAGAATGACTTCCGTCGTCGGTTGCGCCGCGTCGGTCGATGCGACCGCCAGTCGCGCCTCGCGCAGCCCCGCCTGTTCCGGCGAGAAGCGCACCGTGATCGTCAGGCTCTGGCCGGCCGGAATCATCACGGGCGTGCGCGTGAGCAGCGTGAACTCCTCGGTTCCGGTCGCGAGCGAGGTGATGCGCAGCGGTCCGGTGCCGCCGTTCGAGACCACCAGCGGCAGATCGCGCACCTGGCGCAGGACCACCTTGCGGAAGTCGAGACGGTTGGCGGCGGCGAGCAGTCGCGGATTCTGCACCACCTCGATCGGCCCGACCTCGGCGGTCGCGTTGTTGATTCCGTCGGTCGCCAGCACACGGAAGCGGACGGTCTTGCCGCCGTCAATCTCGTCCGGCGAGAAGGTGTATTGCGTCGACTGCGTGTCGATCTCCATCGCCAGCCAGGTCGAACCCGCATCCGTCGAGTACAGGACGGCATAGGTGAGCGGATCGTTATCGGGATCGCTGCCCGACCACGTGATCGTACGTGACCCGCCGTTCCAGACGTCGTTCGGCTGCGGCGTCACGATGGACACCTGGGGCGCGCCAGGGCCAGGGCTCAGCGCAGCCAGTTCCTTGTCACCGGCGTAGAGCGCGATGCGAGTCGTTCCGGCCGGCAATGGCGCGCGGATCGAAAAGGATTGTTCATCGAGCGTCGCATTCTGGGTCCGATGGCCCCGGAACGTCAACGCCACACACTGTTCGCCCAGCGTCCCGCTCGCGCCCTGAAATCGTACGCAGTGCGACGGTTGGGGCGGACGCGGCGCCGCGGTTTCCGCGGCGGGGATACGATAAGCGGGCTCCAGCGTCCCGCCGCTCCCGTCCCGCTTGACTGTCCCCGCGACCAGAATCCAGTCCCCTTCGGCGAAACGGCGCTCGCCATCCGACTGCGGTCGGAACGCGGACCGAATCAACTGGGTATATGTGAACGCCGACATCCAGATTCGGTCGGCGCTCGGCGCGCAATTGGTCATGAGATCCAGCTTGTTGGCGGGCTTGAGGACCCGCGCGATCGGGTCGAAGCCGATTTCGCCGGTCTGGCTGCTGGCGCTCCTCCAGTCTGTATTGGGGTCCGGCGCGTCACAGCCGTCCGCCAGATTCGTGTGCCGCCGGCCAAGATTGTGTGCCGTTTCATGCGCCAGGACGAAGGCAGGATAATCGGGATCGGCTGCCGTGAAGTCCTGGCCCCAGGCGGCGTGTCCTTCGCCGCCATCGAAGAGGGGGTCGCTCAACCCGCCTACGGTGAAGTTCGTGGGCGTGAAGAGGTCGGGCAGCCACGCGGTGAACTGATCGTGTGCTGACACGGAGGAATTGTAGAACTTGCGCAGAATCCCGACGAACTTGTCCAGGTTCGGTATTCGCAAAACCTTCCTCGGAAGAGCCAAACCTGTGTAGGTGAGGTTCCCCGGCGAGATCGGGAACATTCGTTCGAGGAGTTTGCTGTGTCCCGCGATGGAGGCGTCGCTCGGGCACGGCGCACGCGTGGGGTCCAATTCGTAACAAAAGGGCAGATACGCGATTCGCAATGTCTGACTTGGTTGGAACTGGAGGTCCACGGTGGCGGCGTTGTTCGCCGGCGCTGGGTCGGCCTGCCCGCTGGAGTGCTTCGCTTCTGCCCGGATGCTCACCGCTGGATCCTGGATCCAGGAAACTGGAAGAGAAAAATTCAGTGAGTCATCCGCATTGCCGCGCGACGGGCTGCTGCGCGCCGTGACCGGCCCGTTGAACGGCCGGAGCGGCGAGCCTGGCAACGGCGCCCCGCGCACGGTTCCGGTCAACTCGGCCGTGACACCCGTAACGACAGGTATGCCCGCGGCAATCTTCGGAAACACGCGCACGACGGTCGGCTTGCCGGCGATGAGCGGAACGGTGTTGTTGGCATCCTGCACCACTTGCACCGCCTCAATGTGGTCGATCATCAGGTCGGCGGCGGCACGCTCGAACGTGTACCGGGCGATCAACGTGATCCCAAACTCGATCTCCCGCAGCCCGACGCTCTGAGTGCTGCTGAATCCGACCCTCCCGCCAATGTTTCCGTCGATGACCGGATCGGCCCCGCTGGTCTGGAAGCGTACAGGCAGGCTGGACCAGTCGCAGCCTTCGGTGGCGTCGACGGCGGCGCCGGGATGCACGCGCTGCACCTGTGAATTTGTGCCGCCGGGCGGCACCATGCACACCTCCGTGGTCCATCGCGGATCGCGAGGCTGGTTGGCTGGGGCCGCCGGCGCGGTCCACGTGCCTTTGACGCTCATCTGAAACCGGACCGGAGGGGCCAAGGTGGCGAATGAGTCGAACAGTTCCCGCGTGATCGCCGGGATCCGTTGGGGAGCCGTCACCTGGACGGTGCCGTTGATTGCGCTCCCATTGCTCGGGCAGGAGACGGAGAACTGGATCGGCGCCGCGGGATTCGGGAGGACGGTGGTCCGTATTCCAACTGCACCAGGTCCGCCGGTCACCGGGGAACCGTTGTTGATCGTGCCCGTGCACACGCGGCCGAAGATCTGATTTACGTTCATCGTGACCGAGAGGTCTCGCAGGACGCCTTCCTGGTACTGAAGCGTCTGCGGTAGGGCAGGGAAGGCGACCGCCACGAATATGAGGCCGGCTTTCACGGCACGAGAAGTCCACATTACCTTACCGCGACCGTCAGGCCTCCCTGACTCGACGCCACGCCCACCGTGACGACCACCGGGACATTGCCGGACGCCACCCCCGGCGGAACCTTGACGTTCACCTGCAACACGCCCGACACCAGATTCGGCGCCGCCCCCGCGTACAGAACCTCCGCCGGCAACCCGCCGACCGTCGCCGTCACCGCCAGCCGCGGCTTCGGAAATACCGACGTCGCCAGCCGCCCATCGACTCCCTCGGGCTCCGTGCGCCCCTCGCCGGTCCCGAACAGCACGATCACGCTGTCCTTGTCGGCGGGATTCCCCGGCGTGTTCACCGAGCCGTCCTGGTTGAGGATCGCCCCCGGCCCGCGCCCGCTTGAATCCGCCGAGAACAGCGACGGTGCCGACGGCGCCACCGGCAACGTCACCGGGTCCGACCGCCGCCCCTGATACTCGACCACCATCTGCGTCGACGCCCGCCCCGCCACCGCGTAAGGCACAATCACCGATGTCTGTCCTGCCAGCGCATAGATGATCGGCGCCGGCACGCCGTCGAACAGCACGCGCGTCTCACCGACGGTGGTGGCGACAAGTCCCTGCGCGTTGAGCGCCAGCCCCGCGATCGATGGCGGACCGATGGTCGTCCCGAAGATGGTCACGATTTCACCCGCCGCCACCGGGCCTCCGAGAAAGCTGGCCGCGCTCACCACGCCCGCCGCCGACGACACCGGCACCGCGCCCGCGACCACCGTCGCCGCCACCGCCACGACGGCCTGCGCCGCCGACGGATCGTTCGAAGCGATCGTCAACTGACCGGCCTGGTCGCCCGCGTTCGCACCGGCGGCGAATCGCAGCGTGACGTTCGTCGTCGCGCCCGCCGCGATGTTGATCGGCGCCGCCGGCGAGACGACGCGAAAAGCGGCGTTGTTGAACGCCAGGGTGTTCACCGTGAGGGCCGCGCCGCCCGCGTTGCGGATCGCCAGCGTCGCGTCCTTGTTCCCTCCCGCGATGACGCTGCCGAAGTCGACGCGCGCGGGTACGTTGAGGTCGGGCTCAGCGGCGGCGATGCCCCGACCCGAGAGGATGACTTCCACCCGCGGCGCAGCCGCGTCATTGCTCACGATCGCCAGCCGCGCTTCGCGCAAGCCGACCTGCTCCGGCGAGAAGCGGATCGTGATCGTCTGGCTCTGCCCGGCGGGAATCATGAGCGGCGCGCGAGTCCGCATCGTGAACTCTTCGCTTCCTGCCGCCAGCGAGCTGATCCGCAAAGGTCCGGTGCCGGGATTCGATACGACAACGGGCAGATCCCGCGCCTGGCGCAGCACGATCTTGCGGAAGTCGAGCCGGTCGGCGGCGAGCAGCAGGCGCGGGTTCTGAACCACCTCGATCGGGCCGGCCTCCGCGGCCGTCGTGTTGAGCCCATCGGTCGCCAGCACGCGGAAGCGGACGGTCTTGCCGCCGTCGATTTCATCGGGCGAAAACGAATAGCTCGTGAGGGTCGTGTCCTTTTCGACCGGAATCCAGGTCGCGCCCGCGTCGGCCGAGTAGAGCACCGAGTATGTCAGCGTATCGCCATCGGGGTCCGATGCCGACCAGGTGATCGTCCGCCCTCCGCCGTTCCACACATCGTTCGGCTGCGGCGTGATGATGGAGATCTGCGGCGCTCCCGGACCAGGGCGCAGCAAGGCCAGTTCGGAAGAGCCCGCGAACAGTCCGATTCGGCGCGTTCCAGCGGGGAAGGGCGCGTTCACGGTGAACCACTCCTCGTCGACAACCGCGTCGGTCTGATGCTCGCGGAACGTCAGTGCCATGCACTGCTCGCCGAGTTGTCCACTGTCGCCGAAGAAACGGAGACAATGCGTCGGTGACGACGGTGCCGGTCCCGGCGCTTCGCCGGTCGAGACGCGATAGGCTGCCTGAAGCGACCCTCCAGTCCCATCGCGCTTTGCCATGCCGGTGACGATGATGAAGTCGCCTTCCGCGAAGCGCTTCGCCGGATCCGATTGCGGCCGGAAGCCGCCCTGCATCAGTTGGTTGTAGGTGAATGGGGAAATCCAGGTGTTGGAGACCGGCGGAGCGCAGTAAGTCATCAGGTCGAACAGGGAGGCGGGTTTCACCTCGCGTGCGATCGGGTCAAAGCCGACTTCCTGGATGTTGCTTCGCGGGAAATCGACCGGCCAGTCGGTGCCGGCATCGCGCGCGCCGCAGCCGTCGACACGATGCGTATGACGGCGTCCGAGATTGTGCGCAATTTCGTGCGCTAGCGTACGCGCCGGATAATTCGGGTCGGACGCCGTCCAGTCCTGCTGCCAGGACACCCGGCCGGTTGCCGTGGACTCGAACCACCGGGGATCGGAGCTGCCGGTAATCCGATAGTTGTTCGGCGGCGAAACCAGGTCGGGAAGCCATGCGGCAAGCTGATCGTAGTTGGATGCCATAAGCGCGAAGAGCGCCCGCAGATACGCGTCCAGGGAAGATCCACAGCAGATGCCGGATCGTAGGACCTGCTTGGGGACCGCCAGGGCGGTGTAATTCAGATTGACCGGTGCGACCGGGAACAGGCGCTCGACTTGAGAATCGTATCTCGCGATGGCGGCGGTTGGACATATCGAGCCGGCGCCGGCACTCAGGCACACCGGTACGTACGCGATGTTCAGGCTTCCGCCAGGGCGGAAATTGAAGCTGGCAGTCGCCTGGTTGTTGGCCGGCGTCGGATCGACCAGGCCCGCGGGAAGCTTCAGGTTGACGACGAGATTGATCGACGAGTTGTTGGTCCAGGGAAACGGAAGGTAGAAGTTCAGCGAGTGATCGGCGTTGTCGCGCTGCGGCGCAGTCGGCACGGTGATCGGTCCGTTGAAGGGCGCCAGCGGTGATCCGGGAAGCTGGGCGCCGCGAAACGCTCCCGACAGTTCGGCGGAAAGGCCCGTCAGCGGAATCGGAGTCGCACCGGCCTTCGGAAAAACACGGATCACGGTCGGCTTTCCCTGGATCAGCGGGACTGTGTTGTCCTTGTCCTGAACCACCTGCACTGTCTCGATGTGGTCGATCTCGACGTCGTAAGCGATGTCGAAGACGTAGATCGTCTGGATCTCGACGCCCACGCAATTGGTCAAGCAGAGATTGTCGCCGCCGCGCGGATCAACACCGGTCGCGCCGCCAAAGGCGTAGGCCTGCGTGTACAACACGCCCGTCGGCTGACCGTTCAGGTCCGGGCCGCGCGGCAGGCGGGTAAAGCCGGTGCACTCTGGGAAATTGGTCTTCAGCGCCACATCAGCATTGTTGCCCGACCCCAGGCCCAACGACTGCCCGCATTCCTGGTTCAGGTGGTCACGGAAATTGAACGACAGGAATGTCCGCACAGCCGCGCCGACAGGCGTGCCCATCAGGATGCGCTGTACCACGCCGTTGAGGTTCGCGTCGACCACCAAACGGCTGGCAAGCTCCAGGTAGTTGCCGTTGACGCCCGTGACTGCCGGCGCCGTGGCCGGAACGCTCAACGTCACCTCTCCGCCGAACGAATAAGTCGCCGTCGTACGGTTCAGGCTTTGCCGGTAAACGGGCGACGTACTCGCCGTCTCCGGTCCGCCATTGAGTCGTATCCGGTGCTCGACAAACCGCCCGGTCTGCGCGCCCGCCGGTAACACCACCAGCAGGGCGATTGCAAGAAACCGCACGGTGGGCCGCTATTCGTTGCTGGCGCGCGTGACCTGGGCTGCCTCGTTGGGAATTGTGTAGGTGAACCAGCCGATCATCATCTCTTCCCAGGTCTGGTCGCCCCAGCGGACTTCCTTGGTCGGATCGGGATTGAACTTGTTGTTCGGCGAATTGTCGAAGTGGGCGACGCAATCGATACGCGTGCCCTTGGGCAGGTTGAGCGGCTCTTTCAGTTCGTAGGCGAGCTGCCAGTTGAAGTCGTACTCCGGCACGCTGAGGATCTTCTCGCTGCGGCCGTCCGGGTATGTCACCGTGTACTCGAAATCCTTGCCCCGAAGGTGCATGTGCGGCATCAGGCCGGTCAGCCGGACGTCGGTCTTGGCAGTCCACGTCGACTTCACCTCGTGCGCCGGCGCGCCCGCCGGAATCACGAACCCGAAATTCAGCGCGTTGCCCGTGATGGCGCGATGCTGGGGCGGCGCCTTGGCGAAGCGCAACCCGACGTAGCTGCGGTCCTTGGTGGCCGTGCCGTTGGGCGTGTAGTGGAGCTGGAAGCGGAGCTTGGAACCCTTCGGCAGAAGCTTCGCGGTGCCCGGATGGAAGTTGATCGGCGGATCGCCGGGCGCATAGCCGACCAGGAGGTTCCCGCCTCCCTGCGCCAGCGCGCGGTCCAGTCCCGGATCGGTCATGAACACGATGATGTGATGCACGACGCTGCGCTTGTCGGGCCGGATCTCGGCGGCCTCGATCCACTTGTCCTCGGTGAAGCCGGTCTCCACCACGACGTATTGATACTTCACCGTGCCCGTCGCCGGCACTTCGAAATCCGTTCCGATGTCGATGACCGCGTCCGGCTTGCCGATCGACCAGCCTTCGACGAACTGCGGCGCGGGCGGCAGGTCCTTCGCGTCGCCTTCGGGCGCGCCGGCGTCGGCCCAGCGCGACACGGTCTCCAATTCCTGCGGCGTCAGGCGGCGGTCGTTGGAGAACGCGCCGACGTGCGGATCGGCCAGCCATGGCGGCATCTTGCGCGACGAGACGGCTTCCTTGATCGCCTTCGCCCACGGCCGGACCTCTTTATACGACGTGAATGCCATCGGCGCGACCTCGCCCTTGCGGTGGCACTCGACGCAGCGCTTGTTGAGGACGCCGGCGACGTTTTTCGTGTACGTCGGCGGCGCCGTGGTGTTCGCGGCGCCGAAGGCGCACGCGGCGGCGGACAGGATCAAGGCGGACGGACGAAGCATCATTCCCCTCCAACGGAACTTAACTACCTTATGGAATCATACACCGCGTGGGATTTCAACCGGCGGCGCTGGTCGAAGAGGTAGCGCTGGTTGCCGATGCCCGCAGCCCGGTTGCCGTCAATAGACTTTACCGAAGTACTGTGATTCTTGCCGTATCATCCCGCAGAGCTTCCAGGCCCCGGAGGATTTGCACGCAGGGTAGATCGCAGCTCCTTCTTCTAACACCGAGCCGTCCTTCTTGAAACGCCGAATGGACTTGTTGATGAGAGCGCTATCCGGCGTAAGTGGGGTGATCCGCGTATTGGTAATTTCGGCATGACTGTAGTTGCGCTGTTCCAGCGCTACGAGTTGCTTTCGGTAAAACCCCATCACGGCATCTACGGACGCGAAGGCCTGCATATCCCCTCCGTCCCAAACAACGAACGGAGCCTGGACGGACTCCCGCAGACCAGCGTAATCCTTCTTAATGAACGCCACGAGGTAACGATCGTACATCTTCTCGATCGCGGTTTTGTCGGACTCGCCAAACGCCCGGGCCTGTTGCGATGGTGCGTTTACTGACGAGCAGACCGCAGCAGCAATCACAAGAAAGGCACGGGGGAACATGAAGCCAGTCTAGCAATGGAGTTTTCCAGACGCCCACGCATCGCCCCTCGCGCGACGGGCCGCGCCCCTCGACTTGTTACACTGTCTCCCATGAATCGGCCGATCCGTCCCGTCCTCGCCGTGTTGCTCTGCGCGTGCCCGATCCTGGCCCAGCCGCGGCCCGCCACCGACGCCCAGACCATCGCCCAGCGCAACGCCGCTGAACGGCGTCTCGAATCCGTCGCCATCATTGAGCGCAAGCACATGGTCGAGATGCGCGACGGCAAGCGCATGTCGGCCGACGTCTATCGCCCCAAGGACGAATCGAAGAAATACCCGACGATTTTCGTGCGCTCACCCTACAACTACAACTTCTGGGACGTCCGCCTCGGCGCGCCACGCGACATGACCCAGGTCGTGGAGGCCGTGCGCCGCGGCTACGCCTACGTGCTGATGAACGAGCGCGGACACTTTGGCTCCGAGGGCAACTACGACATCCTCGGCCCGCCCGTCAGCGACGGTACGGATGCCATCGCGTGGATCTCCGCGCGGCCGTGGTCGAACGGCAAGGTAGGTACAATCGGCTGCTCGTCGACCGCCGAGTGGCAGCTCGCCGTCGCCGCCGAAGGTCACCCCGGTTTCGCCGCCATGATCCCGCAGGGCTTCGGCGCTGGCGTCGGCCGTGTCGGACCGTATTACGAGCAGGGCAATTGGTATCGCGGCGGCGCCTTCCAGATGCTCTTCGCCGCCTGGATCTACGGCCAGCAAAACCAGGTGCGCCCGATGTTCCCGCCCAACACGCCACGCGAGGACCTGGTCGCCGCTGCGCGCCTCTTCGACCTCGCCCCGCAGATGCCCGCCGTCGATTGGTCGAAAGCGCTGCGCCATCTCCCGGTGATGGACATCCTGAAAGCGGTCAACGGCCCCCGCGGCATCTACGCCGACCGCATGGAGGTCGCCACCGGCGGCGCCATGATCCAGCGCGCGCCCAACGATCCGGCCTGGTATCGCGGCGGATTGTGGCACGACAATCAGCCCATCAACGTCCCCGGCCTCTGGCTGATGTCCTGGTACGACGTTTCGGTCGGGCCGAACCTCGCCGCCTACGATTACGTCCGCCGCACGGCGCGTCCGGCCGTCGCCGCGCAGCAGTACGCCGTCATCGCGCCGACGCTGCACTGCGCCTTCACGCGTGCCACCGAGAACACCATCGTCGGCGAACGTAGCGTGGGCGACGCGCGCCTGGACTACAACGCCCTCACCTACGGATGGTTCGACTTTTTCCTGAAGGGCGAGGACAACAAGATCCTCGAGAAGACTCCCAAGGTCCGCTATTACACCATGGGCAGCAACCAGTGGCAGACCGCCGATACCTGGCCGCCGGCAGGGGTTCAGAACGTGACGCTGGCGCTGTCAAGCAACGGCAAGGCCAACAGTCTGTACGGCGACGGCAGGCTGGTCGACAGCCCGCCGCGGGAAGAGCGGCCCGACGAGTTCGTCTACGACCCCATGAATCCGGTTCCGTCGCTCGGCGGCAACGTCTGCTGCACGGGTAACGCCGTGGCGGGCGGGGCCTTCGACCAGCGCCCGGTGGAGTCGCGCGCCGACGTGCTGGTGTACAGCACCGAGCCGCTCAAGGATGGCATCGAGGTGACGGGGCCGGTGACGGTGTCGCTGTTCGTCTCGTCGTCGGCCAAGGACACGGACTTCACCGTGAAGCTGGTCGACGTCGACCCCGAGGGCCGCGCGTACAATCTCGACGAGACCATTCAGAGGATGCGCTGGCGCGCGGGTTACGACAAGGACCCGGTGTGGATGGAGCCCGGCCGCGTCTACCGGGTCGTCTTCCAGCCCATGACCACCAGCAATTACTTCAAGCCCGGACACCGGATCCGCATCGAAATATCGAGCAGCAATTTCCCGCGCTTCGACCGCAATCTGAATACCGGCGGGAACAATTACGACGAATCGAAAGGCGTGGTGGCGCGCAACGCGGTGCACCACACGCTCCAGTACCCGTCCTCCGTCACGCTTTCGGTGAAGAAATAGCGGCGCCGGTCCGGGTGCCGCCGGAAAGCGGGACGTCAGGATCCCGGAGCGGCGGCCGCGGCGCCCAGTCTTCGCCGGACCACGCCGGCCAGCGTGTGGCGTCCGAGCACCTCGCGCGGCATTCGGGACGCGCCGTCGATTCGGCCGATGCACTCCGGCGAGTCGCAGTAGCAGTCGAACGGTTCCGACATGATCCACTCGGTCGCCGGATAGAAGGCCGCCAGCAGGTCGCCCGGCGCGATGTCGCGCAGCGCGAGCGCTTCCCCGGCGTCGATATCGAACAGCAGGTTGGGGTCGCAGGAATGATTGACGCAGCGCAGCTCGAACGGCAGGGGCTGGGCATGTTCGGCCTCGGCGAGCTGGAGCGTGTGACGCGTCGGCGACGGGAATCGCCCATCGAACGAGAGCGGGGAGACCAGCTCTCCGCGGCTCCAGCGCCGCCGCGCGGAGAGAGCGCGTCCGCTTCGTGAGGCGACGATCTCGAAGGGCCGCTCGCGCCACTGCGACTCGATGTAGTCGGAGACATGGCCCGCGTAGCGGCGTCGAAATTCCGGTGTCAGGTGATCGTCGCCCGAGACCGTCCCCCGGCATTCGTGCGAGCCGCAGGCGCACCCGAACGGCGCCATCCCGGGGCCGCAGAAGGTCGCATAGTCGATCGTCAGTTCCTCGCCGGACGCCACGTCGCGCCGCGCGGCTACGTTCAGCCCGTCGAGCCAGGTATTGGGGTCGCAGCTGTGATTGATCGGGCGCCACCCGGCGGGATCCTCGCTCCACAGCGCGTGGACGTTGTCGCTCAGCGGCCAGCAGTAGCGGGCGAACCAGTCGCGCCGGACTCCGCGCCAGCGCGCGGCGTGCCCGCGCGACACCAGCGCCTGCGCGCGCTCCTCGTGCACCTCGACGATCTCGCCGGCGCCGAGCGCCCGCGTCGCGAACATGCCGAATCCGCGCCCGCGGCGGTAGCGCGGCTCGGCTCGTCTGAGCGCCCGGTCGCGGCGGCGGAGCGCGCAGAACAGCATGTGTTCCAGAAAGCCGCGCTGGCCGCCCGGGTCGCGCTCCAGAATGAAATCGGCGCTCCCGTAGGAGCCTTCCGGTTCGAATATGGCGCAATTCGGATTGGTTTCCAGAAAATACACTTCGCCCGAGGCGTCCACCCGGAAATCCGAGCGCGCGTAACCCGATCCGTTCATGCTCTGGAAGACCAGCGCCCCGGCGCCGCGCAGCCGCGCCGCCAGCCCCGGATCGTCCACCGCCAGCGTGCCGATCTCCTCGTAGCGGTCCCACTTGAGCTCGAAGTGCTTGAAGGGTTCGCCCGGCGGAAAAGTGAACTCGATGGCTTCCAGCGCCCAGGGCTCCTCCTCGCCCTCCCTCGGCTCGGCGACCAGCACCGAAAACTCCCGGCCCTCGATGAATTCCTCGATCAGTACCCCGCAGTAAGCCTCGCTGATCCGCCGGACCTCGGCGCGCAGTCCGGCCTCATCGGTCACCCGCGACGCCAGCGTCATGCCGACGCTGGAATACCCCGCCGGGTGCTTGACGATCATCGGAAAGCGAAGTTCGGCCACGGCCCGATCGGCGGCCTCTTCGCCGCGGCCCATCACGCAGGCCGGAATCGCGACCCCGGCAGCGTGCGCCGCCATCTTCATCGCCTCCCGCGAGGGCTCGTAGAATGCCGAGCCGGCGCCCGTGAAGGCCACTCCCAGGCGCTCCAGAGTCTGCACGACCTCAATCCCGGCGCGGTCCTCCTCCCAGGCGCCGTCGCACAGGTTCACGGCGGCGTCGAAGCCCCCGCGCGCGACGTCCATGATCTGTCGCACGGCCGTCGCCTTGCGAATCTGGAACTCCTCGATCTGGTGTCCGGTCAGGTACCGTGCCGGATCGCACTGCGGGTCCATTTCGAGGAACGGCGAGTCGGAGCCTTCGTAGGAAGGGTGAAGAATTGCGATCCTCATCGATTGCAGGACATTATACGCGGGTCGCGTGCGTATATCGAGAACTTTTTTCGGTGCCCTCAGTCTTCGTCGATCGCCTGGAAGATCTCCGCGAGCGGCAGGACGATTTCTGGGTTCTCCGCGCGGAGCAGGAGATCGGTCGACTCGGTCGTGCCCTCGCGCGTGCAGTACCACGCGCGCCGCTCGTCGGGATCGATGACCCAGATGTTGCGGACGCCGAAATTCAGGTAGTCCTCGATTCGCCGTCGCATGCGGCGGATGGTGTCGTCGGGGGAAAGCACCTCAATGATGACGTGGGGCGGCGCGGTCAGGATGCGCTCACCGGTCTTGTGCGTCAGGAGGCAGACGTCCGGCACACGATACCGGGTCGGCGTAACGCGAACGCGCCATTCCAGGCGCGGGTGAATACCGAGCTGTTTGCGGTTAATGAAGTAGTTGAAGATGTAGCCTTGCACCAGGCCGTGCTGCTGCTCGCCCATGTTCCGCTCCTCCAGTTCGCCGTCGATGTAGTCGCAGTCCGGCTCGTAGTCGGTCCGCAGGTACTCCTCGACGGGAACCAGCGTCGCGGTCGTCATAACTTCACTCTATAATGAACTGCACCCTCGCGCCGCAATGAACCTCACTCAACTGTTCGACCTGTCCTTCCGCGGGCGCCGCGACCAGGCCGCCCTCGAATGGCAGGGACGCACCTTCACCTTCGGCGACATCCACGGCCGCGCCGCGCGAATGGCGCGCGTTCTCACCGCCCGCGGCCTCAAGCGCGGCGACCGGCTGTGCGTCTACCTCCCTAACGGCCTCGAAATCGTCGACCTCTTCCTCGCCTGCGTGCGCACCGGCATCGTCTTCGTGCCGATCAACGTCCTCTACCGCGAACGCGAGATCACGCACATTATCGGTGACGCCGAGCCGCAGGCCATCGTCGCCTCGGGCGAAGTTCCCCGCGACACGCCGGTCTGGTATCCCGAGGAACTCGCGGAAACCGCCGCCGGCGCCTCCGATGAGGGGGCCGCCGCCCCGCTCGACGGCGACGATCCCGCCGCTATCGTCTACACCTCCGGCACCACCGGCGTCTCGAAGGGCGCCATCCTGACGCACAACAACTTCGCCGCCAACGCCGTGAACATTCTCGCGTGCTGGCGCATCGATTCCTCCGACCGCCTGCTGATGCCGCTGCCGCTCTTCCACGTCCACGGTCTCGGCAACGGCCTCTGCGCGTGGCTCGCCTCCGGCTGCCGCATGCGCCTCCTCGAGCGCTTCGACCACACCCGCGCCGCCGCCGAATTCCTCGACTTCCGTCCGACGCTGCTGTTCGCCGTCCCCGCCATCTACGTGCGCCTGCTCGACACGCCGCCCGAGACCGCGCGCGCCATCGGCTCGGCGATGCGCCTGTTCGTCTCCGGCTCCGCGCCGCTGCCGGCGCAGGTGCTCGACGACTTCCGCGCGCTGTTCGGCCACACCATCCTCGAACGCTACGGCATGACCGAGACCCTCATGAACATCTCGAATCCCTACGAGGGCGAGCGCCGCGCGGGAACGGTCGGCGTTCCGCTTCCGGGGGTCTCCGCGCGCATCGTCACCGAAGCCGGCGCTCCCGCCGCCGAGGGCGAGACCGGCGAGATCGAGCTGAAAGGCCCCAACGTCTTCGCCGGCTACTGGCGCCGCGAGGATGCGACGCGCGACGCATTTCACGACGGCTGGTTCCGCACCGGCGACCTCGCCACCCGCTCCGCCGACGGCTACTACACGCTTCAGGGACGCCGCAGCGACGTGATCATTTCGGGCGGCTTCAACATCTACCCGCGCGAAATCGAGGAGTTCCTGCTCGAACAGCCCGGCGTCGCCGAAGCCGCCGTGGTGGGCGTCGCCGACCGCGTGCGCGGCGAAGTGCCGGTGGCCTACGTGGTCTCGAAAGGCGCCGTCGATACCGCGGCGCTCGACGCCGCATGCCGCGCCAAGCTGGCCTCGTTCAAGGCGCCGCGCGCCTTCGTGGCCGTCGACAAGCTCCCGCGCACCGCTCTCGGAAAGGTCCAGAAGCACCTGCTGCCGCCGATCGAAGGAGCCGCCTCATGACGAACGCCGTCTCCATCGTCATCCTTCTCGCCCTCGCGCAGCAGCCTGTCACGCTCACGACCAGCGACGGCGGGGCCATCCACGCCGACGTCTACGGCAAGGGCGACCGCGGCGTCGTGCTCCTCCACGGCGGCCGCTTCAACAAGGAGAGCTGGGCGAAGCAGGCGCGCGCGCTCGCCGATGCCGGATTCCGTTCCATCGCCATCGATTTCCGCGGCTACGCCAAATCCACGGGGCCCGGGCAGCAGGACATCTTCACCGCGCCGCTGCACCTCGACGTTCTCGCCGCCTCGGCGTATCTTCGCAAGACCGGCGCGAAGCGCGTCGCGGCCGTCGGCGGCAGCCTGGGAGGAGGAGCGGCCGGGCGCGCCGCCGCCGAACGCCCCGGCGAGTTCGACCGCATCGTGTTTCTCGGCGCCACGCCGGACGCGTCGCCCGAAAAGCTCACGCTGCGCAAGCTTTTCCTGATGGCGCGCGACGACACCAGCGGCGATGGGCCGCGGCTCCCGAGGCTTCGCGCCTATTTCGAGAAGACCCCGCAGCCGAAAGAGCTGATCGTCCTCGATGGCGACGCCCACGCGCAGTTCCTCTTCGACACCGATCAGGCCGATCGGGTCATGCGCGAGATTCTGCGGTTCCTGAACGCGCCTTGATCGGCGCCGGCCCCCTCCGGTTTCAGCGCGGCCTCCTTCATCGTGCCGATGAAGATGGCCGGCTTAGGTCGAACTGTACAATGGTACCTTCTATGCCAATGCCCGAATCGGCCCGCGCTTTCGTCGCGGGCCAGATCGAGCGCGTGCGCCGCCTTCCCTCGAAAAAACGCATCGTCTTCCCCGAGGGCGCCGACCCGCGCGTCGCCGCCGCCGCCGAACGCCTCGCCCGCGAGGGCCTGGTCGAGCCCATCCTCGTGGGCCGCGACGTCGACCCCGCCGCCTCGGCCGCGCTGCGCCGATACTCCGCCATCTACTACGAGCGCCGCCGCGCCCGAGGCGTCACCGAAACCGAGGCCGCCGAGGTAGCCCGCCGGCCGCTCTACTTCGCCGCGTTGATGGTCGCCGCCGGAGACGCCGACGGCTTCGTCGGCGGCGCCGCCAACTCCACCGCCGACACCGTGCGCGCGGCCCTGCACTCCATCGGCACTCCGCACGACGTGCGCACCGTCTCCACCATCCTGATTCTGTGCGTCCACGACCGCTCGTTCGGCCACAACGGGCTGCTCGCCGTCGCCGACACCGCCATCGTCCCGCAGCCCACCGCCGTGCAACTGGCCGAGATCGCCCTCGCCACGGCCGGCAACACGCGCGCGCTGCTTGGCGTCGAACCGGTGGTGGCGCTGCTCTCGTTCTCCACCAAGGGGAGCGCCAGCCACAAGGAAGTCGACCGCGTCCGCGAGGCGCTGCGGATCGTCAAGGCGCGCGCGCCCGATCTCCACGTCGACGGCGAGTTGCAGGCCGACGCCGCGCTGGCGCCGGCCGTGGGCGCTTCCAAGGCGCCGGGGTCGACCGTCGCCGGCCGGGCGAATACGTTGATCTTCCCCGATCTCAACGCCGCCAACATCGGCTACAAGCTCGTGGAGCGCCTGGGCGACGGCGCCGCCTTCGGGCCCTTCCTGCAAGGCCTCGCCAAGCCCGCCAACGACCTCTCGCGCGGCTGCTCGGCCGACGACATCTACTGCGCCGCACTCGTGACCGCTCTTCAGGCCTGAGCGGTTGAAACCACTCGCACCCGATCGAACCCCTCGGCGCGCGACGGGCGAACCAGCCGCGCCGCCATCCGTTCGATGACCTCCTCCGGCACCACCCGGTCCCGCATCCGGTTCCGCCGCAGGCACTCCCCGATCGGCGTGTCGAAGTACAGCGCCTCGACCCTTGAGCCGTACCGCCGCGCCATCTCGATCCACGGCCTCCGCTCGCGCGGCGTCAGGTGCGTGGCGTCGACGTAAACCAGGCGGCGGCCGATGCGCAGCCGCGCGCGTGCGAGGTATCGCAACGCGGCGAAGACCTGCCGATGAATCGACTGGTCCGTGGCGTCGTCGGCGAGCAGCACGCGCAGGAAGTCGGAGGACAGCGCCGCGACGCCGCGTCTCTCCAGCCAGGTCGACTTGCCCGACGCCGGCAGCCCAACCAGTACGACGATGGTCTGCGTCACTACACGACGTAGCGCCCGGCGTCGAGCAGGCGTCCGGCGATCTTTCGTCGCAGGCCGATGGCGTCCACCGGTTCGAACTTCGTGAAGCGCTTCAGCACCGCGAGATTCGTCCGCAGCGAGTCGCCTTCCGAGCAGGCCGCCACCACCGCCCGCGCGGCCGGCTCGATCCACTCCATGGCCTCGCGCGTGAAGACCGCCGTCATGTCGCGCGCGACCTCGCCCCGCCCGGCGCGGCGCAACTTCTCCGAGCGCAGCACGCAGCCTTCCATCGCAAAGGCGCTCATCGCGATGTCGGTGATCCCCGCCAGCACCTCCTGCTGCTCGTCGATTTTGTCCATGAACCTCAGGTAAGCCACGCCCAGGCAGAGCAGCGCGACCTTCTTGGCGTTGGCCACCAGTTGCGATTCGGCGTCGCCCGCCGACGGCGACGGCCCGCCCATCGCCTCGGCCTGCACCTTCTTCACGGCCTCCACCAGCCCGAGCCGCCCGCGTTGTGCGCGCTTGAGCAGCATTCCGGTCGCCAGCATCCGGTTGATCTCGTTGGTCCCTTCGAAGATGCGGTTGATGCGCGAATCGCGATAGGCCCGCTCCACCAGGTAATCCTCGTGGAAGCCGTAACCGCCGTGAATCTGCACGCCCTCGTCGGTCACGTAGTCGAGCGCTTCACTCGCGAAGACCTTCACGTAGGAGCACTCGGCGGCGAACTCTTCGATGGCCTTCATCATGGTCTGCGCGGCGTCCGGCTGCGACCACGAGAAGTCGCGCAGGTGATCCTGAATCAGCCCGGTGACGCGATAGCTCATCGTCTCCGAGGCCCAGATGCGGATCGCCATCTCGGCCAGCTTGTGGCGGATCATTCCGAACTCGGAGATCGACTTGCCGAAGGCCTTCCGCTCGGCGGCGTACTTCAGCGACGCGGCGAGCACGTTCTTCGCCCCGCCGACTGTCCCCGGTCCCAGCTTCAGGCGTCCGATGTTGAGAATGTTGAAGGCGATGATGTGCCCGCGTCCGATCTCGCCGAGCACATTCTCGACCGGCACCTTGACGTTATCCAGATAGACCGCCGTGGTCGAGCTGCCCTTGATGCCCATCTTCTTCTCTTCGGCGCCGGGCTGAACGCCGGGCCAGGCGCGCTCGACGAGAAACGCCGTGAACTTCTCGCCGCCGACCTTCGCGAACACCGTGTAGAGGTCCGCGCCGCCGCCGTTGGTGATCCACATCTTCTGGCCGTTGAGGACGTAGTGCGTGCCGTCGGCGCTGAGGTCGGCGCGAGTCTTGGCGGCCAGCGCGTCCGAGCCCGCCTGCGGCTCGCTCAGGCAATAGGCGCCGATCAGCTCGGCCGTCGCGAGCCGCGGCAGGTAGCGCTGCTTCTGCTCCTCGGTGCCGAACAGCAGCAGCGGCAGCGTCCCGATCCCGCTGTGCGCCCCGTGCCAACCCGAATACGATCCGTCCTTGGCCAGGTGCTCGGCGACGATCATCGCGGATACCAGGTCGAGCTCCATGCCGCCGAACTTCTCCGGCACCACCACCGCTGTCAGTCCCAGCTCGGCCGACTTGCGCAGCACGCGCTGCGCGACGCCCGGCTCATGGTGCTGGATGGCCTCGACGTTGGGTGCGACCTCGTTGGCGAAGAATTCGTCAGTCGTCTTGGCGACGGCCAGGTGCTCTTCGGTGAAATCTTCCGGCGTGAAAACCTCTTCGGCCTGCGTTTCTTCGATCAGGAATCCGCCGCCGGTCTTGGCCGCCGGCGCGGTCAGTGTTGCCGCCATGAATGAGCCTCCGGGCTAAGATGGTAGCAGGCGCGGTTATTCGGAACAACCGCGCCGCCGCCGTTCCCATTGGTAAACTGAAAAGACGCATGTTCGGCCGCAAGCCCAAACCACCCAAAGATCCGATGCCGCCGCTGAAGCTATGGCTGCACGTGGTCGCCATCGGCTGGATCGTCCCCGGGGGCGGTCATTTCTTTCTCAAACGCCACGGGCGCGGCGCGATCCTGGCGGCCTGCGTGGCCATCACCTTTCTGTTCGGGCTGATGATGCGCGGCGCGATGTTTAAGCCCGAGACCGGCGACATGCTCACCACCATCATCTATGTGGGTGGGTTCGTCTCCAACGTCGCCTCGGGACTGCTCTACCTGGCGACCGTGTGGCTCGGCTACGCGCAGATCGACGTCGCCGGCCATGTGCACGACTACGGCACCAAGTTCCTGGTCGCCGCCGGCCTCATGAACATTCTCGCCATGGTGGACGCCTTCGAGATCGCCGTCGGGAGGAAGGACTGATGCCGAAGATGGCGCTCTCGCATTTCGAGGCCAGCATCCTGTTCGCCATACTCGCGTCGGCCGTTCTCGGCGTGGTCACCAAGAAGACCGACCACGAGCGCTTCCGCTACGGTCTGAAGTGCTTCGGTTATTTCCTGGCAACCATATTCGGCCTCGGCTGGCTGATGTACCTCGGACATCGTTGATCCCCCGCTTCCCCGTCTACCTGTTCGACGTCGACGGCACGCTGCTCGACTCCGCCGCCGACATCTGCGGCGCGATCGACGCCGTGCTCGCCGCGACGCCCGCCGCCGGGACTTCCGAGAGCCTGTTGCGCCGCTACATCGGCCGCCACCTCATCGACCTGTTCCAGGACCTCCTGCCCCAATACACCGCCGAGCAGTACGACGCGATGATCCGCGACTACCGCGCCATCTACGCCGCGCGCGGCCACTCGCGGACACGTCGTTACGGCGGCGTCGCCGAAATGCTCGGCGCGCTCGGCGGCCGCAAGTCGACCGCGACCACCAAGGGCACGCCGACCACGCGGCTGGTCCTCGAGCAGTTCGGCCTGCTGGAGCATTTCGACCACGTGCAAGGCACCGACGGATTCCCAAGCAAGCCCGCGCCCGACGTGATTCTCAAGTCGCTGGAGTTGTTCGGCGCGTCACCCGGGGACTGCCTGTTCGTCGGCGATTCGGCAACCGACATGGAGGCCGGCCGCCGCGCCGGAGTGCGCCTGTGCGCCGTCCGTTACGGCTACGGCGACGAGGCCGAGATGGCGCGCTTCGCGCCGGACTACTGGATCGACGATCCGCGCGAGCTGCTCGCATGAGCGTGCAAAAGGAAATGAGGCGGCACCGGCGGCAGCCGCGCAAGCTCGGCATCGAGATCTGCTGGGCGGAGTCCGAGCAGGGCCGTTCGGCGCGCGGGACCTGCCTCGACATTTCGGAGACCGGTATCAGCGCGCGGATTCCGTTCCCGATTCCGTTGGGGACCTACGCGGTCTTCCGTGTGGACGGCTCCGGCTTCGGCGGCACGGGGTCGGTGCGCTACTGCCGAAGGGAAGGCCACAATTATCAGGTCGGACTGGAATTCGCCTCCGGCTTGCGCTGGAAGGCGGGCGGCGATTGACACCGAATCCGTGCGCACGTAATATGTGGGCATGAACGTCACGCTGTCGATCGACGATCGAATCGTCCGGGAGGCGCGGAAGCGCGCCCAGGCGATGGGCACCAGCGTGAACCAGCTTGTGCGCGATTATCTGGAACAATTCGCCGGCCAATCCGATTCGGCCGCCGCCGCCGCCGAGTTCGCGGCTCTCTCCCGCCGGCCGCGGGGCGACTCGCGCGGTTGGAAGTTCAATCGCGAGGATCTCCACGGGCGCCGATGAACGGTCTCGCATTCCTCGACACCAGCATTCTCGTTTACACCGACGATGCCTCCGCCCCCGAAAAACGCAAGCGGGCGACCTCGCTCGTCGGCGAGCAGATGCGCCGCGGGAAGGCCGTGGTGTCGATCCAGGTCCTGCAGGAGTACTTCGTGGCCGCGACTCGAAAGCTCGGCGTTCCGCCCGAGACGGCGCAACGCAAAGTCGAGATTCTGGCGCGAGGACAGGTTGTCCGCTTCGAGCCGGCCGATGTGATCGCGGCGATTGAACTGCATCGCCTCGCGCGCATTTCGTTTTGGGACGCCCTGATTGTTCACGCCGCGCGAGTAGCCGGAGCCGCCGTGCTGTATAGCGAGGACCTGCACTCGCGCGGAGTCCTGGGCGGGGTCCACGTCGTCAACCCGTTCGCGTAGGGGTTAGTTCCTCCAACTTCAGCCGCCCCGTGTAGATTGCCATTCCCAGCGCCGTGTGGACATTCATCCGCGACAGTTCGGCGATCTCCTCCATGGTCGTGATGCCGCCGGCGGCGGTCAGCTCCAGCGAAGTCGCCGCGCGCAGGCGCCGAAACCAGTCCAGGTCCGTGCCCTGCATCATGCCTTCCTTGTCGACGTAAGTGCACAGGAAGCCCGAGCAGTGCGGCTCCAGGCCGCCGATCACTCTCTCGGCTTCGAGCGCCGTCGACTCCTTCCAGCCCTTCACGACGATGCGCCCGCCGCGCGAGTCGAGCGCAACGATCAGTCGGTCGCGTCCGACGGCGCGGCTGATCTCCTCCAGCGCCGGCGTGAAGGCCGCCGTCCCGACGATCACCTTGCGCGCGCCCTGTTCCACCAGCTTCCGTGCGCGATCCGCCGTCCGCACGCCGCCGCCCACTCGTGTGGCCGCGCGCGAAGCGATCCACTCCACGATGCCGTCGTTCGACCCGCGGTCCATGGCGGCGTCCAGGTCGATCACCTGAATCTCGGGAAACGCCGCGAAGCGCGCCAGCATCTCTTCGGGCGATCCGCCCTCGAGCGCCTTCTCGCGGCCCTGCACCAGTTGCACCACCTTGCCGTCCATCAGGTCGATGCACGGAATAATCACGCGATCCTCCGCACCGGGATTCCGTGCCCGGCGAGATACGCCTTGAGGTCGCCCACCTGGTAGGTCCCGTAATGGAAGATCGAAGCCGCCAGCGCCGCGTCGGCGCGGCCCTCGGTGAGCACCCGCAGGAAGTCCTCGGGCCGGCCCGCGCCGCCGGAGGCGATCACCGGAATCCGCGTCGCGCGCGAAACGGCCGCGGTCAGCTTGCAGTCGAAGCCCGACTGCACGCCGTCGGTATCCATCGACGTGAGCAGAATCTCGCCCGCGCCGAGCTGCTCGCCCCGCGCCGCCCACTCCACCGCGTCGATTCCCTCGTCGTCGCGCCCGCCGCGCGTGTACACCGACCATCCGCCGTCATCGCGTCGGCGCGCGTCGATCGCCAGCACCACCGCCTGCGCGCCGAACTCGCGGCTCAGCTCCGAGATCAGCTCGGGCCGCCGGACCGCCGCCGTGTTGACGCTGACCTTTTCGGCGCCGGCCAGGAGAATCTTCCGTGCGTCCTTCACCGAGCGGATGCCGCCTCCGACCGTCAGAGGAATGAACACCCGCCGCGCGGTCCGGAACACGACGTCGACCATGGTCTGCCGGTCGTCGCTCGAAGCCGTGATGTCCAGGAAGACGATCTCGTCGGCGCCCTGGTCGTTGTAGCGCTCGGCCAGCTCCACCGGGTCGCCCGCGTCGCGCAGGTTGACGAAGTTGACGCCCTTGACGACGCGCCCGCCGGTCACGTCCAGGCACGGGATGATGCGCTTGGCGAGCATCTACATATCCACGAAATTCCGCATGATTTGCAATCCGAGCTGCCCGGATTTCTCCGGATGAAACTGGACCCCGAACACGTTCCCGCTCTCGAGGACCGCCGTGTAGGGCAGCGTGTAGGTGCAGGTCGCCGCGGTCGCCTCGGTCACGGGCGCGTAGTAGCTGTGCGCGAAGTAGACGTAGGGCCGCTCTCCGGTCCCTTCGAGCAGGCGCGAGGTGGCGATCGGCTCCAGCTCGTTCCAGCCCATGTGGGGCACGCGCGGCGCGTCCTCGCCGAACCGCCGCACCGTGCTGCGGTACAACGCGAGTCCGTGGACCTCCGGGGCTTCCTCGCTCGCCTCGAACAGCGCCTGCAAGCCCAGGCAGATGCCCAGGAACGGGACGCCGGCGCCCATACGGTCGAGCAGCGTCTGCCGCAGGCGCATCGCGTCGAGCGCACGCATCATCTGGCCGAAGTGTCCGACCCCCGGCAGGATCAGCTTGGTGGCCTTGCGCACTCCCTCAATGTCGTCCACCAGCAGGTAGGGCGCGCCGACCTCGGCCAGCGTGTTCTGCACCGATCGCAGGTTGCCCGCTCCGTAATCGACGATCGAGATCACAGCAGCCCTTTCGTCGAGGGAAGCAGCCCACGCAGGCGCCGGTCGCGCGAGCAGGCGTACTTCATGGCGCGCGCGAAGCACTTGAACATCGCCTCGATCTTGTGGTGATTCGATCGGCCGTGCATCACCAGGGCATGCAGATTCGCTCCGGCGTGATTCACGAAGCCGCCGAAGAAGTCCTCGAGCAGCTCGGCCTGCAAGTCGCCGACCATGCGCACCCGCACGCGGTCCTTGTAGACCAGCGCCGGCCGCCCGCCCAGGTCCAGGGCGACGACGGCGAGCGTTTCGTCCATCGGCTGCACGAAGTATCCGGCGCGATTGATGCCGCGGCGGTCGCCGAGCGCCTGAGCGAACAACTGCCCGAGCACGATGCCCACGTCTTCCACCGTGTGATGCTGGTCGACGTCAAGATCGCCGCGCGCCTGCAAAGTGAGATCGAAGCCGCCGTGTTTGGCGAACAGCTCCAGCATGTGGTCGAGGAAGCGCACGCCCGTCGAGATTTCGTAGCGGCCGCGCCCCTCGATGCGCAGCTTTCCGGCGATCTGAGTTTCCTTGGTGTCGCGCCGGATGGTTGCCGTCCTCATGGCAGCACCTCCGGCAGCTCGTTAATGTTCTCGACCACGGCGAGCGCGCTCTCGCGCCGGAAGCTCGCCAGCAGATCCTCGCGCCGGTAACTCTCGCGCGCCGCCACGCCGACGAACGGCACGCCGGCCGCACGCGCGCTGCGGGCGTCGTCCACCGTGTCGCCGACATACCAGATCCTCGCCCCCGGGTTGGCGCCGATTATCTTGACCAGCCCGTCCGGAGCCGGCTTGCCGCGGGCGACGTCCTCTTCTCCGATCACCGGGTCGAATACGCGCTCGACGCCGAAGCGCCGCAGCGTAATGGCGGCTTCGCCGCGGGGACGGCCGGTGAAGATCGCCAGACGGAAGCGCGCGGCGAGATCGTCGAGCAGGCCGTCACGCGGAAACCAGCGCTCGCGCGCGATGAGACCATCGTCGCCGTTGCCGAGGAAGAGCTTCTGGAAGTACGCCGTGAGTTGGTCGTATGGCACGTCGGCGCCAAGATCGAGTGCGATACGGTGCGAAAGCGCCCAGTCGTTGTTCCAGCCGCCCTCGTTCTTATACCGCTGCACCAGCTCGCGCGTGATCGCCCGGCCCGTGAAGTGCTCCACCGTGCGGCAGATCGTCTCGCGGTACGACTCGCGCACGTCCACCAGCACGCCGTCCATGTCGAAGACGAGGATCTCTCGCGTCACAGCATCTCCTCGAGCGCCGCGAGAAAGCGGCCGATCTGTTCGCGCGTCCCCACCGTCACCCGCACGCAGCCGGCGATCTCGTAGCTGCGGTCGCGCACCAGCACGCCGCGCTCGCGGAGGCGGTCGCGCAATTCGACGGCGCGGTCGCCGGCGTGGAACAGGACGAAGTTGGCCTCGCTCTTGTAGTAGCGCACGCCGAGCCGGTCGAATCCCGCGCACAGCATCGCCCGCGCCGCCAGCGCTTCGGCGACATAGTCGCGCACGTAGGCCGTGTCCTCGATCGCCGCTTGCGCCGCGATCGCCGCCAGCATATTCACGCTGTACGGCGACTGCGCCTTGTGCAGATAGGCGACGTTCGGCGCCTGCGAGAACAGACACCCCAGCCGCATCGCCGCCATGCCGTACACCTTGGAGAACGTGCGGCTCACGAAAAGGTTCGGGAATTCGGCGATCCGCGCGAGTGCGGTCACGCCGGAAAACTCGAAGTAGGCCTCGTCGATCAGCACCGCCGCCCCGGGGGCGCGCTCCAGAATGCGCCTCACGCCGTCGATGCCGACGCCCGTGCCGGTGGGATTGTTGGGATTCGCGATCAGCACGCCGCGCGTCGCCGGTGCGATCGCGTCGAGCAGCTCTTCCAGCGGAAACGCCAGATCCTCCCGCCGGTAGTCCACCTCGCGGATGGAAGCGCCCGCCACCTCGCAATAAAAGCGATACATCGCATACGACGGGCGCAGCAGCACGACATCGCCGCCCGTTTCGACGAACGTGTTCACAAGCACCTGAATGGCCTCGTCGGTGCCATTCGTGAGAATGAACTCCTCCGGGCGCACGCCGAAGAACGCCGCCAGCTTCGGCTTCGTTTCGGCATACTCGGGATACACGGCGAGAGCGGGCGCGCTCACGGCCTCGCGCAATCTCTCGACGACCCGCGGCGACGCGCCGACGGTGTTCTCGTTGAAATCGAGCCGAAGCTTGCCGGCGCGGCCCGCGGTCGGCGGCGAGTAGGGCGCCATGTCAAGCACGGCGCGGCGAGGACTGAGGCTCACGGCAGCCGTACCTCGACTGAGCGCGCGTGGGCCTCCAGGCCCTCCGCACGGGCCAGCGTGGTAATCGACGACGCGAGGCTCTTCAGCGCCCCGGCGCTCAGCTCCTGCACCGAGATCACCTTGACGAAGTCCATCGCCGAGAGTCCGCCGCGCAGCCGCGCCAGGCCGTTGGTGGGCAGCACGTGATTCGGACCGGAGGCGTAATCTCCCGCCGCCTCGGGACTCGTCGGCCCGACGAAGACGCTGCCCGCGTGGCGCACCAACGGCAGCAAGCTGCGATCGGGGATGCTCAGGTGCTCCGGCGCGAAGCGATTCGAGATCTCCAGCGCTTCCTCCAGCGATCGCACGATGACGATCGCGCCATTGCGATCGATCGAATGCCGTGCCACTCCCGCCGTCGGCAGCGTCGCCAGTTGCCGCTCGATCTCCATCCCGACCGCGCGGCCCAGCTTTCGCGACGTCGTCAGCAGCACGGCGCTGGCGTCGGTGTCGTGCTCGGCCTGCGCCAGCATGTCGGCGGCTATCCAGGTGGGGTCTCCCTGTGCGGCGATGATCAGAATCTCCGTCGGCCCCGCGACAAAGTCGATTCCGACCTCGCCGGCCAGCAGCTTCTTCGCCGCGGCGACGTAAATGTTCCCGGGTCCGGCGATACGGTCGGCGCGCGGGACCGTACGGGTTCCGTAGGCGAACGCCGCGATGGCGTGCGCGCCGCCCATGCGGAACACATGCGTCGCGCCCAACCAGGCCGCCGTGCCGAGGATCACGGGTGCGGGCTGCGGGCATGCGACCGAGATATTCGCGACGCCGGCTACCTGCGCGGGAACCACCGTCATCATGAGCGTCGACGGCAGCGGATACCGGCCTCCGGGAATGTAGGCGGCCACCGAATCGAGCGGCCGGACGATCTGGCCGACGCGGAGCCCCGGCGAAACCGCGCGAGTCTGCGCCGCGGGCATCTGCATCTTCGCGAACGCCCGGATATTCGCGGAAGCCTTCCGGAGCGCCTCCCGCATCTCGCGCGTGAGCCGCCGGCGCGCCCGCGCGAGCGCCTCGGACTCCACAGCCACGCTCGCGCCTTCCAACCCGTCGAACCGCCGCGCGTACTCGACCAGGGCTTTATCGCCGCGCTTGCGGACATCGTCGATAATCGGGCGCACCACCGCCTCGGCCTTGTCCAGCCGCGCCGAACGCCGCCGGAGCAGCCCCGCCACGTCCTTCGATTCGACGATCCGGATCATCGCCTCACATCACGATCTTGTTCAGCGGATACTCGACGATCCCCTGCGCCCCGGCCTCCTTCAGCCGCGGAATAATCGTCCGCACCGTGGATTCGTCGAGGATCGTGTTCACCGCCAGCCAATCGCCCGAGCTCAGCGGCGAGATGGTCGGATTCTTCAGCGCGGGCAGCACGGCGAGCACCGCGCCCAGCGCGTCCTTGTGCACATTCAGCATCAGCCCGACCTTGCCGAGCGCCGCGATCGCGCCATCGAGCAGCATGCGGATGTCTTCCAGTTTGCGCCGCTTCCACGGGTCGCCCCAGGAGCCGTGATTGGCGATGAGCTGCGTGTTCGATTCGAGCACCGTGTCGAGTATCCGCAGCTTGTTGGCGCGCAGCGACGACCCCGTCTCGGTCACCTCGACGATGGCGTCGGCCAGCACCGGCGGCTTCACCTCGGTGGCGCCCCAACTGAATTCGACCTTCGCCTTTACGCCGTGCGCCGCCAGATAGCGCCGCGTCGCGCCGACCAGCTCCGTCGCGATGATCTTGCCCTCGAGGTCCTTCACCGATTGGAACGCCGACCCTTCCGGCGCCGCCAGTACCCAGCGCACCTTGCCGAAGCTCTGCTTGGCGTAGATGAGATCGGCGACCACCACCACGTCGGCTTCGTTTTCCATCACCCAGTCGCGGCCCGTCAGACCGGCGTCGAGGATGCCGTCGTCGACGTAGCGCGCCATCTCCTGCGCGCGGATGAGCATGCACTCGATTTCCGGGTCGTCGATCGAAGGGAAGTAGGATCGCGTGCTTGTGGAGATGTTGAAGCCCGCGCGGCGGAACAGGTCGATTGTGGCGTTCTCGAGGCTGCCTTTCGGGATTCCCAGTTTGAGCGCACAGGGCGCTGCGGCCTCCTTGCCGGCCTTCCGGACGCCGCCGCGGCGCTCCGTTGTGCGCGGTCCAAGCGAGCGTTTCACTGACCGCTCCCATACACGACGCCGGGGTCGTAGGCGCGCTCGTCAACGTTCGACCACTCGCCGCCGCGCAGCGCGCGAAAGAAACAGCTCTCGTAGCCTTCGTGGCAGACGCCGGGGCCGAGCGCCTGGACGCGCACGAGCACGGCGTCGCGGTCGCAGTCCGTGCGAATCTCCTTGACCGCCAGGCGATGCCCCGACGTCTCCCCCTTCAGCCACAGCTTGTCGCGCGACCGGCTGTAAAAGGTCGCATAGCCCGATTCCACCGTGCGCCGGAAGGCCTCTTCGTTCATGAAGCCCACCATGAGCACGCGCCCGCTGGCGTCATCCTGGATGACGGCGGTCACCAGCCCGTTGAGTTTTGTAAAGTCGAGGTTCATCGCACACCAACAAAAAAGCCCGCCGTTGCCTTGGCGGGCGCTGCTTTCAGGATTTCGTGGAAACCCGTTCAGACACACGCCCGGCGGCCATGGTGATGATGGCGGCTCGTGGCAGGCGTCATGAAGGGACAGTATAGCAGAATCGCGCACCGTTGAATGGGAAAATGCCCGGCGTGCATCCGCCGTGGAATACGCCGGGAATGTGCGCTCACCCCATGCCGGCGCCCGTCACACGCTTCGAGCCGCTGTCGTCCAAAACCAGGGTGCCGCGAATCTCGATCGGCTCCGGAGGTTTCCGTTCGACGCCGGGCGCACCCGGCATCTTCAGGATCGCCCCGATCCGGTCCGCGCCGGCCACCAGCGCCAGACCCGTGACGATGATGTCGAGGACGGGACTGACGCCGGTCCCGAGCATCGCCTTCAAGACGCGTACCTGCCCGTACCAGCCGATCACGCCGATACCGAGAACGCAGGCGAAGGCGAACGAAACCAGTTTCGTCTTCTTCTCGGCCGCGGTGCGGGCGATCGGGTCGGCGATGGCGGCCGGATCGGGAAACTTCCGTGACCAGGCGTCCAGGAATCCGAGGGCGAACAGCAGCCCGCTGACGATTCTCTCGATCGTGAAGGATGCGATGAGAATCAGTGAAATCGCAGACACTCCATCCATTTTCAATCTCCCCTCTATTGCAGCGCGATCGAATCCAGCGCGACGACGGATTCCAGCGCGGCGTCGCCGACGTCGGTGAGGATGAACGTCAGGCAGGCCGTCCGGCCGACGCGCGCCCGAAGCGTGAACGTCCGCCAATCCGTGTGCTCCATCGCTCCTTGCGGCAACACTTCACCCGTCGGCGGAACCGACGCCTCGCGACCAACCGCGTTTACCGAGGTGACCAGGCGGGCCTGCGCCCCTTGCGGGCCGGAGAGGATCACCAGGAACGCGTCGTCGAATTGTGTGCCGACGTATTGGTCGAATTCGGCGGAAAGAAAGTCGTATTGGAGGGTAACCTGCCGATCGTCCCCGCTTGCGCCCGGAACGGAGAACGGACCCATCGACAGGAGCGAGGTCGTTTCCGTCACGGCCTCACCACCGAGCATCGATCCGGTCGACAGAACGCCCATGCGGGCGCCTTCCCGGGGAACCAGAACGCCCAGGGCCAGAGACGCCGAGAAATCGCCCTGGGCCGACAGGCTTGCGTTGTTCTCCTCGAATCCGTAACGGGCGAGTGCGGCGGCGGGCGGCGCGGGCCCCGTCCTGAACTCGAGCGAGTGTGTGACCTCGCCGTCGGGGTCGGCGACGCGGATCTCGGCGCGAATCAGGGAATCGGGCGGAAACGGAGTGAGGGGCGCAAGAACGACGATAGGATTTCCCTGTGCGCTCTTTACCGTCAGCAGCATCGTTCGACTGGTGATGTCGGCGTCGCCGGCGTGAACGGAGTAGCTCAGCTTCCCTTCGACGGGGCGGTTCAGGAAGAATGCGCAGGCCGCGCACCCCGAAACCGGCGGACTCCCGGCGGGAGGAACGGATTGCACGGCTATGGAGCGATTCGTTGGAACCTGCGCGTGCCGGTCGCCGGGGACGATCATGCTGGCCGCCACCAGCAGGGCGCCCGTTGCGACGAACGCCGTCTTCACGCCCGCCCGGTCGGCGCGCCTTCGCCAATCCTTGAACTGGGTTGCCGGAATACCCTGGCAACGAAAGCGCAGGTGGGAAACAGACCTCCGCTGGCCTTCGGAGTTCACCGCGAAGTCAGTATACTCCCGATCGAGTGCCGTCGCTGGCGGCGTTCGACGGCGGCTGAATGTTCCTCACCTCTTTCGCCAGCCGGTCTCTCCCTCGCGAATCTCGATGCGCTGGCCGGCCGCGATATCCATATAGCGCGCCGTCGCGCCGCCGGGCCACACCACCGTCAGCGTGTCGACCTTGCCGCGGCTCCCCAGCCCGAAGTGCGCGCGGAACGGGCTGGTGGATCCGAAACCCTCGCTGCCCTTGACCTCGCGGTGCTGCGTCAGGTCGCCCGCCACCGCCACCAGTTGCGCGCCGATGGCGTCGCGATTCGCGCGCGTGCCCACCAGATCCACCTGGAGCCAGTGATTCCGATTCCCCTTCAAGTTGCGATAAAAGGCATTCTCGACGTGGTCGCCCTGGTAGTGGCCGCCGAGCTGCGCGTAGACGTCCAGGTCGCCGTCCTCGTCGATGTCGATGAACGTCACTCCATGCCCCTTGTTGCCGGGCCGCGCGAAGCCGGTCTTCGACGTGTAGTCGGTGAACGTGCCGTCGCCGTTGCTGCGGAAGAAGCGATTCGGCTCCAGGCGGCTCAACTGCGGGTCGCCGGTGCCGAAGTAGAAGTCCACGAAGCCGTCGTTGTCGAGGTCGGCGACGCCCGCGCCCATGACGCCCATCGGGTAATAAAGCTTCGACTCCCAGGTGACGTCGGTGAACGTCCCGTCGCGGTTGTTGCGGAACAGCCGCACGGAATCCGGATGAATCGAAGCCCGATCGGGAACCGCGAACATCCTCGTGAGTCCCTCCACCACGGCGTTCCACGGCGCCAGGCTCGTCGTGAGCAGGTCGGGCCAGGCGTCGTTGTTGTAGTCGGCGAAAAAAGCCACGAAGCCGTTGTGCGCGGGCTGCACGACGCCGGCCTTCGCGGTCACGTCGGCGAACCGGAAACCGCCCTCGTTGCGATAGAGCCGGTTCGGCGACGTGTTGAGGCCGTTCATGAATAAGTCGAGGTCGCCGTCCCGGTCGTAGTCGCCGAGCGCGATGCCGATGGTCCCGTGCGTGGGCGGCTCATGGATGCCCGCCGCGAGCGTCATGTTGACGAATGAGCCGTCGCCCTTGTTGCGGTAGATCTGGGGAACCGAGCCATCTTTCAGCACGCCGTTGGCGACGGCGAAGTCGAGCAGGCCGTCGTTGTCGAGATCGCCCCAGAGCGAGACGAAGCCGGAGCCGGGGTCGCCGGCGCCGCTCGCTTTCGTCACGTCGATGAAGCGGCCCTTGCCGGTATTGCGCAGCAGGCGGTTGGCCATCGGCCCGTTCCAGCCGTTCATCGAAATATAGATGTCGGGGAATCCGTCGTTGTCATAATCGACGAAATTCAGACTATATCCGGAGGGAATTCCGGCGAGTCCCGTCTCTTTTGTCACTTCGCGGAAGCGCTCGCCTTCGTTGCGATAGAGCGCGATGAAGGTGCCGCTGCCGGAGAGGAGCAGATCGGGCCTGCCGTCGCGGTCGTAGTCGTTCCAGGCGCAGGTCCCGTTGCCGTCCTTGCGGTTGAGGCCGAGACGCGGCGCGATGTCCTCGAACTCGAGCAGCGCGGCGGGGTCGAGCTTCGGTTCGGCGGCGGGAAATACCGCCCCGGCGGGCATCGGCGGCGGAGCGTCCTTCCAGCCGTCCAGCGCGGCCTTGAGGAGCCACTGGCCGATGCGATCCGGCCGCGACTGGAAGGCTTCGTAGAAGGTGCGCGCGGCCTGGCCGAAGTCGCCGAGACGGTAGTAGCTGACGCCGAGCTCGCGAAGAACGTCGGCGCGCGGGGCCCCTGCGGGCGGGCGGCTGAGCGCCAGGCGGAAAAATCCGACGGATTCCGGATAATTGCCGCGCTTGGCATGCGCGCGGCCCATCCCGAAAAGCGCCAGCGACTCCTCGGCCGAGTGCGGCTGCGCCACGTCGATGATGCGGTCCAGCAGAGCGATGGAGCGGTCGATGCCCGTGGCGGGGTCGTGCGGCACGCGGTGTTCGCTCTCGGTGTTGAATCGCACTTCGCCGGAGAGCCACTCGGAGAGGTTGAGCAGGTACTCGTTAGCGTAAGGCTGTAGGCGGGCGACGCGCTGGGCCAGCTCGTAGGCGAGGTTGGGGTCGTAGTAGAGAAGCTCGGCGCGCGCGTGAATGGTCGCCTTGGACTGGAGGGCGTAGACGTGGTTCGGATTGCGGCGCAGCGTCGAGGCGAGCGCCTCCATGGCGAGGGCGAGCGAGGTGCGGTTGCCCGAGCCGTAGAAATCCATCAGGTGCGAGCGCGCGATCTGGTAGTGGATCTCGGCGTCGGCGGGGTCCTTGGTGAGTAGGCGATTCAGCTCCTCGCGGGCCTCGGCGGTCTTGCCCTCGCGGATGAGCAGCAGCGGTTTCTTCAGCGCCGGCGCGATGACCGGCATCGGCGGCGGCTCGTGGTCGTGGGGCTGTGCGAGGAGTGCGGAAACCAGCATCAAGAGGATGATTGCCGCACGCATGACCCCGTGGGTCCGACGATAGCACAGCGCGAACAGGCAACATCGCTGTTGACAGAACCGCCGCTGTAGTGCAATATCGATGATGGCGAATAAAAGGCGAACATGGCGGCAAGCGCGATCCCGGCCTCCTGGCTCCTGGCACAACCCAAACCCCACCAGGAATTCCTTCCGACAGGCATCCCGGCGTTCGATGCCGCCCACGCGGGCATCCCTCGCGGAGGCGTCACCGAGCTGACCGGGCCGCGATCCTCGGGGAAAACCTCGCTCCTGCTTTCGGTGCTGGCGGCGGCCACTTCGCGCGGCGAAATCTGCGCGCTGGCCGACACCTCGAACCGCTTCGACCCGGCCTCGGCGGCGCGCGCCGGCGTCGTGCTGTCGCACCTGTTATGGGTCAACTGCGGCGGCGACCCGGCGGCCGCGCTCAAGTCCGTCGACCTGCTGGTGCACGGCGGCGGATTCGGCGTCGTCGCGCTCGATCTCGCCGACGTCGCGCCGCGCGTGTTGAACCGGCTTCCGGCCGCCTACTGGTATCGCTTCCGCCACGCCATCGAGAGGACGCCGGCCATCCTGCTGGTCGCCAGCCCTCGACCGCTGGCCGGATCGTGCGCGCTGCGGTCGATCGAGTGCGGGCGTCGGAGCGCGCGGTGGTCGGGCGCCGGGCCTGGCCGGCTGTTCGACGGAATCGAGACCGGCGTGACGCCGCGCCGGCCCGCGGCCCCGGCGCTGACTGTATTCGCGGGCGCGCGGTGACGTCATGTACGCGTGTCTCCACGCCCCCGGGGCGCGCGCGGGCGCGCTCGCCGAAATCGCCGGCCGCTTCTCTCCCGCGGTCGAGGAGACCGGCGCCGAAACGGTGGTGTTCTCCATCGACGGCCTGGGTGCGCTGATCGGCACGCCCCACCAGGTGGCCTCCGAGATCGCGCGCGAGAGCGAGCGTTGCGGCGTGCGCGCCAGCCTCGCCATCGCCTCGAATCCCGATGCGGCGATTCACGCCGCGCGCCACTCACCGGGCGTCACCTTTATCGCGCCGGGCGAGGAATCCGCCGCGTTGGGCGCGATCCCGCTGAGCCGCCTGCCGATTCCCCCCGAGATGCACGCGACGCTGGCGCGCTGGGGAGTCCGAAGCTTTTCGGAGTTCGCGGCGCTGCCGCCCATCGCCGTGGTGGAGCGCTTCGGCGTCGAGGGGCTGGAGTTGCAGGACACGGCGCGCGGGTCGGCGCGCCGGCCGCTGAAGCTGGCGCGCGAGCCGCTGAAGCTGGACCGCCGCGTCGAGCTGGAGCACGCGCTCGATACGCTCGAGCCGCTGTTGTTCGTCGTCAACGGCATGCTGGCGGAGCTGTGCGGAATCATGTCGGGGCACGGCGTGGCGGCCGCGGAGCTGCGCCTGCGGCTGGAGCTGGAGAACGCCGAACCGCACGAATCGACTCTGGCGTTTCCCGTGCCGATGCGGCGCGCCCCCGAGATGCTCAAGCTGATCGAGCTGCATCTCGACGCCGATTGCCCGAGTGCGCCGGTCACGGCGGCGGCGCTCGCGATTTCGGCCGCCGAGCCGCGCGTCGCGCAGGAGGGACTCTACACGCCGGCGGCGCCGGAGCCGGCGCGGCTGGAGATCACGCTGGCGAAGATCGGCGGCATCGTGGGGCGCGGGAACGTCGGCGCGGCGGAGGTGCTGGACACGCACCGGCCGGATGCGTTTTCGGTGGGACGGCCCTCCTGGGCCGCGCGGGGCCTCCAGGTCCCGCCGGGTTCTCCACGCCTTGCGCTGCGGCTGTACCGTCCGCCGATGGGCGCGCGCGTCGACGTCCAGCGCGGATATCCTCGCGCGATCGCCGCGCCGGGCGTCTCCGGCAGGGTCGTCGACTGCGCGGGTCCCTGGCGCGGCTCAGGCGACTGGTGGACGCACACCGCCTGGGCGCGCGACGAGTGGGATGTCGCGCTCAGCGACGACGGCGTGTACCGCATCTTCCGGCGGCTTCGCGACGCGGCCGGCTGGTACGTGATGGGGGAGTACGACTGATGACGTTCATCGAGCTGCACGCACATTCCGCTTTCAGCTTTCTCGAAGGCGCCTCGTCGCCCGAGGACATCGCCGATCGCGCGGCCGCGCTCGGCCAGCCCGCCGCCGCCATACTCGACCGCGACAATCTCTCCGCCGCGCCGCGATTCTACAAGCAGTCGCGCAAGCTCGGGCTTCGCGCGCACATCGGCGCTGAGATCACCTCGACGGACGGGACGCGCTTCCCGCTGCTGGCCGAAAACAAGCAGGGGTATCGGAATCTCTGCCGCCTGATCACCCGCATGAAGCTGTGCGCGCCGAAAGGCGATGCCGCGGCGACCCTCGACGATTTCGCCGAATTCGCCGGGGGACTCGTCTGCCTCACCGGCGGCGAGCGCGGGCCGCTGACGCGCGCCATCTCTCGCGGCGAAGGGCGCGAGTGCCTCGACCGGCTTCAGTCGATCTTCGGCCGCGGGAGCGTGTTCGTCGAGATCCAGCGGCATCGCGACCGGGAAGAGGAAGCGCGCAACCAGCGGGCTGTTGCGTTGGCGCGGAGCGCCGGACTGCCGGTGATCGCCTCGAACGGCGCGCATTACGCCGAACCCGCCCGCCGCGAGCTGTTCGACGTGTTCACCTGCCTGCGCCACAAGACGACGATTTCGCAGGCCGGCCGCCTGCTGGCCCGCAATTCCGAGTCGTACATGAAGTCATCGGATCGAATGGCAGCGCTATTCTCCGATATTCCGGACGCCATCGCGAATACGGTCGAGCTTTCGCAGCGGCTCGGCTTCGCGCTGGCCGATTTCGGATACGAGTTTCCGCGCTACCCGGTCGCTGAGGGCGAGACCATGGCGTCGTTTCTGCGCGAGCTGGTCGCACGTCTCGCGCCCGATCGCTTCCTGCCCTTCACGCCGCGCGTGACCCGGCAACTGGAGCGCGAGTTGTCGCTGATCGAAAAGCTCGGCCTGGAAGGCTACTTCCTCATCGTCTGGGAGATCGTCGAGTTCTGCCGCCGCGAGAAGATTCTCGCGCAGGGCCGCGGATCGGCCGCCAACAGCGCGGTCTGTTACGCGTTGGGGATCACGGCGGTCGACCCGGTGAAAATGGAGCTGCTGTTCGAGCGCTTTCTCTCCGAGGAGCGCGGCGAGTGGCCCGACATCGACCTCGACCTGCCCAGCGGCGGCCAGCGCGAGAAGGTCATCCAGCACGTCTACGAGCGCTACGGAAAGCTGGGCGCGGCCATGACCGCCAACGTCATCACCTATCGCGGGCGCTCGGCGATACGCGATATCGGGAAAGTGCTCGAATTCCCGTCGGACGTGCTGGCGCGCCTGGCGCGGCTGATTCCCAACTGGGGCTGGCACGATCCCGATCACACGCCCGGCAAGCAATTCCGCGACGCGGGACTCGACCCCGGGAATCCCGCCATCCGCAAGTTCCTCGACCTCTACGTCTCCGTGCTCGACCTGCCGCGGCACTTGGGGCAGCACTCGGGCGGCATGGTGATCTGCCAGGGGCGGCTCGATTCGATCGTGCCGCTCGAGCCGGCCACCATGCCCGGCCGCGTCGTCATCCAGTGGGACAAGGAGGACTGCGCCGACAGGGGACTCATCAAGGTCGACCTGCTCGGCCTCGGCATGATGGCGGTGCTCGAGGAGACGACGGCCCTCGTGCGCCAGCATCACGGCGAGCATGTCGACCTGGCGCAGCTTCCCGCGGACGACCCGGCGGTCTACGACGCGCTCCAGCGCGCCGACACGGTCGGCATGTTCCAGGTGGAGAGCCGCGCGCAGATGTCGTGTCTGCCGCGCCTCCGGCCGCGGAATTTTTACGACATCGCCGTGCAGGTGGCCATCATCCGGCCGGGTCCCATCGTCGGCAAGATGCTGCATCCCTATCTACGGCGCCGGCAGGGCAAGGAGCCGGCCGTCTCGCTGCACCCGTCGCTCGACGATGTGCTGGCGCGGACCCTGGGGGTCCCGCTATTTCAGGAGCAATTATTGCGAATTGCCATGATCGCGGCGGGATTTTCCGGCGGCGAAGCCGAGGAGCTGCGCCGTGCCATGGGGTTCAAGCGGTCCGTGGTGCGCATGAAGGAGATCGAGGTGCGGCTGCGCGAGGGCATGGCGCGCAACGGCATCGGCGGCGAGGCGCAGGACGCCATCGTGCAGTCGATCTCCTCGTTCGCGCTCTACGGTTTTCCGGAGTCGCACGCCATCAGCTTCGCGCTGATCGCCTACGCCAGCGCTTACCTGAAGTGTCACTACCTGGCGGCCTTCACGGCGGCGATGCTGAACAACCAGCCCATGGGTTTCTACACGCCGTCGACGCTGGTGAAGGACGCGCAGCGGCACGGCCTGCGGGTGCTGCCGGTGCACGTGAACGAATCGGCCTGGGCGGCGGCGGTGGTGGATCGCGCGGCCATCCGGCTGGGACTGAACTACGTGCGCGGACTCTCGCGCGAGGCGGGCGAGGCGCTGGCGGCCGAGCGCGGGCGCGGGCGGTTCGACTCAGTCGACGAGATGCGGCGGCGCGTTCCGGCGCTCGATCGCGGGCAGGTGACGGCGCTGGCGAGCGTCGGCGCGCTGAACTTCGAGAGCGGGCATCGGCGCGCGGCGTTGTGGGACGCGGCGCTGCTCGCGCCGCCTTCGGGTGATCTGCTGGCCTCGCCCGCGTCGTCGTCGTCGTGTCCGCTCGCGGCGATGGATCCGATGGAGCGCCTCGAGGCCGATATTCGCGGACTGGGCCTCTCGGTGGGCCGTCACCCGGTGGCGTACGCGCGCGCGGCGCTCGACCGGCGGAAGGTGCTTCCCGCCGTCGCTCTATCGCGGCGCCGCGACCGTTCGGCGGTGCGCGTGGCGGGCTGCGTGATCTGCCGCCAGCGTCCGGACACGGCCAAAGGTTTCGTGTTTCTCAGTCTCGAGGACGAAACGGGGATTTCCAACGTGATCGTCGAGCCGCCGGTGTTCGAGCGCTTCCGGGATACGATCGTCGAGTCGGCGTTCTTACTGATTCACGGGACGCTGCAGAATCAGGAGGGCGTGGTGTCGGTGCGGGCGCGGTCGGCCGAGGGGCTGTCGTTTGGCGCGCTCAGCACGGGGTCGCACGATTTTCATTAGCTATCCAGCCTTCCGAAGCTCGTCGCGAATCACGCGCCGCAACGTGGACTCCAGGGGTTCCTGCTTCTGACGCTGGAAAGCGCGAAGAGCGTCGTTAATCAGCGTCTGATAGTTGCCGCCGCCCGCATCGTCGACCTGCCTGCGGAACCAGTCGAGCACGTCGTTATCGAGCCGGATCGTCACTCTCGTCTTGCCCGGTGGCACTCTCAGCACCGCGCCCCGCCGGGCCCTGCTGAAGTCATATTCCTTCTTCATGCAACCTCCCATATTGACGTCGCTCCCGGGGAGTCGCCCGTCGCGCCGATATCAGCCGAATCCGGTCCCCCCGCCACGTGTGAACGACCACCAGAACGTGTCCGACGGCGTCCATCCCGATCGTCACCCAGCGTTCCTCGCCGACCGCGTCCTCGCGAAGCGATAACGCGTTTTCGTCTTCGAGTGCGGTCACCGCATCGGCGAAAGCAACCCCGTGCTTTCGCAGGTTCGCAGCGGCCTTGATCGGGTCCCACTCTGCGGTCCACCGGTCACCCCTGTGTACTATTGTACACAACGTTCGCGTCGGTCCGGCCAGTTTCTTTCGACCCGGCGGTTTCTGCGCCCGAGGTTCCGTCGACGGTGGTCGAGTCGCCGGGCCTCGCCGTGCGCCCTTCGCGCCTCTACCTCCAGCAGGTGCGCGACCGCTTGGCCCCGCGGGCGTTGGAGAATATAGGATACGGGCGCCAATGGCGCCCATAAATTCTTTCGATTGGATCGCCGCCGCGCGCTGCGCGAGAATCGTAAGTTGACCGCCGCGGAGACGCGACGTGCGTTTTGCCGACTACCAGACCGCCGGGTTCTACGACGAGCTGTTCGACGAAACAGGCCGGCCGCGGCCGCACGCCCAGCTCCTGGTCGACACCATCGAGGCGCTCCAGGACGGCCAGCTCCAGCGCTACCAGCACGCCGCCGACCGGCTCCTGCTCCAGCTCGGCATCACCTTCAACGTCTACGGCGACACCGACGGCGCCGAGCGCATTTTTCCCTTCGACCTGGTGCCGCGCATCGTCCCCGTCGCCGACTGGACGCGAATCGAGCGCGGACTCCGCCAGCGCATCCACGCCCTGAACGAGTTCATCGACGACATCTACCACGACCAGAAGATCCTCAAGGACGGCGTTATTCCCGCCGAGGTGATCCTCTCGGCGGCGTCCTTCCGTCCCCAGTGCCGCGGCCTGAATCCGCCGCGCCGCGTCTGGTGCCACATCACCGGCACGGACCTGGTGCGCGATCGCGACGGCCAGTACTACGTGCTCGAAGACAACCTGCGCGTGCCCTCGGGCGTCTCCTACGTGCTCGAAAACCGCGAGGTGATGAAGCGCATCTTCCCGAACGTCTTCGCGGGACTGCGTGTGCGGCCCGTCAACGAGTACCCCAGCCGCCTGCTCGAAATGCTGGAATCGCTCGCGCCCCGCGCCGACGGCGCGCCCCGTGTGGTCGTGCTCACGCCGGGGATTTTCAACTCCGCGTACTTCGAGCAC
>CAZEVY010000013.1:0-84838 GCA_964515555.1 uncultured Solibacteraceae bacterium | reverse complement strand
TCCTTCTGGGCGATGTACTCCTTCAGGATGTCGTTCTGGAGCGTGCCGTTGAGCCGCGGCCACTCGACGCCCTGCTGTTCGGCGACCGCCAGGTACATCGCCCAGACGACCGCGGCCGGCGAGTTGATGGTCATCGAGACGCTGACATCGCCCAGCGGGATGCCGCGGAAGAGCGTCTCCATGTCCTCGAGCGACGAGATCGCCACGCCGCACTTGCCGACTTCGCCGAGCGACGCCGGATGGTCGGCGTCGTAGCCCATAAGCGTCGGCAGATCGAAGGCGACGGAGAGGCCGGTTTGTCCTTGCTTCAGCAGGTAGTGGTAGCGGCGATTGGTCTCCTCGGGCGTCGCGAAGCCGGAGAACTGGCGCATGGTCCACAGGCGTCCGCGATACATCGACTCGTGGATGCCGCGCGTGTAGGGGAACTCGCCGGGCGCGCTGCCATCGGCGGCGCCGCCGGTGTATACGGGTTCGACGGGGATTCCGCCGAGAGTCTCGATATCCGCGATCGCGCGCGCCATTTCCGATTTCATTCTAACGGTCGCGGCCGCTTCGCGGATCGCGTCATTCCGGCAGCGGACCGAGAATCTCGATGCGGTACTTCGCGGCGAGCGTGACGAGCTTACCCACATCCGGCGCCGACGGCTTCGGCAGCACCAGCTCCGCGGCAGGCTCGCCCACTTCGGCGATGAAGCCCTCAAATCCGCCGGGACTCGCGAGAACCAGGAGTCGGCTCGGCGAACCGCCGACCACCCGGAATCCGTGTGGAATGTTTTTCGGCAGAAACACCGTCGTGCCCGCGCCGCCCTTGAAACGCGTGTCGCCGCTGATGAATTCCAGCTCTCCGTCGATCACGTAGAACGTCTCGTCCTCGACGCGATGCACGTGGTAGGGCGACCCGGCGCCAACGGGCGCGAATTGCTCGATCAAGCCGAAGGCTCCGCCGGTTTGTACCGCCGTCGCCCGGATGAAGGTCAACGTGTTGAGGAACCACACGGCGGGTCCCTCGTTCTTTCCGTACGCGTAGATTTCGACTGCCATTCCCTTGGGATTCTACCTCATCGTCGTCAGGAGGAGACCCGCGTCTTCAACCGCTCGGCCGCCGTCTCGATCAACGCCCGCGTTTCCGCGTGTTTCGCCTTTTTGCAGGCCTCTGTCATCGCCAACCATTGGTTTCCGCGGAAGCGGTCCTTGCGCATTCCGCGGCCCAGCGATTCCATCAGGTAAAAGCGAACCGTTATGTCGTTGCCTTTGACATCGAAGGTCGAGTCGCGAAGCGGTTCGACCACGCGCGCCCACACGCCCGCCTCCTCGTGCACTTCGCGAACGGCGGTTTCCCGTTGATCCTCACCGTCTTCGACCTTGCCCTTCGGCAGCACCAACGTCCCTGGGTCGTCCTTCGCCTCAACGAGCAGGAACTCGATCACGTCATCGCGTTTGCGGAAAACGACGCCGCCCGCGCGCGAAACGGCTCCCGGAGGCGATTCGATCGTCAGCTTACCCTGGAGTGCCGTTAGCGTGATGACCGACCAATAGGCCTGGTTGGTGGACTTGAAGCGTTGCTCCATGTAGCGCCACAGCGAAAGCATCAGCAGAGCCAGCGCGACCGGCACGCCTCCGCGCGGCCATTTCTGATGCCCCGGCCAGCCGGCCAGCAGCAATAACACAACGACGGTGAAACAGCGGAAGAACTTGGAATCGGCCTCGAACCGATTCACGGCGGCGAGGCTCGCGGGACTCTCGATGCTCAACAGCGCTTTGCACCACTGGAAGTTGTTCACAGCATGCTTGCCACGCACGGGGTGAAGAGCCTTCTCCTTGATCTTCCCCACACGGTCGACCGCGACATTCCGTTCGTGCTTGAACACCAGCCAGACCATCGCGCGGATCGGCCAGGGCAGCATCGCACCGCCGCGGGCCAGCCGCCGGATCTGTTCATTCGCCGTGTAGCCGCGGATCCAGTCGTAGATTTCGTCGAGCCACGAACCCAGAAGAAACACCAGATGACCCGCCAGGTAGCTCGCGAACAGGAAAGCGGCCCAGGCCGCGGAGCCGGTCAGGGCGTTGTAGCCGTTCCCCAGCACGACCGGGCCGAGGTCGCCCGCCAGAAGAAAGGTGAGCAGCGCGCCAGGCAGCAGGATGGAGAAGAAGTCCACCAGGCCGATGAACAGCTTCTGCGGATCGAAGTTCATGCCCGCCGGCCGTGCCCCGGCTTACACTTCTTGAGCGCCTCGCAGCAACGCGCCGATGTCCTTGATGCCCACGCCGGGGCCCTTGGGAATCGCCATCTTGCCGTCGCGCATGGTGATGCCGGAGTCGAACCAGGGACCGTAGCGGTCGCTGCCGAGCTTGTACTCCTGGTAGCGGCCGACGTCGGGAACGCACGAGGCGAAGTGCAGCATGTAGACGAAGCCGAAGCCGCCCGAGATGTGCACCGTGGTCGGCATTCTCGCCAGCGCCGCCATGCGCGCCACTCGGATGGAGCGGATCATGCCGCCGTAGTAGTGCAGGTCGGGCTGCACGATGTCGACGCCGCGGTGCGCGATCATCCACTTGAAGCGCCACTCGCTGTACTCCTGCTCGCCGCCGGCGACCGGAATGGTCAGCGCGTCGGCGACCTTCTTGGTGCCTTCCAGGTCGTCGAACTCGCAAGGCTCCTCGAAGTAAACGGCCTTGATCTCCTCCAGCAGCCGGCCGACGCGGATGGCGTGCGGCGGATCGTAGGAGCTGTTCGAATCGGCGTGAATGTCGATGGCGCCGCCCAGCGTTTTGCGCGAGAGCGCGATGAGCTTTTCGGTGCGTCCCGGCGAGGCGTCGGCGTTGCGGCTCATGCGCCCGCCGGCGCGGAACTTCACGGCCTTGGCCTTCGATTCGGCGAGCAGCTTCTGGAGATGCTCCACTTCGGCCTCCGGCGTCGTATCGCGGCGGCCGCTGGCGACATAGATGGCCACCTCGTCGCGCACGATGTCGCCGAGCAGGGCGCCCATGGGCTTTCCGGCTATGCGCCCCAGCATGTCGAGAATCGCGAACTCGACCCAGGCCTGCGGGCACCAGAAGGCGAGCCCTTGCAGCTTGTAGTTGTCGCCCGCGCGATAGAGCTCCCACAGAAGGTTGTCGAGGTCGCGGGCGTCCTTGCCGATGAAGAACGGGACGACGAGGCGCTTGAGGATCTTGTCGAGGTAGTCGGCACGCGGCGGGTTGGGCAGCGCGATTCCCTCGGCGCCGTCCTTGGCGCGCACGTGCACGAAGTACTCGCGGTCCTTCTTCAGGAGGCGAATCGAGTCGATGATTACCGGGGACTTGAACAGCTCCCGCTTCAAGACCGGGGCCGCCGCCGCCCGATCGAGATCAGCCGCCGAGGGGCCGGCAGCGAGGGCCGATCCCGCTCCCGCCGCCGCAGCGCCGCCGAGGAATCCACGCCGGTTCATTCGCATGCCCATATAATGTCATGGATGCGCGCTATACTGCTCATTGTTTCGCTCACAGCCGCGGCCGCCGCGCAGAGCCTCGAAGTCGCGGCGACGGTGTCGCTTAACGAAGGCCCGGCCGTCGACGCCGAGGGCAGCATCTACTTCACGGAAACCAACAGCCAGCGCATTTTCAAGTACTCGGTCGCGGGCGCGCTGACGGTCTTCCGCGAGAACTCGAACGCCGCCAACGGCCTCGCCTTCGACGCGCAGGGGCGCCTGGTCGCCTGCGAGGGCAGCAACGCGACCCGGCGTGAGCCGCGCGTCACGCGCACCGACATGCGGACCGGGAAAATCGAGATCCTCGCCGACCGCTACGAGGGAAAGCCGTTCAATTCGCCCAACGACGTGGTGATCGACTCCAAGGGCCGCATCTATTTCACCGACCCGGCCTTCACCACGCCGAGGCCCGAGCAGGTGGGCGCCAACGGCGTTTACCGTATCGACCCGGACGGAAAGCTCACGCGAATCCTGGCGACCCCCGAGATCCAGCGTCCCAACGGCGTCATGATCTCGCCCGACGACCGCACGCTCTACCTGGTGGAGGCCAATCGCGATCCCGGGGGCGCGCGCATGATCCGCGCCTACGATCTCCAGGCCGACGGCACGGTGCGCAACATGCGGGTCTTCCACAATTTCTTCCCCGGCCGCAGCGCCGACGGCATGTGCATCGACACGGCCGGCAATCTCTACGCCGTCGGCGGCCTGAACGCGCTGCGCGGGACCACCGAGACGCTCGCAACAAAAGCGGGCGTTTATGTTTTTTCGCCCCAGGCCAAACTGCTGTGGTTCCTCCCGGTCCCCGAGGACCTGGCCACCAATTGCGCCTTCGGCGGCAAGGATCGCAAGACGCTGTTCGTCACCTCCGGCAAGACGCTGTACCGCGTCGTGGTTCACGTTGCCGGAACCGACCGATAGGAGAAGCCATGATTCCACGACTGGTCCTGGCTGCCGCGCTCGCCCTGCCCGTGGCGGCGCAGCAGGTCCCCGAGCCCACCGCCGCGCTCGACGCCATGAAGAAGCTGGCGTTCTGGGCCGGAAAGTGGTCGGGCACGGCGACCGTTCAGATGGGTCCGCAGAAACACACGACGTCGATCGACGAGACCATCGAGTACAGGCTCGGCGGATTCGTGATGCACGTGCAGGGGCTCGGCAAGCAGGAGGGCCGCGCGATCCACGACGCGCTCGCCGTGGTCAGCTGGGACGACGCGAAGAAGCAGTACCGCTTCCAGAGCTGGCGCATGCCCGGCGGCGTCGTGGTGGACACGGAGCTGAAGCTCACCGGCGAGAAGTCGGTGGAGTGGGGATTTCAGATGGGGCCGATGCGGCTCCGCTTCCACATGACCGTTAAGGACTCAGGCGAGTGGTTCGAGTACGGCGAGGCGTCGCAGGACGGCGTGAAGTGGCAGAAGTTCCACGAAATGACGCTGTGGCGCGTTCCGTGAACCGGATGATCCCGCTGCGCGCGGCGCGAGTTCTTCGACGCCAGCGAAAAGGCGCTGGCGGCGATGCGCGCCAACTGATCGCCGCGCTATTCTGAAGTCACCGCCGAATGAGTCTCTCCGGAGAACCAGCGCACAACGCACGCTGTGCGCTGGGGGCGGCGACGGCGGCCGCGCTCGCGATCCTGCCGGCGCTGTTCACCCTGACCATCGCCGCGAGGCCACGGTGGCCCCAGGCGGCCCTCCAGTGCGCGACGTTTCTGCTCGCGATCGCATGGACTGTCGCGTTCGCGCGCGGGCGCCGCGGCTTTCGATTCTCGCCCATACTGATTCTTCTGGCGGCGATTCCGCTGCTCGGCTGCGCGCAACTCGCCCTAGGCATCACCGTCTACGCACACGACACTATTGTCGCGGTGCTGCATTGGACGACTCTGGCGTGCCTCTTCACGCTCGCCGTGCAGGCGATGCATTCCCACGAGCGGCACGTGCTGCGCGCGTTCCTGTGGTTCGGCGCTCTCGTAGCGCTTACCGCGCTGATCGCGCCGCACGTTCCGCGATCGCTCGCAGCGTGGGTCTTTCCGGTCGAGTCGGATTTCCTGGGCCCGTTCCAGAATCGCAATAACTACGCTGCCTTCGCGATGCTCGCGCTTCCGGTGGCGGCGTGGCAGGCGCTATCCGACCGGCGTCACGCCTGGGCCGGATGGGCGGCGGCGGGACTGCTCTACGCGACCGTGATCGGCTCGGGCTCGCGCGCCGGGTCGGCACTGGTGACGCTGGAGATTCCGGCGATCCTCGGGGTCGCGGCGATGCGGCGGCTGGTGACGGTACGGCAGGCGCTTCAGGGCGCGGGCGCATTCGCGCTGGCGGCGGCGGCGTTCACGGCGGTCGCCGGGTGGGAGCTGTTGTGGCAGAGGATCGCACTGTACGATCCGCTCGAATTCCGGCGCGAGATCTACCAGTCGACGCTGGCGATGATTCGCGAGCGCCCCTGGACGGGTTTCGGCCTCGGCACATTCGAGACCGCCTATCCGCGATTCGCGCTCTTCGACGCCGGGGTCGTCGTCAACTACGCGCACAACGACTGGCTGGAGTGGGCGGCCACCGGCGGCCTGCCGATGCTCTCGCTGGCCGCGGCGGTGGTGCTCGGCGGTGCGTGGCTGGCGCGGCGCGCGCTGTGGTCGCTGGGGATCGTCTTCGTGGCGCTGCACGCACTGGTCGACTTCCCGATGCAGCGGCTGGGCGTGGCCGCCTGGATGTTCGTGTTGCTGGGCGCGGCGGCGGCCTCAGCCGGCGATGCGCAGGTACCGAAAGCCCGCCGACGAAAGGCGCCGCGGGTCGAGGAAGTTACGCCCGTCGAGTAGAATCGGCGTGCGCATGGCCGCCGCGAGCGACTCCCAGTCGAGGTCGCGATACTCCGGCCAGTCGGTGACCAGCACCACGGCGTCGGCGCCGGCGGCGGTTTCGGCGGCATTCGCGCAGAACGTGAGATCGAGGCCGGACCACTCTTGCTTCGCACGGACCGCCGCCACCGGGTCGTGCGCGCGCACGCGGCAGCCGCGGTCGATGAGACGCTGCGCGATCTCGCGGGCCGGTGCGTCGCGGAGGTCGTCGGTGTGCGCCTTAAAGGCGAGGCCGAGCAACCCGACGGTCTTGCCCTTCAGGATCTTCAGCTCGGCGAGCAGCTTTTCAACGACGCGCACGCGCTGGCGGTAGTTCACCTCGCGGCCGGCTTCGACGATCGGCATGTTCAGCCCGTACTCGCCGGCGGTGGCGATGAGAGCGGCCGTGTCCTTGCCGAAGCACGACCCGCCCCAGCCGATGCCGGCCTGAAGGAATCGCGTGCCGATGCGCGAGTCGAGTCCAATGCCCTTGGCCACCTGCGTGACGTCGGCGCCGACCTTCTCGGCGAGCTGGCCGATTTCGTTGATGTAGGAAATCTTCAGCGCGAGAAAAGCGTTGGCGGCGTACTTGATGAGCTCGGCGGAAGCGAGATCGGTGGAGACCAGCGGAACGGCGCCGAGGCCCTCGGGCCGCGGCAGGAAAGTCGGGGCCGCGAAGTTCTGTTCGAGCACCGGACGGTAGAGCGTGTAGAGGACTTCGAGCGCGTGCGGCTGGTCGGCGCCGATGACGACGCGATCGGGAAACAGCGTGTCGCGCAGCGCGGTGCCTTCGCGGAGGAACTCCGGGTTGGACGCCACGGCGAAGCGCGACCCGTTCTTCGCGCCGCTCGCTTCCTGGATGAGCACCTCCACCCAGTTGCCGCTGCCGATCGGCACGGTCGACTTGTTGACGACGACGGTGAAGTGTCCGCCGAGATGTTCGCCGGCCGATTGCGCGGCCGAGCGGAGATACGTGAGGTCGGGCGCACCGTCGGGGCGAGGCGGCGTGCCCACGGCGATGAAGACGACGTCGGCCTGCGGAATGGCATCGGCGTAGCTGGTGGTGAAGCACAGGTTGGGCGACGCCTGCGCCATCAGCTCGGCGAGCCATGGCTCGTAGATGGTCGGCTTACCGGCGGAGAGCGAGGCGATTTTGCGGTCGTCGGTGTCGAGGCACCAGACGCGGTTGCCGAGCCAGGCAAGCGAGACGCCGGTGGTGAGACCCACGTAACCGGTGCCGATGATGGCGACGTTCATGCTACTTCTATTATCGGCAGCCAGGGCGGGGCGCATGAGTACAGCGGCGCTCGGGGCGCGGCTCCACCGGCTATCGTAAGAAGATGGCGCACGACGTGGTGGTCCTCTACGAGCATCCCGAATGGCAGAAGCCCCTGTGGGCGGCGCTCGACCGTCGCGGCGTGCGCTACGCGCCCTTCGACCTCAAGCGCGCCGCCTTCGACCCTGAGGCCGTCCCCGAAGCGCCGCTCTACTTCAACCAGGCCAGTCCGAGCGCCTATGTGCGCGGCAACACGCGCGCGGTGCCGCTGGTGCTCTCGCTGATGCGATCGCTCGAGACCGCGGGCGCGCGCGTGCTGAACGGGTCGCGGGCGTTTCTCCTGGAGGTCAGCAAGTCGGCGCAGGCCGCGTTGCTGGGGAAGCTCGCGATCGACCATCCGCGGTCGCTCGCCTTCAACGATCCCGAGGCGGCGATCGAACAATGGATTGGCGGGTGGCCGGCGCTTCTCAAGCCCGAGCAGGGCGGCAGCGGCGCGCGCATGTTCCTGCTGCAATCGCCGGAGGAGCTGCGGCGGCTGCTGCGCGACCAGCCTTCGCTGTGGCTGCCGGACAATCTGCTGCTGCTTCAGGAATACTTCGCGGTGGACGCCGCGCGCGGCATCGTGCGCATGGAGTTTCTGGGAGGCAAGCTCCTGTACGCGATGCGCGTGGTGTCGCACGGCGCCTTCAACCTGTGCCCGTCGGAGGCCTGCAATCCCGAGGGCGGCGGCGAGTCGCATTGCGATGTGCCCGCGGCCAAGCCGGTCGAATTTTATCCCTACAAGGAAGTCCCCGCCGAGGCCGTCGAGGCCGGCGAGCGCATCATGTCGGCGGGAGGACTGGACGTCGGCGGCATCGAATACCTGGAGACCGGCGGCCGGCGCGTGTTCTACGACATCAACGCCAACTCGAATCTGCGCGCGCCGATCGGGCAGGCGTTCGGGTTCGACCCGTTCGATCGCGTGGTGGATTATCTTACGGGGGAGATGCGATAAGCATGTGCCGCAACATCCGCCCGCTGTTCAATTTCGATCCGCCGACGACGCCGGAGGAGATTCAGGACGCCTCGCTCCAGTTCGTGCGCAAGATCAGCGGCTTCGGCAAGCCGTCGAAGGCCAACGAGCGGCTGTTCCTGGCCGCGGTGGACGAGATCGCCTCGGCGTCGGCGCGATTGCTGGAGTCGCTCGAAACCAGCGCGCCCAAGAAGAATCGCGAGGAGGAGAAGGCGAAGGCCAGGGCGCGCGCGGCGAAGCGATACGGCTGAGCGCTACTCGCCGGGCAGCAGCGAGTGCACCACCATATCGAGCGACCGGTCGCCCACCCGGGCCGCACGGCGAAGGGTCCCCTCGACGCGAAACCCCAGGCGTTTCGCCACCGCCAGGCTACGCGTGTTCCCCGACGCCGCGCGCAGCTCGACGCGGTCGAGCTGTCCTTCGCCGAACGCGTAGCCGGTCAGCGCGCGGCAGGCTGCCGTCACCAGCCCCTTGCCCTGGTGCTCGCGCGCGATCCAGTAGCCGATCGACGCCGTGCGATTGGCGCGGTCGATGCGCAGTCCGATGGCGCCGGCGAATCGGCCGCCTGTCCAAATCCCCGCGGTGACGCCCTCACCCGCCGCCTGCTTCACGGCCATCGACGCGATGAAGCGGCGGGTATCGTCGGCAGTGTGCGTCTCGTCGACCCAGGGGAGCCACTCGCGCAGATGCTCGCGGTTGCCTTCGACGACGGCGAAAATCTCCTCGGCGTGGCGCTCCTCCATCAGGCGCAACTCGGACGACGCATCGAGCGGCACCGGGAAAGTCATCGGGTTAGGAGAACGGCCACACGCGCTCGACGGTGCGGCCGAGAATCCAGCTCTTGTCGTCGGCGTTGAGGAACTTCATCTCGTCGCGGACCACCGAGAGCGTCTGTGAGTAGGTGGCGTGGCGCTCGTGCATCGGCCAGTCGGTGCCCCACATGAGGCGGCGCGGGCCGAAGGCGTCGTAGAGACGCTTGACCTGGTCGTGTGTGTCGGCCCAGGGATACGGCTGCTTCGAGAGCGACCAGGTGTGCGAGATCTTGACGAACACCTTAGGATAGCGCGCCAGGGCGATTAGCTTGGCGAGCTCGCCGGGCTGGTCGATGGGGCAGTCGGCCATATGGTCGACGACCACGGTGAGGCCGGGGAACTTCTCGATGAGCGCGGCGGCGTCCGGCAGGCGCGAGGGCGAAGTGAGCAGGTTCATGGAGACTTTATGGGAGTCGCAGCGCTTCCACAGCGGCTCCATGAGCGGGCCGCGGAACCAGTCGCCTTGCGGGCCGCCGGAGGGACTGAGGCGTACGCCGCGGAAGCCCTGCTCGACGAGCCGCGAAAGATGGTCGGCGTTGCCGGGGTCTTCGGGATTCACGCGCGCGACGGCCTGGAAATACTGCGGGTACTTCTTCAGCGCCGCCAGGCAGTAGCTGTTGTCCCAACGGTAATGGATCACCTGGATCAGCACGGTCTTCGCGACGCCATGCTTCTTCATCTGCTCGATGAGCATTTCGGGCGTGGCGTCGCGGTCGGGCGGATTCGTGGTCTCCTTGGCCCAGGGATACTGGGGGTCGCGCTTCCAGACGTGGACGTGCGGGTCGATGATGGTGTGGGAAGGTTGAGCCATGGCCGCCGCGCTCAGCGACGCGCCGAGCCATTGCCGGCGGCTCCAGCGCGGTCGCCCGATCGCCATGGGGGCAATCATACCGTGAGCCGGCGCTCCAGCGCCGCGCGCTCCTCAGGCGGCCTCACTCCACGTACGGGGCGGCGATCTCGCCGAGCGTCGTGCGGCCCGCGCGGGCCGCGCCTCGCAGCAGCCGCAGGAACACCTGCGCGGTGATGAAGGCGTCGCCGCCGGCGGTATGGCGATCCCGTGGCGCGACGCCGAAGGCCTCGCACAGCGCGTCCAGGGTGAACGACTGAAACGAGCTGCGATAGAGATGCAGCGCCAGGTCCATGGTGTCGAGCGAGCGGTTGGACAGTCCGGCGCCGCCCGAGCGGCGGCTGGCCGCGTCGAGCATGGCCACGTCGTGACCGATATGGTGCCCGACGATCACGCCGTCGCCCAGGTATTCCAGGAACGCCGCGACCGCCTCCGGTTCGGGGACCCCGTCGCGAGCCTGGTCGCGCGTGACGCCGTGCACGGTGACTGAAGCGAGATTGTGCTCGACCGGCAGCATGGCCTCGAAGGAGTCGTCCAGGCGGATTTCGCCCGCGACCACCGCCACGGCGCCGATCGTAATGATGCGGTCGCGCCGGGGGTCAAGACCGGTGGTCTCGGTGTCGAGCACCACGAAGCGAACATCGGCGGCCGGGGAGTCGTCGGTCCACCTCATCGCTCGCCGCCGGGATCGAAGCGGCGATAGGTGAATTCCAGCAAGTGGCGCACTGCCGGGAACGCGGACTTCAGCGTCCGCTGATCGTACTTGCTCAGCGACGACGGCGTGACGGCTCGCCCGCCCGACCGGGCCAGGTGAAACGAGACGATCCGGTACGCCGCGGCCGCCTCGTGAAAGACGCCGGCCGATTCCGGCATCGCTTCCGCCGCCCGCTCCAGGCGCGCGATCGTACCGGCGGCGCCAGTCTCGCCGCGTTCGATGGCCCATACGCGCGCCGCGTCGGCGATGGGAGTGCGCGCGGCGGCGTCGAGATCGAGCGTGGCGCTGGAGGCGCCGTCGGTCTCCACCACCAGGCCGTCGAAGAACGACATCGGCGGCACGCGCGCCAGCGCGTCATTGGCGAGAATCGGAAGGAAGGAATCGCTGGCGGCGATCGCGGCGCTCACGTGGGCGGCGAGCTCGGCGGCGAGCGAGCGGTCGCCCGCGGCGGCGCGAAAGTCGAACAGCTCGCGCGACCCGTAAAGGTCGTTGAGGATCGGGTTCTCGATCAGGCCGGTGAAGCGGTCCTTCCATTCCTCCAGCGACAGCCATCGCTCCGCCGCGATGCCGTCCGCCGCCGGCCCGCCGCCGTCGTAAACGACGCCCGCCTCGGCCCGCGCCATCGTGAGCGATTCACCGCGGGCGGTCTCGCCGAACAGCATCCAGCAGGCGCCGTCGACTCCCGACAGGCGCGCCGCCGATTCCATCGCCGCCAAGTGAAACTCCGTGGCGAACCCGGCGCAGCGGTCGACCAGCGCCGCCGATTGCAGGCCCTCGGCGAGCAGCGCCCCCGCGCGTTCCCGCAGCCAGTCGAGCGACTCCCTGGATTCGGCGCGCAGCATCTCACGATGCACCAGCGCCGGGTCGCGTCCGCAGGCGATGGCGAGCGCCTCCCTCGTCAACGCGGCGGCAGCTCTGTCGCCGTTGCCGAGGATTTCGGCGCGCTCCCGCATCAGGTGAAGGAAGCACCCCGCGGCGTCGAGTCCCGGCGGCGCGCCGCTCGACGCCCGAGCGAGCCCGAACGGCGGCGCCGGCGCCAGCATCCAGCTCCCGTCGCCCGCGGCGGCGCCTCCGGACTGCGAGAAATGAGCAGCGAGGTACTCGCGCATCGCCGGCCGCCGCTCGAGTATTTCGCTGAACAGGCGCGCGTCGATGGCGTAGAGGATCACATCGCTGGCGGTTCGCGCGGTGTGCTGGTGGCTTTCCCGATCCAGGAGCCGCTCGACGCCGATCAGATCGCCCTCGCCGAGAACGTCGGCCAGTCGCGCAGAGGCGTCGAGCAGTTCGACGCGACCCTGCTGGATCACGCGTACCGACGCGCGGGGCGCCTCGCCGGCCTGGTGCAACTCCTCGTCGCGCTCGTGAAAGGTGACGCGGCCGCTGGAGGCAAGCGCGAGGAGGTCGTCCTCCGGAAGGAGATCGAAGGGCGCGTGCTGTTTCAGAAAGTCGGCGACGCGATATCGGATGACCGAAGTTTTCATGGAGCTCCGAGGGGGCCGCTGACGAAGGGGCGGGGAAGCGACGTGGCTTTCGACCAGATTACAACACTAGCGTTAGAAGCGCCATTCGCGGACGGGAATTCTCAAGAGCCGCCGGGACCGATCGATAAGGTGACTGTACGGCGCACATCGCCGTGGTCGCGTTCGGAGGGGCGCGATGACCTGTCTCGGACTGTCCTTTCGCCGGGACGCCGTCCGACTTGCCGATATCCGTCGTCGCGCAGCCGCGCCCGGCCCGTCGTGGTCCGGAGATGCCGTGCGCGAGGGCGGGCGGGCCGACCCCGTTGGGGGTCAACATCTGCTGACATGACAGTGTGGACCGGCCGGTCTCCCTAGGGGTGGGGAGGCGCGGGCCGGTCCGACCCGTTTGACTTGGCGCTTTCCCGGTCAATAGAATAGCTGCTGTCAGAGGGGGGGCTCCATGAAGCAGCTATTCGTCGCCACATTACTCTGTGCCGGTCTGTGGGCGCAAACCGAGCGCGGAAATATCACCGGCTCGGTCACCGATTCGAGCGGCGCTCGCATTCCCGGCGCTGTCGTTATCGTTACCAACGTCGCCACCAACCGGCCGGCGACCGTCACCAGCACCGACGCCGGCGACTACAACCTGCCGGGCCTGTCGCCGGGGACCTATCGCATCGAAGTCTCCGCGAGCGGCTTCAAGAAGTTCGTGCGCGAGGGCGTCGTGGTGACGGCGGCGGCCTCGATTCGCGCCGACGCGCGCATGGAAGTCGGACAAGTGAGCGAGACCGTCGAGGTGACCTCCGACATCGCTCAGGTGCAGACCGAGAACGCGAAAATCACCACTGCGGTGCAGAACAAGATGGTCGACGAGCTCCCATTGGTGGTGGGCGACGCGCTGCGCAGTCCGTTCAATCTCGTCTCCATCACACCGGAAGCGCGAGGAGGCGGCGGACAGCTCGCCCTCGGCGGCGGACAGACGCGGGCCTGGGAGGCGACGCTCGACGGCATTTCGGTCGCCACCAACCGCAGCGCCGATGCCGTCGAAATCGCCTACAACGCTCCGTCGCTGGAGGCCATCACCGAGTTCGCCGTCGACACCAACGGCTTCAAGGCCGAGTACGGGCAGGCGGGCGGCGGCATCATGACCTTCTCGTCGAAGTCCGGTACCAACCAGTTTCACGGCGTGGCCTACGACTTCCTGCGCAACGAAAAGCTCGACGCGAAGACGTTTTTCGCCCCTACCCGCGCCGTTTACCGCCAGAACGATTTCGGCGCCACGGCCGGCGGTCCGCTGTGGATTCCCAAGATCTACAACGGGCGCGACAAGACCTTCTTCTTCTTCTCCTATGAGGGATTCCGCAACCGCGTCGCCACCAACGACGCCATCCGGTCGGTGCCGACGCCGGAGATGTACAACGGCGACTTCACCAACTGGGTGAACGCCAACGGCCAGCGCCTGGTCATCTACGATCCGTCGACCACAGCGCCGAACCCCGGCGGCAGCGGTTTCATCCGCCAGCCCTTCAGCGGCAACCTCATTCCGGGCAACCGCATCAGCGCGTTCGCCAAGCAGTGGGCGGCCTTCGCCTCGCCGGTGAAGCCCAATCGCGGCGCCGCGCCGGGCACCAGCGACTACGTGCGCAACAACTACCTCGCCTCGGGCGGATCGGTGTTGTCGCCGCAGAACAAGTACAGCCTTAAGGTCGACCATTCGCTGACGGCCCGCCAGAAGCTGGCGTTCTTCTACAACAACTCGAACTTCAACCAGACCGTGGGCCCCGGCGGTCCTCCGGGACTGCCGCTTCCGCTGTGGGACGGGCAAGTGCAGACCTTCGAGACCGAAGCCTACCGCATGACTCACGACTTCACGCTCACGCCGCGCCTGCTGAACCACTTCTCGATCGGCGGCAACATGTTCTACAAGGTCAGCTCTTCGGCCAACGTCGACCAGAACTGGAAGGACCGGCTGTGCCTGAAGAACGTGCCCGACTGCAACATCAACTTCGCGGCGGCCACGTTCACCGAGTTCAGCACCTGGGGCGCGACTTCCTATAACGGCACTGAGCAGCCCTTGTGGGCCATCAAAGAGGACCTCAACTACATCCGCGGATCGCACACTTACAAGTTCGGGTTCGCCTTCCAGAGCCAGCGCGCCAACGGCTACGGGCAGCAGGATATCTCCGGACGCGCCGGCTTCAGCTACCTCGGTACCTCCGCGCCGGCGGCGACCAGCTTCACCAGCGGCAGCTCGTTTGCGAGCTTCCTGCTCGGCGACGCGCATTCCGGGCGCACCGAAACCAACCGCTACGTCGCGCAGCTCTATCGCTACTACGGCTTCTACGCGCAGGACGACTGGCGGCTCTCCCGCCGGCTGACCCTGAACCTCGGGCTGCGCTACGAGTTCACGCGTCCGCCGGTAGACGGCGCCGACCAATACTCCGACTTCACGCCCGACCGCCCGAATCCGGCTGTCAACAACTATCCGGGTGCGCTGCGCTTCGCCGGCTTCGGACCGGGGCGCGAGAATCGCCGCAGCCTGGTTCCGGGCTGGTACGGAGGCTGGGGACCGCGCCTCGGCCTGGCCTATTCGCTTGATCAGAAGACGGTGATCCGCGCCGCTTTCGGACGCTCGTTCAGCAAGGTGAGCGTGGTGGCCGGCTCGGGCCACTTCGCCGGCTTCATCGGACAGTACGTGTTCAACTCCGCCGACCAGGGCATCACGCCGGCGTTCAAGCTCGACAACGGCCTGCCGTCCTATCCTCTGCCGCCCCGCATCGATCCCACGTTTTCCAACAACAACACGGTCGACTTCTGGCAGTTGAGCGACGCCGTGCGCGCGCCGGAGAACCTCTACTGGACTTTCTCGATCCAGCGGCAGATTTCGTCGAATACCGTCCTGGAGGCCTCCTATAACGCCACCACCGGTTCGCACCTCCAGGCCGGGCTGGTCAACCTGAACCAGGTTCCCACGCCCATCGTCGACAGCCTGATCGCGCGATTCGGAGCGCAGGGAGCGGTCAACATCCTCAACGTGACCGCGGGCTCGGCCACCGCCGTCAACGCGGGCATCGCGCTCCCTTACGCGAACTTCACGAATTCGGCGATTCAGACCACTACCCGCAACGTGGCCCAGTCGCTGCGGCCGTATCCGCAGTATCAGCAGATCGTCACCGGCACGCAGGGCGGCGACAAGAGCGGCCACTCGACCTATCACGCCATGGTGCTGAAGGCGGAGCGGCGCTTCTCGGCCGGCCTGACGTTCCAGTGGAACTACACGCTCTCGAAGCTCCTGACCGACGCCGACAGCTACGACGCCGGCGGCAACTCGCAGGACCATTACAACCGCGGCCTGGAAAAGTCGATCGGCAACTACGATCAGACTCACGCCCTCAAGCTCAGCACCATCTACGAGCTTCCGGTCGGCAAGGGACGGCGTTACCTGAACACCGGCGGCGTGGTCAACGGAATTCTCGGCGGATGGCGCCTCAGCGCGATCCAGGGCTACTTCAGCGGCGGCCCGGTGGCGCTCTCGCGGAACAACCCGTTCCCGATCTTCAACGGCACCACACGACCGACCGTAACCAGCTACGACAACTGGCGCGCGCCGCTGCGGGGCGACGAGTTCGATCCGCAGTACGACCTGTTTCTGAACATCAGAGCGTTCCCCACGCAGCCGATCGCCTTCGGCAACGTCACGCGCTACAACCCCAAGGTGCGCTCGTTCCCGGCGCTCAACGAGAACATCAGCCTGGCGAAGTCGTTCGCGTTCGGCGAGCAGCGCCGTGTGGACTTCCGGTGGGAGGCGTTCAACATGTTCAACCGCCATCGCTTCGGCACCGGCTCGACCAGCCTGAACTCGAACACCTTCGGCGTCGTCAACAGCACCGTCGGCGACGCCCGGCAGATGCAGGTGGCTCTCAAGCTCTACTGGTGAGGCCTCTTGCGCCGATAGTTCTCCTGGCGGGCGCCGCCGCGGCCTGCGGCGCTCAGAATTTCGCCGCCTGGCGCTGGGTCAGGGCGATCCATCTCGACACCACCTCCGCCGGCGCCAACGTCGCGGGCGACGTGCGGAACTTCCCGGTCGCAGTCGCACTCGACGCGTCGAGCTTCGACTTCGCACAGACGAACGCCGACGGCTCCGATATCCGCTTCTCGGAATCGCGGACCGCCGGCGAACTTGCGCATTCGATCGAGTTGTGGGACCGCGCCGCACGATCGGCGCTGGTGTGGGTAAAGGCTCCCCTGGCGCGGGGCGCCTCGAAGCAGTCGATCTACATGCACTGGGGAAACCCCAAGGCGCCTTCGACAGCCGATTCGCACGCCGTCTTCGACACACGCGACGGCTTCGTCGGCGTCTGGCATCTCGGCGAGGACGGCGGTGTCGCGCCCGACGCTTTCCGGGACGCCACCGCCACCGGGGCCCACGCCACGGGCGTCGACCTGGAGGCGGGGGCGCGCGTCGACGGCCGCCTCGGGAAGGGACTGAATCTGCGCCACGAGAAGAACCAGTGGGTCGCCGTCGCCGGAGAGAAGCGCAAGGCCTTCGACATCGCCGACCGTCTGACGTTCTCCATCTGGGCGAAGGCGCGCGCGTTCTCCAATCCCGGCGACAAGGAGAAGCGCTGGCTCCCCGGCTACGAGACCATGTTCGCCAAGGGCGACAATTCCTGGCGATTGCAGAAGTTCGGCGTGCGCGCGTGGCACAAGCCGCCCGCCGATCTGCTCGAAATCTGCGTCGAGCGCATGGCCCCGCGCGCCGATCTGTGCGTGGTCGGCAAGACCGACATGGCGCTCGACCGCTGGTATCACTTCACCGGCGTCCACGACTTCCCGCAGGCGAAGTTCTACGTCAACGGCGCGCTCGACAAGGCCGAAACCTTCGACACGCCCTGGATGTCGGGCGACCACCCGGTCGGCATCGGGAACCAGAGCCAGTTTCCGCAACAGCGGCGCTCGTGGGACGGCGTGCTCGACGAGGCGCGCGTGATCCACGGCGTTCGCGACGAGCACTGGATCCGGCTCGACTACGAGAGCCAGCGCGAGGGGCAGAAGTTTCTCACGTTCGGCAGGCCGGAGCGGCGGCGATAATCCGAGGCCGCCGTAGGGGATGGCTGCGCGATGATAGAAGCAACTATGCCGTCACCCGACCGACTCTTCGCCGCGCTCGACTCCTTTCGCATCGAGCTGCCCTCCTGGGGCTTCGCCAACACCGGCACGCGATTCGGCAAGTTCCTCCAGGCCGCCGCCGCCACCACCGTCGAGGAAAAGTTCGCCGACGCCGGCCACATCCACGCGCTTACCGGCGTGTGCCCGACGGTCGCGCTGCACGTGCTCTGGGATCTGCCGGACGGCCTCGCGAACGCCGCCGACGTCGAGGCGCTCGCCGCGCGCCACGGTGTCCGCGCCGGATCGATCAACCCCAACGTCTTTCAGGACCAGATCTACAAGTTCGGCTCCCTCGGCAATCCCGACCCGGCGGTGCGCCGCGCGGCCATGGATCACATACTCGCGAGCGTCGAGATCGCCAAGGCGCTCCGATGCCGCGACGTCTCGCTGTGGTTCGCCGACGGCTCCAACTATCCCGGCACGCAGAACATCCGCGCGCGCCGGCGCTGGTTCCGCGAGGGTCTCGCCGAAGCGCACTCGCATCTGGGCGGCGATCAGCGTTTGCTCGTCGAGTACAAACCCTTTGAGCCTGCCTTCTACCACACCGATATCGCCGACTGGGGCATGGCGCTGACCTTCTCGCGCGAGGCCGGACCGCGCGCCAAGGTGCTGGTCGACACCGGCCATCACTACCAGGCGCAGAACATCGAGCAGGTCGTCGCCTGGATGCTCGATCTCGACATGCTCGGCGGATTCCATTTCAACGACCGCCGCTACGCCGACGACGATCTCACGCTCGGCTCCATCGACCCCTACCAGGTGTTCCGCATCTTCCACGAGATCGCTTTCTACGAATGGGAGACCGGGCGGCGCGCCGACATCGCCTACATGGTCGATCAAAGCCACAACCTGAAGGGCAAGATCGAGGCCATGATCCAGACGGTCATGACGGCGCAGGAGCTTTACGCCAAGGCCGCCCTCGTCGACCACGAGCGCCTGGCGCGCGCGCAGTCGCGCTGCGAGCTGGTCGACGCCGAGAACTGCCTCAAGGACGCCTTCGCCACCGACGTGCGTCCGGCCATCCGCGAGTGGGCGCGCTCGAAGGGACTGCCCGAGGATCCGCTGCGCGCCTCGCGCGAGAGCGGCTACCTGGAGCGCATCACCGCCGAACGCGCGGCGAAGAACCAGGCCGCGGTCTCGAGCTACGCGTAGGGCACAGCGCCGCGGCGCCGATGCCGCGCGTTCGCCAGTCATCGCCAACCGCTCGCGCCGGGGCTGCGTGGTGCAATGAAGCGCCACTACCAGAAGGTCGAGGCGTGCTTGTGCACACGGTCGCCGTGCCGCCGCATCGACTCCGTTTCTTCGTTCGACGGCTCGCGCCAATCGTCCAGCAATGAGAGCGTGGAGTCGATCTCGGCGCGATTGCCGGGCGCGGCCAGCGCCACCGATACCGCGGGGTTCGCCAGGCAGAAGCGATAGCAGTCGGCGGCCGAGGGCGGTGTGAATCCGGGGGGATCGGCCGGAGTCGGCTGGAGCAGCGCCTTCCATCGAAGCGACGTGAACGTCACCACCGGAATTCCCGCGCCCGCCGCGACGGGAAACACATCGCGCTCCGCCCCGCGATGCGCCGCGTTGTAGCGGACCATCAGCATGTCGAGCCTGCCCGTCGCCGCCCACCGCGCGGCCAGCTTGCGCTGATGCGTCGTCAGGCCGATCGCGCGCAACCTGCCGCGCCGCTTCTGATCGGCGAGATGGTCCCACGCTCCACCGGGCGCGACGATCGCCTCCCACTCGCTCTCCGACTCGACGTAGTAGAGCGTCGCGATGTCGATGTAGCTCGTCCCGAGCGCCGCGAGCAGGGCGTCGTAGTCCGCGCCGGCTTCATACTGGACCGCGACCGCGACGCCGCCTCTCGCCGCGCCCAGCCGCGAGACCGCGCAGCTCAGCCCGTCGGCCCTCCCGCACCAGTTGAGGTAGTTCACGCCGCGCGCGAGGGCGTGTTCGACGTCGTCGGCGGTGAGGCGGGAGTTGCCCCGCGTCGCCAGCCCGAGCCGCCGCACCGTGGGCATCCCGTGGCCGAGGGCGGCGTGCGTGTCCAACGCTACTCCCGACGGCCGCTCACTGCTTCAAGCTATCATGCGCGCGGTGGATGTAGACTGGTGCGGGAGGCGTTCATGAATCGAAGATCCTTTTTGATGAGCTCGGCCGCGGCGCCGATCGCGCTGAGCCAGGCCCCGCAATCGATAAATACCGCAATGATCGGCGTCGGCAATCGCGGGTCCTATCTCCTTACCGCGGTGCTCGCCCAGCCGGTCGCCAAGGTGGCCGCCGTATGTGACATCAAGGGAGACCGCCTGGACAAGGCCGCGACTGTGGCGGCCGCGCACAATCCGTCCACCTACACCGACTGGCGCCGGATCATCGACCGCAAGGACATCGATTCGGTCTTCATCGGCACGCCGCCGCATCTGCATTCCGAGATGGCGATCGCGGCGCTCAAGGCGGGCAAGAACGTCTATTGCGAGAAGCCCATCGGCGTCACCGCGGCTCAGGTGCGCGACCTGCTGAAGGTCGCGCGGGCTACTAAAAAGGTGTTCGTCTCCGGGCAGCAATTGCGGTCGTACCGTCAACTCGGGCAGGCCGTGAAACGCATCCGCGAGGGCGCCATCGGCGACGTGATCATGGTGAAGGCCCAACGGCACGCCACCTCCGACCTGAATCACGAGGGGACCTCGGCCGACTGGTATTTCGACGTCACGAAGTCGGGCGGCTACCTGATCGAGCAGTCCGTGCACAACCTGGACGCCTGCAACTGGGTGATCGGCGCGCATCCGGTGCGCGCCTCCGGCTTCGGCGCCACTCTGATGTATAAGAACGACCCGCCCGGCCGCACCATATTCGACTGCGGCATCCTGTCGTTCGACTATCCCAACGGCGCGAAAATGTCGTTCACGCAGAACGTATTTCACGCGCGCCAGATGCCGAACAACAACCAGTACATCTATGTGTACGGGACCAAGGGATCGGTCGACTTTCTGTATTCCACCATGATGTATCCGCTGGCTCAGGGCGCGCAGCCCGCCGCGCTCGCCGAAAAGGTGGAGGAGCCGCGGCACGCGCACATCGAGGCCTTCTACGAGAGCGTCATCAAGGGGACGCCCTCGCCGGCCGACATCACCGTAGGCGCGACGGCGGCGCTGACGTCGATTCTGGGGCACGAGGCCATGGTGAAGGAGAAGGTGGTCCACTGGAGCGACCTCGGCGTCGACGTGTAGGATTCACCGGCCGCCCGGCGGGCCGGCCGCGGCGATGAGTTCCTCAGCGTACAGCGCCCCGCCGGCGCGCCGCCGACCTGGCTCAAGTCCATCGTCGGCGTAGACTAGCCGGACTGCAGCTCCCGGCTCGACCGCCAACTTGTCATTAGGACGTTTTTGTCCGAGACTGAGGAGTGTGCGCGGCAGCGAGTTCGTACGCCGCATCCAGTTGCTTGGCAAGGCGCGCGGCGTCGGCGTTCGATGGGTGGCTCATCGCGGCAAGGGCAGTCACGGCCTGCTTTACTACGGATCACGCATGACGACCGTGCGAAACCTCAAGGACGAAATCGACAGGCGCGCATATCACAACATGCTCCGCCAGCTTGGCTTGAGCGAAAGAGACTGGCAATAGGAGGCGGTAGTGCGTACCTTCGTCTATCCGGCAAGGTTCGAACGGGGCGCGAAATCCGGAGTCCTCGTCGTTACGTTTCGCGATCTCCCGGAGGCGACCACGCAGGGCCGAGGGGAGGATGACGCTCTCTGGCAGGCCGCGGATTGCCTGGAGGAGGCGATCGCGGGCCGCATCGCGGACCGCCGTGATATCTCCCACGCATCCAAACCCCTGCGCGGTGAGAGACTGGTTCCCGTTCCGGCGCCCATGGCCGCGAAGGCGGCTCTGTACCTGGCGATGCGAGAGGCGGGAGTCACCAACGTCGCACTGGCCCGTAAACTCGGCTGCGACGAGAAGGAGGTGCGCCGGATGCTCGACCCTCGCCACCCGACCAAGCTGCCGCGCATTCAGCAAGCGCTCGACGCGCTCGGACGCCGGCTGGTCGTCAGCGTCGAGTCGGCCTGAAGTTGGGCGCCTGTCCGAAATACCGGAATCGCACGGTGCGCAGCCTCGCCCTGGTGGAACGTGATCCGCCCCGGCCGTCGGAAATACCGGTGAGCACCCGTTCTTGCGTATGCCCCACTTTGTCTTGATAGAGTTAAGCGACGGATGAGCGGATACCGGATGTGGAGGCGTTGCTTCCATCGTTGACACGCGCAGAAAAGGAGCATCTGTTGGGCCGCGTCGTAGAGGACCTTGGCCTCGAGTTTCCGGGTGTCGAGATTACAGCCGGCGTGTGCGGAGGCGAACCTCGTATTGTTCGAACCCGCATTCCCGTCTGGGTGCTGGAGCGGGCACGCAGATCCGGTGCCGGAGAAAGAGAACTGCTTGACGCTTATCCCTCGCTGCGCCACGAGGACCTGGTGAACGCCTGGGTCTACTCCCGCGCGAACGCCGCGGAGATCGATCGGCAGATTCTGGAAAACGACGCCGCGTAGCCATGGCGAGGATTCTCGCCGACGAGAATTTTCCCTTTCCCGCCGTTGCTGAGCTACGCCGCTTGGGCACGATGTTCTCACGGTCCACGAGGCCGGCCTGTCCAATCTGTCGACGTCCGATTCCGATCTGCTCGATTTCGCGGCGACGAACAGCAGGGCGCTGCTCACATTGAATCGGAAACACTTCCTGAGGCTGCACGCCCAACGTCCCGATCATTCAGGGATCGTCCTGTGTACCTTCGATCCGGACTTCGTCGCGTTAGCGCGGCGGATCGACGCATCTATCGTTGATTCGTTTCATCTGAGTGGCGTTCTCGTTTGTGTGAACCTAACCTGACCTGGGTCGGTCGTCGAATGGCGGGTCCCGCCGCTCGAACCGGCGTCTTCAGGCGGTCTGAACGGCACTCAGCAATTCCTCCGCGTGAAGCGCCCCGTCGGGCGTGTCCTCGTGCTTGAAGTAGACATAAAGGTCGCGCCCCTCCGCCATCTCACGCGACTTCGCCGCGATCGCCGTGCGCTCCTCCGCCGTGTACGAAGCTTTCCTTAACCGCGAGTACACGAAGTCCGCTGTCACGACCTCGGGCGTCTCCAGCCTGTCCGACTCGGCCGCGCACAGCGACACGTTGTGCTTCCGCAACAGATCGTAGACCGGGTCGGCGAACCAGGACGCGTGCCGGAACTCGAAAGTGAATCGCAGGTCAGCCGGCAGCAGCGCCAGAAAATCGCCGAGCACCGCCGCATCGGCCTTCATCGCCGGAGGCAGTTGAAACAGAATCGGACCCAGCCGGCGCGCGCTGCGCAACGGGTCGATCGTCTTGAAAAATAGCTCCAGAAACTCCCCGGCGTTGCGCAGCCGCAGAATGTGCGTCAGCCGCATGTGCGCCTTGCACGAAAAGACGAATCCCGGCGTCGTCGCCTCCACCCATTTGGCGAGCGTCGCCGGCGAGGCCAGCCGCCGGAACGTGTAGTTGATCTCGACGCTGTTCAGCCGCGTCGCATAATACTCGAGGAATTTCGCCGACGGGAGTTTCTCCGGATAGAACGCCGGCTTCCACGATGCATAGGCGAAACCGGAGGTCCCGGCATACAGGTGAGCCACCCGTCCAGCGTACCAGCGGACCCGGCTAAAATGAATCCAGGGGTTGTCTCGCCATGTACGGTATCCGCGTTTCTCTGTTTCTTTTTTGCTCCGCCGTGTTCGCGCAGTCCGACCGCGGCGCCATCACCGGGGTGGTGCTCGACCCTTCGGCCGCCGGCGTCCCCAACGCCAAGGTCACCGCCACGAATACTGCGACCGCCGTGCGCTACCCGGCCGCGACCACCGCCGCCGGTCATTACACGATTCCGCAGCTTCCCGTCGGCCGCTACGAGGTCGCGGTCGAGGCTGCGGGATTCCGCCGCCACGTGCGGCGCGAGATCGAGGTCAACGTCGCGCAGACCGTCACGCTGAACGTGACGCTCGAGGTCGGCCAGGTGGAGCAGGCCGTCGAGGGCACAGCCGATCCCGGCCGCGTCGAGTCGTCGACTTCGGATCTCGGCACGCTCGTCAGCCGCGAACGCGTCATGGATCTGCCGCTGGCCGTCTCCGGCAACATGCGCAATCCCGAGGCGTTTATCTTTCTGACGCCCGGCGTCACCGGCGACACCGGCAACACGCAGATCAACGGCTCGCAGTCGCGCGCCAAGGAAGTGCTGCTCGACGGCATCGGCTCCACCAGCCCGGAGAGCGGCGGCCTGCTGTTCACGTATCCTTCCGTCGAATCCATCGCCGAATTCAAGCTCGTCAGCGCCAATTTCAGCGCCGAATTCGGGCGCACCGGCGGCGGATTCGAGATATTCACGACGCGTTCCGGCTCGAACGACCTCCACGGGTCGCTCTTCGAGTATTTCCGCAACGACGTTTTCGACGCCCGCGGCTTCTTCGCACCGGTCCGGCAGGTGAACCGCCAGAACGAATTCGGCGGCGCCGTCGGCGGGCCGATCGTCGTGCCGGGTGTCTATAACGGAAAGAACAAGAGCTTCTTCCACGTCGTCTACAACGGCTTCCGCTTCCGCGCCGGCAGCTCGAACCAGTTTGTCAGCATCGCGCCGGCCCCCTTCCGCAGCGGCGACTTCGCGCGCCTCACGCGCCAGCTCTACGATCCCCGCACCACCTCCAGCGACGCCGCCGGCTTCACGCGCACGCCGTTCCCCGGCAACCAGATCCCCGCCAACCGCTTCTCGGCCGTCTCGGCCAAGATACTGCCGGTGATCCCGCAGCCCACCAACGATGGGCTGCTGAACAACTTCCTGTCGGTCGGCGCGCGCTCCTTTGACCGCGATCAGGTGACCGTCAAGCTCGACCACGCCTTCAGCGACCGCAGCCGTCTGAGCGGCTTCGTCTATTTCAACGAGCAGGAGAGCAAGGCCGCCGAAGTGCTGCCTTCGCCGCTCACCGCCTCCCTGCGCGAGCAGCGTCCCGGCCGATGGGCGCGCCTCGCGCACGACTGGGTGATCTCTCCTTCCACGCTGAACCATCTCGCCTTCGGTTTCACGCGCGAGCCGCAGTACTGGCAGAAGCTGCACGCCGACGAAGGCTGGCCCACGCGCATCGGACTCACGGGCGTCAACTCCGGCCCGAGCAACGTCTTCCCGCGCGTCACTTTCACCGACGGCTACATGACCTGGGCCGACGACGCCAAGAACGTCGGCGCGCAGGTCAACAACGCCTTCCAGGTTTCCGACAGCGTCAGCCACGTGCGCGGCAGCCACAGCCTGAAATTCGGGGGCGAAGCCCGCTGGCTCCAGACCAACGGTGCCGACCCGTTCAACCAGCAAGGCCTGTTCTCCTTCAGCTCCTTCGAGACCGCGCTTCCCACCGCCGCCGGGCGATCCTCCAGCGGCAACGCCTTCGCGAGCTTCCTGCTCGGCACGGTCGACAGCGCCTCATACAACGGACTGTTCGTGGTGCCCGGCAACCGCTACCGATATCTCTCGCTGTTCTTCCAGGACGACTGGAAAGTCACCCGCCGTCTTACGCTGAACATCGGCCTTCGCTACGAGATCTACTTCCCGCGCACCGAGCGTTTCAATAACTTCAGCGGCTTCGACATGGCGCTTCCGAATCCCGGCGCCGGCAACCGTCCCGGCGCCATCCGATTCCTGGGCGACGGCCCCGGACGCGACAACGCGCGCAGCAGCTTCGCCGACACCGATTCCAAAGACTTCGGTCCGCGCCTGGGCTTCGCCTTCGCCCTCACCGAAAAGACCGTCCTGCGCGGCGGCTACGGCGTCTACTACGCGCCCGGCAACGCCACCTCGGGACTCCGCGCCTCGCAGCGCTTCGCCATCGGCTTCAACGCGCAGCCGTCCTACGCATCCACCGATACCGGCGTCACGCCCGCCTTCAACTGGGACCAGGGCTTTCCGACCAACTGGCCGCGGCCACCCTTCATCGATCCCACGGTCGGCAACGGCACCAGCGTCGATATGATCCTCGCCGGCGACGGCCGCCCGCCCTACTTCCAGAACTGGACCTTCGGCATCCAGCGCGAATTGCCCGCGCGCATCCTCGCCGACGCCAGCTACGTCGGCAACAAGGGCACACGCCTCGGCAACGGGCTGATGTCATGGAACCAGGTCGACCCGGTGAATCTCGCGCTCGGCGCCACGCTCAGCCGCCCGATCACCTCCGCCGAGGCGGCCGCCGCGGGCATACGCGTTCCCTACGCCGGTTTCAACGGCACGGTGTCGCAGGCGCTGCGGCCGTTCCCGCAGGTCCTAAACATCACCAATAACTCGAACCCCAACGGCAACTCTACCTATCACGCCTTGCAGGTGAAGGCCGAGAAGCGATTCTCCGGGGGCTTGACGTTCCTCACCGCCTACACCTGGGCCAAGACGATCTCCGACGGCGACATCCAGGCGGGCGGCGGCCCGGCGGGTCAGACCTTCTACAATCGCGGCCTCGAGAAATCCGTCAGCACCAACGACGTGCCGCACGTCTTCGCGCTCAGCTATCTCTACGAGCTGCCCTTCGGACGCGGCAAGCGATACGGCGGTTGGGTCGTCACCGGCATTCATCTTTACAGCGCCGGAAAACCCATCGCGCTGTCGGCGACCAACGGCCTGCCGCTGTTCAACGGCGTGCTCCGGCCCGACGTGGTCGATGGCGTTGCGCGCCGCGGCCAGTACACGGACTTCGACCCGGCGCTTCACACCGCCATCAATCCGGCGGCCTTTCGGGTCCCCGGCGCCCTGCGATTCGGCACCGCGGGGCGCGCCTACGCCGACGCGCGGGGCTTCGCGCCGCTCGACGAGAGCTTTGGCGTCATCAAGCGCACGCCGCTGGTGGAGCGCGTGACGCTGGTGTTCCGCGCGGAATTCTTCAACGCCTTCAACCGCGTCGTATTTGCGGCGCCGGCAGCCAATATCTCGAACACCAATTTCGGACGCGTGTCGGCGCAGGCGAACTCGCCGCGGCAGGGTCAGTTGGCGCTGCGCCTGGAGTTCTGAAGGTCGCTTCTCGCCGAACCCGAGCTCGGTGGAAACGCCAGTGTTGCGATGCGCGCCATCAGTCTCTCCGCGCCAGCAGCTCCCGGACGCGCGTCGCCGTGGCCTCGGCCGCCGACGCCGCCTCGTAGCTCTCCTCCGCCAGCACGGCGCGATTCGTCGCCCGCAGGATTCTCACGCGCACCGTCGCGCCCTCCATCCGGCTCTCGACGATCACCCCGGTCTTGGGCGGCCGCTTCGCTCCCGGCCGCACCACGCGAACCTTCCGCTGGCGCAGCGCCGCCTCCACCGCGTCCTCCCAGGCCGCGCCGCCCGCCACCGGCAGCACCGTCGCCACCGGCGCCACCTCGCGGAGACGCTGCGAAAGGTAGGCCGAGCCGCCGATGAACATCGCCGAGCCGCCGAACACCACCAGGTAGGCCCGCCAGCTCCGTCGTGGGCGTACAATCAACGCTGGGTCCCCCTCGCTGATAGACTAACTGACAGCATGATCTCGGTCGTGATCCCCATCCACGATGAAGAGCCCGCTCTTCTGCCCCTGTACGACCGGCTGACGCGCGTGCTCGAGCGCCTCGAGCGGCCCTACGAGATCATCTTCGTTGACGACGCTTCCACCGACCGCAGCTTCGAGCTGCTTGCCAACCTCGTGGAGACCGACGGCCGTCTCAAGGTGATCCGTCTGCGCCGCAATTTCGGCCAGACCGCCGCCCTCGCCGCCGGCTTCGACGAAGCGCAGGGCAGCATCATCGTCGCTCTCGACGGCGACCTCCAGCACGACCCCGAAGACATCCCCGCGCTTCTCACCCGAATCTACGAAGGCTACGACATCGCCAGCGGCTGGCGCAAGGAGCGGGTCGACAGCGCGCTCACCCGCCGGCTGCCCTCGCGCATCGCCAACTGGCTCATGGCCAAGGTATCGGGCATTGAGCTGCGCGACTTCGGCACCACCTTCAAGGCCTACCGGGCCGAAGTGCTGAAGGACGTCCATCTCTACGGCGAGATGCACCGCTTCATTCCGGCGCTCGCCAGCTTTTACGGCGCGCGCGTCGCCGAAGTGCCGATTCGCAATGTTCCCCGCGCCCGTGGACGGTCGCACTACGGTCTGGGGCGCACCGTCAACGTGCTGTTCGATCTGCTCACGGTGAAGTTTCTGCTCGGCTACTTCACGCGCCCGATGTATTTCTTCGGCCGCTTCGGACTGGCGGGCACCGTCATCGGCGGCGCGATTCTCGGCTACTTGTTCGTGTACAAGATCACCGGCCACGAGATCGTCCTCCAGCATGGACCGCTGCTGATCGCCGGCGCCCTGCTGCTGCTGGCCGGATTGCTGATGTTCTCCACCGGACTGCTGGGCGAGGTCCTCATGCGCACCTATTTCGAGAGCCAGGGACGGCGCATCTACGCGGTCCGCGAGATCCGCGCCCGGCAGGATCAGAAAGCGGCCGGCGGCGCCAAGTGAGCGGCTGCTGAATCGGCCATTGGCGATTACCGTATCTCCGGTATAGGAATCCGGTACTTCCCGGCGAACACCTCGGCGAAGCGTGTCAGTATCTGCGAGTGAATCGCGCCGTTGTCGGCCACGATGTGCGGACCCCGCAGGCTCGCCGCGCCGCCCATCATGTCCGAGCAGCGCCCGCCGGCCTCCTCCACCAGCAGCATTCCGGCAGCCATGTCCCAGGGGTTCAGCCCGAACTCCCAGAAGGCTTCCAGACGGCCGCTGGCGACATAGGCCAGATCGAGCGCCGCCGATCCCGCGCGCCGCACGCCGTGCGTCGTCATGCCCATCTGGTGGTAGAAGTGCACATTGACGTTCTCGTGCCGCTTGCGGCTCGGGAACCCGGTCGCGACCAGGCTCTCTTCCAGCCGTTCCACCCGCGACACGCGAATGCGCCGGTGATTGAGATAGGCTCCGCCGCCGCGCTCGGCCGCGAACATCTCCCCGCGCACGGGGTCGAACACTACGCCCGCCACCATCGACCCGGCGCGCTCCAGCCCCAGCGTCACGTTGAACATCGGAAAGCCGTGCGCGAAGTTGGTGGTACCGTCCAGCGGATCCACATACCAGCGGTAGTCCGACGCCGATTCGTGCCCCGACCCCTCCTCCGCCACGATGCCGTGCGACGGGAAGTGCGAGCGCAGCCGCTCCACTACAAGCCGTTCGGAGGCGCGGTCGGCTTCGGTCACCAGGTCGAAGTCGCCCTTGAGTTCGTAGCCGATGCGGTGCTCGAAATACCCGGCCAGCAACGCCCCGGCCTCGCGGGCGATTTCGGCCGCCGTCTCCAGGGGGGAAGCCATGGCGCGCCTACGAGCCGGGCGTCTCGAACAGGTACTTGATGTCGTGCTTGAAGAGGAAGAGGTTCGGGCCGTCGGTCCTGGTCAGGCGGATGAAGTTGGCGTCGTAATACTCGATCACGCCCGCCACCTCCTCGTTGTTGGTCAGCCGCACCGTCACCGGCGTGCCGTCGTCGATCAGTTGCCGGAGATAGCGCGGCTCCTCGAAGGTCTGCTCGACGGCGCGCTTCTTCGGCTTCTTGGCGGCCGCGTCGCCGGCGCCGGGATTATCGGTTGGATTTTCCACGCGGTTGATTGGAGGCCGAAGGATCGTAGTCTCCATAGTAGCCGGTACGCGTCACCGCCCGCAAACCGGTCCGCGACGGAATCTCCACGCGCACTCGATGGAAGCGCTCGCGCGTGAGCGGAATGTTGCGCGGGTAGTAACCCACCAGGTACTGCGTGCGCAGGTCGCGCAGAATCTCGGCGAAGACGGCGTCGAGCTGCGGGCCCGTCGAGGGCCTGAAGACGCGGCCTCCGGTTCCGGCGCTCAGCATCGTAAGTGCGTTCTCGCCGCCCGTGTTGCGGCCGGCGTCGTTCTCGATCGGCACCACCAGGATGCTGTAGAGCGCTGCGTCGGCGCGATGCGCGGATTCCAGCGCGTCGGCGAAGCGCTTCACGCTGGTGGTGTCGCCGCCGTCGGTCACCAGGATCATCACGTGACGGCCCTCGCGGTTCTCGAGCGGCTTGGACGCTACGTAGATGGCGTCGTAGAGCGAGGTGCCGGCCTCCGGGCGCAGATCCTTCAGCTCGGCCTCCAGCCGCCGCATGTTGCGGGTGAAGCTGGAGCGCTCCGTGGTGTCGTGCGTGAAGCTGTAGAGCGACACGGCGTCCTTCGGATTGCCCTCGCGGAAGATAGCGCGGAAGAATCGCGCTACCGAATCCACCTCGTAGGCCAGCTCCTTGCCGGTCGACGCGCTGGTGTCGATCAGCACGCTCACCGAGAGCGGCTGCTCGGTGTGCCGCTCGAAGACCGCGATCTCCTGCCGAATCTCGTTGTCGTAGACCGCGAAGTCTTCCCGATTGAGCCCGCCCACCAGTTGCCCGCCAGCGTCCTTGACGTTCACCATCAGCCGCACCAGCTTCACGTCGACCTTGAAGGTCGACGGCTCCTGCGCGTCGGCCGGGAGCGCCAGCGCCGCGGCCATCAGCGCACGACCGATGAATCCCATTCGCCCTCGACCCATACCTCGCCGTCGGCGAAGTGTTCCTTTTTCCAGATCGGCGCCAGTTTCTTGAGGCGATTGATGCCTTCGAGCGCCGCTTCGAACGCCGGCCGGCGATGCGGCGCCGTGACCACCACTGCCACGCTCGCCTCGCCGATCTCCAGCCTCCCCAGCCGGTGCACCATCGCGATTCGCCCGATCGCGTGCGCCGCGGCGATCTCGCGTCCGATGGCGGCGAAGGTCTTCACGGCCATGGCCTCGTAGCCCTCGTAGTCGAGGTAAAGCGTCGCGCGGCCCTGGGTGTTGTTGCGTACCACGCCCTCGAAATCGACCACGGCTCCGTCCTCGCCGCGCAGCAGCTCACGCTGGATCGCGCGCGTGTCGATCGGCGCCCGCGTGATCGCGTAGAGATTGCCCGACTCGCGGATCTCGTGCGTGTAGCCCGAGCCGCCGCTGACAGGCGGCAGGAAGGCCACCTCGTCGCCCTCGGCCAGAGCTTCACCGCGTCCCGAGAACTCGTGATTGCGCGCCAGCACGATGCTCGCTTCCATCTCCTTGAGCCGCGGGAAGACCGCGGCGTAATGGTCGAAGACGGCGCCCAGCGTCGGCGCGCCGCCGATTTCCAGGGTGTCCTCCGCGCGTCCGGCGACGTCCTTCAACATGCCGAAAAACAGGACTCGCACGCGCACTGAGAGCTATCCTAGCAGACGCCTCCGGCGCGGCTTCGGTTGCGAATCAGTCGAGCTGCCACTGGGCGCCTCACGACACTCATCGGGCGGTCGCGGGACGAGATCCGCCCAGTAGACTTATTCGCGCTTCATCTCCGCGCTCGACCGGTCCTCACGAGGTGTTCGACTCCGGCCGACTCCAGGTCCCGGTCCAGGTCGAGCTCCGTGGCCGCCATTTTCGCCGCGTAAGCCGCGATCGCCTCATGCCTCGCCTTCCGCGACTGGTCCCGGAGCCATATGTCGATGGCTTCGCGCGCCAGCGTCGTGGCGGGCAATTGTGCCCGCTCGGATTCGGCCCTCAGCCGGGCGTGGGTTCGCTCGGGTAACGGCAAGTGAAAGTTCTTCATGTTCCTGCCAGCCTTGGTATGCCATCGTATTGTGGCAGCGATCGCCTCCCTTCACCCGAAAAACAGGACTCGCACACACACGGAGGGCTATCGTACCGAGCCCCCTCGGCGCGGCTTCGGTTGCGATTTCCGGCGCTCCGCGGGCTTTCCTTCCCGCCCGCCCTCGACCCGCTTCCAGAACTCGTCGTGCGGAATACCGCCGCTCGTACGAATGCGTTCATTCGCCGCATCCAGGAGGGCGTTGAGCCGGGGCGAATGGGCCAGAAGCAACCGCTCGACCTCTTCCTCGTCGTCGACAGCCAGTAGAACTCCCGCCGGCCGGCCATTCTTTGTCACGACGATCGGCCCGCGCGCCGCCTCGCGCAGGTATTCGCTGAAGCGCGACTTGACGTTCGCCACCGATGCGATTCTCATAGCACGATCTCCTCTCCTCCGACGATCACCCGGTCCCGCTCCTTCGTGCCGATTGCGAGAATCCGCACCTCGCGGCGGTTGCCGTCGACCTGGTAGAAAACGCGAAAGCGGTTCGCCGGGCCGAACCGCAGCTCCCACTTGGCGCCAAACGCCACGGGTCGCCGAAGCGGTTTTCGGTTTCGGGTCTCCCTTTCCGGCTCACGGGCGAGCTGCGATTCAATAGCCGCGCGGATCAGGCCGTGGAACCTCTTGTCGATTGCCCGCAGATGTTCGTGGACCTCCCGGTCATAAACGATCGCAAACGGCGAGCGATCCGCCATGTGACTATGATTATGGTCATTCTAGCGGGTCGTGTCAACCCTGTCGCTCTCCGATGATTCCGCAGCCCCCCTACCTTCCCCGCAACACCAGATACACCACCGCCGCCACCAGAAAGATCGGACCCTGCGGCAGCGTCACCGCCCGCGCGCTCCCCACATCCAGTTCCTCCCGATCGGCATACGGCGCCCGAAACCGCAGCAGCGCCGCGAGAATGTGCCCGACGTTCCCGAGCGCCCTCCCCAGCCCGCCCCTCCACACCAGCAGCCCGATCGCGACCCCGCCGCTCAGCGCCGCGTTCACCAGGAACAACGTCCCGAACGCCGGCCAGCCCGTCAGCGCCCCCGCCGCCGCCAGCAGCTTCACGTCCCCGCCTCCCAGCCCGCGCAGCGCGAACAACGGCAGCCCGATCGCCAGCGCCACCGCCAGCCCCAGCGCCGACGCCTTCAGTCCGCCGCCCGCCGCATGCAGTCCCAGGCCGGCCGCAAGGGCCGGTATCGTCACCCAGTTGGGGATACGCCTCCGCCGCGCATCCTCGTAGGCTGCCCCTCCGCATGCGAGTAGGAGTACTATGTCGTTTGCCGTCATGGCGATCCCGCTACGACATATAGTATCTCATCGCTCTAGGACCCTAGCCCTGGCACTTTGGTTCTTTACATCGGCCTCCATTCCCGCTAACATGGGATGCATCCCCCGAGAGGCCCCAAGGCGTGCAGCCGTGGGTCGTAGGAGAATGAAATAGATAGGGGGCACGACCTCTTGCTGAAACTGAAGCGAGTCGAAGTCCACGGGTTCAAGTCTTTCTGGGATCGCACCGAGATGCGGTTTCACGGCTCCGGCATCACCGCTGTCGTGGGACCGAACGGCTGTGGAAAATCCAACATCAGCGACGCCATAAGCTGGGTCCTCGGCGAGCAGTCCGCCAAGTCGCTCCGCGGCAGCCGGATGGAAGACGTCATCTTCGCCGGCACCCGCGACCGCAAACCCCTCGGCATGGCGCAGGTCAGCCTCACCATGGTCGACCCGTCATACCACGACGAGCACGCCCCCGTGAACGGCGTCAACGGGACCAACGGGACCAACGGCATCACCACCCCGCACGACCCCCGCAAGCCGCGCGAGATCACCATCACCCGCCGCCTCTATCGCTCCGGCGAGAGCGAGTACCTGATCGACGGCAAGCTGGCGCGGCTGCGCGACATTCAGGACCTGTTCATGGGGACCGGCCTGGGGCCGGAGAGCTACGCCATCATCGAGCAGGGCCGCATCGGGCAGATCCTCAGCTCGCGGCCGCAGGATCGCCGGTCGGTCATCGAGGAGGCCGCCGGCATCAGCAGGTTCAAGACGCGGCGCCGGCTGGCCGAGGCCAAGCTCGAAGGGGCGAAGCAGAATCTCTCGCGCGTGTTCGACATTCTCGAGGAAGTCGGCCGCCAGGCCAACTCGCTCAAGCGGCAGGCGGCCAAGGCGCGCCGCTACAAGGAGCTGCACGAGCAGCTCGTCGCCGCCCTGCGGCAGTTGCTCGCCGGACGCCACCGGGTGCTCGAGCGCGACGCCGCCAAGGTCGCTCTCGACCTGAATCTCGCCAGCGCCGCCTACCAGGATCTCCTGCGCCAGACCGGCGAGAAGGAAAAGGACCACCACGGCTGCCAGGAGAGCTGCTACCGCGTCGAAGCCGAGCTGACGGCGGTGCGCGAGCGCCTGGCCGGCGAGCGCCTGGAGGCCGAGCGCACCCGCGGGCGTCTGGAGTCGCAGGCGCGCGAGATCGCCGCCATCGAGGAGCGCCTGGCGCAGGGCGAGATCGAGACGCAGAACGTCGACATGCGCTCGGGGCAGATCGGCGATGAGCTGGCGGCGCACGCGCGCGTGCTCGCCGAGCTCGACGGGCAGGCCCGCGAGGCGCAGGAGAAACTTGCCGCGAAGACCGCCGAGCGCGACCGGCTTCAGACCGCTCTGCGCGCCGAGGAGCAGAGCATGGAGAACGCGCGCCGCGAGGTGATGCGCCTCATGGGCGAGGCCTCCGGGATGCGCAACCAGCTCGCGCAGATCGAGGAGTACCTGGCCTCGCTCGATCGCGAGAAGACGCGAGCCGCCCGCGAGGAAGAGGGCGCTTCGGCCGACCTCGAGCGACTGGGCGCGCTGAAGACCCGGCTTTCGGACGATCTAGCCGCGCGCCAGATGGCGCTCGAGTCCATCGGCGAGAGCCGCGCGCGTGTCGAAGGCGAGTTGAACGAACGGCGGTCGCTCGAAGCGTCGCTGCGCCGCGACCTGGACGCGCTCCGCGAGGAGACCTCGAATCTCAAGGCCCGCCGCGCCTCGCTCGAGGAGATCCTCTCGCATCGCGCCTACACCACCGAGTCGGTCAAGCGCCTCTTCGGCGCCATCGAGCAGGGCCGCGCCGAGGGACTGCGCGCCGTCGGCGTCCTGGCCGATTTCGTCGAGGTGGATGCCTCCTGGGAAAAGGCCGCCGAGGAGTTCCTGCACGACGAGCTGGAATACGTGGTCGTCGGCGACTGGAGCCAGGCCGAGCGCGGCATCGACGTGGTGCGCACGGAAATCGAAGGCCGCGTGACTTTCCTGATTCATCCCGAGAAGGGCGAGGCGCTCGACGGGGCCGCCATGCCCGAGCCGTCGCTGGGGCCGGAGACCGGCATCGTCAGCCGTCTCGGCGACCGGTTGCGCATGACCAACGGGCTCACGGCGGCGCCCGCCGGACTACTCCCGCGCCTCGCCCGCTGTTACCTGGTCGACGGGCGCGAGTCGGCTCAGCGGCTCGCGCTCCAGTATCCGGACCATCATTTCCTGATGCCGGACGGCGTCTGTTACCACGGCCACGCCGTCAGCGGCGGACGCAAGGCCGGCGGCGGGCCGCTGGCGTTGAAGCGCGAGCTGCGCGAGCTGGCCGGCGAGGTCGCCGCGCGCGACCGGCGAATTCAGCAACAGGCGGCGGCGCTCGAGGAAGCTCAGCGGGCGATCGCCGCGCTCGGCGAGGAACTCGACCGGCTGCGCGCCATGCAGCAGGGCGAGGAGAAGGAGACGCTCGCCATCGAGCACGAAGGCCGCAAGCTCGCCGAGGAGACGGCGCGGGCGAGCGCGCGGATTTCGGCGGCGCGGCTGGAGCTGGAGCGCCTGGCGGGAGAGGCCTCGCGATCGGGCGAACAGCGCCAGACGCTGGCCCGCGAAGCCGCCGCGCGCGAAGAGCGCCGAACCGCCGAGGAGTCGACGCTCGCCGAGGCGCGCGGCCGCCTGGAGAATCTGCAAGGGGAGCTCTCCCGTATGGCTGAGGAGCACTCGGCGCTGCGCGTGGCGCTGGCCGGGAGCGAGGAGAGGCGGCGGTCGGAGAAGTCGGCGCAGGCCCGGCTGGAAGTCCAGCGCGAAGAGCTGCTGCGCCGCCGTGACGAGATCGCGCGCGAAATGGAGCGCCTGGGAGTGGAGCGCGCGCGCCTGCTCGCCGACAACATCGAGCTCGACCGCGTGTCGACCGCGCTCGCTTCCCGCATCTCGGACTCCGAGCAGGCCGTCGGCCGTCTCGCCGGGGACGAAGAGAAGCTGCGCGCCTCGCTGGCGGCGCTCGACGACGAACTGCGCGAGCTGCGGACCGCGTCGCAGTCGGCCCAGGAGCGGCGCGGCGAGATCGAGGTCGCGCTCGCCGAACGGCGGGCCGAGTTGCGCTATCTCGACGAGACCTGCCGCAAGGAACTCAACGTCGCCCTCGACGATCTCGCCGTCGAAATGGCGGAGCCGCCCGACGAACTGGCGCTGGTCGAGATCGAAGGCCGTCACGGCGACCTCAAGCAGCGCATCGACAATCTCGGTCCCGTGAATCCCGACGCGCTCGAGGAATACCAGGAAACCCAGCAGCGCTACGATTTCCTCAACGCGCAGCGGCAGGACCTGCTCGACTCCATCCGCGACACCGAGAAGGCCATTCAGGAGATCGACGTGGAGACGCGCAAGCGTTTTACCGACGCCTTCGAGCACATCAACGCCAATTTCCGCGAGATGTTCCAGCGCCTCTTCGCCGGCGGGACCGGCGAGATGCGGCTCACCGACGAAACCAACGTCAACGAGTCCGGCATCGAAATCGTGGCATCGCCTCCGGGCAAGCGCCTCCAAAGCGTGCTGCTGCTCTCCGGCGGCGAGAAGGCGCTAACGGCGCTGGCGCTGCTGATGGCGATCTTCCGGTACCAGCCCAGCCCGTTCTGCGTGCTCGACGAAGTCGACGCCCCGCTCGACGAGCCCAACATCGAGCGCCTCCTGCGCCTGATCCGCGACATGGCCGGCGAGACGCAGTTCGTCATCATCACGCACGCCAAGCGGACCATGGAGGTGGCCGAGTCGCTCTACGGCGTCACCATGCAGGAGCCGGGCGTCTCGCGCCTGGTCTCGGTGCGATTCCGCGAGCAGTCCGCGCCGCCGCCGCCGGACCGCGCCCCGGCACTGGCTGCCATAGCGTAGCTGATCGCTGACAGCTGACCGCTGATAGCTGATAGCTGATAGCTACTTCACCGGCCGCACTTCCACCTGGTCGTAGATCTCGCGCGTCTGCTCCAGGCTCGCGAACGCCAGCCCCGGCAGCCGCGACGACGCCGTGCCCGCCGCCACGCCCCAGCGGGCCGCCTCGATCACGTCGGCGCCGCGATCGGACGCCCACACGAAGGCGGCGTTCATGGCGTCGCCCGCGCCGATCGGGCACACCGCATCCACCCGCGGCGGCACGATCTCGGCGGCGCCTCCTTCGTGCGCGCACACGGCGCCACGGCTTCCCAGCGACAGCAGCACGGTCCCGGCCCCCATCGACCGGATGCGCTCGGCGGCGCGGTGGAAATGCGCCCTCGTGATCAGCGCCTTGTTGAGGAGCCGCTCAGCCTCCTGCTGATTCGGTGCGACCGCCGTCGGCTTCCCGGCGAGCGTGTCCTGCAACACGTGACCGTCGGTGTCCAGCATGGTGCGGACTCCGCATTCGCCCGCGGCCTCCAGTAGCCTGCGATAGAACTCCGGGGGCACCCTCGGCGGAAGGCTCCCGCACAACAGCAGCCAGGAGGCGTCGCACAAACGGCGCCGCACGGCGGCCTCGATGGCGTCGAGCTCCTCGGGCGACACCGCCGGCCCCGGCGAGTTCAGTTTGACGGTGAGACCCTGCTCGTCGGTGATCGTCAGGTTGGTGCGGATCGGATTGGCGATCGGCACCGCCTCGAAAGAGTGGCCCGCGTGCGCCAGGTAGCCGTCCAACCGTCGCCCCGTCTCGCCGCCCGACGGGAATACCGCCACAGTCGGGACTCCGAAGGAGTGCAGCACCGCCGACGCGTTGATGCCGCGCCCGCCGGCGGTCTCCATTTCCGAGAGAAGATGCGCGCGGTCCTCGAACACCAGCCGGTCGGCGGTGACGTTATGGTCGATGGCGGGGTTGACGGTCAACGTCAGGATCACGACTCATTCTAAGCGCACAGCGCGGGGCGCGCTCCATGCGGGCAGTCAACGCTCGCGCCCCGCTGCGTTGTGCGCGATGTTGACTAGAGAGGCGCGCGTTCGATCGATAGCGACATAACCATCGGCTCGACGCCGCGCACCGTCGGCACGGACTCCTGGCACAGCGCCGGAAGAATCGCGAAGCCCAGCAGGGCGGCCGCTCGTAAGATCATCGGAAATTCTCCACCATCATGAGGTCCTGCCCTTCGTAATCGCGCTGCGTGTACAGCAAGTACTTCCCGTCCGGCGACACCGCCAGCCCGAGGTCCACCGTCTTCTCGATCTTCAGGATCTCCGTCGACGCGCCGCTCCCGAACTTCAGGTAGCGCACCGACGCCGTCGCGCCGCGCTGCGGGCGAGGGATCCAATAGACGCCCTCGGCGGTCGGTGCGTAATTGTAGCGATTGACCGATTCGGTGACGCGCGCTTCCTCGCCGCCGGCGAGCGGCATCCGCCACAGACCGCCGGCGCCGTCGTCCTTGGAGTAGTAGAGCCATTGGCCGTCGCGCGATACCAGCGACCCCTCGCCGCCGTTGCGCGTCACCTTCTCGGCGTCGCCGCCGTCGGCCGGGGCGCGCCAGACTTCGTTTCTTCCCGAACGATTCGACGTGAAGTAAACCCACTTCCCGTCCGGCGACCAGCTCGCGACGAAATTCCACGACGGCCCCTTCGTCAAAGCGCGCGCCTGCCCGCCGTCGGCGCCGGTCACGTAGACCTGGTAGGTGCCGCCGGCGTCGGAGTCGAACGAAATGCGCCTGCCGTCCGGCGACCAGCGCGGCGTTCCCGTCGTCGCTTGTGGATTCATCGACGTCAGTTGCGTGGCCCGCGAGCCGTCGGCGTCCGAGGTCCAGATTTGAATGCTGCCTCCGCGATTGGAGTAGAACGCCAGCCGCTTGCCGTCGGGCGAGTACTGCGGCGCCACGTCCCGGAACGACGACGAGGCGATCGGCTGCCGCGCGATCTCGCCGCGCGCCAGCTTCTCGAGCGACACCTGCCAGATGTTGGTGTCGCGGATGGTGCGTACGAACGCCATCCGGTTCCCCTGCCGCGCGACAGCGGCCAGCGCGGCGCCGGCGCCCGACCATCCCAGCGGCCGCGGCCCGCCGCCGGCCGTCGACGCCCGGTAGAGCGGCAACGGCGTCGTGACGGCCAGCGAGAACACCATGTCGCGGCTGTCGGCTGTCCAGCTCGCGGTCGATGCCGACGCCTCGCCCGTGTCCAGGACTCGCGGATCGAGCAACGCGAAGTTCTCGCCCACCGTCCACAGGTGAACCCGGTTGCGCCCCTTCGGTCCGATCGCCGCCAGCGTCCGTCCGTCGAAGGAGAGCTTAGGATCGTAGAAGCCGTCGCCGACGCCCTCCGGCCGCGCCAATCTCCTGACCTCGCCCGATTCGACGCCGACCAGCAGCAGAGGATTGGCCTCGCCTTGGGTCTCGCTTCCCGAGACGATCAGGTGTTTGGCGTCCGCGGCCCAGCACAGCGAGGCGATCGGCCCGGCCAGGTTCGACGACGTGAAGAACTGCGCGACCTTGCGCTCCGGACCGCCCAGCGGCGAAACCAGCATCACGGCGAAGGTGTCGCGGCCGAGCATGCGAACGAAGGCGATCTGACGCCCGTCCGGCGACCAGTCGGGCGACCAGTCCCAGGCCGGATCGTTCGTCAGCCGTAGCGGGGTTCCCGGCCCGATCAGCTTGACGTAGATGTCGTTGTTGTCCTGCTCGCCGTTCCAGGAGAAGGCGACCTGATTCCCGTCCGGCGAAAACGTCGGCCATGTTTCGTTGCCCTGGTAGCTGGTCAGCGGCACCGGTTGCAGCGCGACCTCGGCGGCGCGCTCGCCGCTCAGCGCCCGCCATCCGAGAAACGCGGCTACCGCGGCGACGGCCGCCAGCACCGCGGCCAGGATCGGCGCACGCGACCGCGATACGCGCGGCATCGGCGGCGCCGCCGATGCGCCCAGCGCGCCGGAATCGGACTCCTCCCGCAGCTCTTCGAGCGCGACCTTGAGGTCGGCCATCGATTGCGCCCGCCGCGCCGGGTCCTTGCGCATGCAGCGCGCGATCAGCCGCGTCAGCTCCGGCGGCAGGTCCGCGCGCACCGCCGACGCCGCCTTGGGATCCTCGCGAATCACCGAGGCCACCACCGACATCGATGTGTCGCCGCGAAACGCGCGTTGCCCCGTCGACATTTCATACAGCAGCGCGCCGAAGGAAAAAATGTCCGACCGCGCGTCCAGCGGCTTACCTTCGGCCTGCTCCGGCGACATGTAGGCGGGCGTGCCGAGCACAGTCCCCGCCTGCGTGCGCCCGGCCACCGTCTCGGCGGCGTCGGTCGCCGGCGCCGGCGCTTCCACCAGCTTGGCGAGCCCGAAGTCGAGCACCTTCACGCGGCCGTCGGCGGTCAGCATGATGTTGGCGGGCTTCAGGTCGCGGTGCACGATCCCGGCGGCGTGCGCACACGCGAATCCGTCGGCGACCTGCGCGGCGATGCGCAGCGCCTCGGAGACCCGGAATCCCCCGCCGGGAATCAGCCGGTCGAGCGGCTTGCCGTCAACCAACTCCATCACCAGGTACACGTTCGCGCCTTCGCCGCCGATGTCGTGGATGGTGACGATGTTGGGGTGATTCAGCGCCGATGCGGCCCGGGCCTCCTGGAAGAACCGCTCACGACGATCCGCGTCGGCGAGTTGATCGGAGCGCAGCACCTTGACGGCGACGTCGCGATTCAGCCGCGGGTCGCGCGCCCGGTAGACCTCGCCCATGCCGCCCGCGCCAAGCGGTGCCAGGATCTCGTAGGGGCCGAGTCGGTCGCCTGCTGCCAGCATCGGGGATCTTCAATTGTAACGTTGCGCGCAAATCACGGGCGCTCGCCGCCCGTCACGTATCCGCGCGCGAGCCGCTTGCCGGTGGCGATCTGCGCCTCCTCCGAAATCCCGTGTCCTCCGAAGGCGTCCACCCAGCGATTGTAGAAATTGAACAGCGCGCACACGGTGAAGGCGTCGAAGAGCGCCTCGTCGGACCATCCCACCGCGCGCGCTTCGTCGATGTCCCCTTGCACAACCTCCCACGGCCGCGCGTTCACCTTGGCGACGAAGGTGAACAGCGCCTTCTCCGCGCCGCCGATGGGCGCCGTCATGTGGTCCCGGCACACCGCGTCGACCAGCAGGCGATCGCCGAGCAGCTCCGCCGCCCCGGCGGAGTGAGCCTGCGTTCAATAGACGCAGTGGTTCCGCGCCGAGGTGAACGCCGCGATCAGCTCGCGCATCCCCGGTGAGAGCGGCGAGGGGCCGCGCATCGTCTCCTGGGTGAAGCGCATCAGGTGGCGGCTCGCCGCCGGTTTGAACGACGCCAGCAGCCACACCGGCGACATCTCCGCGCCCGCCTTGCGCGCCTGCTCGATCACCGGGGTGAAGTCGCTCGACGGGTCGGGATTGTTCTCGACGCCGGGAAGGAAGAACGGCTTCATCGCTTTCGGCCGGACGCCGGCGCGGGAGAAAAGTACGCCTCCGGCTCCGGCACCGCGGCCCCGTCGCGGCGCGGCGACGATGCGCCGTAGTTCACCTTCTCTTTCGAGTCGTGCATCACCACCTGCCCGCCGCCGACCGTCCCCGAGTAGTCGCCCAGCATCGACGGATAATGCCCCATAGCGCGCAGCGCGTCGATAGTCTCCTTCGGAAAGCGGCTCTCCATCATGAGGTCGCATCCGCTGAAGTTGAGTTTGGTGAAGCGCGGGGCCTCGAGCGCCGCCTGGATATTCATGCGATGGTCGACGAAGTTCGAGACCCACTGCGCGTGCGCCTGCGCCTGGTTCAGCCCGCCCATGATGCCGAAGCCGACGTGGCGGGTGCCGCGCTCCATGTAGCCCGGGATGATGGTCGTGAACGGCCGCTTGCGCGGCGCGATCCCGTTGGGATGCCTCTCGTCGAGATGAAACAGCGCGCCGCGGTTGTGCAGGTGGAACCCGTAATCGTCGACCACGATGCCCGTTCCGAAGCTCAGGTAGACGCTCTGAATCAGCGACGCGATGTTACCCTCGCGGTCGACCACGCTGAGGTAGATCGTGTCGCCCGTCCCCGGCAGGGGCGTGCCGTGCGTCTGTGCGCACGCCGCCTTCGACGTGTCGATCAGCTTGGCGCGCTCGGCCGCGTAGGACTTGGCGAGCAATCCCGCGACCGGCGCTTTCGAAAAGCGCGGGTCGGCGACGAACCGCCCCAGGTCCGTGTACGCCAGCTTCTGCGCCTCGATCTTCAGATGCAGCGCCTCGACGCTCGACTGCTCGTAGCGCGCGATCGGAAAGCGCTCCATGATATTGAGCATCTCCAGCGCCGCGATGCCCTGCCCATTCGGCGGCAGCTCGTACACCTTCCATCCGCGATAATCGGTCGAGATCGGCTCCACCCATTCCGCCTGAAACTCGGCCAGATCCGCCGCGCTCATCGTGCCGCGCAGCCGCTGCGAAGTCTTCAGCAGCGCCTTGGAGATCGGTCCCTTGTAGAACGCCGCCGCGCCGCCCGCCGCGATCTCCTTGAGCGCCTTCGCCAGCTCGCGATTCCGGAAAATCTCGCCGACCTCGGGCGCGCGGCCGTCCACCAGCAGCACCCGCCGCGCGTTCTCGTTGTCGGCCAGCTTGCCGCGCGCATCCGACCACATCGACTGCACGATCTCGGTGACCGGGTAGCCCTGCTCGGCGAAGTGTATCGCCGGCTGGAACAGCTCGGCCCAGGCCATACGGCCGAACTTCGCGTGCAGCTTCTCCCATCCATCGACGCAGCCGGGCACGGTGACCGAGTGAATGCCTCCCGACGGCATGGAGTAGTGCCCGTCGTCGCGCAGGAAGCGCGCCGTGAGACCCTTCGGCGCCCAGCCGCTGGCGTTGATGCCGTGCAGCTTTCCTGTCTTCGCCTCGCGATAAATCGCGAACAGGTCGCCGCCGATCCCGTTCATCATCGGCTCCACCACCGTGAGCACCGCGTTGGCGGCGATGGCGGCGTCCATCGCCGAGCCTCCGCGCGCCAGCGCCTGCGCGCCGGCCTGCGACGCCAGCGTCTGCGAGGTGGCGACGATGCCGCCGCGCGAGATCACCATCGATCGGGCGTAGGAGCGGTCTTGTGCCATGGCCGGAGCGAGGAGCAGGATGATCGCGCCGAGGACTGCGAGCATCGAGCAATCATTGTATCGTTACCGCTCGGCACGCCGTTACGCGCGCATGCAGAGCCGCGACCAAAGGGAGCGGTCCGTCCGCACGCGAACTCCCGCAATGGTACTAGGAGAAAAGACCCTCCCTCGCAACGAAAGGCGCGTGGTAAGCTGTTATGTGTCGCTCTTCATCTCTGTCGGCGTGTATCTTTCGGGCCGGGAACGGGTTGCCGGGTGGCGCCGGATGCGGGCCGGCTAGCTGAGTATGTACAACGCCTTCTTCGGATTCAAACTCAATCCGTTCAATCTCAGTCCCGATCCCCATTTCCTCTACCGCAGCGATCAGCACGAGGAAGCCATCGCCAACCTGATCTACGGCGTCCAGAGCCGCAAGGGCTTCATCGTCCTCTCGGGCGAAGTCGGCACCGGCAAGACCACCATGCTCGAATGCCTGCGCGACTTCCTGTTCGCCCAGCGCATCGAGTTCGCCTTCGTATTCAACTCGCGCATCTCCCCAAGTGAATTCTTCGAGATGATCGCCTACGATATGGATCTGAAATGTAACCGCACCTCGAAGACCGAGGTGCTGTTCGCGCTCAACCAGATCCTGCTCCACCAGGCCAGCCAGGGCCGCACCACCGTCCTGCTGGTCGACGAGGCGCACAACCTCGAATGGGACGTTCTCGAGGAAATCCGCATGCTCGGCAATCTCGAGAACCGCACCGGCAAGCTCCTCCAGATCATCCTGGCCGGACAGCCGGAGCTTGACCGCAAGCTCGACGCCGCCAACCTGCGCCAGCTCAAACAGCGCATCGTCCTGCGCTGCAACCTTCGGCCCCTCAGCGAAGACGAGACCCGCGAGTACATCAACAATCGCATGGCCAAGGCCGGCATGCCCGATCAGACCGTCTTCTCCGCCGGCCTCGCCGGCGAAATCCACATGCGCGCCCAGGGAATTCCGCGCCTCGTCAACGCCATTTGCGACAATCTCCTGCTCACCTGTTTCGCGATGGAAACCAAGGTCGCCACCCAGGAGATGCTCGACGAGGTCAGCGATGACATGCGCCTGGAGTGGCCCGGCCGCCGTCTCCGCCTGCACCGCGCCAGCATCGCCCCCGAGGAAGCCGCACCCTACCGCCCCGCCACCCGCGGCGACTGAGTCCCGCCGCGGACCCGACCCCGCGCCGCCACCCGCTACAATAAGACTCTCCCCCGAAGGCCGGAAGTTTCTCAACGATGTCCGACAAGCCCTTCGTCCACCTTCACTGTCACACCGACTACTCGCTCCTCGACGGCGCCTGCGAAATCTCGCAGCTCATGGACGTCGCCGCCGAGCTCAAGATGCCCGCGCTCGCCATGACCGATCATGGCAACCTGTTCGGCGCCGTCGAGTTCTACAACGCCGCGCGCGAGAAGGGCGTCCACCCCGTCATCGGATGCGAGGTCTATGTCGCGCAGCAGGGCCATCGCGTCAAGTCCGAGAGCAACCGCTACAACCACCTGGTGCTGCTGTGCGAAAACCAGGAGGGCTACCGCAACCTCATCAAGCTCGTCTCCACCGGCTTCCTCGACGGCTTTTACTACAAGCCGCGCATCGATAAGGATCTCCTGGCGCAGCACTCGCGCGGACTCATCGCGCTCTCCGCCTGCCTGCGCGGCGACGTCAATGAAACCCTGCTCGCCAACCGCTACGAGGACGCGCGCCGGCTGGCCTACGAATACGACGACCTCTTCGGCCGCGGCAATTTCTTCCTCGAATTGCAGGACCACGGCCTCTCCCAGGACAAGGTCGTGCTGCCCTCGCTCGTGCGCCTCTCCGGCGACACCGGCATTCCCCTCGTCGCCACCAACGACGCTCACTACCTGCGGCACGACGACGCCCGCGCCCACGAGATCCTGCTCTGCGTCCAGACCGGCAAGACGCTCTCCGACCCCGACCGCATGCGGTTCCAGACGCCCGAATTCTTCGTCAAGTCGCGCGCCGAGATGATGCGTCTGTTCGGCGAGGTCGAGGACGCTCTCGACCGCACCTGGGAGATCGCCCAGCGCTGCCACGTCAAGCTGGAAAAGGTCGAGGACCCGTTCCCGCGCTTCGCGGTGCCTCCCGAGCACACCGCCGACACCTTCTTCGAGTACATCGCCCGCCAGGGCTTCGAGAAACGCCGGCCGCGGCTGGAGGCTCTGCGCGCCGCCGGCCGCCTGCGCCACGATCTTCCGGAGTACCAGGAACGGCTGGACCGCGAAATCCGGATCATTCAGCAGACCAAATACTCCGGCTACTTCCTCATCGTCTGGGACTTCATCCGATTCGCCAAGACCGGCGGCATACCTGTCGGACCGGGCCGCGGATCGGCTGCCGGCAGCCTCGTCAGCTACGCGCTCGACATCACCGACATTGACCCGCTCCAGTACGGGCTGCTCTTCGAACGCTTCCTGAATCCCGAACGCGTCACCATGCCCGACATCGACATCGACTTCTGTATGAACCGCCGCGGCGAGGTCATTCAGTACGTCACCGAAAAATACGGGCGCGACCATGTCGCGCAGATCATCACCTTCAACACCATGGCCGCGCGCCAGGGGATCAAGGACGTGGGACGCGCGCTCGACATGAGCTACGCCGAGGTCGACCGCCTCACCAAGATGATCCCGCTCCAGCTCAACATCAAGCTCAAGGACGCCATCGAGCAGGAGCCGGGACTCGAGGACGCCGCCCGCGCCGACCCGCGCGTCGCCGAGGTGCTCCAGGTCGCCCGCAAGATCGAGGGCCTGGCGCGCAACGCGTCGCTGCACGCCGCCGGCGTGGTGATCTCCTCGGTGCCGCTCCGGGAGTTGGTGCCGCTCTATCGCACCAGCCGCGAGGAAGTCGTCACCCAGTTCGACATGGACGGCATCGAGAAGCTCGGGCTGCTCAAGATGGACTTCCTCGGGCTGACGACGCTCACCATCATCCACGACGCCCTCAAGCTCATCCGGGAATACCGCGGCGTCGAGATCAATCTTGACGACCTCGCCTTCGACGATCCCAAGACCTACGAAATCTTCGCCAACGGCTACACCAGCGGCGTCTTCCAGTTCGAATCCTCCGGCATGCGCGACATCCTGCGGCGGTATCGTCCCGACCGCATCGAGGATCTCTGCGCCCTCAACGCCCTCTACCGTCCCGGTCCTATCCAGGGCGGCATGATCCCCGACTTCATCGACCGCAAACACGGCAAGAAGCCGATCCTCTACGAGCTGCCGGAACTGAAGGACATTCTCGAGGAAACCTACGGCGTCATCCTGTACCAGGAGCAGGTGCAGCAGATCGCCAACCGCCTCGCGGGCTACTCGCTCGGCGAGGCCGACGTGCTGCGGCGCGCCATGGGAAAGAAGAAGGCCGACGAGATGGCCTCGCAGCGCGAGCGATTCCTCAACGGCGCGAAGCAGCGCGGATTCCCGGCGAAGAAAGCCCAGCGCATCTTCGAGCTGATGGAGCAGTTCGCCGGCTACGGCTTCAACAAGTCGCACTCGGCCGCCTACGCCTACCTGGCCTACGTCACCGCGCACCTCAAGGCGCACTATCCGGTCGAGTTCATGAGCGCGCTGCTGACCTCGGAAACCGGAAACGTCGCCAAGGTCGTCCGCTACATCGTCGAGTGCCGCGACATGGGCATCCAGGTCCTGCCGCCCGATATCAACGCCAGCGGCCTCAACTTCACGCCCGACGGCGCCGCCATCCGATTCGGTCTCAGCGCCATCAAGAACCTCGGCCCCATCGCCGTCGAGCAGATCCTCGGCGCGCGCACGGCGCTCGGCCGCTTCCGGTCCCTGGTCGAATTCTGCGAGCACGTCGACCTGAGCAGCGTCAACCGCCGCATCATCGAAAGCCTCATCAAGGCCGGCGCCATGGATTCGCTCGGCGCGACGCGCGCGCAGTCGCTGGCTCAGCTCGATAAGGCCATGGAGATGGGGGCGCGCGCCTGGCAGGATCGCGCCTCCGGCCAGGGCGGACTCTTCGGCGCCGTAGCCGCCGAGTTGCCTCCACTGCCCCCGCCCGATGTGGCCGATTGGTCGCCGCGCGAGATGCTCGCCGGCGAGAAGGAGACCCTCGGCTTTTACGTCACCGGCCATCCGCTCGACGAGTGGCGCGAGAAGGTCGCCGAGCTGGCCACGCACTCCAGCTCCAACCTCGAAGGCCTTTCGCGCGGCGACGAAGTCGCCCTCTGCGGCGTGGTGACCTCGCTCCAGCGCAAACGCAATCGCGAGGGCAAGCCCTGGGCGGCCTTCCAGCTCGAGGATTGGGAAGGCTCCGTCGATTCCTCCGTCTTCACCACCGTCTACGAGCAGCTCGTTCCCGAGCTCGTCGAGGATCGCGCCGTGCTGGTGCGCGGGCAGGCCCTGCCCGAAGAGGGCGGCCCGACGAAGATCTCCGTGAAGGAGATCGTGCCGCTCGAGCACGCCCGCCTCCGGCTGCCGCGGCTGATCTCGATCCGCGTGCCGCTCGCCGAGAACGGCCACGGCGAGCGCGCCACCGCGCTCACCGACCTGTTTCACCGCAAGCCCGGCGAAAGCGAGGTTCGCCTGCGCCTCGAAAAGCCCCGCGACTTCTCGGTAATCCTCGACGTGCCCGCGCGCGTGCGCCCCGACAAGGAATTCCGCGCCGACGTCGAGCGCATCTGCGGGCCGTCGGCGCTCGAAGTTCTGTCGGAGTAACCGCCCTCCAACGGAGCCGCGACATATTCCAACGGGGCCGCGACCGGAGGGAGCGGTCCCGCTATACTCACACAATCCGTGAACCGATTCGCCGAACCCCGCTGGATGGCCCTCTGGGCCGCCACTGCCGGCTACATGCTCGACGCCATGGACGTGCTCCTCTACGTCTTCGCGCTGCAAACCATCCGCGCCGAGTTCGGACTCACCGCCGCCCAGGCGGGACTCGCCGGCAGCGTCTCGCTGGCGGCCTCGGCCATCGGCGGCATCCTCGCGGGCATGCTGTGCGATCGCATCGGACGCCGCCGGACGCTGATCTACACCATCCTTGTCTACTCGCTCGCCTCCGCCGGATCGGCGACGTCGACTGGATTGGTCTCGCTGTGCATCTGGCGCGGCCTCGTCGGACTGGGACTCGGCGGCGAGTGGTCGGCGGGCGCGGTGCTGGTGGCCGAGTCGTGGCCGGCCGAGCATCGCGCGAAAGCGATCGGCTTCATGCAGTCGGGCTGGGCGCTGGGCTACATGCTGGCCGCCGGCGTGACGGCGCTGGTGCTGCCGCACTTCGGATGGCGCGCGCTCTTTCTCGTCGGCCTCCTGCCGGCGCTCTCCACCGTCTGGATTCGCCGCAAGGTAACCGAGCCGGAGATCTGGACCGCCGGCGGCGGCGCCCGCGGATCGCTGGCCGCCATCTTCCGCGCGCCTCTGCTGCGCCGCACCGTGCTCGCGACTTCGCTGGCCTCGTCGGTGCTGCTCGCCTACTGGGCGCTCTTCTTCTGGCTTCCGGGATTTCTCTCCGCGCCGCGCGAACAAGGCGGCGGCGGAATGACCATCACCTCCACCGGCGGCTTCATGATCGCGGTGCAGGTCGGCGCCCTCCTCGGCTACTGGTCCTTTGGTTTTCTCGCCGACCGTTTCGGCCGCCGCCCCGCATTCCTCTTCTACGTGCTCGGCGCGGCCGTCGTCGCGCCGGTCTACGGGCGCCTGCCCTCCTGGCTCGGCGACCCGTCCGCCGCTCTGCTCGCTCTCGGCCCGCTGGTCGGCTTCTTCGGCACCGGCTATTTTTCGCTGTTCGGCGCCATGCTCGCCGAGTTGTACCCGACCGCGGTGCGCGGCTCGGGCCAGGGCTTTACGTATAACTTCGGCCGATGCCTCGCCGCCGCTGCGCCATATCTGGTCGGCGCGATCGCCGACCGCAGCGGCTTCGGTGCCGGTCTGGCGCTCAGTTCGGGCTTCTTTCTTCTCGCGGCCGCGCTAAGCTTCACGCTCCCCGAAACGCGCCGCACGCGGCTGGAGGAAGTCGCCCCGGACCGGTGACGTGTTGCCGCCCCGACCGCTACGTGGTTCCGTTACTGAGCCGCGAGCGTGAGCGAGCGGTCTTCGAAGTTCGATCACCAACCGTTCGCCGCGGCGATCTTGCTCCTGCGCCGCGACTTGCCCGTTTTCGCCGGATCGCGCCCGGACCGACCGGCGTTATCCTTGCTTGAGTATGTATGGCGCCTCCCGGCGGCCGCTCGATTGGCTTCGTTTTTTCATTTTTACAATTCGCGGTTCGCCTGCCGAAGTCGGCGCGGCGCGTTCGGGAGCGCGCTCCGCCCGATGATAAACTCGTTACTCTGTCCGATCCGCAAGTGACCGTCGTGATCCCGACGCTGAACGCCGGCGCCCCGCTGGAAGCGTGCCTCGCTTCGCTCGCCCGCCAGACGTATCCCGCCTTCGAAGCCTTCGTCGTCGACAACAGCGGCCGTGGCCTCGCGCGCGCCGCGCGCCTCCCGGCCGATCGCCTCACGATCGTCGCCAACGCCGCCAACGTGGGCTTCGGCGCCGCCGTCAACCAGGTCTTCCGCGCCACTCGCGCGCCATTTCTCGCCGTCCTCAACGACGACGCCCGTGCGCATCCTGAATGGCTCGCCGCCATGATCGCCTCGATCGGCGACGCCGGCATGTGCGCCTGCCGCATCCGTTCGTCGGAGACCATGCTGGAGTCCGCCGGAATGCTGCTTGCCGCCGATGGATCCAGCAAGCAGCGCGGGCAGGGTGAGCCGCCCTCGCGCTACGATCGCGTCGAGGACGTCCTGCTTCCCAGCGGCTGCGCCGCGCTTTACCGCCGCGCGATGCTCGATGAAATCGGGCTGTTCGACGAGGAATTCTTTCTCTACTGCGAGGACACCGACCTCGGCCTGCGCGCGCGCTGGGCCGGCTGGCGCTGCGTGTACGCCCCCGCCGCGGTTGTCGACCACGACCTTTCGCAGACGGCCGGGCGCGCCTCGGCGCTGAAGGCCTTTCTCGTCGAGCGCAACCGCCTGTTTCTGCTGGTCAGGAATTTTCCGCTCGCCATGCTGCTCGCCGCTCCTTTTTGCGAAATCGTCCGCTATTTCTGGCATGTGGTCGCGATGGTGCGGGGCAGGGGACTGGCGGGCGAGTTCCAGGCCTCGGGCCAGGGGTCCGCCCTGCGGCTCGCCTGGATCGTCGTTCGCGCGCATGCCGCTGCGGTGGCGGCGATGCCGCGGCTATGGCGCGAGCGGCGGCGCATCCGCGCGGGCGCACGGCTCGGCTCCGGCCAGTTCCGCCGGCTGGCGGCGTGCCATCGCATCGCCCTGCGAAAGGTGGCCGAGCTGTGAGCGCGCCGCGTGAGCCGCTCATGGTGATCATCCCCGCCTTTAACGAAGAGGGCGCCGTCGGCTCGGTGGTGCGCGAGGTGCGCGAGGCGCTGCCCGGAGCGCCCGTGCTCGTAATCGACGACTGCTCCTCGGACTCCACGCGCATCGTGGCGCGCGACGCCGGGGCGCGCGTGCTCGAACTGCCGCACCACCTCGGCCTCGGCGGCTGCGTGCAGGCCGGCTACAAGCTGGCCTATGAGATGGGCTTCGAGTACGTCATCCGCGTCGACGGCGACGGGCAGCACGACGCGCGCGAGATTCCGCGCATCCTCGAGGCGCTCCGCACTTCGCGCTGTCAGATGGTGATCGGCTCGCGCTTTCTCAGCGGCGACGGCGGCCACACCAGTTGGGTCCGCATGCAGGGCATCCGATTCTTCCGCCTGGTGCTGCGGCCGATTCTCGGCCAGCGGGTTACCGACCCGACGTCCGGCTTCGTCGGCGTCAACCGCGAGGCGCTGGAAGTTTTCGGGCGCAGCTTCCCGCTGGAATACCCGGAGATCGAAGCGCTGGTGGTCTTGCAGCGCCGCGCGTTTCGCTTCGTGGAGGTGCCGTGCAGCACGCGCCCGCGCCGCGCCGGCCGCAGCACCATCACGACCATGAAGTCGATCTACTATATTCTGCACGTGCTGCTGGGCGTCTTCGTCAACGTCCTGAAATTCGGCGGGCCCAAGGCGAAGCGTCCGCCGGCGAGGTGACCCATGAATCCGGAAACCGTCAGCCGCCTTCTGAACCTCACGACGCTGCTCAGCGCCGCGCTCATCCTGATGGTGCTGCTCTCGCTGCGCCGCGCGCATATACGCGTCGAGTACTCGGTGAGCTGGCTGGCAGCCGCCGTGGTCTTGCTCGTGCTCTCCCGCGCCGACTCGGTGCTCGCCTGGGCTGCCTTCATGCTGGGCATCGCCCATCCGCCGGTGGCGCTGTTGCTGATCGGATTGGGCGCGTTCCTGCTGGTGTTCTTTCGTTTTTCGGTGATCATCTCTCACTTGAAGGACGCCAATATCGCGCTTGCCCAGAAGGTCGCCATTCTCGAGTACCGCATTCAGAGTCTGCATGAAGAAGGAAAAACGGCGGCCGACAGATAAGAAAGAGAAGGGCGACGCGCGCGCGGCCGCCGCGCCGCCGCGGTGGCCCTACTTCGCCATCGCGGCCATGGCCGTGCTGGCCGGCTTCTTCGCCTACGCGCCGGCGATCGGCGGACCCTTCCTGTTCGACGACACCTACCTTCCCTTCGCCACCGGCGGCTACGAGGGCGTCACGCTCGACGTGTGGCTGCGCGGCGTCCGTCCCGTCCTGATGCTCACCTACTGGGCCAACTTCACGCTCTTCGGCCGCGAGCCGTTCTCCTATCACGTCGTCAACGTCGCGCTGCACATCGCCAACGCCGCCCTGGTTTGGCTGATCCTGCGGCGCCTCGCCCGCGGGCGGGAGGAACTGGCGCTGTTCGGTGCGGGCCTGTTCCTGCTGCACCCCTTGCAGACCGAGTCGGTCGCCTACGCCGCCAGCCGGTCGGAAACATTAACGGGCTTCTTTGTTCTGGCGTCGATGGCGCTGTTTCTCGGGCGCTTCGAGGCCGGCGTCGGCCAATCCGGCATAGGATGGGCGCGGGCGCTCGCCATCGTCGCGCTGTTCGGCGCCGCCTGCATGTCGAAGGAGCAGGCCGCCGTGCTCCCTGCTCTGCTGGTGCTGACCGATTTCTGGTGGAATCCGGGATTCACCTTCGCCGGCGTCCGCCGCAACTGGCGCGTCTACCTGCCGATCGCCGCGCTGGCGGTTCCCGCGATCGCCTTTATCGTGCGCGTGCTGGCCGCCGCCGACTCCGCCGGATTCCGCGTCAAGGGCCTCCCCTGGCACGACTACTTCTGGACCCAATGCCGCGCGATCTGGCTCTACGTCCGCATGTTCGTGCTCCCCTACGGCCAGAACGTCGACCCCGAGTTCGCCATCTCGCGCGGGCCGCTCGACCACGCCGCCATCCTCGGCCTGGCCGCCTTGGCCGCCGCCGTCACCGGAGCGTGGGTGCTACGCCACCGCTTTCCGCTGGCGGCCTTCGGATGGCTGTGGTTTCTCGTGATGCTCGCGCCGACTTCGTCGTTCGTGCCCATCGCCGACCCGGTTGCCGAGCGCCGCGTCTACGTCCCGCTGGTCGGTCTCATCATGATCGCTATTGACCTGCTCTCGCGCTGGAGCGCGAAGAAGGCCACCGTCGGCACGGCGCTTGCGATTGGGCTGGTCGTCGCCGCCGAGCTCACGCGCAGCCGCAACCAGGTGTGGGGGAGCTCGCAGGCGCTCTGGCACGACACCGTCGCCAAGTCGCCCAACAAGGTCCGCCCTCGATTCCACCTGGCCTTCAGCTACTACGAGCTCGGCCAGTGCGAGGAAGCCGTCGCGCACTACGAGAAGGCCGCGTCGCTCGAGCCGCCCGACTACCGCCTCCTGATGGATACGGCGCTCGCCTACGACTGCGCGGGCAAAGCCGACGAGGCGCTGGCGCGATTCGAGCAGGCCGCGAAGCTGGAGGCCACCGGGCACGTCTACGCGCAGATCGGAATGGTGCTCGCCAAGCGCGCGCGGTACCCGGAGGCGCTGGCCGCGCTGGAGAAGGCCGAGCAGCTCGACCCGAAGTTCGGGATGACCTACGTGTATCGCGGCAACATCCACTTCCTCGCCGGCGACCTCGACCGCGCCGCCGCCGAGTACCGCCGCGCTCTGGCGCTCAATCCGCGCGACCGCGTCGCGCTCGAGGCGCTCGGCAAGGTCGAGCAGCGCAGGCAGGGCCGCTAGGAATCGCATGCGCGTCGGCGTCAACGCGCTCTACCTGATTCCGGGCGGTGTGGGCGGCACCGAGATCTACCTGCGCAGCCTGCTCGGCGCTCTCGCGGAGATCGACTCCGTCAACGAGTACTTCCTCTACACCAATCGCGAGACCGCAGACCTCGCGGCGGGGCGCTTCGTCGAGCGCCCGCAGCCGGTGGGAGCGATGTCGCGCCCCGCGCGCATCGTCTGGGAGCAGGCCATGCTGCCCGTCGCCGCCGCGCGCGACCGGCTCGACGTGTTATTTAATCCCGGATTCACGGCGCCGCTCGCGTGCCCGTGCCCCACCGTCACCGTCTTCCACGACCTCCAGCACAAGCGCCACCCGGAGCACTTCCGATGGTGGGACCTGCCGTTCTGGCGCGCGCTGCTGTTCCAGTCGGCATGCTCCTCGGATCGGCTGATCGCCGTGAGCGAGGCCACGCGAGCCGATCTGCTGCGCTACTACCCGGTCGACGCTGCGAAGATTCGCGTCGTTCCCCACGGGGTCGACGAGCGGCTCTTCGAGCTTGCGCGGCGACCGTCGAACTGCATCCTGTGCGTCTCGACGCTGCATCCGCACAAGAACCTCGACCGGCTGGTGCGCGCTTTCGCGACGTTCCACCGCGCGCGGCCCGAGTGGCGGCTGGTGATAGCGGGCATGCGCGGCTTCTTCGCCGGTCGTCTGGAGGCGCTGATCCGCGAGCTCGGCGCGCCGGTCGAGCTGACCGGCTGGATTTCGCGCGAGCGGCTCTACGAGCTGTATGCGGGCGCGGGCGCGTTCGTCTTCCCCTCGACCTTCGAGGGCTTCGGCATGCCGGTCCTGGAAGCCATGGCGGCGGGTGTTCCCACGGCATGCTCGGCGGTCGAGCCGATGCGGAGCGTCGCCGGCGATGCGGCGCTGCTGTTTCCGCCCGACGATGTCGCGGCGATCGCCGATGCGGTGCTGCTTCTTGCGACTGACGAAGCGCTGCGCGAACGGCTCGCTGCCGCCGGGCCTCGCCGGGCGGCGATGTTCACGTGGCGAGCGTGCGCCGAGGCTACCCTGGCCATCATCGCTGCTGCTACCTCGTCTCCTCCGTCCAATCCTCGATCCGAAGATCCGCGACATGCCGGAAGTGCCGGTCGTTAGTGGCGAGGATCGCGCCGCGCGCCAGGGCGATCGCGGCTTGCCAAACGTCGTTGGCCGGAATGGGCTTGCCCTTCTTTCGAAGATCGGCGTCGATTCGTGCGAAGCGAGCCGCGACCTCCGGTGTGATAGGAAGGATCTCCTCCATCCGCATCATGACGGACTGGTACAGCTCGATGATTTCCCGTTGCCTGCGTCCCGGGGCGAGGCGGTAAGCGCCGCCGAGCAACTCGGCGACGGTAACAACCGACGAGAGTACCAGCGCGTCCCTGCCGAGGGAGGCGAGGCGGGCGCAGACCTGCGGATGAAGCTGCTGGATGTATGTGACGTGATTGGTGTCGAGGAGGTATGCCGCCATCAGCCCCGGAGATCCACGGCCGCGAACACTTCTATCGCGCTTCGCAGTTTGGCGGCCTCTCGCGCCGAGAGGGTGCCCGCCAACGCGATCCACCGGTGGGGCGATCCGGCGTCAGGCAGCCGGTCGCCGCGGAGCCACTCCTCACAGGCGGCCTTGGGAATCGCGACCTTTCGACGGGAGAGTTTAACGCCTCGGAGCTTGCCGCTCCGGACCCAACGGCCAACGGTCTCGTAGTGAACACCGAGTACGGCGGCGGCTTCGTCCATTGAATAGAAAGCCCGATTCCGGCGGGTGTCGCCCATCGCTGTCTATCGTAGCAAAGGTCGTATAGCGCTGTCCGCGCTATCGCAGCAGATCTTCGAGCTGGATCTTCGTGTCGGTCTTCGCGTCGCGATACTTGACGATCACCGGCGTGTAGAGCGAGATCCCCCACTCCTTGCCGATCCCATGCTGGATCGGCCTCCCGCCCGCGACGACGACCGCCTCTTCGGGAATCACCAGCGGCTGATCGGCCGTCGCGCCGTGAACCACGCCGCGGACGACGTCGTAGACCGGCGTCGAGCGGTTGAGAATCACGCCCGTGCCGAGCACGGCGCGGCGCTTGACGATGGTCCCTTCGTAGACGCCGCAGTTGCCGCCGACCAGCACGTCGTCCTCGACGATCACCGGCATAGCGCCCACCGGCTCCAGCACGCCGCCTAACTGCGACGCCGCCGAGATGTGGCAATTCCGTCCCACCTGCGCGCAGCTTCCCACCAGCGCGTGCGAGTCGATCATCGTCCCTTCGCCGACCCAGGCGCCGGCGTTGACGTACATCGGCGGCATGCAGGTGACGCCGCGCGCGATGTAGCAGCCGTCGCGGATCGACGAGCCCCCAGGCACGATGCGCACGCCGCCGGCGGCGTCGAAGCGCTTCACCGGATAGGTGGCCTTGTCGAAGTACGGCTGCCGCGAGGCGTCCACCGACATGTCGACGATCGCGCCCATGCGAAACCCGAGCAGGATGCCCTTCTTCACCCAGCCGTTGACGCGCCACCCGGTCGGCGACGCGGCGTCAGGCTCGGCGGCGCGGGCCTCGCCCGAGTTCAGCGCAGCCTTGAATCGCGCGAACAGTCGAAAGTGGTCCTCGGTATAGCTCGCGGGTGGGGAATCGAAGAGGTCTTCGATTTCAGTCCGCAGCATTGGCGCTCCGGCGCGCGATCAGGCCGGTTTCTTCGAGTACGCTCTTGATCCGGGCACGGCTCGCCTCCGAGGGAGCTACCATCGGCAGCCGCCAGACCGGCTCGAGCAGGCCCATCATCGCCATGGCCGCTTTCACGGGAATCGGATTGGATTCCACGAAATTCACTTCCATTAACGGAAGGAACCGCCGCTGGAGGTCGCGGGCGGCTGGGAAGTCGCCGTTGCGGCAGGCGCGTGCGAGCGCCGTCATCTCCGCGGGAATCTGGTTCGACACGACCGAAATGATCCCACGACCGCCCAGCGCCATCAGCGGCAGCGTGATGGCGTCGTCGCCGCTGAGGACGATGAAGTCGGCCGGCGTCTGGTGGATCACCGCGGCCACTTGCGCGATATTGCCCGAGGCTTCCTTGACACCCACGATGTTGGGAATCGCCGCGAGGCGCTTGAGAGTCGCCGGCTCGACGTTGACGCCGGTGCGCCCCTGGACGCTGTAGACGACGATCGGCAGCTTCACCGCCGCGGCGATCGCCGCATAGTGCTGGAAGAGTCCTTCCTGCGTCGGCTTGTTGTAGTAAGGCGTCACCGAGAGGATTCCGTCGGCGCCCATGGCTTCGAGCTCGCGCGCCAGCGCGATGACCTCGGCGGTGTTGTAGCCGCCCGCGCCGGCCAGCACGGGAACCTTGCCCTTGGCCTCCTCCAGCGCGATCCCGACGACGCGCAGGTGCTCGGCGTGCGTGAGTGTCGGACTTTCTCCCGTGGTGCCGCAGGGGACGAGAAAGTCGATGCCCGCGTCGATCTGCCGGCGCACGAGCTTGCGCAGCGTGGCCTCGTCGAGAGACTGGTCCGCGCGAAACGGCGTGACCATCGCGGTCCCGCATCCTAGGAACATGTGCCACCTCCAAAGAGAACATCGCTGAATTCGTAGACGCCCTTTTTCCCGGCGACCCATTGCGCGGCCTTCAGGGCGCCGCGCGCGAATCCTTCGCGACTGCGCGCGGTGTGCCGCAGCGTGATGGTGTCGGCCCCCGAGTCGAAGCCGATCTCGTGGGTACCGGGATGCGCCCCGGCGCGGCTGGCCGCCTGGTCGATCGGCCGCGTGTAGCCCGCCGACCTCATGGCATCCACGAGCTTGAGCAGCGTGCCGCTGGGAGCGTCCTTCTTGGTCGAGTGATGGATCTCCCACGCCCAGGCGCCGTAGGCGCCCTCGCGCGCGAGCAGCTTCGCGGCCTCCGCGGCGAGCCGCGAAAACACGTTCACGCCGATCGAAAAGTTAGGACTGTAGACCAGCGCCGTCCCGCGTCGCTCAACCTCGGCGCGCACTCCCGGCAAATCGCCGAACCAACCCGTGGTGCCGATCACCGAGTTCACACCGAGCGCGGCGAGGCGCACGGCGTTCTCGGCGGCCGCCTCCGGAATCGAGAACTCCACCGCCACGTCGACGCCGCGGAAGTTCTCCGGCGTCATGCCCTCGAAGCTCGCGTTGTTGTACTCGTCGAGCTTCAGCGTCACTGTCAGATCGTACTGCGGCGCGAGCTGCTCGATGAGCTTCCCCATTTTTCCGTAGCCGATGATGGCGAGGTTCATGCGAATACCCGCGGGTCGAGGTCGGCGAAGAACTCGCGGTCAAGCGCGGCGACCGCGGCTTTCAGGTCGGCGCCGGCGACGACGAAGCCCAAGTTTAACAAAGACGCTCCCTGCGAGATCATCTGCACGTTGATCCCCTTGATGGCCTGAAACGCACGCGCCGCGATGCCCGGCGTGTAGCGGATATTGTCGCCGACCAGACAGACGATGGCCTGCTCGCGATCCACGTGGACTTCGGAGAATTCCTCCAGCTCGGCGCGGATGCGGTCGATGGCCTGGGCGTTGTCGATCGTCAGCGACACGCTGACCTCCGACGTCGTCACCATGTCGACCGGTGTCGCGTGACGGTCGAAGACCTCGAAGATGCGGCGCAGGAAGCCGTGCGCGCCGAGCATCCGCGTCGAGTGGATGTGCACGACGGTGACGCTCTGCTTGCAGGCGATCGACTTGATCGGGTTGCTGCACGCCACGCGTTCGGCGACGATGCGAGTGCCCTCGACGTCGGGCCGCCGCGAGTTGAGGATGAGGACCGGAATGTTCTTCTCGATAGCCGGCAGCACGGTGGATGGATGCAGCACCTTGGCGCCGAAATACGCCAGTTCGGCGGCTTCGGCGAAGGAAATCGTCCGCACGCGGCGGCCACCCGGCTGGATGCGCGGATCGCAGGTGAGCATGCCGTCGACGTCGGTCCAGATCTGAATCTCCTCGGCGCCGATGCCCGCGCCGACGATCGCCGCGGTGAAGTCCGACCCGCCGCGGCCGAGCGTCGTGGTGACGCCGTCGATGGTCGACGCGATGAAGCCGCCCATGACGACGACATGTTCGGCCGCCGCGGGCGCGACCGTGGCGGCGAGCCGCGCATACGTCTCGTCCCACGCCGGTGCGGCCTGCGTGTGCCTGGCGTCGGTGACGACCACGCAGCGGGAATCGACGTGCGCGGAGGCGACACCGGCGTCGCGAAACGCCTGGGCGACGATGAGGCTCGACACGCGCTCGCCGTAACTCGAAATCGCGTCGACCGAGCGCGGCGTCAGCTCGCGCATCACCGCGAGTCCCTGGACCAGCTCGACCAGCTCGCGGAAGAGTCCTTCGACAGCGCCGTGCGCGGACCCGCCTTCCCGCAGCGTGTACGCTTCGAGGTCGGCGAGCAGCGCGAGCGCCTCCTCGCGGCGGCCGGCGACCGCCGCGTCGGCGATGGCGAGCAGGCGATTGGTGGTCTTGCCCATCGCCGAGACGACCACAACGGGACGCCGGTCGAGGCGCGCCTTGACGATTCCCAGCAGCCGCTGGATGGCATCGGCGGACTCCACCGACGTGCCGCCGAATTTCATGACGATCATGTCAGTCGAGCAGCCCCTCGCTCACCATCAACTCGGCGTTGAGCACCGCGGCGCCCGCCGCCCCCCGAATGGTGTTGTGACCGAGCGCGAGAAACTTGAAGTCGAAGGCCGGACACGTTCGCAGCCGTCCGACGAAGACCGCCATGCCGCGCTCGCGCTCCGCGTCGCGCCGCGGCTGCGGGCGATCGGCGTCGGTCATATATATGACGGGCTGTTTGGGCGCGCTGGGAAGTCCGCGCTCCTGCGGCGTGCTGGCGAAGCGCCGCCAGGCCTCGATGAGATCGGCCTCCGAAGGCTTCGAATCGAACTCCACCGATACGGTCTCGGTGTGCCCGTCGACCACGGGCACGCGGTTGCAATGCGCGCTCACGCGCGCCGGGTGTGGCTCCACGCGGTCGCCGGCGAGTTCGCCGAGAATCTTCTGCGTCTCGGACTCCATCTTCTCCTCTTCGTTGCCGATGTAGGGGATCACGTTGGCGTTGATGTCCATCGATGCAACGCCCGGGTAGCCGGCGCCCGAGATGGCCTGCATCGTCGTCACCACCACGCGGCGGATGCCGAACGGCTTCAGGGCGCCGAGCGCCATGGTCAGCACGATGGTCGAGCAATTCGGATTGGTCGCGATCTGGCCCTTCCAGCCGCGCTTGCGCTGCTGCAACGGGATGAGCTTCAGGTGATCGGGATTCACCTCCGGCACCAGCAGCGGAACGTCGGGCTCCATGCGGTGATTGCGCGAATTGGAGACGACGATGTGGCCGGCCTCGGCGAAGGCGCGCTCGATCGGCGTCGCCACCGAGGCGTCCATGGCGCTGAACAGGAGCCGTGGCGCGTTGCCGGGTTTGCAGTCCTCGACGGTCAGTTCGGCGGCGTTCTCCGGCATGGCGCCGTCCAGCCTCCACGAGGTCGCCTGGCGGTACTTCTTGCCGGCGCTGCGATCGCTCGCGCCCGTCCATTTCAGGTCGAACCACGGGTGATTTCGCAAAAATCTGACGAAATGCTGGCCCACCATGCCGGTGGCGCCGAGAACTCCCACTTCGATTGGCTGTTGCATGACTTATTCCTTCAGTAAGCGGTGTACGATCGCCGCGTAAAGATCGACCGCTTCGACCAGCTCGCGCTTCGGCACGCGCTCCTCCGAGGTGTGCGCGACGTGAATCGTGCCGGGTCCGATGAGAAGCGGCTCGCCCCAGGCGCCGCCGAACGCCGGAATGTCGGTGGTGTAGGCGACCACGGTGGTCTCGAAGCCGTCGAGCGGCTTCAGGCGCACGGCCGGTATCGCGAGGACTTCGTTGGCTTCGGCGCGTCCGTCTACGGCGGCGCGGATGGCGGCGCGCGTCGAATCGCCGCCTTCGACCAGGCGGATCATGACCTCGGCCTTGGCGGAGTCGGGGATGATGTTCGGCGCGCGGCCCCCGGAGATGACGCCGATGTTCAGTGTGCTCGCGCCGAGCACCGCGTCGACCGGCAGTGCGATGCGCCGGACCGCCGCGAGGATGTCGAGGAGCTTCTCGATCGCGGATTCGCCGAGTTCGGGATAGGCCGAGTGCGCCATGCGCCCGCTCGCGACGATCTCGTAGCGCAGCGCGCCCTTGGAACCGAGCGCCAGGCGGTTGCTGGTCGGCTCGCCGTTGACAAGGAACCGCGACCCGCGCGGATGCTTCGCCGCCTCGTAGGCGCCGGCGCTATTGCGCTCCTCGCCGACGACGAACAGCAGCGCCAGTCCGCGCGCGCCTTCGGCGAGGACGCGCTCGGCGGCGCAGAGCATCGCGGCCATGATGCCTTTCACGTCGCAGGCGCCGCGTCCCCAGATGGATTCGCCGTCGTCGCGGGAAGGGAAGAAGGGCGGCACGGTGTCCTGGTGGGTCGAGAGCGTGACCACGGGATCGCCCCAGTGGGCGAGGACGTTGAAGCGCCCGGCTTCGACCGGCATGCGTTCGAGGCGGCCGCCATGGCGGTCGACCAGCGGTTGGAGCAGCGCGCACAGGCGCTCGCCGAGCGCCCGCTCGTTGCCGGTGATCGACTCGATGTCGACCAGTTGGCGCGTAAGAGAAAAGACGTCCACGTGGCCTTTCCAAAGGATGGGACGCCGGGAGGGGAAGATGCGCGGGGGCGCGGCCTTCGTCCTCGATAGCGCTCCATCCGATTTCCTCGGATGACAGTGGACGGGATGTTCTCCCAATCCCCCAACCGCCGCGGCGATGCTGCCGCTGCGATTTCGGCGGATACCGCTTGCCGACCCCTTTCTCCGGATCACCGAAGCGTCTCGGTGTCGCGACCCGGATACTGATGGCCGCCGCGCCTCTATCGGGAAACTTCACGATAGCGGATCGGGTGTGGGGAAGTCAAATTGTGGAGATTGGTGAGAAACGCAGTAAGCCCGGGCTTGGTGGGAACATCACGCATGCTTGTGCTACTTTACGGTTGAGGCGACGAGCTGAAGTTCGAATGGGACCGTAGAAAGGCGGTAACCAATTCCGCCAAGCATTCGGTTTCATTCGCCGAAGCGATGACGGTCTTCGCGGACCCCCTCGCACGGATCTTCGACGACGAGGACCACTCGATCGACGAGCGGCGGGAGATCATCATTGGGCACTCGGCGCGCCCGCGGTTGTTGGTCGTTTGCTTTTCGTCGAGCGACGAAACAGTCAGAATCTTCAGTGCACCTGCCGCCACGAAGCGTGAGCGAGAAAACTATGAAGAAAATGTCCAACCGTAAGCGCAGTGCGGACGAGGCAGTCGATATTCGGGCGGAGTACGCATTCGATTACCGCAAGGCGCGGGCGAATCGATTCGCGCCGTTGCGGAACGGCGCCGTCGCCGTCGTGCTCGATCCCGACGTGGCATCGGTCTTCCAGACGGCCGAAGCGGTGAATTCGGTCCTGCGATGGGTAATCTCAGCTCTGCCGCAGGCGCGACGAAACCGGCGCGCTGACCTACTGTAGCGCCAGGTCGCCCTGGCCGTCGCCGTTGGCCTCTTCGGCCTCCGGCACGATGCCCGCCGCGGCCACGGCGTCGCCTTCCTCCAGGCGCACCAGGCGCACGCCCTGCGTCGAGCGGCCCGCCTGTCGAATCTGGCTGGCGTCGATGCGGATGATCTTGCCGTCCTTGCTGATGATGACGAGGTCGGAATCCTCCTTCACCGAAAGCACCGCCACCACGGGCCCGGTCTTCGAGGTCGTCTTCATGTTGATGACGCCCTTGCCGCCGCGCGACTGCAACCGGTAGCTCTTCAGCGCCGTCCGCTTGCCGTACCCGTTGAGCGAAATGCAGAGGATCAATCCCTCTTCGCCCACCACCTCGGCGCCGATCACGGCGTCGCCCTCCTCCAGCGAGACGCCACGCACGCCGCGCGCCGGACGGCCCATCGGGCGCACGTCGTCCTCGGCGAAGCGGATCGCCATGCCTTGCTCGGTGCCGATGAAGATCCAGTCCTTGCCCGAGGTCAGCCGCGCCGCGATCAGCTCGTCGCCCTCGTCGAGCCCGACCGCCACGATGCCGCGCGCCAAGGGATTATCGAATTCCGTCAGCTCGCATTTCTTGATGACGCCCTGGCGCGTCACCATGACCACGAATTGTCCGGCGACGAATTCGCGCACCGCGAGAAAGGCCTTGGCCGATTCGTCCGGCTGAAGGCTGACGAGGCCGGAGATGTTCTTTCCCTTGCCGGAGCTGGCGGCGTCGGGAATCTCGTAGACCTTGAGCCAATAGACGCGGCCCTTGGTGGTGAAGATCAGCAGGTAGCTGTGCGTCGAGCACAGCATCAGGTGGTCGACCACGTCCTCGGTGCGCGTGGCCATGCCGATGCGCCCTTTGCCGCCGCGCGACTGCCGGCGGTAGGTATCGAGCGAGGTGCGCTTGAGGTAGCCGCCGCGCGTCACGGTGACGGCGACGTCCTCCACCTGCACGAGGTCTTCCAGGCTGATCTCACCCGGATCGTCGACGATGTGTGTGCGGCGCTCGTCGCCGAAATCCTTCTGGATTTCCTTCAGTTCCTTGACGATGAGGCCGCGCAGCACCTTCTCCGATCCGAGAATCTCCTGGTATTCGCCGATGGTCTGCTGAATCTCCGCCAGCTCGTCGACGATCTTCTGGCGCTCCATGCCGGTCAGGCGCTGGAGCTGCAATTCGATGATGGCCTGCGCCTGCTTTTCGCTGAAGTCGAAGCGCGCGATCAGGCCCTCGCGGGCCTCGCGGGGACTGCCCGCCGCGCGGATCAGGGCGATCACCGCGTCCAGGTTGGCGAGCGCCTTCTGGAAGCCGAGCAGCAGGTGCTCGCGGTCGCGCGCCTTGCGCAGCAGGTAGTCGGTGCGCCTCCGCACCACCTCAATGCGATGCGCCGCAAAGCGCTTGATGATGTCGACCAGTCCCAGCTCGCGCGGCTGCCCGTTGACGATCGACAGCATGATGATGCCGAAGTTCATCTGGAGCTGGGTGTGCTTGTAGAGGTTGTTGAGCACCACCTCGGCCTGCTCGCCGCGCTTCAGCTCGTAGACGATGCGCATGCCGTCACGGTCGCTCTCGTCGCGGATCTCCGAGATGCCCTCGATCTTCTTATCGTTGACCATGGCGGCGGTGTCGGCGATGAGCTTGGCCTTGTTCACCTGGAACGGAATCTCGGTGACGATGATGGCTTCGCGGTCCTTGCCGATCTTCTCGGTGGCGGCCTTGGCGCGCATCTTCACCGATCCGCGCCCGCGCGAGTAGGCCTCGCGGATTCCTTCCCGCCCCAGAATGTAGCCGCCGGTCGGGAAATCCGGGCCTTGCACGATGGCCATTACGTCGGCGAGCGTCGCCTGCGGATTCTGGATCAGCAGGATGGTCGCCGCCACGACCTCGTTGAGGTTGTGCGGCGGGATGCGGGTCGCCATTCCGACGGCGATGCCCTCGGCGCCGTTGATCAGCAGGTTCGGCACGCGCGCCGGGAGCACTTCGGGCTCGACGGTGGTGTCGTCGTAGTTGGCGCGGAAGTCGACGGTCTCCTTGTCGATGTCCTCGAGCAGCGCCCCGGCGAGGCGCGCCAGGCGGGCTTCCGTATACCGCATGGCCGCGGGCGGGTCGCCATCGACGCTGCCGAAGTTGCCCTGGCCGTCGATCAGCATGTAGCGCATGTTGAAGGGCTGGGCCAGGCGCACCAGCGTGTCGTAGATGGCGGCGTCGCCGTGGGGGTGATAAGTGCCCATCACCTCGCCGACGATCTTGGCGCACTTGCGCGGCGCGCGATTGGAGGCCAGTCCCATCTCGTGCATGCCGTAAAGGATGCGGCGATGCACGGGCTTGAGACCGTCGCGCACGTCGGGCAGAGCGCGCCCGATGATTACGCTCATCGCGTAGTCGAGATACGACCGCCGCATCTCGTCTTCGATGTTGATAGGGATCAGGTTCTTGGCGTCGCCGCCGAGGGGCATCTGTCCGGCCGGACCGGAGGGCGGCTGTGGTGCATCGGGATTGTCGGGCAATCGGGCTCCTTACTTCGCCTGTTGTTCGCCGGGGAGAGGTGGGCTTAAGTTGTTATTTTAGCAGACTGTTGAGCGCAATTCCAGCAACGCTCTCCGGTCGACATCGTGCACTACGCAGTTGGGTGCAAAGCGCTGACCTGCCAGCAGAGACCGCGCACCGCGCTATGGGCTCAGGAGGAATTCGCCGATGAGTGATTTGTGCGTTATCTCGTCGACCGCACCGCGCGCTCCGTTCGACGTCGCGCACAAAGCAGCGGGGCGAGAGTCTTGACTACCGGCATGGATCGCGCCCCGCGTTGTGCGCTCCTGGCAGCCTGCCTGACGCTGGCCGGAGCGGCCTGCGGTCCCGCCCGGCCGGATGCCACGGTCTATCGCATCGGGTACCAGCATTCGGCGCCGCGTCAATATGTAGGACCCGATGGCGGGCCGATCGGCTCGGCGATCGACGTGGTCAACGAGGCTGCCCGGCGCGAGGGCATGCGCCTTCAGTGGATTCACGCTCCCGAGGGCCCGGACAAGGCGATCGCTGAGGGCAAGGTCGACCTGTGGCCGGTTGTGAACAAGCTCCCGGAGCGCGCCGGCGTCATCTACATCAGCGAGCCTTACGCGGAAGCGACCTTCTGGCTGGCGTCGATCGATCGGGGGCGGAGGGTCGTTCCCGCCGAGACGGCCGGGCGCGTCGTGGGTACGACCTCGCATCTCGACCGCTCCATCGCACGCGCCCATCTGCCGGAGGCGCGCACCGAGAATTTCCCGAGCGTCGGCGAGGTCAACGCCGCCATCTGCTCGGGGCAGGTCTTCGCCGGCGTGATTGCCGAAAGCATCACGCACGCGGCGGTGTTTCACAAGCCCGACAATTGCCGGATGCGCATGTCGCCTTTGCCCGAGGCGCGGCTTTACGCGGGGGTCGGCGCCTCCCTGCGGCATCCGACGGCCCGTCGCGCCGCCGACGCTCTGCGCGCGCGCATCGGGGAAATGGTGCGCGACGGCACATACTCGACGATCTCGCTGCGATGGTACGGATATCCGACCAGCGAGGCGGTGATGGTGGAGAGCCTGGCCCGATCGGAACGGCAGGCCCGGATGCAGCACACGGGCCTGACAATCTCGGCCCTGGGGCTGATCGCGCTGGTCTGGATGTCGAGGAGGCTGTACCGGACGAGGCGAATCGCCGAGCAGGCCACGCGCGCCAAGTCGGAGTTTCTGGCCAACATGAGCCACGAGATCCGCACGCCGATGAACGGCGTGATCGGGATGACGGAGTTGGCGCTCGGCACCGAATGCACGCCGCAACAGAGGGAGTACCTGGAGACGGTGCGGTTGTCGGCCGAGTCTCTACTGACGGTGCTGAACGACGTCCTCGATTTCTCGAAGATCGAAGCCGGCAAAATGCTGCTCGATCCGGTGGCGTTCCGCGTGCGCGAGACGGTGGCCGGCGCCGTCGATCTGCTCTCCCCGCGGGCCCGCGCGAAGGGCGTCGCGATGTCATACCGGGTGGCCGCGGACGTTCCGGACGCGGTGGTCGGAGATCCGACGAGGCTGCGGCAGGTGCTGCTGAACCTGGCCGGCAACGCGGTGAAGTTCACCGATCGCGGCGAAGTGACGGTGACGGTGGCGTGCGAGGAGGGCGGCGATGGGGACGTTCGAAAGCTCCGGTTCTCCGTCCGCGACACCGGCGGCGGCATCGCGCCGGAGCACCAGGGGAAGATCTTCGAGGCCTTCGAGCAGGCCGACGGATCGATCACACGGAAATACGGTGGTACAGGACTCGGCCTGGCGATCTCCTCTCAACTGGTTCGGCTGATGGGCGGACGGATCTGGCTGGAGAGCGAGCTGGGGCGGGGCAGCACGTTCCACTTCACGGCGCCGCTGGGACTGGGCGCGCGCGAGCCGTTCGCGCCCGCCGCGGCGTTGGATCCCGCACCCGCGCGTCGAGCCGCGCGCGTGCTGCTGGTCGAAGACAATCGCGTCAATCAGCGCGTGGTCGCGAGCGTGCTGGAGCAACGCGGCCACCTGGTCGCGATCGCCGGCAACGGCCTGTTGGCCGTGGAGGAGGCCGGACGCGGCGAATACGACGTCGTGCTGATGGACGTGCAGATGCCGGAAATGGACGGCTTTGAGGCCACTGCCGAGATTCGGCGGCGGGAGCGCGCCGCGGGGCGGCGTACGCCGATCTACGCGATGACGGCTTGCGCGATGAAGGGCGACCGCGAGCGATGCCTCGACTCCGGCATGGACGGATACGTTTCCAAGCCTATCCGCACGGCCGAGTTGATCGCGCTGGTCGAATCGGTTTGCGGGGCGGCCGCCGACTGCCCGCGCGATCCGCGCACGGTGACGGCCGAGCCCGGTATGCCCGGGGAAGATACCGCTCCCTCACGGTCGCGGCTCCGTGACGTGCGGCAGAAACCGCTCCCTCAAGGTCGCGGCTCCGTAACCGAGCCCCCTATGCCAGCTTCGGAACCACCCACCCGCTCCGGTAGGGGCGTGTGAACATGGCGGTGGCTTCCTTGTCGCCCGTGCAGGTGAACGACTTGGCGTCGAAGTTCAGCGTGCGGCCCAGCCGATAGGAGATATTCGCCAGGTGCACCAGCGTGCACGAAATGGCGCCCTCCTCGATCTCGGCGTTCAGCTCTTCGCGCTTACGGCTGCGCACCGCCGAGATGAAGTTGGCGTAGTGCTCCTGGTCGCCGCCCTTCTGGTCGGCCGGACCCGGCTCCTGGTTCTTGCCGAGCCAGGTCTTGTACTTCGTGTAACCGTCGATGGCCAGGTAGCCGTTCGACCCATAGAAGATGTTGCCGATGGTGTTCGGGTCGCGGCGGGCGCCTTCGCCGATGCCGGCCTCGTGGTTGCTCATCCAGTGGCGAACGTCCATGACCATCATCTTCTTCTTGCCGTTCACGTCGAACTCGTAGTTGCAGGTGATGGTGTTCGGCGTCTCCTGGTCGTCGTCGAACATGAAGTGCCCGCCGAAGGCGCTCACCTTGGTGGGATACGTCACGCCCAGTCCCCAGCGGGAAATGTCGACCTCATGGATGCCCTGGTTCCCCAGGTCGCCGTTGCCGTAGTCCCACATCCAGTGCCAGTGGTAATGGAATCGATTCTGCGTGAAGTCGCGCTTGGGCGCCGGACCCAGCCACAGGTCGTAGTGGACCCCGGCGGGCACCGCCTCCACCGGCTTGCGGCCGATGGTGTCGCGCCACTTGAAGCACAGCCCGCGCGTCATGTAGACGTCGCCGATGATGCTGCCGTCGTTCATCTTGGCGACCGCCTCGCGCAGCGCCGGCGACGAGCGGCTCTGGCTGCCGTGCTGCACGATCTTGCCGTATTTGCGCGCCGCCGCCACGATCTGCTTCGACTCCCACATGTTCCAGGAGCAGGGCTTCTCGACGTAGACGTCCTTGCCGGCCTGCATGGCCCAGATGGTCTGCAGCGTGTGGTGATGGTTCGGCGTGGCGATCGAGACCACGTCGATGGACTTGTCTTCGAGCAGCTTCCGGAAATCGGTGAAGCCCGTAGGCTTCTTCTTCCCGGCCGACTCCTGGGCCTTCGAGCGGCGCTCGATGACCGACTCGTCGATGTCGCACATGGCGACGATCTCGACATTCTGCATTCTGTTGAACGCGCTGATGTGGCTGCCGCCGCGGCCCCGCACTCCCACGCAGGCGACGTTAATGGTCTCGTTGGGGCTCTTGGCCGCCCGCAGCGTGGAGGCGCCGGCCGCCGCCGTCGTCATCAGGAAATGCCTTCTGTCCATGGAAGCTCCTTGTAGATATCGGTCGCTAACACCTGCCACCTAGTAGTGCGTATGGTTGGCAATCTTCTTCTGGTAATTATAGTCCCGTTTCACGGCGCGCGGGCGGACATTTTTCCACCCGTAGACCTGGAGGACGCCCCCGCCTCGGGCGACCACCTGTTCGGCCCCGTTTCCGAGGAAATCGAACATATGGTAGACGTCCTGGCGGAAATACAACTCGCCGTTGCCTTCCGGCGTCATGCGGAACCGGTACCAGAACAGCTCCTCGCGCCCGTCTCCCCGCCAGTCGCCGCGGACGAAGTCGGGATTGCCGTTGAGGGGATTCGCCGGCCACTTCGAGAGCAGGTTACCCTTCGAGTCGAACCAGTGGACCTGGGCCCCGAGTCCCGCTTCGCCGTTGCGCGCGTACGTCCGGGCGTTAGCGGCGACGTGCGGCCCCGCGACGCCCCGCAGGAAGTGGCCAGCCTCGAGCGGTTGCGTGTGCTCGGCCGGATGCCGCCACAAAAGCTGCCCCGTCCGCGCCCGAAAGGCCAGCACGCCGACCTCGCTGGTGGGCGCCAGCAGTTCTAGTTGCCCGTCGCCGTCGAGGTCATGGAAGCGGATGCTGTCGAAATGGTCGTGGTTGTCGTCGAGCAGGTCGAAGCGGTTCCACAGCATCCTCCCCGAGGCGTCCAGAGCGAAGGGGCTGGCAAGGACCTCGTCGATGCCGTCGCCGGTGAGATCGACCGCGTAGACATAGTGTCCGAGGTGATCCTTCAACCGCTTCTCGACATGCTGCCAGAGCCGCTTCAGATCCTTGTCGAAAGCGGTGATGGTGATCAGCCCGCCCGAGTCGGTGAACACCAGAAGGTGACTGGGGCGCGGGCCGGCCAGCCGCGCGACCGCCAGCCGGAGGTTGTTGTACTCGTGCGGCATCGGCGGCGCCGGCCAGGGCGCCTGGTGGCGTATCGCCCCGGTGGCGCCTTCCGACATGACGAGCCACTCTTTCCCGCCCGCGAGCCGGTAATGCACCGCCTCGGCGTGGCCGTCGCCGTCGAAGTCCCACACCAGGCCCGGCGACTCGAAGCCGCCGCGGCCGCGCGCACCCTCGGTTTCGTTTTCGTAGCTCCAGAGCTGTTTGCCGTCGTGGTTGTACATCTGCCCGTCGTAGTTGGGCGAGAGGACGAAGAAGTCGGAGCGCCCGTCGCCGTCGACGTCGCCGAACTTGACGGCCGAGGAACGCGGGATGGGGTATTCCTTCACCAGCGCGACGTCGGGATGCAGCTCGAAGGCGCGCAGGTTCTCCCCGGCGAAATTGGCGTCTTTGGTGAGTACCAGCACATCGAAGACGGGACCGGCGTTCTGCCCCAGCACGACGCGCGTGAGCGCGACATCGACGCGGCCTTTGGCGAGATCGAACGTCCCGCCCGCCTTCCAGGCAAGCGGCGCGTTGCCGAAGACGGCCTGCGTCTGGCGGTCGCCGATGGAGACGCGGAACGAGGTGGCGGCATCACCATGGCTGCGCACGAACAAGTGCCAGGTTCCCGCCGCGGGAATGTCGGCGCGCGCCGACGGGTACGCCTGCGACCGCATTCCCATAGCGAGGTTGTTGAACAGCCACGACCCGGCGGGCACGCCCGCCGCCTGCTGCCGTCCACCGCCGCCGGCCTGCCGGGGCTGCACCAGGATCGTCCCCTTCGGCATGTGTTCGTAGAACGCCGAATCGTCGACGACGACGGTGTCGGAGCGCGGCTGCGCGGCAATTGAGAACGCCATCGCGGCGGCTATTGCCAGTTTCATGAAATCGCCTCTGGAGAATCATACTCGTTGCGACGCGCCCGCGGAGGTTTGTTGAGATTCGACGCTGCTGCCGACGCCGCTTGACGCTTGACGCAATCGGATATAGCATTCTTGTCACTGAACGACGGAAGGAGGGTGGTTCCATGACGAGTCTATCGAGAGTCGGGGCGGCCGCCGCGGCGCTACTTGTGGCGGGGGCGATCGCCTTCGCGCAGGCGTCGCCGCGGATGACCACGGTCACGCCCGATACCGGCAAGGTCGGCGATTCGCTGACGGTGGAGGGCGAGAACCTGGAGAAAGAGCAGGTCGCCAAGCTTTACCTCACCGACGGAAAGAACGACTTTGAGGTGACGATGGAATCGCAGACCGCGAAGGCCATCAAGTTCCGCGTCACCAAGAACGTCAAACCGGGCCGGTGGAGTCTCATGATCCTCACGGTCAAGGAGCCCAAGCTGATCGAGCAGCCTGTCCGCGTGACGATTGAGTAGAGCGCGCGCCCGCGAGCGATCCGAGCCGCGACCGAGGGAGCGGTGGCTTCATGGCAAGGCCTCGGCGGTCGTACCATATGAGGAATGACAACCGGCTACGACTATGACCTGCTGATAATCGGCTCCGGTCCGGCAGGCCATCGCGCGGCGATTCAGGGCGCGAAGCTCAACAAGCGGGTGGCGGTGATCGAGCGGAAATCCGTCGTCGGCGGCGTGAGCATCAACACCGGCACCATCCCCTCCAAGACCCTGCGCGAGGCTGTGCTCTATCTCTCCGGCTACCGCGAGCGGGGATTCTACGGCGCCTCCTACGCCGTCAAGCAGAAGATCACCATCGACGATCTGCTGTTCCGCGCCCACCAGGTCATCCGGCACGAAATCGACGTGACGCGCCACCAGCTTCAGCGCAACGGCGTCGAGATGATCAACGGCATGGCCTCTTTCACCGATCCCCACACCGTGCGCATCGATCTGCCGGACGGCCACAGCCAGCTCAGCGCCTCGGCCGAGAAGATCATCATCGCCGCCGGCACCGAGACGACGCGCGACAGCCACATTCCCTTCGACGGGCGCCGCATCTTCACCAGCGACGACATTCTCGGACTCGACCGCCTGCCGAAGACCCTCGCCGTCATCGGCGCCGGCGTCATCGGCTGCGAGTACGCCAGCATGCTCGCCGCTCTCGGCGTACGCGTGACGCTGATCGACAAGCGGCCGCAACTGCTCCCGTTCGTCGACGGCGAGATCTCCGACGCGCTCGCCTACCTGCTGCGGGAGAACCGGGTGACGCTGCGGCTCGGCGAGGAGGTCGCCGGCCTGGAGATCGTCGAGGACGGCAACTGCGGCCACGTCGCCATTCACCTCGCCAGCGGCAAGGAAGTGACCTCCGAGAAAGCGCTCTACAGCATCGGCCGCACGGGCGCGACGGCGCGCCTGAATCTCCAGATGGCGGGGATTGAGCCGGACGGCCGCGCGCGCCTCACCGTCAACGAGTATTATCAGACCAAGACGCCGCATCTCTACGCGGTCGGCGACATCATCGGGTTTCCGAGCCTGGCCTCGACGTCGATGGAGCAGGGGCGCCTGGCGACCTGCCACGCCTTCGGTGTCGAGGCCAAGAGCGTGCCGGAGCTGTTTCCCTACGGCATCTACACGATCCCGGAGATCAGCATGGTGGGCCGCAACGAAGAGGAGCTGACCGCGGCGGAAGTGCCCTACGAGGTCGGCAAGGCGCGCTACCGCGAGATCGCGCGCGGGCAGATCATCGGCGACAATACCGGGCTGCTCAAGCTGATCTTCCACGCCTCGACGCGTGAGCTGCTGGGCGTGCACATCATCGGCGAGGGCGCCAGCGAACTGGTGCACATCGGCCAGGCGGTGCTTGCGTATCAGGGCAAAGTGGACTACTTCATCAACACGGTGTTCAATTATCCGACGCTGGCCGAGTGCTACAAGACGGCCGCCTTCGACGGGATCAACCGGCTCGGCATCACCTTGACGTGAGGGCCGCCGGGCGGCGGCGCTCGGGGAAGTCTACTTCGCCGGCAGCCGGTCGCCGATGAAGTCGGCCAGGCGTCCGGCCGCGGGCGGGTCGAGATTCGCCAGCGCGACGACGACGTAACCCGAGTCGGGATAGATGCTCAGCTCGCCGTTCATGCCGGGCGCGCCGCCGCCGTGGCCGAACGAGCGCACGCCGTCGGCAACTCCGTCCAGGAACCCGTAGGCGTACTTTCGCGCGCCCATGGCCTCGACCTTGCCGGTGGTCAGCAGCCGCGTGTGCTCGGCGTCGAGGAGCTTGTGCGAGGTCAGCGCGGTGGCGAAGCGCAGCAGGTCCTCGACCGTCGAGTAACCGCCGCCGGCCGACGTCCCGCGCACCGGCAGCGTGTCGTTGTTCGGCTTCCAGCCGCCACCCTCGGCGCGCATGTAGCCGACCGAACGGTCCGTCACCTTGTCGGTCTCCGGGAGCGAATCCGACGAGGCCATCCCCGCGCGCTTGTAGATGTTCTCGCGCACGTAGTCGTAATAGCTCTTGCCGGTGATGCGTTCGACCAGAACGCCGAGCAACAGGAAGCCGTAGTTGCTGTAGGCGAATCGAGCGCCCGGCTCGAAGGCCGGCGCGCGGGACCCGTAGAGATCGACGTAGTCCTTGAGATCGGCCAGCTTCAGCCGGTGCTGGTTGTACTGCGGTCCGAAGATGTCGCCGGTGCCGCCGGTGTGCGTCAGCAGGTGATGAATCGTGACCTTGGAGGCGACGTCTTTGTTCGGGTAGTCCGTCAGGTGCTTGCCGACGGTGTCCTGGAGCGAGAGCTTGCCGGCCTGCGCCAGTTGCAGGATGGCGATCGCGGTGAACATCTTGTTCATCGACCCGAGGCGGAAGCGCGTCTTCGTTGTGTTGGGTGTTTTCGCTTCGCGGTCCGCCATTCCGTGCGCGGCGCTGAAGAGCGTCTTACCGTTGCGCGCGACCAGGACTGCACCGGAGAACCGGTCGCGGGAGGCCTGCTTTTCGGCCTCGGCGCGCAGCGCGGCGATGGCGCCGGCTTCCGAGAGGCGGGGCGGCGCGGGGATGTCGGCGGGCCGCGGAATCATGCCGACGCCGATGCGCTGGATTTGGTGCGGCGGAGCGGCGTCAGTCTCCATCGTGGCGCGGACGTAGGTGTTGCTGTCGCGCTCCTTCATGGTGGCGACGATGCGCGCCGCCGCCGATTCGTCGATACGGAGCAGATCGAAGCCGCCGGTCTGCTCGCGGAAGTTCATCGTCCCGTCGATACCCGCCACGCGCGCGGGGTAGTTCTCCTGCATGAACTTGAGGACCGTGGCGCGGTCGCCGGTGTTGAAGGCGGTGAGCCAGCCGCGGAACTGGCGTCCGGCCGGGGTATCGGGAATGACGGCGTCGGCGGCGAGAAGCCCGCCGGCGCAAAGCACGAGAAGGAACGCGGATCGCTTCATGCAGGGATTGACGCACGCGCCCTCGATTCATTCCATTGATATATATGACGACCTATAATTGACTCTGTGAATATCAGCTCGGTGGACCTGAACCTGCTGGTGGCCTTCGAGGCGCTGGTCGAAGAGCGGCACGTCACCCGCGCCGCGGCGCGCATCGGGCTCAGCCAGCCGGCGATGAGCAACGCCCTGGCGCGCCTACGCGCCCTCTTCGGCGATCCGCTATTCACCCGCGGCGCCCGCGGCATGACGCCCACGCGCCGCGCGATGCAGCTCGCCGGTCCGGTGCGCGCGGGGCTGGTCCAGCTTCGCGCGGCCTTCGCCGGCCCGCCGGCCTTCGACCCGGCCGCCAGCGCGCGGGCCTTTCGACTGGCGATGTCCGACTACGCCGAGATGGCGGTGCTGGCGCCGGCGCTGGCCCGAGTCCGCGCCGCCGCGCCCGGGGTGCAGGTGATCGTGCGCCGGCTCGAACGCATCTTCGTGCCGCCGGAGGCGGAGCTGCGCGCGGGCGAGTTCGACGCCGCGGTAGGTTTCTTTCCCGACGCCAGCGTGCTCGAGGCGGGCACGCGCTCGCGCGACCTGTTCGAGGAGCCCAACGTGTGCATCGCGCGCCGCGGCCACGCGATCCTGCGCGGCCGGCTGACCGCCGCCCGATTCGCCGCCGCGCCGCAGATCGGCGTGTTCTATCGCGCCGACACGCGCGGGCTGGTCGACAGCGTGCTGGCCGCGCACGGCCTCAGCCGCCGGTTGCAGGCGACGACGCCGCACTTCCTCGGCGTGCCGCACCTGGTGGCGGCGTCGGACCTGATCGCGACCGTGCCCCTGGGCCTGGCGCAGCGGTTCCGGCGCTCGCTCGCGATCGAGGTGCGCAAGCTGCCGATCGCGCTGCCGCCGTTTCACATGCGGCTGCTCTGGCACGCCCACAACGACGACGATCCCGCGCAGGCGTGGCTGCGCTCGATGCTCACTCCTGCCGCAGCACGGTAACGGGATCGGTGCGCATGGCCCGGCGCGCGGGGCCGAAGCAGGCGGCCATGGCGACGCCGGCGAGCAGCAAGCACGAGGGAACCAGCACCTGCCAGTCCGATGCGGAGGCGTCGACCAGCAGACCCGCGAGCAGCCGGCCGAGCCCGAGGCCGCAGGCGATCCCCAGCGCAACGCCCGCCAGCACAAGCCGCAGGCCCGCGCCGAAGACCAGCCGGCGCACGGACGCCTCGGTGGCGCCCAGCGCCAGGCGCAGCCCGATCTCCGGAAGCTGCCGGGTGACGGTCTGCGACACCAGCGCGAACAAGCCGCCGCCGCCGAGGAACAACGCCGCTCCCGCCAGCACCGCCAGCAGCCGCGAGAATACGACGCCGTTGCCGATGTCCTCCTCGACGTCGGCCGCCAGGCTCCGCACGGTGACCGGCTCCTCGGCGTCGAGAGCGCGCACCGCCGCGCGCAAGGAGTCGCGCGCCGCGGTCTCGGAGTTCGCACGCGCCACGATCTGCATGGACCGCCGCGGCGCCTGCTCCTGCGCGACAAACAGTTGCGGCGCCACCGGGCGCTTGGGGTCGCCGGGCCGCAGATTCGCGTAGACGCCGACGATCTGGAACGACTGCCGCGTCAGCGCGTCGACCTGAACGCTCAGGCCGATCGGGTCGCGCCCGGGAAACAGCGTCTCGCACACCTTCTCGTTGACAACGGCGACGCGCAGCGACCCGGCGCTGTCGCCCGGTTGAATCGTCCGGCCACGGCGCAACGGTATCCCGAGGGTCTCCATCGCGCCGGGGCTGGCGACGATGTAGAAGCCGCTCGGGCGCTCGCGCTCCGGCGCCGGCTGCGCCGAGGGCGTGACGGTGGTGCGCGAGCCGTTGCCAAGGATGGCAGGTACCGTCGAAATCAGCGCGGCGGATTCGACGCCGGGAGACGATGCCGCGCGCGCCAGCAGGTCGCGATAGAAGCGCTGGTAGTCGGCCTCGGCGGCGTATCGCCGCGGGGAGGGCGAAACCTCGGCCCGCACCAGGCGCGAGCGGTCGAAGCCGGGATCGAGATCGAGCAGGATGCGCATGCCGCGCACGCCGAGGACGGCGGTCATCACCATCGAGAGGGCGAGCCCCACCTGGACCACGACCAAGCCACGCGAGAAGCGGCTGGTCGCGCGGCTCATCGTGGCGCGCGGACCGCCCTCGTGGACGCCGGCGGCGACCTGGGTGCGCGCCGCCATCAGCGCTGGCGAGAGGCCGAAGACGAGAATCGACGCCAGCGCCGCGAGCGCATTGACGAGCGTGAAGCGCAGGTCCATCACGTCGGCGGGAACGGGGAAGGGAAGCCGGAAGAGCGACAGCAGATACTCGCTCGCCCACGCGCCGGCGGCCATCGCGATCAGCCCGGCCGGCGCGGCCAGCAGCATGCTCTCGGCGAAGGTCTGCGCGATCAGCCGCGAACGGCTCGCCCCCAGCGCCACGCGGATCGACATTTCGCGGCGGCGCGCCAGCCCGCGCGCCAGCAGCAGGTTGGCGACGTTGGCGCAGGCGATCAGCAGCACGCCTCCGGAAACCAGGTAGAGGAGAATCATCGCGCCGCGGTCGTTGGGGCCGTAGAAGCCCTCGAAGAGCGTCTGCACGCGCACGCTCCAGCCGGCGTGGGAATCCGGAAAGCGCTTCTCCAGGTCGCGCGCGATGGGGATGAGCGCCTGCCGGGCCTGCTTCGGCGTGACGCCGGGCTTCAGGCGCGCGATGATGTCGCGCCCGCGGTCGGCGTGGCTGGTGGCGGTGGGGTCGACGGTCATCGGCGTCCAGAACTGGCTGAAGACTTCGGGGAACCAGAGCTCGGGGGGCGCGACGCCAACGATCGTGTAGACGGCGTCGTCGAGCTTCACGGTCTGGCCGGCGATGTCGGGTCGCGCGTTGAAGCGGCGCGTCCAGAAGCCGTGACTCAGCACCAGCACGCGATTCGACCCCTCGCGGTGCTCGGCTTCGGCGGGAAATCGGCCGACGACGGGTCGCGCGTTGAACATTTCGAAGAAGTCGGGCGTGACGGCGGTGCCCTGCACGCGTTCCGGCTCGCCCGCACCGGCGATGACGCGGTTGACGTATCGAGAGGCGAAGATGCGGTCGAACATGCCGGAGGAGCGCCAGGCCAGGTAGTCGTCGATGGTGTTCTCGGCGCGGAAGCGCGCCTGCGCGTCGTTGGCCGGGGTCAGCGAGACGTGACGCGCGGGGTCGAGCTGCGCGAGTGGGCGGCGGAAGACGGCGTCGCAGACCGAGAAGATGGCGGAGTTGGCGGCGACGCCGAGTCCGAGAGTCAGCACGGCCAGGAGCCAGACTCCGGGGGATCGCGCGAGGCCGCGGGCGCCGTGCCGGAGGTCGTTGAGGAAGGTCGGCATAAGGGTGGTTATGGCAAGTTACGGTCCAGGGCGTCGCCGGGTTCGCCTTTTTCGGGTCAGGGGCTTGGGAAGAGGGTCGCCGGCGGCGGTGTCCGATTGCGGGACGGAACGTTCAATTGCGATAAGGCATCGGGCTACTCGAGGCGCAACTGGAGTTCGTCGCGAAGATCCGTGAAGCACTTGATGCAGAGCCATTCCCAGTACAATCGCTCCGAACCCTCCGGTCCCTCGATCTCGGTCACATAACCCTCGTGCTGGACCCCTGGCCAGTCGGCCTCGGCCAGTTTGGCTCCGCAGGATTCGCAATGGTAGTGGTCCCCGAAGCACGCCTCCTCATAAGTGGTGAACCGAAACGTCAGCCCTCGCAGTGCCTCGACGAAGTAGCCGCCGCATGCGCCTTGCGAGCAGAGGGCCTTCGCCAGCCAGCCGGCTTCCTCAGACGCCGCGTACAATGCCTCGGCGTAGGATGCGAACCGCGGCGCATCACGCTGGCGTGCGATTCGGAGTCGCTTCTTCTCGCGGCGCCATAGCTGAAATCCATAGCTCTCGCCGTCGCGAATCATCTCGACCTGTTCGCGACCGTTCGGATGAACGAATGTCCGAATGGATTGCATCCGAGAGCCTCTGCCCGCACCATAGCAGATTCCTCGAATGGCCCCTGAAGTCGGCAGCCCGAAATCCAATTGCAGGACGAAATCTCTAAATGCGACAAAGGTCGCGCTATTCGAGACGCAACTGGAGTTCGGCGCGAAGGTCATGGAAGCAACGCGTACAAAACCAGCTCCACTCAACGTGGCCGGAGTCGTGAGGGAACTCGACGCGCGTCACGTACCCCTCGTGTTCAACACCCGGCCAATCCGCCTCCGCGAGTTTGGTTGTGCACGCCGAGCAATGATCGTGATCTCCGAATACGTCTTCCGTATAGATGGCTCGCCGGAACGCCAGCCCCCGGAACGTCTCACAGTGAAATGGGTTGACGACCTGTTTCATGTTGGGAGCGGCGCCGAGAGCGGCGGTCAGCCACCCGGTTTCCTCCTGCGCGGCAACCAGAGCGTCGTGATAGGTACGGAAACTTCGGTCGCTCGTCTTGCGCACAAGTCGAAATCGCCCGCTATCGCGCCGCCATAGGCGAAATCCATAGCGGCCTTGGCCCGTGCAAGACAGGTCGATCCGATCCCGCCCGTTTGGGTGAAGAAACGTCTTGACAGGCCTCGACGCCACGCTTCCCGCACCGTAACACATCGCGGCGTTGCGATAGACTCTAAGAAACCCCGATGCGAGCCACGACGCTCCTCCTATTCACCTTCGCCGTTGCAGCGCAGACGCCGAAGCTTGCCGTCCTGCCCGAGAGCATCGAGCTCCGCGGGCCCGAGGCCCGGCACCAGCTCCTGGCGCAGTCATCGGCCGGCGTTGTACAGGAAGACTGGACGCGCAACGCGCGCTGGTCGTCGTCAAATCCGGCGGTCGCGCTGGTGGACGCGAGCGGCATCGTGCGGCCCGTCGGCGACGGCGAGGCCGTGGTCACCGCGCGTGCCAATGGCCTGACCGCCACGGCGAAGATCCGTGTGCGCGATGCGAAGTCGCCCTTCGAGTGGAGTTTCCGCAATCACGTCATCCCGGTGATGACGAAGGCCGGCTGCAACCAGGGCGCCTGCCACGGCGCGCTCGCCGGCAAGAACGGATTCAAGCTCACGCTTCGCGGCTACGACCCGGAGGTCGACTACGACACGCTGACGCGGCAGTCGTCCGGACGGCGCGTCACGCTGGCCGAGCCGGCGTCGAGCCTCATCCTCCAGAAAGCGACCTTCGCGATTCCGCACGGGGGCGGCAAGCGTTTCGCCGCCGATTCGCTCGACTACCGCATCGTCGCCGAGTGGATCGCCGCGGGCGCGCCGCCGCCGGAGGCGAAGGACACCGACGTGGTCGCCCTGGAAGTCTACCCGGCCGCCGCCGTGCTGAAGCCCGGCTCGGAGCAGCAACTGGTGGTCCGGGCGCGCTACACGGATGGCGCGGTCGCCGACGTCACGCGATGGGTCAAGTACAGCTCCAACAACGAGGGCGTCGCCTCGGTCGACGACTACGGACGCGTCAAGATGAACGGGCGCGGCGAGGCTGCCGTGACGCTCTGGTACGCGAGCCGCGTGCTCTACGCGCGGCTGACCGTGCCCTTCGACAACGCGGTCGACGCATCGCTCTACACGAAGTTTCCGAGGCGCAACTTCATCGACGACCTGGCCGCCGCGAAGTGGAAGAGCCTGAATCTCGCACCGTCGTCACAAGCGGCGGACGAAGTCTTCATCCGCCGGGCCTTTCTCGACGCTGCCGGCATTCTTCCGACCGCCGGCGAAGTGGAGGAGTTTCTCGCCGATCGGGCGCCCGACAAGCGCGCGAAGCTGATCGAGCGGCTGCTCGATCGCGACGAGTACGCCGACTACTGGGCCTACCAGTGGAGCGACCTGCTGCTGGTCTCCTCGCGCAAGATCGGCGCGAACGCCATGTGGTCGTTCTACCACTGGATTCGCGACAGCGTGAAGTCGAATAAGCCCTGGGACGGGTTCGCGCGCGAGATCTTCACGTCGTCGGGATCGAGCCGCCAGAACGGCGCGCTGAACTACTTCGTGCTGCACAAGGACACGGTGGAGCTGAGCGAGAACGTCACGCAGGCGTTCCTCGGGCAGCGTCTCACCTGCGCGCGCTGCCACAACCATCCGCTCGAAAAGTGGACGCAGCGGCAGTACTACCAGTTCGCGAATCTGTTCTCGCGCGTCGGCCTCAAGAGCGGCGACCGGCCCGGCGAGACGGTCGTCTACGCGAAGGCGTCGGGCGACATCAACCATCCGCGGCTGCTGCGGCCGCTGCCGCCGGCGCCGCTCGACGGCACGCCGGTGGCGCTCGATTCGGCTGACGACCGCCGCCTGCACTTCGCGCAGTGGCTCACCGACCCCAAGAACGAATACTTCGCGCGATCGATCGTGAATCGCGTGTGGGGCGCATTGATGGGGCGCGGGCTGTGCCACCCGGTCGACGACGTGCGCGCGACGAATCCGGCGTCGAACGAGGAGCTGCTGGCCGCGCTGACGAAGGACTTCGTCGCGGGCGGCTTCGACGTGAAGCGGCTGATCCGCACGATCATGAACTCGGCGACGTATCAACTGACGTCGGAGGCGAACGCGACCAACGCGCAGGACAACGTTTTCTACTCGAAGTACATCGTCAAGCGGCTGCCGGCGGAGGTGATTCTCGACGCCATGTCGCAGGTGACGGGCGTGCCGACCGCGTTCGGAGGCTTTCCGGTGGGCACGCGCGCCATGCAGTTGCCCGATGTGCGCGTGGCGTCGCGCTTTCTTTCGGTGTTCGGGCGGCCCGAGCGCATCGTCTGCGACGTGGCGGAGCGGTCGAGCGACCCGAGCATATCGCAGGCGCTGCACGTCATAAACGGCGACACGCTGAATCGCAAGCTGAGCGCCGCCGACGGCAATCTCGCGCTGATGCTGAAGCTCGGATTGTCGGACGCGCGAGTCGCCGAACTGCTGCACCTCTCGGCGTACGGCCGCTATCCGGGCGAGCAGGAGCGCAAGGACATGGTCGAGGCGCTGGCCAAGTCGCGCCTGGCGACGGGGTCGGCGGAGGCGATGCGGGAGGCGCGGCGGCAGGCGGTCGAGGATCTGGCCTGGTCGATGATGACCAGCAAGGAATTTCTGTTCAACCACTGATGGGCGTCTTTGCGTTCGCCTTTCTAATGGCTGCGGCGGCCTCCGCGCAGGAAGTCTCCTTCGCGCGCGACGTCATGCCGATCTTCGCCGCGCGCTGCACCGGCTGTCACGCGACGGGCGTGAAGATGGGCAGTTTCGAGGCCGACAACTACGACGCCGTGATGCGCGGCGGCGCCAACGGCCCCGTGATCGCCGCCGGGCGGAGCGCCGAGAGCAAGCTGATCCTCATGCTGACGGGCAAGGCGACGCCGGCGATGCCGATGGGCGGATCGTCGCTGGCCGCGGGCGAGGTCGAGGTTATCCGCAAGTGGATCGACGCGGGAGCGAAACCGCCCTCCGCCACCGAGGCCGCGAAGATGCGCGAGTCGTCGGCGGCCGCGGCACCGGTTGTCGCGCCCAAGGGTCCGGTGAAGCCGCAAATCTACGCGCTCGCCTGGCATCCACGGCGGACCTGGATCGCCACTGGCGGGTATAAGGAAGCGAGACTCCACGCGCCCGGCGGCGCGGTCGCCCACACGCTCCCGGGACACGCCTCGGCAGTGCGCGCGGTGGCTTTCTCGCGCGACGGCCGCTGGCTGGCCGCCGCCGGCGGTCTGCCCGCTCGCCGGGGAGAAGTGAAGATCTGGAACGTCGAGACGCGCGCCGTCGCCGCGACGATCTCCGGCCACGACGACGCGATTTACGCCATCGCGTTTTCGCCGGACGGGCGCTGGCTCGCGACGGCGAGCTACGACAAGCTGATCAAATTGTGGGACGCCTCGACCGGCGCCGAGGTCCGCACGCTGAAGGACCACATCGACGCGGTCTACGCGCTGGCGTTCACGCCCGACGGCAAGCGGCTGGTCTCCGGCGCCGCCGACCGCAGCATCAAGGTGTGGGACCCGTCAACGGGCGTTCGGCTGTATTCGTTCTCAGAGCCGCTCGACGGAATCAACGCTCTGGCGCTCGACCCGGCCGGCACGAAGGTCGCCGCCGGGGGACTCGACAAGACGATTCGGATCTGGACGCTCGGTGAGACCGGGGGCACGCTGGTCGAGTCGCTGATGGCGCATGAGGACGCGATCCTGCGCCTGGCCTGGTCGCCCGACGGCCGCACGCTGGTGTCGTCGTCCGCCGATCGTACATTGAAGATGTTCCGCGCCGCCGATCTGAGCGAACTTCAGGCGCTGCCCGGCCAATCGGACTGGGCCTTCGGCCTGGAGTTTTCGCCGGACGGATCGGTGGTCGCGGTGGGACGTTTTGACGGATCGCTGGCGTTGGTGCCGGTGGCCCGCTCCGCGCAAGCCAAGGGGAACTGAATGAGACGCGCAATCCTCGCACTCGCCGCCACGGCGCTGTTCGCACAAAGCCCGCCGCCGGCGGGACCGCGCATTACGCCGCCGACGCTGAACGTCGTCACGCCGCAGGGAGTTTCCCGCGGCACGACGGTCGAGATGACCGTGGAGGGGCTGAACCTCGCGGGCGCCTCGTCGATTCACTTCAGCGAGCCGGGCATCACCGGCCGCATCCTGCGCGTGAAGGAACTGCCCGACCTCCCCGATATCCGACTCGGTTCCAACGGCACGCCCTCGACCATCGACGTCGGGCCGCTTCCACCGCGCAACCAGGTGACCGTCGAGATCGACGTCGACCCGGCCGCCAACGTCGGACGCGTGAGCTTTCGCCTGGTGACGCCGCTCGGCCTCTCGCCCGAAGGCGCGTTCCTGGTGGAACCGTACTACGGCGAGAGTCCCGACCGCGAACCGAACGACACGCCCGAGAACGCCTTCGAGACTTTTCTGCCCTCGATTCTCGCGGGCGCCATCGCGCGGCCCGGCGACGTCGATCACTTCAAGGTTCGCGTCCAGGCCGGCGACGAGCTGGTGTTCTTCGACGGCGCGGCGATGCTCGGCTCGCAGCTTCAGCCGGTGATCCGGCTGCTCGACGATGCGCTCAACGTCGTGCGCGAGACCGGCTACGACGGCGGGCCCACGGTCGCGCGCTTCGCGCACCGCTTCGAGAAGGCGGGAACCTACTACGTCCGCATCGGCGACTACGAGTCGAGCGGCCGCGCGGCGAACTTCTACCGCGTCATCGTCGGCAAGCTGCCGGTGGCGGTGTCGGCCTATCCGCTCGGCGTTCGGCGCGGCGGGGAGCGCCGCGTCGCGCTGCGCGGCTTCAATCTCGGCGCCGGTGAGATCGGCGTGAAGGGCGAGCCGTCGCCGCGCGACGAGAGCGCCGCGATCGTGCGGCATCGCGCGCCGTCGGGCTACGCGTTCAACGAAGTGCGCCTGGCGATCGGCGAAGAGCCGGAGGTGGAGTCGGCGGGAACGAACCGCGCGATCGCGTCGGCGCAGAAGGTCGCGCTGCCGGTGACGATCAACGGCAGGATCGCGGCGCCGGAGCGCGGGCTGCCGGTGGAGAATTACTTCCGCTTCGCCGCGCGCAAGGGGCAGACGGTAGTTTTCGAGGTCAACGCGAAGCGGCTCGGCTCGGAGCTCGATTCGCTCGTCGAGGTGCTGGACGGGGCGGGGAAGCCGATCGAGCGGGCGACGGTTCGCGCGGTGTGGGAGACGTTCCTTGTCCTGCGCGACCATAGCTCGGACCAGCGCGGCATGCGCATCCAGTCGTGGAACATGCTGAACGCCGGCGACTACGTGATGACCGGCGGCGAGATCGGCCGCGTCGAGGAAGTGCCCGATGGTCCCGACGAGGACATGGTGGTGGAGGGCTTCGGCGGCCAGCGCCGCGGATTCTTCGGCACCACGCCCGAGGCGCACGGCGTCGACCGCGCCGTCTACAAGGTGCAGATTCATCCGCCGGGAGCTCGCTTCGCGCCGAACGGCCTGCCGCTGGTGCGCCTGACCTATCGCAACGACGACGGCGGCCCGGGCTACGGCAAGGATTCGTATCTCGACTTCACCGTGCCGGCTGACGGCGACTACATCGTGCGCTTGCGCGACGTGCGCGGCTTCGGCGGCGACGACTTCGCCTATCGGCTGACGATTCGCGAGCCGCGTCCCGATTTCCGGCTGAGCGTCGCGCCGCGCAACGCGAATGTCCCGCGCGGCGGGACCATCCCCATCACGGTGACGGCATTTCGCATGGACGGCTTCGACGGACCGATAGCTTTGACGCTGGCGAATCTCCCGGCGGGCGTGTCGGCCACTACCAACGCGATTCCGGCCGGACACGACAGCGCGACGCTGCTGCTCTCCGCGGCGGCCGATGCGCGCCTCGATCGGCCCGCGCCGCTCGAGGTGGTCGGCAAGGCGTCGGCGGGCGGCCGCGAGGTCGTGCATCGGGCGAGTCCCGAGGATGCGACGAAACTGATCGCGCTGGCGCCGCCGGCGGACGTTTCGATGCAGACGGTGACGAAGGTGGTGGAGCTGGAGCCGGGCGAGACGGTGGAGGTGACGGTGGCGGCGAAGCGGCACAACGGCTTCGCCGGACGCATCCCGGTGCAGGTGCGCGATCTTCCGAACCTGGTGCGCGTGACAGACTCGGGATTGAACGGCGTGCTGGTGAACGAGGACGAGACGGTGCGGCCGTTCAAGCTGTGGGCGCTGCCGAATGCGCAGCCGATCGAGCGCTACATTTACCTCTCGGGCGCGGTGGAAACGCGGTCGCCGCAGCAGAATGCGTTCGCCGCGACCGAGCCGGTGCTGGTGCGGGTGAAGCCGAAGCGCACGGTCGCCGCACGCTGAGGGGGGTCACGCTTCGTAGATTTCGGTCATCGGAAGCTCGATGCCGACTGAGGCGAGCCGGACGACGCCGCCCGGATCGGAGACGTCGGTGAGCGACCAGGTCGCGCCATCGGGCTGGGGCGTGTAGTGCTCGACGAGCGTGCGGCCGCGGTCCCAGGCTTCGGTCGACGGCGACAGCACTTCGATGATTGCTACCGGGTTACGATCGCGTTCGGGTCGACGTCGGAAACCACCGGCTCTGCGCACACGATCATGACGTCGGGGTATGTGAATAGATTCGCCCATTTCACGCGAAGGCGCAGGTTGCTCGAGTAGGTCCGGCATCCGCTACCTCGCAGGCGTCCCATGGCGGCGGCTCCGATGTTGCCAACGAGCCCAACGTGCCTGATTGGGGCTCCCGCCATGGCGAGCACCTCGCCATTGACGTACTCGCTCTTGTGCTCGGCGTTGTTCTCGATCTCCAGGTACTGCTCGGGAGTGAGGAACGGTGTGGACTGCGTCGACATCGCCGTCACCATGAAGGTAACACGCGATGCGAACTACTTCCGCCCGGCCGCCGCCAGGCGCGCCTCGGCGCGCTTCATCGCGTTCAACGCGCGCGCCACGTCGACCCCGGCGTCGTGCGCCAGCCGGTCCGCCGCGCGCTCCAGCGCCTTGCGCGCCCGCGCCACGTCGATCTCATCGGCACGCTCGGCGCGATCCGTCACCACCCGCACGTGATCCGGCCGCACCTCGACGAAGCCGCAGTGCACGACGACGCCGCGGGGCCGGCCGTCGGATGAATACGTGAGCTCGCCGATCCCCAGCTCCGCCAGAAGCGGCGCGTGCTCCGGCAGCACGCCCAGGTAGCCGTTCGACGCCGGTATCTGCGCCTCGGCCACCGGCTCGCGCACCAGCAGCCGCTCGGGCGTCGCGATCTCGAGCAGAAACGTCGACATCAGCCCGCTTTCGCCATGCGCGCGGCCTCCTCGCGCACGTCCTCGATGGTGCCCTGCAACAGGAAGGCCTGCTCGGGGATGTCGTCGTGTTTGCCCTCGACGATCTCCTTGAACCCGCGCACCGTGTCGGCCAGCTTCACGTACTTGCCGGCGCGGCCCGTGAACACGGTCGTCACGAAGAAGGGCTGCGAGAGGAAGCGCTGCACCTTGCGCGCGCGGCCCACCGTGAGCTTATCGTCCTCCGACAGCTCGTCGATTCCGAGAATCGCGATGATGTCCTGAAGATCCTTGTAGCGCTGGAGAATTTGCTTCACGGCGATGGCAGTGTTGTAGTGCTCGTCGCCGACGATGCGCGGATCGAGGATGCGCGAGGTGGACGCCAGCGGGTCGACCGCCGGATAGATGCCGAGCTCGACCAGCGCGCGCGAGAGATTGGTCGTCGCGTCCAGGTGCGCGAACGTGGTCGCCGGCGCCGGGTCGGTGT
>CAZEVY010000012.1:26298-88322 GCA_964515555.1 uncultured Solibacteraceae bacterium | reverse complement strand
CTGCTTTTCGAGTTCCTGGTAGCGGTCGTTGGAGATGTCGCCGGTCTTGACGAGACGCGCCGCGTTCTCGTACTTGTAGCGCGCGTCGTCGACCTGCACCATCGCCTGGCGCACCGCGGGACTCGTGTCGACGCGCGAGTCGTCGCCCCCGGGCGGCAGTCCGACGCGGGCCAGCGCCGTCGCCAGCGCGCCGCGCGCGCGGTCGATCTGCAACTGGAACTCGCGCGTGTCGAGCTGCGCCACCACCTCGCCCTTGCGCACCCGCTGCCCGAAATCGGCCGTGATTTCGAGCAGCCGCCCGGCGACCTCCGAGCTGACCGAGACCGTCTCGTCCGGATGCAGCGACCCGGTGACATGCAGCAGGCGCTCGACTGCGCGTTCCTCGGCCCGCGCCACGCGGATTGCCAGCGGCTCGGGCGCACTCGCCGGCGCGTCGGCCTTGGCGGTCTCGGCGCCGCGGTTGCAGGCCAGCGCCAGTATGCAGACGATCGGGACAAATAGCATCCTCATGACTTGCCTCGCTGGGAACTCGCGAGCCCTTCCAGCCATATCTTCACGGCGGTCTCGACGTAGGCCTTTCGCGTGAACTTCTTCTGGTGCCGCGGCCACAGTTCGTTGAGCAGGCCCTGATGCGCCGCCAGGTTGATGAACGACCGCGCCACGATCCACGGGTCGAGGCGGCGGAAAGCCCCGGCGCGCATGCGCCGCCGGATGTATCCGGCGATCAGCGTGTGGAACTCCAGCATCTGCCGCCGGTAGAAACGGTCGGCCAGCGCGTGGCCTTCGAGCGCGCTGAACAGCAGCAGCCGCACGAACGCCGGGTCGCGCGCGAAGCGCCGCTGAATCAGCTCGGCCAGGCGCGTGAAGAAACCCCGGTCGTCGTCGGCCGCCAGGTACGGCCCCAAGGCCGCCTCGAACATCTCCCGGCCCTCGGCGGTCTTGGATTCGAGGATGGCCTCGTAGAGCGCGCTCTTGGTCGGAAAATGCCGGTAGAGGACCGGCTCGGTGACGCCGACGGCGGCGGCCAGGTCGCGCGTGGTCGTCCCGCTGAATCCCCGTTCGGCAAACAGCCGTATGGCGGTCTCGAGAATGGCGGCGCGCCGCGCGGCGCCCGGCAGCCGGGACGAATGGCGGGAAGTAAGCATCTGCTAGCTTATGTTAGTGCATGCTAACCGGCTGCGCAACCCGACCGCCCAAAGCTACCATAGTCCCATGAGCATCGGTCAATCCCTTCTCCCCGAATTCGACCAGGAAATGGCGAACACCCGCAAGACCCTCGAGCGCATCCCCGACGATAAGCTCGACTGGAAGGCGCATCCCAAGTCCTTCTCCATCGGCGCCGTGGCGACCCACCTGAGCCAGCTTCCCATGTGGGCCAAGATGACCATCGAGGTCGACGAGCTCGACATTCAGCCGCCGGGCGCGCCGCCATACAAGATGGAGCTGCTCACCTCGCGCGCCGCCATCCTGGAGCACTTCGACAGGAGTCTCGCCGCGGCGCGGGCGCTGCTCGCCGCCGCCACCGACGAGCGCCTGCTCGCCAACTGGACGCTGCTCATGACTGCAAAGGTCATGTTCAGGATGCCTCGCATCGCCGTGTTGCGCGGCATGGTCATGAACCACATGATTCACCATCGCGCGCAGCTCGGCGTCTACTTGCGGCTGAACGATGTCGCCGTGCCCGCTCTCTACGGACCGTCCGCCGACGAGGGCGCAATGGGCGCGGGCGCGTAGCCGAGTCTCTCCAGGAACATGCGTGAATGTTAGCTGGAATCGATGACGTGCGGCCGCTTCGCCGGAGGCGCATGGCGCACGCAAGTACTCAGCCCTTCTTCTTCGGCGCCGGCGATTCTGTCGTCACACGGCCGTGAGGGCGCGGTCGAACGCTTCCACCGTGCGCGTGGCGTCGTCCTCGGTGTGCACCGCTGAGGTGTATAGCCGGCCGTCGGGAAGAATGTGGACGCCCTCCGCGAGCAGCGCGACCACCAGCTCGCGCAGCCGGACGCGATCGTCGTCCAGCGTGTCCGTGTAGCTCCGCAGCCGCTCGCGCGCGGTGAAATGCACGGCGAACGCCGCGCCGAATCCCGTCGCCACGAGCGCGGCCCCGCGCCGCCTGGCCGCCTCGCGCACGCCCTCCATCACCATCGCGCCGATGCGATTCGCCAGCCGCAGCGCGGCGCCGTCGCCCTCGGCCAGCGTATCGAGCGTCGCCCGCGCCGCCGCCATCGCCGGAGGATTCCCGTTGAAGCTGCCTCCGAACGCCACGCCGCCCGTGTACATCAGCTCCAGAATCTCGCGCCGCCCGGCGACGACGCTCAGCGGCATGCCTCCGGCCACGGCCTTGCCGAACGTCGCCAGGTCCGGCGTCACTCCGAAGTGCGACTGCGCCCCGCCCAGCGCGATTCGAAATCCGGTGATGACCTCGTCGAAGATCAGCAGCGCACCGTGACGCCGGCAAAGTTCCGCAACGCCATCCAGGTACCCCGCCTTGGGCATGAGACATCCGCTGTTGCACAGTACCGGCTCCATGACCACCGCGGCGATGCCGCCGGACGCCAGCGCGCGCTCGACGGCATCGAGCGAGTTCCATTCGGCGACGGCGACGTTCTCCAGCGTGTTCGACGCCTGCCCGCTCGATTGCAGAACGGGCCGCCCCAGTTCTTCGCGCCTCGGCTTGTAGCTGACCAGCACACCATCCGACCAGCCGTGGTAATGTCCCTCGAACTTGAGAATCTTCTCCCGGCCCGTCGCGGCGCGAGCGAGGCGCCAGGCGAGTTGCACCGCCTCCGTTCCCGCCAGCGCGAACATCACGCGCTCGGCGCACGGGACCAGCTTCTGAATTCTCTCCGCGACTTCGATTTCGAGCTCGTGCTGCGCGCCGTAGGTGTGGACGCCCTCGGCCGCGCATCGCACGGCGTCTACGACGCGCGGGTGGCGGTAGCCGAGAATGTTCGGCCCCCATGCCAGCGTGTAGTCGATGTACCAGCGCCCGTCGGCGTCCTGTAGCTTGGAGCCGCGCCCTTCGCGGAAGTAAAGCGGCACCGGCGCGCGCGCGCGAAACGGAGAGCTGACGCCACCGGCGAGCGACTGCTGCGCGCGTTCCAGCAGGCGGCGCGACTCGGGCCAGATGTCGGCGCTCATGGAAGCGTGTGGCTCGTGGCCAGCGTCAGCTTCCTACCCGCACCCCGGTCGGCGACGGTGATCGCCCCCGCATCCAGCGTAACCTCGTCGACCTTGCGCATTCCCTCGGGCGCGCGCGCGTAGAACATCAGGAACTTCGACGCGGCCTTCGACTTCGCCGGGAGCCATCGATAGGTCGGCGCGTCGAACATCGTGCCGAGTGAGACCGCCTGCCGCCGCGGGACGTCGTAGGGCTGCGTCGAGAATTCGAGGCCGCGCGCCATCTTGCCGTTAGGCGGATAGTGCAGCCAGTTCTGGAGCCACGGAAACTCCTCGCGGCTCCAGAGGTAGCCGATCAGCAGGCGCTTCTCGAGATGGAGCGCCGTGACCCAAGCGTGCTTGCGGTTGGGGTCCATCGCGCACGTGGTGTGATCCTGCATCGGCGTCGCGGGTGCGGCGCGCAGGTCGATCGTGCCGCCGTCGACCGTGGGCGCGAGCGGCCAGGTGAAGTTCTTCGCATCGGGCAGTCGATACGGTACGCCGCCTCGGCGCGGAGCGTGGAAACGCGTCTGGCAGCGTCCGGCGCCGAGATCGACCACGGTGACTTCGGGCGCCAGGAACGGCGAGCCGATGGTGGCGTGCTCGGCCCACACCATCGGGCGGTCGAAGCCGAGCAGGCTCTCGATCTCGCTCGACACGGCGACGACGTTTTCCCCATCGGTCATCTCCACGCGGCGCGTGAAGCTCTCCTGCACCACCGGCAGCGTCGCGCGCAGCGCGATCAAGATGCGGTTGCCGGTCTTCTGCGCGGCGACGACCTCGTACTTCTGGCGGTGCGCCTCGCCGTGGCCCTCGAGTCCGGCCGCGCGCTCCTCGGTCGAAACGCCGCCGAAGCCGTCGACGCAAACAAAATGTCCAAGCGCGGGCCCGATCGTTTGCGTCGAACCCGCCTCGCGCGCCATGCGGATCGGCTCCCACAGCGGGTTGATCTTTTCGCCATCGTCGCGCAGGACAAGGCTGGCGAACGTCGCGCCCTGATGCAGCACCGTGAGGTCGAGCCTGCCGTTCGAGAGCAGCAGTCCCGGCCGGCCTTCGTACTGAGCCGCCTGCTGCGCCGCCAGCGGCAGCGCGATGAATAGCGCGAGTCGTCTCATGGCGAGTCCCTCAATAAAACCGGATGTTGTCGATCTCCAGCCAAACGAACGAGCCCGGCGGCCGCGCGAGGACGAAGCTCAGCACCGTCGCCGCGCGCGCGTCGAACGTCTCGGCGGAGCGCGGTGCGTCGGGCTTTAGCGACGCGAACGCGATGCGCACCTCCCCCCACGCCGCACCTGCCGCGAACGACGCCCCGTGCGCGTCGCGCGACGAGCGTCCCGCGATCCGCATCGCGTACTCGCCCTCTCCTCGCGCCTCGAACACGACGCCGCGATACGGTGAGAGGTCGGCGGGCTCGACGCCGCCCGGCGTCAACGGAAAATTCACCGACGCGAACGGCCGCGGCTTCTCGCTCATGTACGCCTGGATCGAGAGCGCGTGATTGCCCGCCGACCGCAGCGTGCGGCCGAACGTCATCTTCGACTTGTCGTGCCCCGAGTCAGTCGAGTTGACGCGCAGCGTGTCGAGCTTCGTACGCTCGCCCTCCATGTCGTCGACCAGCGCCGCCACCTTGCGCGCCGGAATCGGCGTCAGATCGCGTGCCGCGATCGCCGCGGCCAGCGCGTCTCGATCCAGCTCGCGGCCGCCGAGGAAGACGCGGCGGACGTTCATGATGTCGGCGATGTTTTGGTGCGGCGCGCCTTCGACGAGCACGAGATCCGCGAGCTTGCCCTCCGCGATCGAGCCGCGCTCGGAGTCGACGCGAATCGCGCGCGCGGAGGCCGAGGTCGCCGCCGCGATCGCCTCGAGCGGCGTGAGACCGCCCTCGACCAGCAGTTGCATCTCGCGCAGCGTCGAGAATCCGTGGAAGGTTCCCGTGACTCCGGCGTCGGTGCCCGTGCCGATGGCCACGCCGCCCTGACGCAGCGCGGCGACGTTACCCAGCAGGAAACGCCATCGGCGCGCGCGCGGATCGTCGGCGGGCGGGCGTGGCGGACGCGGCCTTTGCAGCACACCGCGCGCCGAGGGATCGAGCAACGTCGCCAGCAGCGGAGGCCTCGCGCGCCGGTCGGCGGGCTCGTAGACGGCCATGGTAGGCGCGTAAGTGGTGCGCCGCTGCTTCATGAGATTGACCAGTTCCTCGTCGGCGGCGGCGTCGCCGATGCCATGCGCGATCACGTCGACTCCGGCGCGCGCGGCGACCTTCGCCTTCGCGAGCGTAACGGTGTGCGTCAGTACCTCGACGCCCGCACGGTGCGCCTCCTCGACGATGGCCGCCAGCGTTTCCTCTTCCATGCTCGTCATGTCCGGCGCGGCGCCGTAGCGCCAGCCGTCGGTGAAGACCTTGATGGCGTCCGGCTTGTAGGCGAGCACGCGGCGGACCGCGGCGCGCGCCTCGCGCGGGGTCGTCACTTCGAGCGAGAAGAAATCGCCGCGGCCGCCCTCGGCGCCATGGCCGCCGGGAGTCGTGAGTCGCGCGGCGAGATGAATGCGCGGACCGGGCACTGCGCCGTCGCGCACCAACCGCCGCATCGGCTCGAAAGTCTCGGGGTACGTTCCGAAATCGACCACGCTGGTGACGCCGGCGAGGAGGTACGCCTTCAGGTTCTTGCCCCAGTCGTTGGGCGCCTCGGCGGCCGCCGAATAGGGAAGGTGCGTGTGCAAGTCGAACAGCCCGGGGATCAGCGTGTGTCCGGCGGCGCGAATGACGCGCGCGCCCGCCGGGATCTCGCCGCCGACCGATTCGATGCGGTCGCCGCGAAGGATGACGGTGGCCGCTCGCGCGGGCGCTCCCGTGCCGTCGACCACTGTCGCGCCCGTGATCGCAATCACCTGCGCCGATCCGCAGGCAATCGAAAAGGCCGCGAGCGCGGCGCGGAGAAACATGCTCGTATACTAACGCAATGGCCGAGGGCATCCTTTCCGGGATTCGCGTCATCGACGCGGCCACCTACATCGCCGCGCCCGGCGCCGCGACCGTCATGGCCGACTTCGGCGCCGAGGTCGTCAAGATCGAGCGGCCGCCGCACGGCGACCCGTACCGTTATCTGGTGCAGGTCACCGGGATGCCGGTGTCGGAACATAACTATTGCTGGATGCTCGATTCGCGCAACAAGAAAAGCGTCGCCCTCAACCTCGCCGACGAGGAAGGGCGCGGCGTGTTGATGAAACTGGCCGCTTCCGCCGACGTGTTCATCACGAACTTCCAGCCGCATCAGATCGCGAAGTTCCGGCTGGCCTACGACGACCTGCGCGCCGTCAACGAGCGGCTCATCTACGCATCGGTCACCGGATACGGCGAGACTGGACCCGATGCTGAACTGCCCGGCTTCGACATGACCGGCTATTGGGCGCGCAGCGGGCTGATGCATCACATCCGGGACACCGATGTCGAGCCGGCGCTCTCGACGCCCGGTTTCGGCGATCATCCGACGGCGATGACCCTGTTCGCCGGCATCATGATGGCGCTGTTTCGGCGCGAACGCACCGGCCTGGGATCGAAAGTGTCGACCACTTTGATGGGGTGCGGCGCCTGGTCGAACGGCTGTCTGATCCAGGCGGCGCTCAGCGGCGCGATGTTCCACGTGGAACGAACACGACGTAAGCCGTTGAATCCACTCGTTAACCATTATGTATCGGGGGACGGTAAGCGGTTTCTTTTTTGCCTGATCGAGCCGAACAAGGACTGGGGCCGGCTCTGCGGCGCCGTCGGGCGCGAGGACTGGATCGGCCACCCGCGCTTTGCGACGCCGGCGCTTCGCCGCGAGAACTCGGCGGAACTGGTCGTGCTGCTCGACGAGGTGTTCGGGCAGAAGACGATGGCCGAGTGGTCGCGCATCTTCGCGGCTCGGGAGATCACCTGGAGCCCGGCGCCGTCGGCGGAGGAACTGGTGGACGACCCGCAGATGATCGCGGAGGGGATGTTCCGCGAGGTGGAGGGGGCGGCGATTCGCGCGCTCGATTCTCCCATTCGGGTCGAGGGATCGGAGAAGACGCCGGTGACCGCGGCGCCCGCGATCGGCCAGCACACGCGGGAAGTACTGGCGCAAGCGGGTTACACCGAGGCGCGCATCGACGAATTGATCGCGAAGGGAGCGGCGCAAGCGTGAATATCGAAGGCAAAGTCGCGGTGATCACCGGAGGCGCGTCGGGACTGGGCGCGGCGACGGCGCGGATGTTCGTCGAGGCCGGCGGCCGCGCGCTGATTCTCGACGTGAATGAGGCGCTCGCGCGCCGGTTCGCCGCTTCACTTGGCGACCGGGCGCTGGCGGCGGCGGCCGACGTGAGCGACGCGGCGCAGGTGGAGGCGGCGATCGGCGCGGCGCGCGCGCGATTCGGACGGATCGACGTGGCGGTGAATTGCGCCGGGATCGGCGGCGCGCGGCGGGTGATCGGCAAGGAGGGGCCGGTGGAGCTGGAGTGGTTCGAGCGCATCGTGCGCGTGAACCTGATCGGCACATTCAACGTGACGCGGCTGGCGGCGGCGGCGATGGCGGGGAACGAACCGGGCGAGGACGGGGAACGCGGCGTGGTGGTGAACACGGCGTCGATCGCGGCCTTCGACGGGCAGATCGGGCAGACGGCGTACTCGGCGTCGAAGGGCGGGATCGTGGGAATGACGCTGCCGCTGGCGCGCGACCTGGCGCGTCACGGGATTCGCGTGGCGACCATCGCGCCGGGAATCTTCGACACGCCGCTGCTCGGTAAGCTCCCCGACGAGGTGCGCGGCGCGCTGGCGGCGAGCGTTCCGTTCCCGCAGCGGCTGGGACAGCCGGAGGATTACGCGCGAATGGCGCAGTTCATTATCGAGAATTCGTATCTGAACGGGGAAGTGATCCGGCTGGACGCGGCGCTGCGGATGGCGCCGAAGTAGTGTCAGAAGTCGATGGCGCGGTCGAAGAGGTCGGCGACGCGGATCGAAAAGCCCGGAAGCAGGGGCGTCTCGAGGATGTCGTTCTCGCGAAGGACGCGGGCGCTGTCCGTGCGGTAAACGTAGACCTCGCGAGCGACGATCAGCATCAGTCAGGCCTCTTCAGTTCCGAACTCCAGGTAACGCTGGAGCTTCGCCCTCAGCGCCGGATAACGATCGTTCGGGCTGGCGACTTCGATCGCCAGGTCGGGCACAAGGAGCTGGACCCGCCTGCCGCGCTCGAGAAGATGCTTCCGGTGTTCGCGGACGAAACTGACGTCGGGGCCATGGGCGTTCTCGCCGAATTTGTACTCCATCTCGGAGAGCGCCACCCCGAGCCTGTCTTTCCGCGCGAAATCTCCCACGAGACTAGTCAGGTAGTCCCTCAGAAGAATGTGTTCGAGCACGTTGCCAGACACGTCCACCAACTTTCCGTCGACGAGCTCGTGGTTGACAGCCAGAGCGTCCGGCAGGTTCTCGAAGTCCTCGATCGTGAGCCCGGTGGTCGCCGCCATGGCCGTATTATAACCCGCGAGGGCCCGTTCTCCGGGCGGTGGAGGTTTCCGGTGGGGCGGCGGGGCGCTCACTTCTCCAGGCGGCGGATCAACTCCAGCAGCACCTTGCCGACTACCTCGAAGCTCGACGCCGAGAGCTTGTCCATGGTGTCCTGGGCGGTGTGCCAGTAGCTGTTCTTGGGGCCGTAGTCGTAGTCGATGAGGTCAACGGCGGGGACGCCGAGGCGCACGAACGGCATGTGGTCGTCGTCGATGGCGAAGGTGTCGGGGAGGAAGTGTTTGCGGTAGCCGAGGTCGGCGGCGATCTGCCAGATCAGGCGCCGCAGGGGCAGCGACGAGTTGAGCTCGTTGAGAATGCCGAGGTCGCGGTCGCCGATCATGTCGACGTTGACGAGCGCGCGGATGCGGCCGAGGGTGCCGTCGGCGGCCCAGCGCGCGGCCAGGTGGCGGCTGCCATAAAGGCTGTCAGTCTCCGACCATTGCTCGACGGCCTCCTCGCCGTCGAACCAGACCAGGTAGACGTCGTCGCCACGCGGCGCACCGGCGAGCACACGAGCCATCTCGAGCAGGAAGCCGGTCGACGATCCGCCGTCGTTGGCACCGTTAAATTTCACGCCCGGGATGTGTTTCGTATCGTAGTGTCCCGAGAAGACGATCGCGCGCGTCGATTTTCCAGGAAAGCGAGCGATAATATTCCTCATTACCACGGGGCCTTTCGGGGTTGTCGCGGTAAACACTTCCTCGATTACGGGAACCTTGCGAGCCTTGAGTTCGCCCACGATCCACTTCCGCATGTTGGCGAGGGCCGGCGAGCCGGAGGGCCGCGGACCGAAGGCCACCGCCTTGCGGGTGAATTCGAGCGCCGAGGCGCCGCTGAAATCGGCGGCGAGGACGCCGCCCGCCAACAGCGTCATGAGGGCCGTCGCGCGGTGCATATGTATCCCAGTGTGAAATTGCGGTCGCGGTCGAGGCTGTCGAGCAGGGGCAGCAGCAGAGCCGGCGGGGTTAGCGCAACAGCCGCCGGCAGCCGCCAGAAGCCGCGGAAAAACTGCACGCCGTTGAGCATACGCCGCGCCAGCAGGCGGAAGAATCCGCCGACCGGCAGGATGCGGACGGCGATGAAGCCGGCGCGGTCGAGCAGACGCGCGACGCCGTAGCGCGTGAAGCGGTAGTAGTCGTGGGGGGCCTGGTGGACCTCCCACTCGTGCGGGACCACCAGCAGGAGCCGGCCGCCGCGATCGAGCACGCGCGCCATTTCCCGGACGACGGCCTCGGGATCTTGGACGTGCTCGAGGGTGACGATGTTGAGGCAGGCGGTGAAGGCGCCGTCGGGGAACGGGAGCGCGGCGAGATCGGCGAAGCAGTCGAGATCGCGATAGTCCCATTGCGGGTCGCCGATGGCAAGGTCGGCGCCCGTGTAGCGATGCCGTCCGAAGAATCGGCGGTAGCGTCCCTCGCCGGCGCCGGCGTCGAGCACGCGCGCGCCGTCCTCCACCTCCGCGGCCAGGTGCGCGACGGCGTCCTCGATGCAGGACTCGAAATGGAGAATGTAGCGCCGCAGCCGTCGCGGCAGCCGCCGCTCGACGGCCGCGTAACGCGTGTGCGGGCGCGCGGCGACCAGGCGCGGCGAGGGGGCGGGCCGGGGCGCGGTCACGAAGTCTTCCGCGCCTCCATCATGATGGTGGAGCCGGCGCGGCAGGCCGCTTCCAGCAGTGTGAGCGGCGTGGCGGCGACCACCAGCGCGAAGTAGGCCAGATCCTTGAGGAGGCGCTGGCGCGGCGTCTCCGGAGTCTGGCGGACGCGGCGGGCCATGGGGTCGAGTCCCGGGGCGAGGCTGGTGGCGAGGCCGGCGGGATTGTCGCGCAGCGAGAAATGTTTGGCGCGCACGACCTCGAAGCCGCAGCGGTCCAGGAGGATTTCCAGGTCGCGCGCGCGGAAGTTCAGCAGGTGGCGCGGCACGTCGATGCCGCTCCAGTTTTCGCCGAGCAGCAGGAACTGCCAGCAATCGGCGTTGGGCACCTGGACGATGAGGCGGCCTTCGGGCTTGAGCAGCTCGCGGGCGGCGTCGAGATAGGCTGCCGGGTCGTAGAGATGTTCGAGGACGTGGAACATGGTGACGGCGGCGCAGGTTCCGGGGGCGAAGGGGGCGCGCGCCAGCGTCCCGCAGACGGCGGGCACGCCGTTGACGCGCCAGGCGACGTCGGCCGCGGCGATGGAGAAATCGAGTCCCGCGACGCGGCGGCCGCGCTCGGCCAGCATGCGCAGGAAGAGGCCGCCGCCGCATCCGACGTCGACCACGGGGCCGGTTTCGCCGGAGCGCTCGAGGGCGGAGCGCACGAAGCGGACGTGATCGCCGAGCACGAAGCGGCGGTAGATCTCCTCGAGTCGCGAGGCGGCGTCGGCGTCGGCGACGAACCAGTAGTTGTCGGGATAGTAGCGGCGGAGCTCGGCGGGCGAGGGCCAGGGAAACAGGCGCAGCAGGCGGCAGGCGCCGCATTCGATCACCAGGAACGACTCGTCGGTGGTGCGGTAAAGCCGGTCGGTGGCGTGAAACAAAGTGCGCGAGCGCGTGCAGCCGCAGGCGGGGCAAGGCTCGCCGCCGGCGGCGTCTTCGGAAGGCGCAGCAGTCAGATCGACTGCTGAGTCAGCTCCCGCAACCGGATCCGGTGGCGCATCAGCAGGAGGCGCACCTGGCGCGGCGACAAGCGGCGAAAGGTCTCGATCGCGCGGCGCTTGCGAAGCATGGCCGGCAACATCGCCAGCGCCTTCAGATCCCCGCGCAGCATCGCCGCCGCCATTTTCCACTTCCCCCTCCAGCCCGGGAAGTAGGCCGTTTCCCCCCGGCCGCGGATCGCCGCCCACATCCCCGCGCCGAGCCGGGCCGCGTAGAGGGGGCCGTTCAGCCACAGCAGACTCCAGGGGAACAGCTTGGCGGCGAGCAGGACACGGTTGCGCTCAATCAGCTCCAGCCTTTTTGACGAGTCGACGCCCAAAGTGGAAGCACGATGGTGGCGTACGACGGCGGAGGGGACGTATACACAGGTCCAGCCGGCGATGCGGCCGCGCAGGCCGAGTTCGGCGTCGTCGGCGTAGGCGAAGAAATCCTCGTCGAATCCGCCGATGCGGTCGAGCATGCCGCGGCGGTACATGGCGGCGCAGCCGTCGGGCCAGAGGACTTCCTCGACGCGGTCGAACTGTCCGCGGTCGAACTGGCCGGCGCCGCGGCCGCGATTCTGGCCGTCGAGATAGATGAGGTGGCCGGCCTTGTCGATGCGGCGCGGGTCCTCGTGGACGAGGATCTTCGAGGCGGCCATGCCCACCTCGGGTCGGTGGAATGCGCCGCGGAGGGCGGCGAGCCAGTGTGGATCTGCTTCGGCATCGTTGTTCAGCAGGGCGATCAGCGGGCCGCGGCAGACGGCGAAGGCCTGGTTATTGGCCGCGCAGAAGCCGCGATTCCCCTCGTTGCGGACGATCCGCAGCGGGAACCCCCGATTTCCGTCGAACTCCGCGGCCAGCATCTCGACGGAACCGTCGCGCGAGCCGTTGTCGACGACGACGACCTCGAAGTCGACGCCCCGCTGCCGGGCCAGGGATTCCAGGCAGGCGCGCAACAGTTCGCGGCGATTCCAGTTGACCACGACCACGGAGATCAGGTCCGAGGGGAGATCGCTCACCGCCGACTTGTATTATAGCGTCCGGGGGCGGGGGGAACCGGTCGAAGCTGATGCGCCGGGCGGTTCGCGCGGGTCGAGGAGGAGCGCGATGCCGTCCAGGACGGCCCGCAGCTTCGCGGGCGTGACAGCGCCGATGCGCCTGCCGAGCCGGGAGCGGTCGACGGTGAACACCTGCGAAATGTTCACGACGCTGGATCTGGTGAGGTTCGCTTCTCCGGCGCGAAGGAGGACGTTACCGGGAGAATCCGCCCGGCGGAGGTTCGATGTGACGGCGCAAACCACCACGGTATTGATACGGCTTGCGTTGAACACGTTGTTCTGAACAACTACGTAGGGATGCCTGTACCCGGGACCCGAACCGGCGGGCTCGCCGAGGTCGATCCAATAGATGTCGCCCTGGCGGATCACCGCTTGCGTGCCACCAACCGCCGTTGCTCCCGGAGCATTCCTTGCAGGATCGCTCGCTCGGACTCGCCGGGCGCGTCGTCGCAGGCGGCGTTGATTCTCTCCAGGAGGCGGTGGTTCTCCTGACGCCGGGCAAACTCATCCAGGGCGCGCGAGTAGAGTCCGCTTCGAGTCATCCGCAGGCGTCGAGCCAGAACTTCGGATTCCTCAAAGAGCGCCCGCGGAAGGGATACCGCTGTTCTAATCGTACTGGCCATGCTCGATTATACCAATCGTATGACGGGTGCCGGACGTGAAACCGCTCCCTTCGGTCGCGGCTCGGTAACGACTTCCACTCTGGGCGCGGCTCGGTAACGTCACCGGTCAGTATACTGACTCAATGCCCGGCGACCTTCCGCGACGGCTCGGCCTGTTCGACTCGGTCGCGATTGTCGCCGGGACGGTGATCGGCGCGGGAATTTTCCTGACGCCGAACCTGGTCGCGCAGCAGTTGCCGTCGGCGGGGCCGATGATCGCGGTGTGGATCGCCGGAGCGGTGCTCTCGTACTTCGGCGCGCTGGCCTATGCCGAGCTGGGGGCGATGATGCCGGCCACCGGCGGCCAGTACATTTTCCTGAAGGAATGTTTCGGGCCGATGGCGGCGTTTTTGTGCGGCTGGGCCATGATGACGACGCTCATCCCGGCGGCGGTGGGCTGGCTCGCCATGTGCTTCTCGCTATACCTGGGACATTTCGTCGCTTTGCCGCTGTGGGGCGAGCGCGCCATCGCGGTGGCGCTCATCGCCGCGCTGAGCGCGGTGAACTACATCGGCGTGCAGGCCGGGGCGGCGGTGCAGAAGACGTTGATGGTCCTCAAGGCCGGAGGCCTGGCGGCGCTGATCGCCGTGGTGATGGCGAGCGACGCGCCTCGGCCGGCGGCGGCGGCGTGGCAGTGGAACGCGTCCATGATCGCGCCGTTCGGCCTGGCGATGCTGGCGGCGCTGGCGACCTACGACGGATGGGTGAGTCTGAGCTTCGTCGCCGGCGAGGTGCGCGACGCGCAGCGGACGCTGCCACGGGCGCTGGGGATCGGCCTGGCGATCGTGACGGTGTTGTATCTGGCGGCGAACTGGGCGTACCTGAGCGTGCTGACGCCGGCCGAAATCGCCGCGTCGACTCGCGTGGGGGCCGATGCGGCGGCGCGGGCCGCGGGATCGGCGGGGGCCTCGGCGGTGAGCCTGGTGGTGCTGCTCTCGATCGCCGGGAGCCTGAACGGCTGGACGATTACGGCGCCGCGCATCTACTTCGCGCAGGCGCGGGACGGGCTGTTCTTCCGGTGGTTCGGCGAGGTGCACCCGCGGTATCAGACGCCGGCGCGGGCGATCGTGCTGCAAGCGGCGTGGTCGAGCGCGCTGGTGTTCACGGGCACGTACGCATCGCTGGTATCCTATGCGATGTTCGCCGCGTGGCTGATTTACGGGGCGTGCGTGCTGGGGATGGTGGTGCTGCGGCGGCGGGCGCCGGATCGGGTCCGTCCGTTCCGCATGTGGGGATATCCGGCGGCGCCGCTGGCGTTCTGCGCGGTGTGCGCGGGGCTGCTGGCGAACACGCTTTACACGACGCCGGGGCCGGGCTTCGCGAGCGCGGGACTGATCGCGGCCGGCATTCCGGTCTACTACCTATGGACGAACTTCTCGACTGGCGCAAGGAATTCCCGGTCCTCGACCGCACCGTCTACCTGATCAGCCACTCGCTGGGGGCGATGCCGCGGCGCACGCGCGACCGGCTCGCCGAGTACGCCGACACCTGGGACACGCGCTCGATTCGCGCCTGGGCCGAGGGCTGGTGGGCGATGCCGGGGACGGTGGGCGACCTGATCGGACGCATCATCGGGGCGGGCGCGGGCGAGGTCGTGATGCAGCCGAACGTGTCGATCGCGCAGTCGATTGTGCTGTCGTGCCTGGATTTTTCGGGACGCCGCAACAAGATCGTCTCGGAGTCGATGAATTTTCCGACGAATCATTACCTGCATCACGGCGCGGCGAAGCTCGGTGCGCGGGTGACGGAGGTTGCCTCCGAGGACGGGATCACCGTTCCGCTGGAGCGGCTGCTGGCGGCGATCGACGAGGAGACACTGCTGGTCTCGGTGTCGCACGTGCTGTTCCGGAGCTCGGCGATCCAGGACGCGGCGGCGATCGCGCGGCGGGCGCGCGAGGTGGGCGCCTACATGATGCTGGACATCTACCAGTCGGCGGGGACGGTCCCAGTGGACGTGCGGGGGCTGGGCGTCGACTTCGCCTGCGGGGGCTCGGTGAAGTGGCTGTGCGGAGGGCCGGGCGCGGGTTATCTCTATGTCCGGCGCGACCTGTGGCCGAAGCTGGAGCCGCGCGTCACCGGCTGGATGGCGCATCGCGCGCCGTTCGCCTTCGAGGACGGGGCGATCGACTACGCGGACGATGCGTTCCGCTTTCTCCACGGCACGCCGGCGATTCCGGCGCTCTACGCGGCGCGGTCGGGCTACGAGATCGTGCTGGAGGCGGGAGTGGAGCGCATTCGCGCCAAGTCGATGCGTCAGACGGCGCGGTTGATCGCGCTGGCCGAGGAGGCAGGATTCCGGGTGAACTCGCCGCGCGACGCCGCTTCGCGCGGGGGGACGGTGATCGTCGACGTGCCAAGGGGCGAGGAAGTGGTCGCCGAGCTGCTGCGCCGCGACTTCCTGGTGGATCACCGGCCGGGGGCGGGAATCCGGATCGCGCCGCATTTCTACACCAAGGACGAGGAACTGGACCTGATTATCCGGGAAATCCGGTCAATTCTCGAACGGCTGCCAGGATCGTAGGCCAGGGCGAGGCGGCGGGGTCGACGACCTGGTGGTGATCGACGCCGGGGAGCGCGATGAGGCGGGCGTCGTCGCCGGCGGCTTGCGCGGCTTCGGCGTGGCGGCGGGCGATCTCGATGGGGACGATGTCGTCGCGGTCGCCGTGGATGAGGCGCTGCGGGACTCCGAAGGGCAACATCTCGATGGGAGACGCCGCGCGGTAGCGTTCGGGGGCTTCCCGCGGTGTCGCGCCGAGGAACTCGCGGGCGACCACGCCGCGGCTGAGTTCGAGTTCGGCCGCCAGACGCAGGTCGGCGACGCCGGCGAGGGAAATCGCGCCGCGCAGGGGGATGGGCTTTCTGGCGGCGAGGTAGAGGGCGAGGTGGCCGCCGGCGGAGTGGCCCAGGGCGACGACTCGCGCGAGGTCGATAGGCGCGTCGAGCGTGGCGAGGTGGGAGGCGGCGTGGAGGACGTCGTCGAGTGTGCCGGGGAATCCGCCGCCGGGCTGTCCGATGCGGCGGTACTCGATGTTCCAGGTGGCGACGCCGATGGCGGGAAGGGCTTCGGCGACGCGCTCTATGTGGTCGAGTCCGTAGGCGGCGCGCCAGAATCCGCCGTGAACGACGATGGCGGCGGGGTGAGGTCCGGGGCCCGCGGGAAGGCGCAAGTCGGCGAATTGATTGGGGTCTTCGCCATAGCGTATGCGGGTTCCGGTCACGGCCCATCATGTTACTATGGAGGTGACCTGAGCGCGCAGTGGGCGGCTAGCTCAGTTGGGAGAGCACGGCGTTCGCAACGCCGGGGTCGTGGGTTCGAATCCCATGCCGTCCACCATTTCCCCCAGTCGAGACCTGGCAAGCGGATGTTGCGGCGCCGGGATCGCGGCGTGGGCCGCGTCGCATCCCAAGAATCCCGCCATCCTGGGACCCGGCGGCGTCACGGTGGCGTATGCGGATCTCCACGGCCACCTGAATTCGACGCGCGACCGATTGCGGGCCATCGGCGCCGGGCGCGGGACGCGGGTCGCGCTGGTCACGGGCAACGGACCGGTGGCGGCGACAGCCTTCCTGGGGATCGCGTCGGCTTGCGCGTGCGCGCCCCTGAACCCGGCCTATCGCAAGGAAGAGCTGGCATTCTACCTGCGCGATCTGCGCGCGGATTTCATCGCTACCGACCGTCCGCCCGATTCGCCCGCGCAGGCGGCCGCGCGCGAGGCGGGCGTTCCGGTGCTGAACCTGATCGCGGACGGCGGACTATGCCGCTTCGAGGCGGGTGAGCTTGCCGGGCTGCCGTCGGAAGACGGACCGCCGGAGGCGGGCGATATCGCGCTGCTGCTGCACACCTCGGGCACGACGTCGCGGCCGAAGCTGGTGCCGCTGCTTCATCGGAACCTGGCGGCCTCGGCCGGCAGCATCGCGCGCACGCTGGCGCTCACGCCCGCCGACCGATGCCTGAATATCATGCCGCTGTTCCACATCCACGGCCTGGCGGCGGCCCTGCTGGCGACGCTGGCCACGGGCGGGAGCGTGGTCTCGACGGACGGGACTTACGGGACCGGGTTCTTCGACTGGCTGGAGGAATTCGCGCCGACCTGGTACACGGCGGTGCCGGCGATGCATATGGCGATCGCCGCGCGCGCGCGGGAGAACGCGGCGATCGTCGCCAGAAGGCCGCTGCGCCTGATTCGCTCCTCGTCCGCGGCGCTGCCACCGCGGGTGCTGCATGAGCTGGAGGCGGCGTTCGGCGCGCCCGTCGTAGAAGCCTACGGGATGACGGAGGCCGCGCACCAGATGGCCTCGAATCCTCTGCCGCCCGCCGCGCGAAAACCGGGCTCGGTGGGCCCGTGCGCCGGAGCGGAGATCGCGATCCTGGGCGAATCGGGCGAGCTGCTCGAAGGCGGCGCGACCGGCGAGGTCGTTGTACGCGGGCCGGGCGTCACGCCCGGGTACCTGGACAATCCGGCGGCGAACGAATCGGCGTTCCGCAACGGGTGGTTTCGCACGGGCGATCAGGGATGGATGGACGCCGACGGCTACCTGCACCTGACGGGGCGGCTCAAGGAGATTATCAATCGGGGAGGCGAGAAGATCTCGCCCCGGGAGATCGACGAGGTTCTGCTCGATCATCCGGCGGTGGAGCAGGCGGTCGCCTTCGCTGTGCCGCACGCGCAGCTCGGCGAGGAGGTGGGGGCGGCGGTGGTACTGCGGAAAGGGGCGACGGCGCGCGAATCGGATCTGCGCGGTTTCGCCGCGGCGCGGCTGGCGGCGTTCAAGGTTCCGCGCGTGGTCCGCATTCTGGCTGAGATACCGAAAGGCCCCACGGGAAAAACGCAGCGCGGCGGCCTGGCCGAGCGGCTCGGCGTTCCGGCGATCGACGGCGCCGCCCCGGTGGAGTTTGTGGAGCCGGAGACGGCGCTCGAGCGGCAGATCCGCGACATCTGGTCGCGCCATCTGCGCCGCAAGCGGATCGGCGCGCTGGACGCCTTCGGCGCGCTCGGCGGCGATTCGCACCAGGCCGCGCGCATGCTGGCCGAGGTCGTCGAGACGACGTCTCTCGATCTGCCGTTCTTCCGGTTTCTCGAACAGGGGACGATCCGGTCGCTGGCCGAGGATATCGAGGCCGCCAGGGCCGCACCGCCGACCGACGATCTGCTGGTGGAGCTGCAACCGAAGGGAACGGAGCCGCCGCTAGTCTGCATTCCGGGACACGACGCGGTGGCGCTGGGCTACGCGCGCCTGGCGAGGTTGCTCGGCGATCGCCAGCCTGTGTATGGACTGCGGACGGCGGCTCCGCGCGCCGGCTCGGAAGAATGGACGATCGAGGAGTTCGCGGAGGCGTACGCGGAGGCCATCTCGGCGAGGTTCGGCGACGCGCCGGTGCGGCTGGCCGGCGTGTGTTTCGGCGGCGTGGCCGCGTTCGAAACGGCGCGGAGGCTGGCGTCGATGGGACGGACGCCGTCGCTGCTGGTGCTGATGGACACGATCAACCCGGATTGGCGCGCCGCGGCCGGCGCGGCAGGCAGGGCGATCGCCCAGGTCCGCATGGGCGTGGAGCGAATCGCCGAGCACGGAGCGTGGCTGCACCGCTGGCCGGGCGGACCGCTCGAATACGCCGGAAACCGATGGCGGGCGTTCGCACGAAACCGCCACGAGCGAAGAATGGCTGCGTCCCTGCGGACCGGCGAGCGCGGCCCCGGTACGGTCGGCGCCGCCATCCTGCGACGCCTCGCGTCATTGAGCTATCGGCCGGGACCGTATTCGGGACGAGTGTGCTGTATCCGGATACGCGGCGTGCGACCGGTGGTTCCCATGATGGGTTGGAGTGGAATCGCGACCGGTGAGTTCGAAGTGCGGGAAGTCGACTACGCCCCCGAGGGGATGCTGGCGGAGTCGTCGATCCAGGAAGTGGTGCGGCACATTCGCGAGGCGATGGGTTGAGCGGCGCGCCGGCGGTGAGCATTGTCGTGCCGGTGTTCAACGGGGGCGCGCTGCTTCGGGAGACAGTCCACTCGGCTCTCGGGCAGTCGTTCGGGGATTTCGAGCTGATTCTGGTCGACGACGGCTCCACCGACCATTGCGTGGATGCCGTGCGAAGCCTCGATTCCCGCATCGTCTCCCTCGTTCAGGACAACCGCGGGCCTTCGGCGGCGGCACAGACGGGACTGCAGCAGGCACGCGGGGAATTCATCGCCTTCCTGGACCAGGACGACCTCTGGGACCCCGGCAAACTCGCGGCACAGGTGAAGACCATGAGGTCGCGCCCGACACTGGCGTTGACGTTCTGCGCGACCGGCTACGTCGGCGCGGGCGGCGAGCCGCTCCCGCTTCCGGCACGAGTCTGGGACGGGCCGCTGGGATTCGAACAGCTGATGCGCGACTTCGTGATCGGCAACACCTCATCGGTGATGGTCCGGCGGAGCGCGGCGATCGAGGCGGGCGGATTCGATCCGCGGTTCCACTACATGTACGATCTCGACCTGTTCCTCCGGATCGCGCTCCTCGGCGGCGGGGAGTTGGCGGGCACCGGCGACCGGCACAGCTACTATCGGCGCCACTCCGGGCAGATGTCGCGGGGCTGGCGCGGCATGGCCGCCGAGTGGGAGAGTCTGCTGGAAAAGATCCGGGCTCTCGCCGGCCCGCGCTTCAAGGGATGCGAGGCCCCGGCCCGCGCCAACATGTCCCGCTACTTCGCCTACCTGTGCTACGAGACCGGGGCTCCGCTGCGAGGCCTCGGATTCCTGGCGGCCGCCGCGGGCCGTACTCCCGCGGGCTTCCTCTTCGATCGCAGAAACTGGCTGGTGGCCGGCGCATGCCTGGCGGCGGCGGCGCTGCCGGCCGGTTGGGTGAGACGGCTGTCGGCGGCGGCGTCCGGGGAGCGCGATTCTCGTGGGAAGAATGATTTGGCCGCAGATGAACGCAGATAAACGCAGATGGGACAAGAACAAGCTCCAGGGCGGGGTGAACCGGGGCCGCGCGCCTACTGCACGTAGCCCAGGCTGCGGAGGCGTTCGCGCTCCTGCGGAGTTAGGCCCTCGGCGGCGTCGCCCTTGGGGAGCTGTCCCTGTTCGACGGACTTGCGCCACTCGGCCAGCTTCGCGCGCAGCTTCTCGACCTTGTCCTTGTTCTGATCGGCGACGTTTTTCATGTTGAGCGGATCGTCGGTGTGGTTATACAGCTCGAACTCCGGCGCGCCCGCCGGACGGTGCACGTTGTGCACCAGCTTCCAGCCGCCGTCGACGATGCCGTACGACTCGGTTTCGTAGGGCGGAGGTCCGCCGGCGTCCTTCGACTTCGCCTTCTCGGTGACGGCGGGCCTCGGCTTCCACCCCAGCGCCTGAGCCGCCTGGGCGGCGGGTCCGCCCTTGGCGTCGCGCGCGGCGGCGATCAAAGGAACGAGGCTCTGCCCCTGCGCGCGCTTTGGCGCCGGGAGCCCGCTCAGGTCGAGCAGCGTGGGCATCAAGTCGATGCTGCTGACGGTTTCGCGGATGGCGAGGCCGGGAGGGATGACGCCGGGGCGGTACAGCATCAGCGGCACGCCCGTGAGCTCGCCGTAGACGGTCTGTCCGTGGAACATGCGGCCGTGCTCGATGAACTCCTCGCCATGGTCGGAGATGAAGGCAATCTGCACCTTGTCTTCCAGGCCGAGCCGGCGCAGCCGCTCGATGAGGCGGCCGACCTCGGAGTCCATGCCGCGGATGGAGCCGTCGTACCAGTCCTTGTCGTGGGCGACGAATTCGTGCGGGTCGACGCCGGCCTTCTCGATCTCGGCCTTGTTCGGCATGCCGAAGGCGCGCAGCAGGGGATTCTCGATCACCTTGCGGATCTTGTTGAGGTTTCCGACGTGCTGTTCTTTCTTCGACGGGTCGGCCCAGATGCGGTCGTAGGGCGCGCGGGGCTCGAAGGGATCGTGGGGGTCGAAGACGTGGAGGAACATGAAAAAGGGCGTGTCGGTGTGGCGGCCGAGCCACTCGGAGGCGCGGTCGACGTAGGCGCGCGCGGTCTTGGCGTTGTACTGGGGATCGTTCACCGAGGTGCTCTCGTGCAGCTCCTCGAATCCCTGCTGGAGATTGGTGAACTTGCCGGTGAACAGCACCGAGGAATACGACACGGTGGCGTAGCCGGCCCCGCGATAGACTTCGGCGATGGTGTCGGCGGCCGCCGAGAGGCGGTGCGTGAAATCGTGCACGCGGTGCGAGATGGGATAGAGCGACGTCATGATGGAAGGCGTGGCGACCTTCGTCCACGTCGCCGGAGCGACGGCGTCGAGGAAAACAGCGCCCTGGGAGGCGATCTTCGAGAGATTGGGCGCGGTGTCGCGCTTGTGGCCGTAGGTGGGCAGGTGATCCTTACGCAGGGTGTCGCACATGATGAGGATGACGCCCTGCGGCGGGGCGGCACGGAGCGCGCCGCCGGCGTTCTGCGCCTCCGGTTTGGCACCGCGCACGCGAATGACGGGCGATCCCCAGAAGCCGACGAGGCGCTCTTCGGCGACGTCGAGCGAGAGCTCCAGCGTCGTGCGTCCGGAGACGCCGGCCAGGTCGACCGGCGAAGGCTCCCATCGATGGGGAGTCGTCAGCGTGCGCTCGAGCAGCGTCCGTCCGCCGGCGACGGCGACCTTGAAGGTGACGGGGTGGTCCTCGACGGTGCCGAGGTTGAGGTCGAGCCATGAGTTGGCGGGCACGTCGACCTCGATGCGGATTCTCTCGGGCGACCGCGAGACCAGCGTCTCGTGATAGATGTCGCCCAGGCCCTGCCAGCCGATGCCGGATTTCACCGAGGCGCGGCGCTCGCGCTGCGAGATGGCCTGTATCGATTCGATCTCGAAGGTCGCGCCGGAAACGTCGGTCGGCCGGATGAGGAGCTGCTCGAAATTCATGCGGTTGACCTGCTCGGCTTGAATCGTGAGGGTCTGGAACTCCTGACCTTTTTGAACCGCCGCGCGGAAGGGCCAGGGAAAGGCGCGCGCCATGCCGGCGATCTGCGCGAAGTCGGGCTTGCCGCGGCTTCCCATGACGCTGGCGTTGGCGCCGTCGCTGACGCGGATGCGGAGGCGCACGGAGTCGAAGGCGTCGCTGGCGTCGACGGTTTTGGGGCGGTCGGCGTACAGGAAGGGTATTTCAGCGGTGGTGCGGCCGGTGAGCTTTCCGTCCTTGACGGCGAGCCCGGTGACGCCGGGTCCGGCCTTCCAGCCGCGGAGGGGGTCCTCGCCGGCTTTGACGGGAGCGGCGAAATCCCAGAGCGCGTTCGGATCGGGCGCCTTGCCTTTGGGGGCGCCTTCGACTCGGGCGGCTTCGAAGCGGTCGATGAGGCGGATCGCGGGGGTCTGAGGCGCACGCTGGCAGGCGGCCAGTGCGAGCAGAGCGATTGGTAGTGCGGCGGACTTTCTCATGGGAACCCGAATACTGTATCAGGTTCGACGAGCGCGCCGGGGAATGATCGGGCCGCAGATGAACGCGGATAAACGCAGATGGGACTAAGGCCCAGGACGTCAGAACATGAATAGCGGAACGCCGGGCGCGCGCTCCGACGGACCGCCGGCGCCGACCAGCTCCAGTTCGGCCTCGCCGCCGATGGGGCGGCAGAAGATGCCGGTGTCGCCGAGGTAGACCTCCAGCTCGACCGGGCGCGGTAGCGTGCCCTGGATGACCAGCTCGGCGAGGGGGTCCTCGATGTACTTCTGCAAGGCGCGGCGCAGCGGGCGCGCGCCGTAGCTGCGGTCGCCGCAGGTCTTTTCGAGAATGTAGCGCGCGGCGTCGGGCGCCAGATTCAGCCGGATCTGCTTGGGCGCGAGCGCGACGTTGATCTGATCGGCCAGCAGGGTGATGATCTGGAGCAGGTCGTCGTCGCTGAGCGAGGTGAACAGGATCACCTCGTCGAGGCGGTTCAGGAATTCGGGATTGAAGGCCTTCTTGACCTCCGACATCACCATGTCCTCGATCTTGGCGGGAATGCCCGCCGCGGCGATCGCGAAGCCCATCTGCGTGCGCTTTTCGAGGAATCGGGCGCCGAGGTTGGACGTCATGATGATGATGGTGTTCTTGAAGTCGACGGTGTTGCCGAGGCCGTCGGTCAACTGGCCGTCCTCGAAGACCTGCAGCAGGATGTTGTAAATGTCCGGGTGCGCCTTCTCGATCTCATCGAGCAGGATGATGGAATAGGGCGCGCGCTTGACGCGCTCGGTCAACTGGCCGCCCTCTTCGTAGCCGACGTATCCGGGCGGCGAGCCGATGAGCTTCGACACCGAGTGCTTCTCCATGAACTCGGACATGTCGAAGCGGATGAGCGATTTTTCGGAGCCGAACAGGAACTCGGCCAGCGCGCGCGCCACCTCGGTCTTGCCGACGCCGGTGGGCCCGAGGAACAGGAAGCAGCCCGCGGGCCGCTTGGGAGACTTCAGGCCGGCGCGGGAGCGGCGGATGGCACGCGCCAGCGCGCCGATGGCCTTGTCCTGGCTGATGACGCGCTTGTGCAGCTCCTCCTCGATGCGCAGGAGCTTGGCGATCTCCTCTTCCCTGATGGCGGTCATGGGCACGCCGGTCCAGCGCGCGACGACGTCCTCGATATCGTCCTTGGTGACCACGCCGGTGGAGGTGTCGTCGAGGTTGTACTTCTCGCGCAGCAGCCGCAGGTTCTCGCGCTCCTTGCGCTCTTCGTCGGAGTAGAAGCGGGCCTTCTCGAAATCGTGATTGGCGATGGCGTTCTCCATGCGGTGCACGATGAACTTGATGCGCTTCTGGACGTCGGCGATCTCGGCGGGAACGGTGGTCTGGCGGAGCTTGACGCGGGCGCCGGCCTCGTCGATGAGGTCGATGGCTTTGTCGGGAAGGAAGCGGTCGGGGATGAAGCGCGTGGAGGTGAAGACGGCCGATTCGACGGCCTCGTCGGTGTAGGCCACGGCGTGGAACTTCTCGTAGCGCTCCTTGATGCCGAACAGGATGGCGCAGGCGTCCTTTTCGGTGGGCGGCGGGACCTTGACGGCCTGGAAGCGGCGCTCGAGGGAGCGGTCCTTCTCGATCGACTTGCGGTACTCGGAGGGCGTGGTGGCGCCGCTGCACTGGATCTCGCCGCGCGAGAGGGCGGGTTTCAATATGTTGGCGGCGTCGAGAGACCCTTCGGCGGAGCCGGCGCCCACCAGCGTGTGCAGCTCGTCGATGAAGATGATGGCGTTCTGATTCTCCATCAGCTCCTTCATGATGGTCTTGAGCCGCTCCTCGAACTGGCCGCGGTACTTGGTGCCGGCGACGATGAGCGAGAGATCGAGCGCCAGAATGCGCTTGTCGGCCAGGAACGAGGGCACGTCGCCCTCGGCGATGCGCTGGGCGAGTCCTTCGACGATGGCGGTTTTGCCGACGCCCGGCTCGCCGATCAGCACCGGGTTGTTCTTGGTGCGGCGGCAGAGGATTTGGACGACGCGCTCGAGCTCGTAGTCGCGCCCGATGAGCGGATCGAGCAGTCCGTCGACGGCCGCCTGCGTGAGGTCGCGGCTGAACTCGGCCAGCAGCGAGCTTTCCTTGGGGCGGTTGGAAGACATCTTCTCCGAGGAGGAGCGCGCGATCTCCTCGCGCACCTGCGAGAGGCGCAGCGAGCGCTCGTGCAGGATTTCGGCGGCGAAGCACTTCTCTTCGCGCAGCAGGCCGAGCAGCAGGTGCTCGGTGCCGATGTGCTTGTGGTTGAGCCGCTCGGCCTCTTCGGCGGCGTAGGCCAGCACGCGCTTGCACTCGTGGCTGAGCGGCAGGTCGACGGAAGTGGAGACCTTCTCGCGGATGGTTGTGTGCGCCTCGATCTGCTTGCGGATGGACTCCAGGGCGACGTTGGAGCGGAGGAAGCGGTTCGCCAGCGCCTTGTCCTCGCGGAGCAGTCCGAGCAGCAGGTGCTCGGTCTCGATGTAGGGGCTGCCGAACTGGCTGGCCTCGTAGCGCGCGAAAAAGATTACCCTGCGAGCCTTTTCCGTGTAGCGTTCAAACATGTTCCCTGCCGCCTCCAGGCGCCGCCGGAAATTCCTGAGACGATCCCGGCTGGACCGCCGTTACCGCACCCGCCTGGATCGAGAGCACGCGATCGCAGCGGCGGGCGAAGGATGGATTGTGCGTGACGATCACCGATGTCAGCCGGTGCGCGCGGTGCAGTTCGCCGAGAAGTCCGATGATCATTTCGCCGGTCTTGTGGTCGAGATTGCCCGTCGGCTCGTCGGCGAGAAGGACAGCGGGATCGCCGGCCAATGCCCGCGCCAGCGCCACCCGTTGCTGTTCGCCGCCCGAGAGCTCCCCGGCGCGATGCCACGCTCTGCGCCCCAGACCCACCTCCTCCAGACTTGCCTGCGCGCGCCGGCCCGATTCCTCGGGACCCATGCCGCGAATTCTGAGCGGCATGCCGACGTTCTCCAGCGCGGTGAACTCGGGCAGCAGCGACTGAATCTGCCATACGAAACCGACCTCGCGGTTTCGAAAGTCGGCCAACTCCGCGTCGGAGAGTGAAAAGATATCCCTGCTCTCGAAGACTATTCTACCACTCGTCGGGCGGTCGACCCCTCCTAACAAGTGCAACAGGGTCGACTTGCCGGCCCCCGATTCTCCTACGACGGCGACCGACTCGCCGGATTCCACCGAGAGGTTGACGCGAGAGAGCACGACGAGATCCATGTCGCCCGAACGGTAGGTCTTGGAGAGGTCCTCGACGAGAATCTTGGCGGGCATGCGGCCTGATGACAACGTAGCATGACCGGTGGGGCGGCCCCGCGCCGCGCTGGAGCGCGGCCCCACCTTATCGCGCGCGCAACTGGATCAGGTTGAAGCCCGCGCCCTGCGGGTCGGCGGCCATGGCGATCCAGCCCACGTCGCCGCCTTCGAAGGGGCCATGGCGGATGGCGCCGCCGAGATCGCGCACTTTCGCCGCGGCTGCGCCGCAGTCCTCGACCTGAAAGTAGACCGTCCAGTGCGGCGGCGTGTCGCCCCAGGCGGCGTCCATCGCCATGATGCCGCCGACGTTGGCCCCGGCGTTCTTCATGACGAGGTAGGCGCCGCCGGGCGTCTGCATCTCGCTCGGCTCCCAGCCGAACAACGCCGTGTAGAACCCGGCCGCGCGGTCCTGGTCGCGGGCCGCCAGCTCCGTCCAGGCCATGGCGTTGGGCTGGTTGACGACGCCGGCGCCCTTGTGGCGGCGCACCTGCCAGACGCTGAAGGCGGCGCCCACGGGATCCCGAATCACCGCCATGCGGCCGGCGTCCATCACCTCGAAGGCGGGCGCCAGCACCGTGCCGCCGAGCCGCTCGGCGCGGGCGACGGTGGCGTCGGCGTCGGCGGTGGCGAAGTAGATCATCCAGTTCGGCGGGTCGCGCTGGGCCTTCTGCTGGGAATTGAGGGTGTAGGCGGCGCCGGTGGCGCTCCCATCGAGATGGAACATCGAGTACGATTCCGCGGGTCCGATCGGGAAATCGCTCACGGTCCAGCCGAACAGCGCGGTGTAGAAGCGCTTGGCGCCGTCCTGGTCGGTGGTGCCGAGCTCGATCCAGCACGGCGACCCGGGAGGCGTGGATTCGACGAGCGCCATCTCACTCCTCGCGCAAGCCGGCCTTGGCGAGAAAGCGGTACAGGTCCCCGCCGCCGCCGCGCTGTTCGCCGGCGATGCGCCCCTCGCGGTCGATCAGCACGTAGTGCGGGAAGCCGCGCGGCGAAAACGCGGCCGCGAGGTTGGTGTCCTCCGTCAGCACGATCTTACAGGCGCGCGGCGACTGCGCCAGGTAGGACTGCACCTTTCTCCTGGACTCGCCCACATCGACGGCCAGGACGACCAGTCCTTTCCCGGAAAATTCGCGGACAATTTCGTCGACCGCCGGCTGATCGTACCGGCAAACTCCGCACCACGTGGTCCAGAACTGGACCAGGACGACCTTGCCTTTCAGGGAATCGTTGGTGAACTTTTCGCCGTCCAGCGCCGTGGCCCGGAATTTCGGCGCCAGGGGCCGCGAGTCGACCGCCGGCGAGGGTGCCTGGAGAATGGCAAGGGCCGCGCAAAACACCGCCGTTCGGGGAATCATGCCGCGATGATATCAGAGCGGCCGCGACCGCCGCGAAGCGACTTCAATCTGCGAACCTTATAGATCACCGTGAGCAGCGCGTCGATGGAACAGATACTTTTCTTCACGGCCATCCTGTTGCTGGTGGCCGTGGCGGCCAGCAAGGCGTCGGGCCGGCTGGGCGTGCCATCGCTGCTGTTGTTTCTTGCCGTCGGCATGCTGGCGGGATCGGACGGGCCGGGCGGGATCTACTTCGACAACCCCTGGCAGGCGCAGTTTGTCGGCGTGCTGGCGCTCGCCTACATTCTCTTTGCCGGGGGCCTGGACACCGAGTGGGAAACGGCGCGGTCGGTGCTGTGGAAGGGGCTGAGCCTCTCGACGCTCGGCGTCGCGATCACGGCGGCGATCTTCGGGGCGGGCGCGCGCGCGCTGCTCGGCACGTCCTGGCAGGAGAGCCTGCTTCTCGGCGCGATCGTCTCGTCGACCGATGCGGCGGCGGTGTTCAGCATCCTGCGGTCGCAGAGCATCCGGTTGAAGGGGCGGCTCCAGCCGCTGCTCGAATTCGAATCGGGCAGCAACGACCCCATGGCGGTGTTTCTCACGACGGCGCTGATCGGGCTGATCCAGGACCCGTCGTCGTCGCCGGTGGAGATGGCGCCGCGCTTCGTCTGGCAGATGGCGGCCGGCGGCGCGCTCGGCCTGGCCGCGGGCAAGGCGGCGGTGTGGTCGCTGAACCGGCTGAAGCTCTCGAGCGAAGGGCTGTACCCGGTGTTCACGACCGGGCTGGTCCTGCTGGTGTACGGCGGCGCGTCGCTGGCGCACGGCAACGGGTTCCTGGCGGTCTACGTGGCCGGCATCGCGATCGGCAACGGCGACTTCATCCACAAGCGCAGCCTGATGCGGTTCCACGACGGGGTGTCGTGGCTCATGCAGATCGCGATGTTCCTGGTGCTGGGGCTGCTGGTGTATCCCTCGCGGCTGCTTCCGGTAGCGGGCGCGGGATTGGCGCTCTCGCTGATCCTGATTTTCGTCGCGCGGCCCGTGGCGGTGTTCGTCTCGCTGGCGCTGGCGCGGATGCAGGCGCGGCAAAAAACGCTGGTCGCCTGGGTGGGATTGCGCGGCGCGGTGCCGATCGTGCTGGCGACCTTCCCGATGCTGGCCGGACTGCCGCGCGCGGACCTGTACTTTCACCTGGTGTTTTTCATCGTGCTGAGCTCGGTGCTGGTGCAGGGCGCGACTATCGGCTTTTTCGCCGGGCGCCTGCACCTCCAGGCGCCGCTTTCGGCGAAGCGGCAATTCCCGCTGGAATTCGTGCCGGCGCGGCGATCGCGCAGCGGCATGATGGACGTCGAGGTGCCCGCGGGATCGCCGGTGGACGGCAAGCAGATCGTCGACCTGAAGCTGCCGCGCTCGGCGCTGATCGTGCTGGTGGGGCGCGACGACGATTTCCTGGCGCCGCGCGGCGCCACGGTGATCCGCGGCGGCGACACGCTGCTGATTCTCGCCGACCGGGAGGAGTTCCCGGCGATCCGCGCGACGGTCGCGCCGGGGAGCGAGGGCGCGGGCGAAGTATGATGGCACGGTGAAGTTCATTCCGATCGTGCTTCTGTCCGCGATGGCGGCGGCGGCGGAAGACTGGCCGCGTTTCCGCGGACCGAACGGCGCGGGAGTCGCCGACGGCTCGCCGCTGCCGGCCGAGATCGGCGCGACGAAGAACGTTCTGTGGAAGACGGCGCTGCCGATGGGCAAGTCGTCGCCGGTGGTGACCTCCGACCGCATTTTCCTCACCGGCCACCAGGGCGGCAAGCTTTCGACGATCGCGCTCCATCGGAAGACGGGCGCGATCCTGTGGCAGCGCGAGTCGCCCGGCCAGCGCACCGAGAAGCGCCACACGCTGAACGATCCGGCCTCGCCGACGCCCGCCACCGACGGCAGGAATGTCTACGTCTTTTTCGCCGCCTTCGGGCTGGTCTCCTACGATCGCGACGGCAACGAGCGCTGGCGGCACGCGCTGGGGCCGTTCACGAATTTTCACGGCATGGGCGCGTCGCCGGTGATCGCCGACGGCAAGGTGCTCATGAACTGCGACCAGGACATCGGCGCGTTCCTGGTGGCCGTCGACGGGAACACGGGGAAGCAGGTGTGGAGAGCCGAGCGCCCCGACATGGTGCACAGCTTCTCGACGCCGATTGTCTGGCGGGGCAAGTCGCGCACCGAGGTGATCGTGCCGGGCTCCTATCAGATGGCCAGCTACGACGTCGCGAACGGCGAGATGATCTGGCGCGTGCGCGGACTCACCTACCAGACGAAGTCGAGTCCGGCGATCGTGGGCGACGTGCTGTACTTCAACGGCTGGGCGCCGGGCAGCGAACCGAGCGAGCGCATGGAGCTTCCGACGTTCGAGGAGATGATTCCGCAATACGACAGGGACAAGGACGGCAAGCTCTCGAAGGAGGAAGTTCCCAAGAACTGGCATCCGGCCACGTGGGACATGCAGGACCTCAACCATGACGGCCTGCTCGACGCCAAGGACTGGCTGTATTACACGTTTCGGCGCACTTCGTCGAACGCCGCGTGGGCGATCCGGCTCGGCGGCACGGGCGACATTACCGCGTCGCACGTGCTGTGGCGCTACGACCGCTCGCTGCCCGACGTTCCGGGCGTGCTCTACTATCGCGACGTGCTCTACCTGATCCGCAACGGCGGCATCCTGCAGTCGCTCGATCCCGCGGCCGGTAAGGCGCATAAGGTCGGCCGGCTGCCGCACGCGCTCGACGAGTATTACGCGTCGCCGGTGGCGGGCGACGGCAAGGTGTACCTGATCAGCCGGAATGGAAACGCGACCGTGCTGAAGGCCGGCGCGGAGTGGTCGATTCTCTCGACCGGCGAGATGGGCGAGGAGGTGTTCGCCACGCCCGCCATCGCCGACGGAGTGATCTGGGTGCGGACGTCGGCGGCGCTGTACGCGTTCGGCGCGCGGCAGGAAGGTTCGCGATGATTCTGGGAATGACGACGGAGACGTTTACGCTGCTGCACGTGCTGCTGAGCGTGGTGGGAATCCTGGCGGGGCTGATCGTGCTGGGCGGATTGATCGGCGGCAAGCGCCTGGGCGTCTGGAACGGGCTGTTTCTCTCGACTACCGTGGCGACCAGCGCGACCGGGTACGCGTTCCCGACCGCCGGCCTGACGCCGGCTCAGGTGATCGGCGCACTCTCGCTGGCGGCGCTGGCGCTGGCGATTCTCGCCGACTACCGGTTCCGGCTGGCGGGAGGGTGGCGCCGGGTCTATGTCGTGGGCGCTTCGGTGGCGCTGTATTTCAACGTGTTCGTGCTGGTCGTGCAGGCGTTTCAGAAAGTGCCGATGCTCAAGGACGCCGCGCCAACGCAATCGGAGGCGCCCTTCGCGGCCGCACAGACCGCAGTGCTGGCGCTGTTTGTGGGGTTGACTGTATCGGCAGTGCGGAACTTCCGCGACGCGTCCAGGCTCTCCTAAAAAAATGGCCTGCCGCTCGAAAACGGCAGGCCCTGAGGGAAAAACCCGAATAATAACCGGATGATTCAGCGGCTGCGGCCGCCGCGGTTTCCGCCGCCGGAGGTGCGGCCTCCGCCGCCACCGAATACGCGACCGCCGCCGTCGCCGCCCGAAACGCGACCGCCGCCGTCGCCGCCGCGGGGCGATGAGAACGACGGCGACCGGCTCGGCGCCGGGCCGCCGCCGCCACGGTTGCCGAAGCCTTCGAAGCTCCGTCCGCGCGGAGAGCTTTCCCCGCCGCGAAACTCGTTGTTGCGCCGCGAAGAGCCTTCCTCGCGGGAGCTGGGCCGCTCCCGCACGATCGGCGGCGAGACGCGCACCGGCTCGTCGCGCTGCCGCTCCTGACGGTCGACGCGGGACGGCTCGCTTCGCGGTTCGCTGCGCGGGGTGTCGAGCCGGCGCGTCTCGGAGCGCTGCGGCTCGAATCTCCGGTCGTCGCGGCGGACCTCACTCTGGCGAGGGCTCTCGCGCGGCGATTCGCGCGGAGACTCCATTCGGCTGGGACGGCTCTCGGAGCTACGGCCGGTCTCCGACCGCCGCGTCAATCCAGAGCTGTCCCGCTCCTGGCCGCGCATCGGCTCGCCGAAGCGCCGCCAGCCGCCCGCGTCGGTGTCGGCGCTGCGATTGGACGGGCCGCCGCGGACTTCGCCGCCGCGGGCGTCACTACCGCGCGTGTCGTAGGAGCCGCGGGTGTCATTGGAGTCGGACCGCGACAAGGGCGCCTGATCGGCGCCGCGCACAGGCTCGCCGGCGCGGCGCCAGCCGCGCCCGTCGGACGAGGCGTCGCTGGATCGGGTGTCGGCGCCGCGGGTCTCGACGCCGCGCGGGCCGCCGAAGCGCTGCCATCCGCCCTGGTCGGCGCTTCGGCCGCCCTGTTCGCTGAAACGTCCGCTCTGGTCCGCGGCACGGCCGCCCTGCTCGGCACTTCGGCCGCCCAGTTCGTTGAAACGTCCGCTCTGGTCGGAGGCACGGTCTCCGCGGTCGGCGACGCGGCCGCCGGCGTCGGGCCCGCGTCCGCCCTGATCCGCCGTGCGGGCGCCCGCAGCATCGGATCGCCGCTCGCCGCCGCGCGCGACATCGGAGGATCGGGCGCCCTGGTCGCCGAACGATCGCCGCGCTATCTCCTCGACGCCGCGCCGCTGGTCCTCGAAGGGCACGCGGTCGACGCTACGCGAGGGCTGGCGGCTGAAGAACCGGCCTTCGCCCGAGCCGCGCTCCGGCGCGCGCCCGTCGCGGTCGGAGAGCCGCAGGCTGTCGCGATTGGGGGCGTGCGGCATCTGGCCGCGCACCAGCGTGGCCCGGCCGAGCTCGGAGTCGCCCGCTCGGAGGGGGGCGCCGATGCGGCCGCGGCTGAAGTCGTTGCCGTCGATAGCGGTGATTCCGTTGTGCACCCGCGCATTGCGGTAGATGTTCGTGATGTTCACGTTATTGACGATGTTGACGCTGTTGTCGATGCGGCCGCCGTGGCGATAGCCGCCGTAGTAACGCCGTCCGTACCACGGATAGTACGGCTCGTGCGGACCGAGCGGCAGCCAGCCCACGCGCCCGAAGCCGACGCCGATATGCGAGCCGCCCCAGTTGTTCCATCCGAAGAAGGCCACCAGGCCGGGCCGCCAGTGATGGCGCCCGCCCACGCCGCCCGGATACCAGCACCAGCCGCGGCTGCCGTGATACCACCGCCCGTAATGGAACGGCGCCCAGCCCCAGGGGTCGTAACTCACCCACGACCATCCGTACCAGTCGACCCATGCCCATCGCCCGTGGCGATAGGGGGCCCAGCCGACGGCCACGCGCGGCGTCCACACATAGCCGTAAGGCGCGTCGTAGTTCCAGCTTCCGTAGTCGTCCAGGTCCTCGGCGCCATAGATGTCGCGGCTGATGTAGTTGTAGCTGCGCGAGCGGTTCAAATCGCGGTCGCGCCGCTCGTTCCAGCGGTCCCATTCGTCCTCGGGGATCTCGCCGATGGTGCGGAACTCGGGGTCGGACGCGGTGCCGCGGGCGATCATGGTGCGCCCGTCGCGCAGCCGCTCGGTTCCACGGGGGGTGTAGATCTCGGCTTCCCCGGACCGGACCGTTATCTCGGTCTCGCCGTTGTCGTGCACCGTGACACGATAGATGCCGCGCTTCAGGGGCCGGACGGCGACGGCGGGGGTGTCGATGTCGACGTCGGCGTCGGAGTCGCGCAGGACCCGGAAGGTCGCGGTGCCGCGCGCGATCTGCAACTGGTAGCGCCGGTAGTCGAGCCGCGCCAGGCGCAGCTCGGTGTCGCGCGAGAGGCGGATCATGTTGGCGTAATCGAACTGGACCTCGGCGCGCGAGGACGGGCCGGTGGACACACGGTCTTCGACTACCAGCGGGGCGTTGATGGCCGCCGCCACCCAGTCGCCGGTGTCGCCGCGGCGCACCGAGACTTCGCCGTTGATGAGGCTGATGCGGGCCACGCCGCGCTCGGGACGTTCGTCGTCCTGGGCGCGCGCGATCATGGTCACACCGGCCGGCATCGTTGCCAAGAGGGCCACCGCCACCATGCGTTTCACGGTCCACCTCCTCTGACTGATCGACACCATCAATAAAGGCACGTTGCCTTCCATCATGGAAGTCTTTGATTACGGGGCGATTACGCGTATCATGAGGGGAGTGCCCCTGGCCGAAAAGCACCATCGTGATTCTTTGCGGCCAAGAATTCCGGAGGCGCTCGCCGACTGCGCCATCCTCCTCGCCGCCTGCATCGCTTTCTACTGGAAGCTCACTTTGAGCGGACAGTACACCTGGCTCGCCGGAACCGACATGGCCTACCAACTGCTGCCGTGGTTCCAGTTTCAGGCCGGCGAGTGGCAGGCGGGGCGGCTGCCGCTGTGGGACCCGTACCACTGGTTCGGGCAGCCGCTCGTGGGACAGGTGGCCTCGGCGGCGGCGTATCCCCTGAACTGGATCCTCTTCCTGCTGCCGTTGAACGACGGGTGGCTGCGTCACACCCACCTCAACTGGTACTTCGTGCTGATCCACGCGCAGGGCGCGATGTTCGCCTACGCGCTCTGCCGCGACCTGAAGCGCTCGCGCGCGGCGTCGATTCTCGGTGGACTGGTCTACGCGCTGGGCGGCTTCATGGGGTCGATCGACTGGCCGCAAATGTTAAACGGCGCCGTGTGGGCGCCGTTGGTGCTGCTCTACCTGCTGCGATTTCTGCGCGGCGAGCGGCCGGTGGCGAGCGCCGGCATCGCGGGCGCGTTTCTCGGGATATCGCTGCTGAGCGGACACCACCAGGTCCCGACGTTTCTGGCGCTGGCCTGCGCCGGGGGCTGCGCCTGGCGATTCTTCGCCGCACCGTCGCGGCGCGCGCAGACGGCCGTCGCCTCGGTGATGCTGGTCGCGGTGGCGGCGCTCGCGGGAGGACTTCAGATGATCCCGGCGATCGAGTACGGCCGCCACGCGCTGCGCTGGGTGGGGGCGGCGGCTCCGGTCGGGTGGGCCGACAAGGTGCCCTACACGGTCCATTCGCTATTCAGCTTCCCGCCGGCGACGATTCTGGGGATCGTGTTCCCGCTGTTTCAAACGCACACGTCGCTCTACGCCGGAGCGGCCGCGCTGGCGCTCGCCATCGCCGGGGTGTGGCGCGCGTGGTCCGACGCGGCGGTGCGGGTGTGCGCCGCCGGCGCCCTGCTGGTGCTGCTGATCTGCTTCGGACAATTCACCTCGTTCCACGGGGCGCTCTACGCGATCGTGCCGTGGGTGGAGAAGGCGCGCAACGTGTCGATGGCGAACTCGGTGTTTCACGTCTTCTTCACCCCGCTGGCGGCGTTCGGACTCGACGCGGTGCTCAGCGGCGGCGACTGGCTGCGCACGCTGGCGCGATGGCTCGCCTGGCTCGGCGGCGCGCTGGGCGCGTTGATCGCGGCGCTGGTGCTGGCGGCGAAGGGGCCGCCGGAGGCCTTCGGATCGTATCTCCTTCCTGCGCTCGCCGCGGTCGCGCTGGCTGCGATCGTGGCAGGGTGGAGGGGAGGGCATCTTACGCCACGCGCGGCGACGCTGGTGATCGCCGGGATCGCCTTCGCCGAGCTGAGCGCGCCGCTGGCGACGGCGTTCGTGCACATCGGCAACGCCGAAGCGGTCGCGCCGCTGGCGGGGCTGGCGAAGTACGACGAGATCGCGCGCTTCCTCGCCGTGCAGCCGATGCCGGCGCGGGTCGACGCCGATCACACCGTGGTCCCGCAGAATATGGGCGACTGGCTGGGCGTCGAGACGGCCGGCGGGTTCCTGGCGAGCCTGACGCGCAACGTCTTCGACCTGGAGTCGCACGACGACCGTATCAAGGCGCTGATGGGCGTGCGCTACCGCTTCGCGAAGGAGCCGCAACGCCCCGAGCAGAGCTCGCTCTACGAAGACCGCGAGGGCCGCAAGGTTCTGCGCAATCCCGATGCGATGCCGCGGGCGTGGGTGGTGCACGAGGCCAAGGCGGTCGCCTCGGCGGGCGAGGCCCGCGAGTTCCTGCGGCAGGGCGCGGATCCCAGGAAGGTCGCGCCGATAGCCGGCGTTGTCGATCCGCCACTGGCGGGCTGCGCGGAGTCGGGCGACGTGCGGCTTACGGCGCTGGTTCCCGGGCGCATCGAGATGATCGCGACGATGCCGTGCGGCGGAATCGTCGTGGTGGGGCAGACGTGGTTTCCCGGCTGGGTGGCGGCGGTGGACGGCGAGGAGCGGCCGGTGCGCGAGGTGTTCTCGGCGCTGCCGGGCGTGGTGGTCGACCGCGGCGCGCACGTGGTGGAACTGCGGTATCGCCCGCGGTCGGTGCTGATCGGCGGGCTGATGACGCTGGCGGGAATCGTCATCGCCGGAGCGCTCGCGTGGCGAAGATGAAGCAGCGGCTGGCGGCGCCGGCGATCCTCCTGCTGATCTGCGTGGGATTCTACTGGCGCCTGACGCTCTCCGGTCAGTACACGTGGCTCGATGGAAACGACCTCGCCTACCAGGTCCTGCCCTGGTACCAGTTTCAGGCGGGCGAGTGGCGCGCGGGCCGCGCGCCGCTGTGGGACCCGTATCACTGGGCCGGGCAGCCGCTCATCGGGCAGGCGCAGCCGGGCGCAGCCTATCCGCCGAACTGGCTCCTGTTTCTGCTGCCGCCGCGCAACGGCTGGCTGCGGCACACGCACCTGAACTGGTACTTCGTGCTGATCCACTGGCAGGCGGCGATGTTCGCCTACCTGCTGTGCCGCGACCTGAAGTGCTCGCGCCGCGCGGCGATCTTCGGCGGCGTCGTCTTCGGACTCGGCGGCTACATGGGGACGATCGACTGGCCGCAGATGCTCAACGGCGCGGCCTGGGCGCCTCTGGTGCTGTTGTACGCGATGCGCATCGCGCGCGGCGAGCGGCCCGTGGCGAGCGGCGTCTTCGCGGGTACGTTCCTCGGGATATCGCTGCTGAGCGGACATCACCAGGCGCCGGTGTTCGTCGCGCTGGCCGCCGGCGGCATTCTGCTGTGGCGCTTCCTGGCGGGGCGGGGGCATCGCGTCCGAACGGCGGCGGCGGCGCTCGCGATGGGCGTCGCGACGCTGCTGTGCGGCGGACTGCAAATGCTGCCGGCCATCGAGTACGGGCAGCTCTCGGTGCGATGGGTCGGCGTGACGGATCCGGTCGGCTGGGGCGAGAAGGTGCCGTATCTGGTGCATTCGCAGTTCAGCGCGTCGATCGCGGGCGTGCTGGGGATGGTGTTTTCCGGATTCCAGATGCACCTGTGCCTGTTCGCCGGCGTCGTCGCGGTGACGCTGACGGCAATCGCCGTGATGCGCGGCTGGAGCGAATCGCCGGTGCGCGTGATGGCGGCGGGCGCGGCGATCGCGCTGGTGTTCACCTGGGGCAACTACACGTTTCTGCACGGGCTCCTGTATTCGCTGATCCCGTGGGTGGAGAAAGCCCGCACGCCGCAGATGGCGGGAATCGCGGTGAACCTGTTTCTCGCGCCGCTGGCGGCCATGGGCCTCGATCGGGCGCTGGCCGCCGCCGGCGACTGGACGCGCGGCCTGGTGCGCGCGCTGGCGGTCTTCGGCGCGGCGACGATGCTGCTGCTTACCGGCCTGGCGCTGGGGGCGGGCCGACCGGTGGATTCGAACTCGAGTTTCGCGGTGGCGGCGATGGCGGCGATGGTGTTCGCGGCGCTGCTGGCGGGATGGTCGGCGGGACGCGTCGGGGCGCGCACGGTTGTGGCATCGGCGTTCGCGATTACGCTGGTGGAACTGAGCGGACTGGTGGCGTTCTCCTTCGCCCCGGTGAGCGACGCGGAGGCGACCAAGGCGATCGCGGGTCTCGCTCGCACGGGGGGAGCGGCGGCGTTCATTCGCGCGCAACCGCTGCCCGCCCGCGTCGACGTCGACAACACGGACGTGCCGCAGAACATGGGCGACTTCGCGGGAATCGAGGTCTCGTCCGGCTACCTGGCGAGCCTGACGCGCAACGTGAACGCGCTCCAGTCGCACGACCCGAAGATGCGCGAGCTGCTCGGCGTGCGCTACGTGGTGGCCACCAAGCCGCCGGTCGAGGGGCAGGCGCCGGTGTTCGAGGATCCGAACGGGCTGAAGGTGTACGAGCGCGCCGGGACGCTGCCGCGCGTGTGGGCCGTGCACCGCGCCGAGCGCTTCGCCTCGGCCGCGGAGATCGGCGAGCGCATCCGCGGCGGGTCGGTGGACGTTCGCGCGGTGGCGCCGATGACCGCCAATCCGCCGACGCTCGAACGCTGCGAAGGGGAGGACGCCGTGCGGCTGGTCGACTGGACGTCGGGGCGCGCGACGATTTTCGCCGATATGCCGTGCCGCGGCATGCTGGTGCTTGCCGAGACGTGGTTTCCCGGATGGCGGGCCACGGTCGACGGGGCGCCCGCGGAGATACACGAGGTCTACGCGGCGCTGCGCGGCGTGGTCGTAGGGCGGGGCGCGCACATCGTCGAGATGCGGTATCGGCCGGACTCGGTGTTGTGGGGCGGTTTGATGACGCTTGCGGGGCTGCTGGGAGCCGGGGTGACGGCGTTTCGCGAGGCCAGGCGCGGCTGACGGGCGCGTTAGCGGCCCTGTGTCACCGCGTCGATGAGGTAGGGCCGCCCTTCCTTCACCGCCGCCACGCCGCGCGCGATCGCCGGGCCGAGCGCCGCAAATGGACGGTTTCCTCGTGGTAGGCGCGGTTATTGTGCATCACGGTCAGCAGCGGGATGCGATGGTGAGCCGAGGTCCACAAGACGCCGGGCGCTGCCAGCAGGTCGCCGTCGGTCTGGATGCACACGCTGAGGCGTCCATGGCGGCGATTCGCGAGCGCCGCGCCGGCCGACGACGGGGCCACGTGACCGACGCCTTCGCCGCCAGGAGCGCCGATGAACTGGTGGTGCGCGGTGAAGTCCCAGAGCCGCATCGGCCAGTCACTCACGCGGCGGGCGAACGAGACCAGCGACCAGTCTTCGCCGCGAATCGCCTCGCCGATCTCGGCGCTCAGGCGGGCGGGAGTGATCGGCCGCGCGTCCCAATTGAGGCGGCTGGCCGCGCGATCGGCTTCGAGGGCCTTCGCGCTGGCTTCGGCCCAGCGCGAGCGGCGGGTTGCGAGGGAGCGTCCGCCGATCTCGCGTTTCACGGCCTCGATGAGAGCCGGCAACGTGGCCTCGACGTCGGCGGCCATCTCGATGTCGAGCGGCTGGTAGCGCTGCACGTCGCCGTAGTTGCTCTTGGGCGCCAGCTTCCAGGCCCCGATGCCGATCAGCTTCACGCCCACGCGCGCGGTGGGGCGCGCCACCGGCCGCACGGGGCCGCTGAAGGTGTGGAGCACGCCGAAGAAGTCATCGACTTCGAGGCCGAGGATCACGTCGGCGGCGCCGGCCGCTGCGCGACCGGTGCGCGACTGGTTGAGCGGATGCCGCGACGGGAAGTTCATGCGGTAGTACTGATCGACGACGCCCGCCTGCAACGTCTCGGCCAGTTCCACCAGCAGCCGCAGTCCCTCGGGTGAGTGGGCGGCGCGTCCGGCGACGATGACAGGGTTCTCGGCCGCGACCAGCATGCGGGCGGCGTCGCGGATGGCGCGCGGGTCGCCGGCAGGGGGCGCGGGGACGGCCAGCCGCGGGATATGGCCCTCGAAGCCGACCGGCACGCGCCGGTGCTGGAGATCGGTGTCGGCCACCACGACCACGGGCTGACGCGGCGGCGTCATGGCGATCGCGTAAGCGCGCACGGTGGATTCGGCGAAATGGTCGAGCGACGCCGGCTGATCGTCCCACTTGGTGAAATCGCGCACAATGGCGGCCGGGTCCTGCGCGCTGTGGACCCACTCGAAGCGGTTGCGGCGGGCGGCGGCATCGGCGGTGTTGCCGATGAGGACGTAGACGGGCGTGCGGTCGCAGAAGGCGTTGTAGATTCCCATCGAAGCATGCTGTAATCCGACGGTTCCGTGCGCGCGCACCAGCGCCGGCCGTCGGCGATGCGCGCGTAGCCGTCGGCCATGGCCACCGAGATCTCCTCGTGGGTGCAGGTGATGAACCCGGGATCGCGGTTGCCGCCCTGGTTGACGAGCGATTCATGGGTTCCGCCGAAGCTCGACGCCGGGTTGGCGAACAGGTACTCGAAGCCGAGCGACCTCAAAACGTCGAGCATGAAGTCCGCGCCGGGCCGGCGCAAGCCGCCGGCGGCGAGCATGTCGGCGGCGAGCGCTGCGCCCACGCGCGCTTCGCGGACGCGGCGCTGAAGGAATTCCCTCATAATGAATCGGGAGCGGATTCGACGATGACGCGATGGTCCGAAAGCACGATTCAGGATATCCGTTTCGCATTGCGCGGGTGGGCCAAGTCGCCGGGCTTCGCGCTGACGGCGATGGCGACGCTGGCCCTGGGCATCGGCGCCAACACCGCGATCTTCAGTGTCGTGAGCGGCGTGCTGCTGAGGCCGCTGCCGTTCGCCCATCCGGAGAACCTGGTGCAGGTCTACGAGACGCAGGTGCGCGATCGCGACCCCTTGCGGCCCGAGGACCCGGTGATCTGGCGCGATCTCGAAGACTGGAGGGCGCACAGCAAGCTGTTCGAGAGCATGGCCACGTACACCACTTCCAGCCGCAATCTCCAGGGCGCGGGCGAGCCGGAACAGGTGCAGACCGTTCAGGCCGAGCGCGGGTTGTTCGACCTGTTGGGCGTCGCGGCGGCGGCCGGGCGCACGTTCCAGACGGGCGATCCGTTGAACGTCGCCGTCATTTCCAACGGCCTTTGGCAATCCCAGTTCGGCGGCGATCCGGCGGCCATCGGGCGCACGATCACGCTTGACGGCCAGCCGTTCACGCTGATCGGCGCGATGCCGGAGAGTTTTCAGTTTCCCTACCGGGCTCTTCCCACTGGATTGTGGCTTCCGTGGGACGCGCACGCCGCCCTGCGGCCGCGTCCCAACGGCCGGCTGGACGCGGTGGTGGGACGCCTGAAGCCGGGCGTGTCGCTCGAGGCGGCGCGGCAGGAGCTCAGCGCCATGCAGTCGGCGCGCGAGGGTGGACGCGAGGCGCGGCTCGTGCCGCTCGGCGACGTGGTGAGCGCCCCGGTGCGGCATTCCCTGCTGGTGTTGATGGGCGCGGTGGGCCTGGTTCTGCTGGTGGCGTGCGTGAACGTGGCGAATCTGCTGCTGGCGCGCACGGCCGCGCGCGGACGGGAGATCGCGGTGCGGGCGGCCCTGGGCGCCGGACGCGCGAGAATCGCGCGCCAGTTTCTCACCGAGAGCGTGCTGCTGGCGTTCGCCGGCGGGGCGGCCGGACTGGCGATCGGAGTGTGGGGAAGCCGCGCGCTGGCGGCGGTGGCGGCCTCGCAGATCCCGCGCGCCGTCGAGATCGGGCTCGACTGGCGGGTGTTCGCGTTCCTGCTGGCGGTCTGCGCAGCGACGGGAATCGGCTTCGGACTGGCGCCGGCGATGGCGGCCGCACGCGGCGGCGCGGCGGCGATGAAGGATCGCGGAGTGCGGTCGGCGGTGCGCGGCGCGCTGGTGGTGGCCGAGGTGGCGCTGGCGTTCGTGCTGCTGGCGGGGGCGGGACTGCTGGTCCGCACGTTCCTGAATCTTCAACGCACCAACGCCGGCGTGAGGCCCGAGAACGTTCTGACGGCGCACGTGGTGGTCGCGGGGGCGGCGGAATCGAACGCGATCGAGGAGCGAGTGGCCCGGATTCCCGGGGTGCGCGCAGCGGGGCTGATTTCGCTGCTGCCCTTGCAGGAGACGGGCTGGTCCGGCGGCATTACGATTCCGGGCCGCGGCGTTCTCCAGACGGAGCTGCGCTACGTGACGCCGGGCTACTTCCGCGCGATGGGCGTTCCGCTGCTGCGCGGACGAGGTTTCTCGGAGGCCGACCGGGAGGGCGCGCCGAGGGTCATCGTCGTCAACGAAGCGCTGGCGCGGCAGGCGTTCCCGAATGAAGACGCGGTGGGGCGCATCACCGACCGGGGGCTGATCATCGGCGTGGCGCGCGACGTACGGCAGAATTCGCTGCGGGAGCCGCCGCGGCCCGAGACCTACTACACGGTGGCGCAGAATTTCGCGCAGCTTCGAAGACACGGATCGACGCTGGTGGTGCGCGGCGGCGCGGCGCCGGAGACGCTGGCGGGCGCGGTGCGGTCGGCGATCGGTGAGGTGCTGCCGGGACGCGCCGTGTTTCGCGTAGCGAGCATGAGAACGGTGATCGACGAATCGCTGGCGAGCCAGCGTCTGTACACGTGGCTGATGGGACTGTTCGCGGCCATGGGAGTGCTGCTGGCGGTCGCCGGGATTTACGGCGTCGTCTCGTACCTGGTGGCGCTCGGCACACGCGAGTTCGGGATTCGCATGGCGCTGGGCGCGCCGTCGGGGGGCGTGTTGCGGCTGGTGATCGGACGCGGCGCCGTGATGGTGGGGCTCGGCGTTATGATCGGCGCCGCGGGCGCGGCGGCGCTGACGCGCCTGCTGGGCGGCATACTCTACGGCGTAACTCCGACCGACCCGGCGACGTACGCGGCGATGGCGGCCTTGCTCGCGGCGGCGGCGATGGCGGCGTGCGTGGGACCGGCGCGACGGGCCTCGCGGGTCGACCCCGTGGTCGCGCTGAGGGTGGAGTAGGGCGGCCCGGCTCCAGAGGCGCTGAGCACGGCGGTGTATTGAAATTGTCTTGCTGGCATGACGGCAGTGTATTACACTCAAGAAGCATGAAATCCCTGACGGTGCGGCTTCCGGATCAGATGGTGAGGGAAATCGAGGCGGAATCCCGCGAGCGCGATTGTGCAAAGTCGGATGTTGTGCGCGAACGCTTGCAACGCGGCGCTGTACCCACGACGAGTTCGTCCGCACGGCTGAACCTCATCGCCGACCTGATCGGCTCGGCGGACGGCTTGCCAGCCGACATGAGCGGGAGAAGGAAGAGATACTTGAAATCCACGGGCTATGGCAAGAAGCGTGCTCGTTGACGCCGGTTTTCTCGTGGCGATGCTTAGCCGCCGCGACTTTCACCATAAATGGGCGGTCCAAAAGGCGTCGGAGAATTCGCCGCCCTGGTATACCTGCGAGGCGGTGCTGTCGGAAGCGTACCATCTGCTTGGCGAACAGGGCGCGCCTGGATTGAACGCGATGCTTTCGCGGAGAGCAGTGGTCGCGGGGTTCAATTTGGACGACAGCGTGGAGGCGGTGGTAGCGTTCCTGCAAAAGTACGCAAACGTACCGATGAGTTTTGCTGACGCCTGCTTGGTGCGCATGTCGGAGACATTGGCCGATCCGTTGATACTCACGACGGATTCCGACTTCCGCGTCTATCGCCGTCATAGCAGGCAGGTGGTTCCCGTATTGTGCCCCCGCTGATACTGCCCAGTCGGGCTCGAGTCCAACCTGAAGTTTGATGATCTGGCTCGCGTAGAGCGGCGTCGATGCTTACTGCAGGTTCTTCTCGAACAGCTTCAGGATGCGCTTGTACTCGTCGGCCCAACTGGAGGGCTGCACGAAGCCGTGGTCCTCGACGGGGTAGACCGCCAGCTCCCAATTCTCCTTGCGCAGCTCGATCAGCTTCTGCACCAGCCGCACCGTGTCCTGGAAGTGCACGTTGACGTCGACCATGCCGTGGCAGATCAGCAGCGCGCCCTTGAGTCCCGCGGCGTGGTAGATGGGCGACGATTTGCGGTAGGCCTCGGCGTCCTTCTGCGGGATGTTCAGAATGTTCGACGTGTAGCCGTGGTTGTAATGCGCCCAGTCGGTCACCGGGCGCAAGGCGGCGCCGGCGGCGAAGACGTCCGGCTGCGTGAACAGCGCCATCAGCGTGATGAAGCCGCCGTAGCTGCCGCCGTAGAGTCCGATCTTCCTGGGATTCACGCCATGCCGCGCGACGAGGAACTTGGCCGCGTCGACGTGGTCGTCGAGATCCTTGCCGCCCATGTGGCGATAGATCCCCGTGCGCCAGTCGCGCCCGTAGCCCGCCGAGCCGCGGTAATCGACGTCGAGCACCAGGAATCCGCGCTCCATCAGCAGGTGATGGAACATGTACTCGCGCGAGTAGCTCGACCACCAGCGGTGCACGTTCTGCAAGTACCCGGCGCCGTGGACGAAGAGCACCGCCGGACCGCCCGCCTTCCAGTTCTTGGGCTTGTACATGCGCGCCGGAACCTGCGCGCCGTCGCGCGCCGGGACGTAGACGATGGGTGGATCGGTCCAGGGATAGGCGAAAAACTCCGGCGCCGGCGAGGTGGTGATCTTCTTCGGCTCCGCGTTCGGCCGGTTGTCGGCGATAAACAACTCGGGCGGGCGGTTCGAGTACGAGTGAATCACCGCGAGCGACTTCTCGTCGGGCGAGAGCACGGCTTCATTGCTTCCCGCGGCGCGCGTGATCTTCGTGCGCTGTCCGCCGGTGGCCGGCATCGAGTAAAGGTGCCGCTCGCCGGCGTGCTCCTCGCTGGTCGTCAGGTAGAAGAGGCTCCTGTCGCGCGACAGCTCGACGTCGGTCACTTCCCACTTGCCGGAGGTTAGCTGGCGCGGCTCGCCGCCCTCATGCTTCACGGCGTAAAGGTGCGAGTAGCCGTCGCGCTCGGACTGGAAGTACAGCGTCTCGTTGTCGATCCACCCGAGGGTCTGCGCGCCCGGCCCGCCCACCCAGGCCTCGTCGCGCAGCGTGAACAGCACGCGCGCCTTGGCCGACTCCACGTCGAGCGCGAACACCCAGCGGTCCTTGTTGTCCGCCGAGCGGCCGAGCATGGCGGCGCGCTTACCGTCGTCGGACCAGGCCAGGGGCGACATCGCGATGGGACGGTCCACGGGACCCTGCGGGCGTCCGCGCGGCGGACCGGTGATATCGGCGCCGCCATCGGATTTCCGCTCCGGGGCCGGCGGGGCGGCTTCCTTCTGCCCGTGGTCGAGCCATTTCACTTCGCCGGTGTCGGCGGCAAGGATCGCTGTGCGCGGCCGAGCCTGCGAGTCGCCGACCTTGGCGCGCGTGTTGAGATTCTCCGTGTAGGCCGACTCGGTGACGAAGTTCGGCACCGTGGTCGGCTTGGAGCCTTCGGCGGATTCGACCACGGTGGCGATGACGTGCTTCTCGTCGGGCGTCAGCTCGAGGCGGGCGACCGACTGCCGCGCCTGTAGCTGGAACGGCTTCCTGGTCTGCTCCTTCTTGTTCTTCGCCTCCTGCTCCTCGCGGCGCTTCGCCCGGTCGCGCACGACTTCGAGGAGCTCGCGCTCCTCCTTCTTCAGGAACTCCTGGCTTTCGGTGCCGCGCTGCTGCTGGGTGTCGCCGCCGGTGGCCGTGGGCGGGCCGAGGCCGCGCCCTCCCTGCCCGCGTCCGCCTCCGAACCCGCCGATTCCGCCGAACGCGGCCGGTCCGGCCGGGGCCGCCGCGCCTCCGCCTGCCGCGCGGATATCGGTGATCTGCTCGAGCAATCCGGTTTCGAGCGCCATGACGTAGAGGTTATTGCTGCGGACGAACGAGACGCGCTTGCCGTCGGCCAGGAAGCGGGGGTCGCCTTCGTTGTCGGAGGTCTTGGTCAACTGTCGCGATTTGTCGGTGTCGAAGTCGTAGATATGGATGTCGCCGCGCAGGTTGTAGACCATCCTGCGCCGGTCGCGGGTGCGATGTCCCGTGAGCGGGGGCGCGAGCTTCGCCTCGTCCTCGGTGAGCTTGCGGAGGCCGGCGCCGTCGCGGCCAACAACGTAGGTGTCGGGGTCCTTGTCGCGAGGGTCGCCGGCGAGCTTCCACCGGAAGTAGACTCTCTGGCTGTCGCCCGACCAGCGCACCTGCGACGGCTCGTAGCCGGTCAGCTCCGGCCCGCGCATGATGTTGTCGATGGTGAGGTCGAACTTCTGCTGGCCGATGACGGCGAGGCCGGCAGCGAGCGCGAGAAACCTGGCGAATCGCATGGGAATATGATAGTCCACATGGGCAGGATGCACTTTTTTCGTGGGGCCTTCGGCATCGCATTGGCCGCGGCGCTGGCAAGCGCGCATTCCGTAACGCCCTCCTCCAGTCCCTTCAACTTCGTGGTGGGAGGGCCGTCGGGCACGGTCACCGTCATGAACAACAACATGGAGGACAACTGCACCACGCAGATCACCTGGCAGCTCACCGGCGCCAATCCCGACGCGGTCACCGTGGCGCCGTCGCCGAACCAAGGCCCGGGGGTTCTGACCACCGCGACCGCAGTTGTCTACCAGACGCCGCCGGCCGCCCGCGGAACGCTTACGGTCACACCGGTGAAGGCGGGAACCCTGGAACTGCTGGTCTCCTGGGTGGTCATCGTGCCGAATCCCGTGAATCCGGCGATTTGCAGCGGCGGCGCAACGCAGCGGATTCCCATCACCGTCACCGGCCCGGCGACGCAGCCTCCCACGACGCCGGGGCCGTTTGCGTGCACAGTCAATGCGGGTGTACCCCCGCTGGTGCGGGCCGAGGGCATCGCGGAGCTGGTGGGCGACATCATCATCAATTGCACGGGCGGCATTGTGACGCTGCCGGGGTCGCCCATACCAACGGCGGATTTTCAGCTTTTTCTGAACACGAACATCACGAGCCGTTTCTATACGAACTCGAGCGAAGCCCTATTGCTGATCGACGATCCCAGCGGCCAGAATCAACGCACTTGCGGCGGCGTCTGCACCCCGCCCACCGCCACGGCGGGCGGCATTAACTTTGCGCAACCGAACGCCGCCACCAACGGCGGCCAACAGGTCTACAACACCTACCAGGGCCGAATCGCGACGGCAAACTCCATCGCTTGGCTGGGCATTCCGGTCAACCCGCCCGGGACAGTCGGGAGTCGCGTTTACCGAATCACTAACCTTCGCGCCAACGCCAGCCAGCTCGGCGCGTCTACCACGCTGGTACCTTCGCAGATCGTCGCGTTCATCAGTTCGTCCAACCCGGCTACCCTGCCGCTCACCAATCCGCAGCAAACGGTCGGATTCATCCAACCGGGGCTCCTCTTCGACGTCCGGAACGCCGACAATTCCCTGAACTTCGGCAGTTTCCAGCAATGCACTTCGCAAACACCGACGATTTCAGGCCCGGCGAATTTTCAACTGCGATTCCGCGAAGCCTTCGCCAACGCCTTCAAAGTGAGAGACATCAGCGGCGGTCCAACGCCTGGCTCGCAGGCCGTCCCCGGCCAGGTCTACAACACGGAGACCGGCTTGTACAACCCGGCTTTGGCGACCCCGCAGGGAACGCCCGGACTCGCGAATCACGGTACCCGCTTGAGGGCGAGTTTCAACAACGTGCCCGCGGGCGTGCGGCTGTTCGCCGGCACGAACAGCCTCCTCGGTTCGACGAGCATACGGGCCACGCTTACGGAAAGCGAGTACGGTGCTTTCTCGGCGGTTCCGGCCACGCCCGGAGCGCCGACTGGTTTCTCCGAAGTGCCAATTATCAATGGAACCGGCCTGGCCGTCTGGGAAATCGTCAGCGCCAACCCGACGGCGGTGGAGGAGGTGAATTTCGGCCTCTTATTCTCGTGGGTTGCCAACACCGCCAGCAACCTTCCCTCGCTCGGCACCGCGACGGTTAACGGCTCTCTAGCGCCCCTTTCGACAGCGGCCCCGACTTCGGCGATCGCGCCGATTCCCCGCTTCGCCGATGTCAGCACCTCCCGAGCGATGTTCAGCATCAACCCCTGCCGGACGAACCTTCTGTTTCCGTTCGTCGCGGACACCCCAGGTTTCGACACCGGATTCGGCATCAGTTACACGCCGAGCGGGCTCGTCATCTCGAACTTCAACGCCGACACCGGCCCGGGCACCGGGACGTTTCCGATTCTGAATCAGAACGCCATCAACACGTTCAACGTCACGGTGAACGCCGGCACCGCCCCGCAGTCGATTCGCGAGATCACCTCCAACTGGCTGACGGTCGATGTGAACCAGACGCGCACGCCCGCGACCGCCACCATCACGGCCGATCCGGCCAACCTCGCCGCGGGGACCTATAACGGCTCGATCACCATCGCCTCGCCCGAGGCCAGCGGGCCGCTGCAAATCCCGGTGCGATTCACGGTGCCGCCGCTCGGGCCGTTCTTCGGACGTTACGGCGTGGTCAACGCCGCCAGCTACCACCCGGGCGTGGTCGCGCCCGGGGAGGCGATCGTCATTTTCGGCAAGCGCTACGGCGCGCCGGAGCTGGCGACGCTGCTACTCGATCCCAGCGGACTGGTCGCGACGACGCTCGGAGAGACCCGCGTGTTCTTCGACGACGTTCCGGCGCCCATGATCTACTCGTCGAACGCCAACGGAGGGCAGGTGAGCGCCTTCGTGCCGTTCGCGGTGGGCGAACGCGCCTCGACGGTGATGCGGCTGGAGTACCGCGGCGCACGGTCGATCGAGGTGCGCATGCCGGTCGCCGACGCGGTGCCGGGGCTGTTCACGCTGGACGCCTCGGGCGGCGGTCCGGGCGCGATACTGCATCCCGACTTCATCGTGGTGAACGACGCCAATCCGACCGCGGAGGGCGGCGTCGTGCTGATGTTCGGCACCGGCGCGGGACAGACGAATCCGGGCGGCCGCGACGGTCGGCTGGCGACGGTTCCGCTGCCCGGGCAGGTGCTGCCGGTGAAGGCGTTTTTCGACGGCGTCGAAGGCGAGGTGCTCTACTCGGGACCGGCGCCGGGGCTGGTGGAAGGTGTCTTGCAGGTGAACGCGCGCGTGCCGCGCGGCGTTAGCGGGGCCGTCCCGGTGTGGATCACGGCCGGCGACAAGCGCAGTCAGCCCGGCGTGACGATGGCGGTCCGGTAATCGGCTTCACCAGCCGATCCGGTTGTATCCTGGTTCGAGATGCTCGCCCTGGCGCTGGCCGCGCTGTCGCCCTTTCAGCAGGCGCAGGACTTCCTGAAGACGTGGTGCGCCGCCTGTCATCAGGGGGCCGAGCCGGCGGGCAAGTTCCACGTCGCGAGACTGGCCGATCGGCAGAGCCTCCACTCGGAAACGCGCCGCTGGACGAGCGCCGCCGGCCGCGTGCGGGCCGGCGACATGCCGCCCAAGGGAGCGCCCGCGCCGTCGCTCGCCGATCGCGAGAAGTTTCACGACTGGGTCGAGCAGGCCCTGCGCGCCGAGGCCTGCGCGGCAGGGCCGTCGCCCGGTCCGGCGGTGACGCGCCGGCTGAACCGCGACGAGTATGCCGCGACGGTCCGCGACCTCTTCGATATCCACCTCGACCTGGCGAGGCTGCTGCCCGAGGACGGCGCCGGCGGCGAGGGCTTCGACAACGCCGTCGAGACGCTGTTTCTCTCGCCGCTGCTCTCGGAAAAGTATCTCGAAGCGGCGAAGTTCGTCACCGATTTCGCGGGACGGGAATTCAAGCCGCGGGCGAAGATCTTCGTCGCGCGGCCCGGCCCGAAAACGACGCCGGAGGCCGCCGCACGCGCCATCTTTCGGGACTTGTTGCCGCGCGCCTTCCGGCGGTCGGCGACCGAGGCCGACGTCTCACCGTACGTCGCGCTGTTCCGCGCCGCCTCGCGCGAAGGGCAGGACTTCGAGGCGGCGGTGCTGACGGCGATCCGCGCCGTGCTGGTATCGCCGATGTTTCTCTATCGCGTCGAGCCGCCGAACCCCGCCGCCGCGCCGCGGCCGCTGAGCGGGCACGCGCTGGCCTCGCGTCTCTCGTACTTCCTGTGGGGCAGCATGCCCGACGAGCTTCTGGTCGACGTCGCCGCCACGGGCCAGCTCGCCGATTCCGAGGTGATGAAGTACATGGTTCGCCGCATGCTGCGGAACGACCGCTCCTTCGGTTTCGCCAAGAGCTTCGTCGAGCAGTGGCTGCACACGCGCGCGCTCGAAGGCGAGAAGGCGCCGGACGCCAAGCTCTTCCCCGCCTACGCGGCCAGCGAAGACCTGCGCGGCGACATCCGCCTCCAGCCGGTTCTGTTCTTCCAGGAGGTTCTCATGCGAAACCGGCCGGTGACCGATTTTCTCGACTCCACGCACACGGTCGCGACCGGGCAACTGGAGCGGCACTTCGGCCTGAAGCTGCCGCTGAACGCGGGCGCTCGACAGCAGCCGCAGTGGGTCGAGCTGCCGGCGGGAACGAATCGCGGCGGACTGCTGGGGATGCCGGCGGTGCTGGCGGTGTCGTCGTATCCGTACCGGACAAGTCCGGTGTTGCGCGGCGCCTGGATCCTGGAGTCGATCCTCGGCACGCCGCCTCCCCCGCCGCCGCCGGACGTGCCGTCGCTCGAGGAATCGCCGCCGGAAGCCGCGCCGTCGACGGTGCGCGAACGGCTGGAGCGGCACCGCGCCGACGCCGCATGCGCGTCGTGTCACAGCCGCATCGACGGGCTGGGCTTCGCTCTGGAGAATTACGACGTGATCGGCCGGTGGCGCGACCAGGACGGCGGCAAGCCGGTCGACAATTCCGGGGAGTTGGCCGACGGCGCGCGGTTCCGGGGTCCCGGCGAGCTGCGCGCGATGCTGCTCGACCGAAAGGACGTGTTCGTCCGCAACCTGACGCGCAAGATGCTCGGCTACGCGCTGGGTCGCGGCCTGACGCTGAAGGACTCGTGCACCGTGGATGCAATCGTGGCGCAATTGAAAGAGAATAACTACAGCGCCTGGACGCTGGTCGAGGGGATTGTCATGAGCGCGCCGTTTCAGCAGCAGTCGGGCGTTCCGGCGCGAACTGGAGCCAAACCGTGAGGAATCTTTCCCGAAGGGCCTTTCTTGGCGGCGCCGGCGTTGGCGGCGCCTTCCTACGCGGCGCCGGGGTGAGCCTGGCGCTGCCATGGCTCGAAGCATCCGGATCGGCGAAGGCGCCCGTGCGGCTGGCGGCGCTCTACATGCCGAACGGCGTGAACGTCAAGGAATGGATTCCCGAGGGTGTGGGCTCGGCGTTCACGCTTTCGCCGACCCTCCAGCCGCTCGAGGATCTGAAGGATCGCGTCAACGTTCTCGGCAATCTCTGGAACGCCAACTCCAAGGGCGGCGACGGCCACTACGTCAAGGAAGCCGCCATCCTGACGAGCGTAACCATCAAGAAGACGCCGGGCGCTGACATTGCCAACGGCATTTCGGTGGACCAGGTGGCGGCGCGCAAATCGGCCGCCGAGACGCCGCTGGCGTCGCTCGAGCTGGGCGTGACGCCGGTGGCGATCGGCGTCGACGCTGTAGTCGGCTACACGCGCGTATACGGATCGCACATCGCCTGGAGCTCGCCGACGACGCCGCTGGCGCGCGAGCTGAATCCGCGATCGGTGTTCGAGCGCCTGTTCGGTGCGGCAACGGGGCGCGGCGCCAGCTCAGCGCGCATGGACGCTCTTCTGCTCGATCGCGTGATCGCCGACGCGAAACGGCTCCGCACGCAGGTGGGCGCGGCCGACCAGGTGCGGCTCGACGAGTACCTCTCGACGATGCGTTCGCTCGAGGAGCGCGTGGAGCGCGCCCAGTCGACGGCGGGATCGTGGAAGCCGCGCGCGGCCATCGACGCGAAGTCGGCGCCGCCGGAGCGCCCGCGCGACCATGCCGAGCACGTGCGGCTGATGCTCGACATGATGGCGGTGGCTTTCCAGACCGACACCACGCGGGTCAGCACGTTCATGTTCGGCAACGCGGTCAGCAACGTCAGCTTCCGGTTCTTGGAAGGCGTGACGGCGGGCCATCACGACATGTCGCATCACGCCAACGATCCGGCGAAGCTGCGCGAGTACCAGATCATCAACCGCTGGCACATCGAGCAGTACGCCTACCTGCTGCGGCGGCTTCGCGAGATGAAGGAGGGCGAATCGACCGTCCTCGACAACTCCATGGTGCTGTTCGCCTCGGCGCTGAGCGACGGCAACCGGCACGACCCGCACAAGCTGCCGATCGTGCTGGCGGGCGGCGCGGGAGGACGCATCCCCGGCGGCCGCCACCTGGTGTACACCGAGGACACGCCGCTGGCGAACCTCTACGTCTCGATGCTCGACGCCTTCGGCGCGCCGGTGGCGCGCTTCGCCGACAGCACCGGGCCGCTGGCGGGGCTATGCGCGTCCTAGCGTTCCTTCTGCCAGCGCTGGCCGCCGGCGCCGCGGACCTCAACGGCATCTGGGTCGGGCAGGTCGCGGCGCGCAACGGCGCCATGCAGGACATCGCGTTTAAGCTCGAGCATGCCGGCGGGAAGCTTGCCGGCAAGATGTACGGCGACTATCACAGCGCGCGCATCGTCGACGGCGTGGCCTCGGGGAATCTGGTGACCTTTGTGGTCATCGCGCAGGAGCAGGCGGGCAACCAGATCAACGAGACCCGCATTCGCTTCACAGGGTCGTTTAAGGACGGCGCGCTGGAACTGGTCCGCGAGCGCGAAGGCTCGACCAACGCGGGCAACGCCGGGCAGGTCCAGATGCGCGCGAATAATCGTTCGTCGATCACCTTGAAGCGGCTCGCCGGACGCTGACCGCCGCCTGCGCCGTCAACAGCAGCAGGGCGAGCGCCGCAGCGGCGCGCGTGGACCACGCTTCCCATCCCCCGCGGAAGTTCAGCTCGATGCGATGACGTCCAGGGCCCGGATCGAGAACCATCAGACCTCGCTCATCGGCGCGCGGAGCGATCGGAATGCCGTGGTTCGCCACGTTCCAGCCCCGGTGATAGTTGATTCGCACCGCGATCGCCTCGCCGGGGGCGGTTTCGGCCTCCACCACGGCGCGACTGCCTCCTTCCCATCGGAAGACGGCCTCCCGGCCGCCGGCGCGCGCGAGCGACCGCACGCCGGTGTCGTAGACACGCACGTCGGCGTCGGCCCATAGCAGCGGCAGCTTGCCCTCGTACATATCGGGCTTCGGAAACGGCTTCCAGAATTCGCGGCTGCCCGGCCCCGTGACGACGACCGCGGCGGCGCCGAAGGTGCGCAGCCGCGCGACCGGGTCACCCGCTCCACGGCCGTAGATGGCCTCGACCGCCTGCTGCTGCGCGAGGTTGATCGCCGTCGGAAACGACCCGCCGCCGAGCTGCGCGACCGGCGCGAAGGCGTTCATCCACGCCGCAATGGAGCCGGGTACGAATACTCGTGAGAGCTTCATTTCGTGGAGCCGCCCTGCCACCCGGCTCTCGACCATCGCGTTGGGGTCGACGGATCGCAACAGTCCGCGGGCGAACTGCCGGTGCGAGGCGACCTGTCCCCAAGCGAGATACAGGAGCCCGGCGGCCAGCGCCGCGCGCGCGAGCGCCGGCAGCCGCCGCGCGAGCATCGGCCCGACGAACGCGACCGTCATCGCCAGCGCGACCTCGGCCTCGGAGCGATACCGTCCCGCCTGGGGAACAAGACGCCATCCCAGGTGATGGAACATCGCCACCGTCGTGCAGGCCGCGAAGGCCATCAGCAGCCAGAATCGCGCGGCCCACGACGCGATCATGCGACTCAGCAACCACGCCAGCGGGATGAACGCCGCCGCCAGGGCGACTATCCCCATCGCCGATTCGCCGGCGACTGCGCCCTCCGGATACGCGTTGCTGTTGCGCATCATCACTCCGATCAGGGAGGGCGGCAGCCACGGCGAAACGACCAAGTAAGCCAGCAACGCCACCGGGACGACGCGCGAAAGAATCGCGCGCCAGTCGCCGGGCCGCGCCGCGATCAGGCATGCGAGCGCCATCGCCAGTTGCGTCGCGCCGAAGGTGTTGGCGAGCACCGGCGCCGCGGTCGCCAAAACAGCGGCGAGTCGGCGGGCCGGACCGGGTGCGTCCAGCAGCCGCACCCAGGTCACCAGCGCCAGCGGGAGCAGCGCCAAGGCCGCCAAGTGAGGAGTCTCGTCCCAGACGAAGGACAGGTACATGCGCCGGGCGTTCCAGAAGTTCGACCATCCGAAGGAGGCGTCGGGCGCGAACAGCTCCGTCGGAGCCGTCAGCGAATAAAACAGAGCGCCGAGGAGGGCGTACGCGGGGGGCGTGCCGAGCCTTCGCGCCGACCAGCAGATCGCCGCAGGCCCCAGCGCGAACACCAGGACCGTCACGATCTGCCACGCGTGCGAGACATCCAGAGTGGCGAGGCGCGCGATGACGCCGGCGATCGACGGCATCAGGGGCGCGTAGGTGTACTCCATCGGCATGCCGCCGTCCCACCACGGCCACCATGTGGGGAAGAGCCAGTCGGCGAGCGGCGCGCGCGCCAGCGCCATCCAGAAACCGTGCATGGAATTCGCGTAGCCGGTCAGCTTCAGGAGCAGTGCGTCGCGGCACAGATAGAGGTTGGCCGCGGTTGCCGCGGCCACCGCGAGGCGCGTCACCGAATGTTCATATTGACGTAACAAGCCTGCATTCCTCGCCGGTTACACTGACGCTCTCTCCAGGCACTCGACAGTCATGCGATTGAAACGGACTGCCCTCCTCACGGCTCTCATCCTGCCCGCGACCGCCCAGGTCTTCGTATACAACGGCGCCAGCAACCAGCTTCAGTTTCCGGTCGCACCGGGATCGTTCACAAAGCTTAGCGGAAACTTCGCCGGAGTCCCAACGGCTTTGGCGAGCGCGCTGCCGTTGCCCAGGACGCTGGGGGACGTCCAGGTGTTCGTCAACAACGTCGCCGCGCCGATCTACGCAGTGCGCGCCGACGAGATCACGGTGCAAGTACCCCGCGCGACACCGAACGATCGCGTGCCGTTCCGGGTGACGCGCGCAGGCGCGGAGATCGCCACGGGATTCCTGAACGTGATCGAGAGCGCTCCGGGGATTTTCTATGTGGTCGGCGACCCGTTCGCGCAGGGCGGCGTGCTGAACCAGGCGGGCGCATACGCGGTGCGGGAATCGCCGGGCGTTCGTGGGCAGCGCATCCAGGTTTTCGGCACCGGTGAGGGACTCCTGGACACGGCGGTGGAAGACGGTGCGGCTCCCACCGCGCTGGCGCGATCGCGCAACACCGCGCAGTGCTGGGTCTCGGTGGATGAAGCGGTGGTCGAGTTCAGCGGGGCCTCGCCGCAGTTCCCGGGTCTTTGGCAGATCAATCTCGTGGTGCCCGACAAACCCTACATCACGGGCCGGGTCCCGCTTTACTGCGTCATCAGGGGAATCTCCACGAACGCCGTCAGTTTCTGGGTGGCTCAATAATGACAATACGATTTCTCTTTCTCGCGCTGGCGTTCTCGGCGGCGACGTGGGCGCAGGCTACCGGCGCCATCGCTGGCGCGGCACTCGACTCGCAGACCGGCGCCCCCGTGCGCGGCGCGAAGATCTCGGTCGAGGGCCAGTCGACGGCTGTCGTAACGGACGTCGACGGATCGTTCCGGCTCACGCTGGCGCCGGGAAAGTATAAGCTGCGCATCGTCGCGCCCAACTACATGGAGACGACCATCGAGGACGTCGAAGTGAAAGCCGGCGAGGTAACCGAGTCGAGCACGGTGCTGGCGGGCAAGGGCACGGTGACGACGGTGGATGTAGTGGAGAAGATCGGAGCGGTCGCCGCCAACACCGAAGCCATGCTGAACGAGCGGAAATTGTCGTCGGTGGTCAGCGACGCGCTCAGCCACGAGGAACTGCGCAGCGGCACGGCCAGCGACGCGGCGGCCGCACTCGAAAAGGTGACCGGAGTCTCGATCGTCGACGGCGGATTCGTCTACGTGCGCGGCCTGGGAGAACGCTACAGCGCGACCATGCTGAACAGCGCGATGATTCCGACCACGGAGCCGGAGAAGCGCGTCGTACCGCTGGACCTGTTTCCGTCGAGCCTCATCGACAGCATCAAGATCCTCAAGACTTACAGTCCGGACCTGCCGGGCGAATTCTCCGGCGGCCTGGTGCAGATGCAAACCATCGAGTTCCCCACGGCGCCGACACTGCGGTTCGGCTACAGCACGGGTTTCAACTCCCGCACCACCTTCAAGGGATTCCGATCCTATCCGGGCGGCTCGCGCGACAGCTTCGGATTCGACGACGGCGCTCGCTCGCTCCCGGGCGCGATTCCCGCGGACGGACGGCTCTTCGTGGGGCGCTTCACACCACAGCAGCTTCAGGAGGCGGGCCGCGCCTTCTCCAATAACTGGGAGCCGACGCTGCGCGACTCGATGCGGCCGGAGCAATCGTTCAACCTGGTCGGCGGAAATACGTATGGGCGGCTGGGGATCGTGGGTGCGCTGACGTTCACCAACAAGCCGCAGACGTTCCAGGAGGTTCAGAACTATTACTACATGAGCGGCCCGCGGCAGGTGCTGTTCACCGATTACCCGGATTTCAACTCCAGTTCGGAGTCCGCGAAGCTGGGCGGAGTGTTCAACGCGGCGATCCGGCTGACGCCTTCGAACAAGCTGGTCTTCCGCAACACGCTGACCCGCGACACCGACAAGGAAGCGCGCGTGTTCCGCGGCTACCAGGGCGGGATCGATTCGGACGTCGAGGCAACGCGCCTGCGCTGGGTGGAGCGCGGGCTGTTCTCGACCGGCGTCGAGGGCGATCATTCCTTCCAGAGGCTCGGCAACGGCCTGCTGCGATGGCAGCTCACCTACTCGCGGTCGACGCGCGACGAGCCCGACCTGCGGGAGACCTTCCGGGGTCTACAGGCGAACGGACAATACGAGTTCCTGGCGCTGCCGCAATCGGGCCTGCGATTCTACAACGATCTCACGGACCGCATCTACGAGCCGCTGGTCGAATGGAGCCAGCCGTTCTATCGCGGATGGCTGAGCGGGCTGTTCAAAGTGGGCTTCCGGGCGACACTGCGAGAGCGCGACTTCGCGGCGCGGCGCTTCCGCTTCGTGCCGATCCGCTCGCAGACGCTGAACTTCTCGCTTCCCGCCAACCAGTTGTTCTCCCCGTCCAACATCCGGCCCGACGGCTTCGAGCTGCGCGAGTTGACGCGCGGCACCGACACCTACGACGCCACCATGAATATCTACGGCGGTTTCGCCATGGCCGACCTGTCGCTCGGCCGGCGCTGGCGGATCATCGGAGGCGTGCGCGTGGAGGACGCCGACATCAACGTCACCACGATCGACCCGCTGATCCCGGGAGCGCGGCCGGTGGCGGCCAGCCTGATCAATCGCGACCCGCTGCCCGCGATCAACGTGATCTACGCGCTCTCCGGCCGCCAGAATCTGCGCTTCGCGTACTCGAAGACGGTATCGCGTCCCGATTTCCGCGAGCTCTCGCCGTTCGACTTCAGCAACGTGCTGGGCGGCTTCAACATGGTCGGCAATCCGAACCTGAAGCGCGCCAAGATCGACAATCTCGACGCGCGCTGGGAGTGGTTCCTGGGCGGCAACCAGGTGATCGCCGCCAGCTACTTCGTCAAGCGCTTCGACGATCCCATCGAGTCCACCATCGAGATCGCGCAGGAGCTGCGGCAGACGTTCGTCAACGCCGACAGCGCGCGCAACCACGGCGTCGAGCTGGAGCTTCGCCAGGGCCTCGGCGGGCTGAGCCGGAAGTTGAGGGAGTTCGCGGTGCAGGGCAACGTCACGGTGGTCGACTCCAACGTCAAGATTCCGGCGGCGCTGGCCGTGGTGCTGACATCGAAGCAGCGCGCCATGGCGGGCCAGTCGCGCTTCATCTTTAATGTGATCACCGAGTGGGCGCGGCCGCGCTGGCGGTCCGGTGCGAAGTTCTATGTGAATTCGGTGTCGCGGCGCATCACCGATCTGGGCACGATCGGTCTGCCCGACATCTACCAGGAGCGAACGACGATGCTCGACGCGGTCTACCAGTTCGGCATTCGCGAAGCAGGCAAGTGGAGTGTACGATTCTCCGCCGAGAACCTCGGCGACACGCAGTACCGCTGGACGCAGGGAGGAATGCTGCAGCGGTTGTATCAACTGGGACGCACCTTCACGGTGGGGACCAGCTACGCGATCTTCTAGGAGCTCGAACCAACCATGTCACTCAGACAGTTCGTTACTGGTGTCTTCGCCGCCGTTGTTTCGTTGGCGCCCGCCTGGGGCGCCGGCGGTGCGGGGCTCAGGACTCTCCATCGCGCCGACGCGGAGCGCATGCTCGACGGCCTCGAGCAGACCTACTCGCCGGCGGCCCTGTGGATCTGGAGCGACAGGTACGTCTATCGCGCCGGCGAGCAGGCCACCGTGCGCTGGACCATCAAGCCGAATGACGACCTGTTCCCCTACACGTTCGTCTGCTACCGCGTCAACAATCAAACCGGCGCGCGGACGTTCTACCCCGGAGGGACAGCCGACGCCACCGACATCTTCGGGCAGACCATCGCGCAGGGCTTCCGCATCCTCCAGCTGGGCGAGGTGAACAAGCAGACGCTGCTCGGCGCGGGCGGCGCCGCCGGGGGGGCGATCGCGATGCCGAGCGAGCTCGGCATGCACACCATCGTCGTAGAGATGCGCGACTTCACCGGAACGCGCGTCGTCAAGGCGGCTTACCAGAAGATCGGCGTGGTGGACGGCGAGATCCAGGTGAGCGGCGATATCACCGCCAACACCACCTGGGTGCGGACCAAAGTCTATCGGATCGCCGGCCTGACGTTCGTCAAGAACAACGCGACGCTCACGATCGAGCCGGGTACGTTCGTGATCGGCAACCCGGGCACGCAGCCACCCACGGCGATCATGATCACGCGGTCGGGCAGGATCGTCGCCAAGGGGACACGCACGTCGCCGATCATCATGACGAGCTCGCGCCCGTTCGGCGAGCGGGCGCCGCAGGACTGGGGCGGCCTGGTGATGCTCGGCCGCGCCCGCGCCAACATCCCAGGCGGCGAGGAGGGCATCGAAGGCCTGCCGCGCACCGAAGACACCACCTACGGCGGGACCGACGACACGCACAACTGCGGCAGCCTGCGTTACGTCCGCATCGAGTTCGCCGGCGTGCCCTTCCAGCCCAACCAGGAGATCAACTCCTTCACCTGGGGCGGCTGCGGCAGCGACAGCAAGGCCGAGTATCTCCAGGCGCACTACGGATTCGACGACGCCTTCGAGTGGTTCGGCGGCACCATCAGCGCCAAGTACCTGGTAGCCTCCTATGGCCGCGACGACGCTTTCGACTGGCAGCTCGGCTGGCGCGGACGCCTTCAACACGCACTCGCCGTGGGTAACGACGACCTCACCAATATGGGCATCGAGGCCGACAACCTGCAAAACCAGGAGCTGGCCGAGCCGATCAGCAACGGCCAGATCTGGAACGTGACCTTTGTCGGCGGCGGCAACCGCGGCGCCGACGAAACCAACACCTCGGCGATCTTCCTGCGGCGCGGCACGCGGGCCGACATCAACAACGTCATCGCGCTGGGCTGGTCGAACCTCGGCGTGCGCGTTGTCGACGCCGGGACTGTCGCCAACCTCGCCAACGGCAATATCAAGATGAACGGCGTTCTCCTGTGGAACAACGGCTCGCTGGTGACTCCGGCCCGGCCCAACACGATCGCGGGGCAGGTGGAGGCGGGATCGCTGGCCTTCGCGAACGGAACCAGCGGCCAGGGCCGCCAGTTCGAGGTGATCGACCCGAGGCTGCGGCGGCCGCTGGAGCGCAGCAACCCGGACTTCCGACCGCTGCCCGGTTCGCCGGTGTTCCGCGCCAACTGGATTCGTCCGCCCGCCGACGGCTTCTTCGACCAGTGGGCCAACTACATCGGCGCGTTCGGCGATGTCGACTGGACGGAGGAGTGGACCAACTTCATTCAGGAGCAGGACATCAAGCTGCCGTAGGAGCCGCGACCGCCGCTTACACGATCTTCCGGATCACCTGACCGTGCACCTCGGTCAAGCGCTCCTTGCGGCCCTGGTGCATGTAGCTCAGCGCGTCCTGGTTCAGCCCGAGCTGATGCAGTACGGTCGTGTGAATATCGCGGAAATGGTGCGGCTCGACGGTGGCCTTCAACCCGATATCGTCGGTTGCGCCGACGACCTGGCCGCCCTTGACGCCCCCGCCCGCCATCCACATCGTGAATCCGTAGTTGTGGTGGTCGCGCCCCTTGCTCTTTTCGGATTCCGGCGACCGGCCGAACTCGCCGCCCCACAGCACCAGTGTCGAATCCAACATCCCGCGCCGCTTCAGGTCCTTCAACAGCGCCGCGACCGGGCGATCCGTCTGCGCCGCCATGCGCAGGTGATTCTCCTCGATGTCGGCGTGCGCGTCCCACTGCATGTTGCCCGGCCCTCCGCCCGACACCACGCACACGAAACGCACGCCCTTCTCGACCATCCGCCGCGCGAGCAGGCAGCGGCGTCCGTAGTCGTCCGTGGGTTCGCGCCCGACCCCGTATAAATCCAGGGTCTCGCGCGACTCGCGGCCGATGTCGAAGACCTCCGGGGCCTCGGTCTGCATCTTGAACGCCAGGTCGTAGGCGTTGACCCGCGCGGCGAACTCGCCGTCGTCCGCGGCCGCGTTGGCTTCGTTCAGGTCGCGGATGAGTTTCACGGTGCGGCGGCGGTCGTCGAGCGAGACGTGACCGGGCAGGTCGAGATTCAGCATGGGCTTGGCGCCCGGCCGCAGCATGGTCGGCTGGTAGACCGCCGGGAGGAAGCCGTTCATGTACATCGGCTGCCCGGCTTCGAGCGCGCCCTTGGGGTCCGGCATGACGACATAGGACGGCAGCGAATCGCTCTCCGACCCCAATCCGTACAGGGCCCAAGAACCCATGCTCGGAAATCCCGGAATAATCCGCCCCGTGAAGAGCTGATATTGCGCCGCCGAGTGCACCACCATGTCGCCGTGGCAGGACCGGATGACGGCGATATCGTCGATGCAGGCGGCGATATTCGGCAGCAGGTCGGAGACCTCAATCCCGTTGCTGCCGTACCTGGCGAATGTCCGCTTGGTACCGAGCAGCCGCGACTCGTTGTTGACGAACTGGTACTTGGCCTCGCCGAACTCCGCGGGCCGCTTTTGCCCGTTGAGCTTGTTGAGCAGCGGCTTGGGATCGAACGTCTCGATGTGGCTTGGCCCGCCCGCCATGAACAGGAAGATCACCGACTTCGCCTTCGGGGCGCCCATCGGCGCCTTCGGCGCCAGCGGATTCCCGCGCGCCGCGCGCGCCCGGTCCTGCGCCACCATCGAGGCGAACGCCAGCGACCCGAAGCCGCAGAAGGCGTCCGTCAGGAACTCGCGCCGGTTTCGGGTCGGACGGGAATGCTCACTCGACATAGAGGAATCCGTTGAGGTTCAGCACCGCCAGCGCGAACTCGCGCAAGGGCTGGGTCTTGAGAAACTCGAGTGCGATGGCGCGCTCCTTGAGCGTCGGCGCGCGGCCTGCCGCGAGGCGGTAGGCCATCTCGACCTGCGCCGCGGGTGAACGGGCGTCCTTATCGAGCCGCGCCGCCAGCGACGCCGCCGCGTCGTTGGCGAAGCGCCCGTTCATCAGTTCGAGCGCCTGCGGCGCGTGCGTGGACGACTCGCGCCGCGCGCAGGAAATCTGCATGTCGGGCTGGTCGAAGACTTCGAGCATCGGCAGCCGCAGGTTCCGCTTGTACATCAGGTAGATCGTGCGGCGGTCATGCTCGGCTGGATTCCGGTCGACCGTCCACTGTGACGGCTTGTACAGCAGACCGACCAGTTCCTTGTCGACCGGAACGAGCACGCTCGGCCCGCCCGGCTTGGGATTCAGGCGTCCCGCGACCGCCAGCACCGCGTCGCGAATCTCGCCCGCGTCCAGCCGCCGCCGGCTGTACTTCCACAGCAGCGCGTTGTCGGGATCGGTCTCCGACGCCGCCAGGACCCGGGGCGAGGTCGACGACTGCCGGTAGGTGTTGCTCATCAGGATGAGTCGATGGATCGGCTTCAACCGCCAGCCGCCCTCGACGAAACGATTCGCGACCCAGTCGAGCATTTCCGGGTGACTGGGCCGCGAGCCCATACGGCCGAAGTCGTTGGGCGTGGCCACGATCCCGCGCCCGAAGTGGTATTGCCAGATGCGGTTCACCGCGACGCGCGCCGTCAAGGGGTTGAATGGATCGACGACCCAATTGGCCAGCGCCGCCCTCGGCTGCCGCGTGCCGGCGGGAAGCTCGGGTGCGCCGTCGCCGAGGAGCACGCCGAGAGGCCGCATGCCGACGCGATCGCCCTTGTTGGTGTATTCGCCTCGCGCCAGCACGTGAATCGGCGAGGCTTTCTCGAAGTCGTTGGCGACGCTGAACAGCGACGGGGGAGGATCGGGCATGCGCTCCTGAGCCTCCTCGATCTGCTTCTCGATTCTGTCGCGCTCCTCGCCCTTCATGCCGCGCATCTTCTGGCGGAGCGCGCGAATCTCGGCGTCGATGGGGTCCTTCTTCGCTTGCCAGGCCGCCTCCTCCTCGGGCGTGGCGACCTTGATGTCGCGGTCGTGCGTGGCGGAGAAGTACGCCTGGATTCGGTAGTAGTCCTTGTGCCGGATCGGATCGAACTTGTGGTCGTGGCAGCGCGCGCAGCCGAGTGTGACGCCCAGCAGCGCCGACCCGACGATGTTAGTCATCTCGGTGAGCACTTCGTTTCGCGAGCTGGCGACCTCCTGGTTGCCCGCGTTCTTGCGGAGGGCGCCGAGGCGCTGGAAGCCCGCCGCGATGCGCGCCTCGTGATCGCCGGGGCTCAACTCGTCGCCGGCGAGCTGCTCGCGGACGAACTGGTCGTAGGGCTTGTCGTTATTGAACGACCGGATGACGTAGTCGCGATACCGCCAGGCGTCGGGCCGATGCGTGTCGTACTCGAAGCCGTCGGTCTCGGCGAAGCGCACGACATCGAGCCAGTGTTGCGCCCAGCGCTCGCCGTAATGCGGGCTCGCCAGCAGCCGGTCGACCACCTTCTCCCACGCGCTCGGGGAGGCGTCGCGCACGAAGGCGTCGACTTCGGCGGGCGACGGCGGAAGGCCGATCATGTCGAAGTAGACCCGGCGAATGAGCGTCGCCCGGCTTGCCGGCGGCGCGGGCCGCAGCGCGGCCTTATCGAGCCGCGCCAGCACGAAGGCGTCGATCGGGTTCTTGACCCAGGCGCGATCCGCCGGCGATGCGAACTTCGGGATGTCGGGCTCGACGCGCTTCTGGAACGCCCAGTGACGCCGCTCGGCGGGAGTGTAGGTCTCCGAATCGGCCGCGAACAAAAGGATCGCTCCGGCCAGCGCGGCGGCAATCACTTTCTTCGGCATTCGATCCGTCCTTGGGAGCAATCATACAATAGC
>CAZEVY010000012.1:12583-26198 GCA_964515555.1 uncultured Solibacteraceae bacterium | reverse complement strand
ATGGATCGGACGCCCAGGTAGACCAGGTAGGCGGCGCCCGCCCATTTCACAGCGAAGAACAGGTCGTACGAAGCGATCAGTATCGCCCCCAAGCTGGTTGCCGAAAGGAAGAAGTAGAACGCGTTCGCCGACAGGATGCCCGTGTTCGCCCAAACCGAGGCTCGCGCACCCCATCGCAGCGCGTGCGACAGAACGAACAGGACGGCCGGTCCCGGTGTGAGGCACAGCACGATCTCCGTCGCGGCGAACATCCACCAGGTTTGCCAGGGCATCCTCCGAGCTTACCCAACGCGGCAGCGTTTCCGGCGAGGACGGCCGGCCTCCGGCGGAGGGAGAAACAGTTCTTGCCTTTCCGTTAGCGTTATCGTAGCATTGCCATATCAGGGACGGTCCTTGTCGACCTGATGCAGCTTCGTTCGCGCTTAGGGGGGAGTCATGAAGTACATTCGCCTGATTGTGGCTATTGCGACCGTGTCCTGGCTGCTCGCGGCGCCCGCGGCCGCACAGGTCCTCTACGGGTCCATCACCGGACGCGTCACCGACTCGAGCGACGCCGTCGTTCCCGGCGCCGCCGTTCGCCTGACCGAGCGCCAGACCAACCAGGTGCGCACCGGCACGACCAGCGACTCCGGCGTGTTCCATTTTCCGACGCTCCCGCCGGGCCGTTACGACGTGGTCGTCACCAAGGACGGATTCCAGTCGCACACCGCCTCGAACCTGATGGTCGCCGTCGACCAGGTGGTGCGCGTCGACGTGGCGATGCGCGTCGGCCTGGTGAACGAGAGCGTCCAGGTCACCACGGAGTCGGCGCAGTTGCAGACCGAGCGCGCCGAGGTGCGCGCCGAAGTGACGACCACGACGCTTCAGAACGTCCCGGTTCCGGTCGGGCGCAACTATCAGAACCTCTTCATCACCGTGCCGGGCATCACGCCGCCGGAGAACAATCACTCGGTGGCGGCGAACCCCTCGCGCGGCCTGGGATTCCACACCAACGGGACCACGCGGAACTCCAACAGCATCCGCATCGAGGGCGCCATCACCAACAACCTGTGGCTGCCGCACGTGGCGGCCTACATTCCGGCGCTGGAGGCTATCGAAGCGGTGAGCGTGGTCACGGGCAGCTTCGACGCCGACCAGGGGCTCTCCGGCGGCATGTCGGCCAACGTGCAGATGAAGAGCGGTACCAACGCGATCCACGGATCGGCATTCGAATACCACTTCAACAGCGCGCTGAAGGCGCGGCCGTTCTTCCTCCCCGCCGGCCAGCGGAAACCCAAGGCCATCAACAACCAGCTCGGCGGAACCATCGGCGGGCCCATCGTGCGCGACAAGCTGTTCTACTTCGGCAGTTATGAAGGAGAATTCGATCGTCAGACCGGCGGGCGCCTGCTGACTGTCCCGACCGCCGACATCCGCGCCGGCAACATGGCGGCCGCGCCGTCGCCGATCTACGACCCGCTGACCGGCGCCGCCAACGGCACCGGGCGCACGCCGTTCGCCAACAATCTCGTGCCCTCAGCCCGCATCGAGCCCATCGTGACCAAGCTGATCGGCCCGCTGCCGGCGCCGACGTTCCCGTCGCAGCTCACCGACAACTTCTACGCCAACGGACCGTATAACGTGAGCCGCAACAAGATCGACGCCAAGGTGAATTACAACGCCACCTCGAAGCTCGCTCTCTCCGGCCGGCTCGGCTGGCTCGACTTCGATTTCAGCAATCCCCCCGCCTACGGCGATCTCGGCGGCGAGGGCGTCAACAGCGCCGCCGGCAAAATGGGATTCGGCTACGGCGACACCTACACGGTTACCGGGAGCGCGTCGTACGTCGTCGCGCCGAACCTGATCCTCGACACCTACACGGGCATCACGCTGATCTACTCCTACAGCGATCCGCCGCGAGTCGACGAGAAGCTCGGGCTGGAATTCCTGGGAATCCCGGGCACGAACGGCCCGGCGCGCGAGTACGGCGGCTGGCCGCAGTTCAGCGTCACCAACTATTCGACGATCGGCAATCCCGGCAGCGGCGGCGCGGCCGGACCGTACGTCGACGAGAACTGGCAGGTGCAGTATACGGCCAACGCCAGTTGGACCAAGGGGACCCACAGTTTCCGCTTCGGGGGCGACATCGTGCGCCAGGCGATGAATCGTTTTGAGACGGGCGCGAGCGCGGGGTCGTTCACCTTCGGCGGAGGACCGTCGCAGCTTTCCGGCGGCGCCGCGGCCAACCAGTTCCACAGCTTCGCGACCTTCCTGCTCGGCCTTCCCACGAGCGTATCGAAGACCTTCATCCCGTTCGACGACAACCGCACGGCGACCCGCAACTGGCAGTACAGCCTCTACTTCAAGGACCAGTGGCAGGCCACGCGTAAGCTCACCGCATCGCTCGGACTGCGATGGGACCGCTTCCCGATGGGTACGCGCAAGAGCCGAGGCCTGGAGCGCTACGACTTCAACAACAACCGCATGCTGATCTGCGGCGCGGGATCGGTTCCCAAGGACTGCGGCTACGAGATCGGCTGGAAGAACTTTTCCCCGCGCGCCGGCTTCGCCTGGCGTGCCACCGACTCGATGGTGATCCGCACCGGTTACGGCCTCAACTTCGATCCGTATCCGCTGGCGTTCGTGCGCGACCTGATCGGCAACTACCCGTCGGGGCTGAATCTCACGGTGCCGTCGCCGAACGCGTTCCAGTTCGCCAGCCGCCTGCGCGACGGCATCCCGGCGGTGCCGGTGCCCGACATCAGCAGCGGGGTGATCGCGATCCCGTCGAACCTCTCGGCGCGCGCACTCGAGCAGAAGCCGCGGCGAGGCTACATGCACTCCTGGAATCTCACGATCCAGAAGCAACTGCCGCTCGACATGACCGGCCAGGTCGGCTATGTCGGCTCGCGGCAGATCCGAATCAACCAGATCCTGAACCTCAACGCCGGCCAGGTTCCGGGTCTGGCGCAACAGGGCCAGCCCTACTTCGTGAAGTTCGGCCGCACCGCCAACACCGAACTGCTCACCAATCCCGGCACCAACAAGTACGACTCGATGCAGGCGTCGCTGCTGCGCCGCTTCTCGTCGGGCGTGCAGGTGCAGGCGGCCTACACGTGGTCGAAGGTGATCGGCATCTGCTGCGACGCTCTGGCCGACAATCCGCCGCAGATTCAAGCGCTCCAGTTCTTCGACCTGAACCGCTCCGTGCTGAGCTTCGACCGCTCGCACGTGTTCAGCTCGTCGTTCGTCGTGGAGCCGCCGTTCGGCCGCGGCAAGCGCTACCTGAACTCGGGCGGTGTGGGATCGGCGGTAGCCGGCGGGTGGCAGGTGAACGGCCTGCTGAGCCTGTACACGGGCTCGCCGTTCAGCGTGAGCGCGGCGGCGACATCGCTGAATCTCGTCACCGGAAGCAACCAGCGCGCCGACCAGATCAAGCCGGAGGTCGCCAAGATCGGCCGGACCGGCCCCGGCGAGTCGTTCTTCGACCCGCTGGCCTATGCCCCAGTGACCGCGGTCCGCTTTGGGACCTCCGGCTTCAATTCGCTGCGCGGCCCGGGCGTCGCCAACTTCGACTTCAGCCTTTTCCGCCAGTTCCGCTTCACCGAGCGCTGGTCGATGCAGTTCCGCGCGGAGGTGTTCAATCTGACCAACACGCCGCACTTTTCGAATCCCGGCGCCAACGTGAACAACCTTCAGTTGAACGCCGACGGCACGGTTCGGAACCTGGGAGGTTTCACCAGCATCACCGGCATCCGCAATACGGGGCGCGAGGGCCTCGACGAGCGGGTGTTCCGGTTCGGCTTGCGCGTCGCGTTCTAGAGTAACCGGGCGCCTGGTTAGCGGCGAGCCGCCGAGGGCTTCACGCGCGCCGTCTGATAGGTTCGCTGGCGCGTGCGGGGCCGGGGCGCGACCACCGTCCGGGGCTCGGGATAGGCGCTGGGAATCACCAGCAGGTCGCCCTCCTCGGCCACCAGACAGTCGGCGTTGATCTCGACGATCGATTTCTCGGCGATACCGTAGCGGCGCGCGATCACAGGCACCGTCTCGCCGGCGCCCACGCGATGTACCCGCCAGGCGGCGCGGCGCTCGGCCGGCACCAGGTCGAGGCCCGCCGTCGCGCTCTTCAGCGTCCCCTTGGGAATCCGCACGGCGTATCCGCCAGGAGCGACCGAGCGCAGGATCGCGGGGTTCAGCTCCTTCAATTCGACGAGAGGCAGACCCAGGATATCGGCGAGCAGGCCGAGGTGGGTCGGCGCGCCCGCGATGAGCGTGTCGTACTCGATGGGAGACGCGGGCACCACGCCCTCCAGCCCGTACTCGCGCGGGTTCTTCGTCATGATGGTGAGCGCGACGATGATGGGCAGGTAGTTGGAAGTCTCGCGCGGCAGAGCGTTTCGCTTGCGGATCTCCCAGAAGTCGGCGAAGCCGGTGCGCTCCACGGCGCGCTGGACGTTGACCGGGCCGCAGTTATAGGCCGCCACTGCCAAGTACCAGTCGCCGAACTCGTGATAGAGGTCCTTCAGGTGGCGGGCGGCAGCGCGGGTGGCTTTCTCCGGGTCCAGCCGGTCGTCGATCTCGCGGTTCTGCTCCAGTCCGTATTGGCGCCCGCGGGCGCTCATAAACTGCCACATTCCGGTCGCCTTCACGCGCGATACGGCGCGAGGCAGAAAACCCGACTCGGCCTGCGCCAGGAAGATCAGCTCCGGGGGCAGCCCCTCTTCATCCAGGATTCGCTGGATCATTCCGCGATACCGGCCCGAGCGGGTGAGGCCTCCGATGAGGCTACGCCGGCCCTTGGTGTTGAAGTAGGTGATATAGCTCATGACCGAGTCGTTGACTTCCAGGGGAAGCTGCGACACGGTGGCCGCGACCTGCTCGCGGATCTTCGGGGTGAGCCGGGGGTCGACCGGGAAGGTCTTCTCGAGAATATCGTCCAGGGGTGCGCGGTCGAAGACCGGCTCGATGCGCTCACGGGAGGCCTGTTCCACCTCGACGCGGTGGATGGCCTCCACCAGGTCGTAGTAGCGTTTTTCGAGCAGGTCGCGACCGGCGAGGTTGGCCGGGGCACGCAAGAGCACGTCCATGGCGCGATCAAACTCCACCCGCGCCTGCGCCCACTCGCCAGAGCGGTGCAACCGCAGACCCTCCTGAAACAGCACTTCAGACCGCTGTAGGCGCCGATCGACCTCGGGCGGCTCGGGGGGCGCGGCCATCCGGGCAAGCAGCGTCCCCGGCTCTTCGCGGTCCAGTAGTCCCTGGTAGTAGGGCGGCGGATCCGGCAGATGGATCGGCGGCGGCGCTGCGGGGGCAGGCGGCACAAAACTCAGGATGAACCGTTGTGGCCGGGTCGCCGTGGGGGTACAGCCAACCAACGCCAGCAGGCCAAGGCCGACGGCCATCCGGGTACTTAGGCTTGCGGGACGCGATCGCATGCCGAACTTAAGACTCTACTAGACCGGCGGCAGGCCGGTCAAACGCCCCCGGCCACGGCGAACCCCCAGCTGATATGTCACCTGGGCTGTTTATCGTGTCCCCCACCGCCCTTAGACCCGAAACCGCGCCACCGCTTCCTCGTCCAGGTCGACCCCCAGCCCGGGGGCGTCCGGTACCTCCAGCCAACCGTCGACAGCCCGGAGTTTCTGCCGGGTCACCGACTCGCGCAGGTTGGTCTCCTCCTCGGCGACGAACTCGCAGATCAGCGCGTTGGGAATCGACGCCAGCCAGTGCAGGGCGGCGGTGACGTTGATATACGTCGTAAAACCGTGGTTCGCCACCGGCAACCCCCGATCCCATGCGAGGGCCGCAATCTTCATAGCTTCGGTGAAGCCGCCGCAGCGAGTCAGGTCGACCTGAACGACGTCGATCCGCCCGCGGTCCATCAGGTCGAGGAAGGACTGCCGGCCGCTCTCCTCTTCCCCGGCCGCGATGCGCACGTCGGTGGCCTCGGCCAGGCGACGGTACCCTTCGTAATCGTCGGGCCGCAGCGGCTCTTCCAGCCAGAAGATTCGGTAATCCGAAAATGCCCGTGCTCTCTGGAGCGCGGTCTTCGAATCCCATACCAGGCCTGCGTCGATCAGCAGGTCGGCGTCATCGCCCAGCCCCCGGCGGCCTTCGCGCACCAGGGCGATGTCGGTTTTCTCGTCGCGGCCCATGGGGTCCCAGCCGAACTTCACGGCCGTGAATCCCTGGTCGCGGTAGCGGCGCGCAAGGTCACCGGTCTTCTCGGGGGTGGCGCCGAACAGCGAGCTCGCGTAGCAGCGGATGCGCTTCTGAAACCCGCCGCCTAACAGCTTCCACACCGGAAGCCCCAGCGCCTTGCCCTTGATATCCCACAGGGCGATGTCGATGCCGCTCATAGCGTGAAAGCCCGCGCCGCGGCGTCCGCCGTAAATGTTGGCGCGGTACATTTTGTGCCAGATCTTCTCGGTTTCGAAGGGGTCTTCGCCGCGCACAATCTCGCCCAGGCCGCAGGCGGTGGTGTGAGAGAACGGCCCGTCGATGGCGCCCTTGGCCGCCATCGGATTCGAATCGACTTCGCCGATGCCGGTGATGCCGGCGTCGGTGTGAACCCGCACAATGAGGGCGTCCTGCCCGCTGTCGCACTGCCACTTGACCTCCGGCTGCCGAAGGTAGATGGTCTCGACCCGTGTGATCCTCATGTCTCCGTCATGATCGCGCACGACGCAGCGGGGGCGCGAGCGCGGCTGAGTCTCGTCAGTTCGGCGCTCCGGGCAGCGAATGGCCAGCCGCTATTGCGCCGTCATCGACCGTACAGTTTCTCCCACGCGTAACGCGGCAGCGCCTCGGGAAGCCGATCTTTCAAGTCGAGATTGAATGTCTCGGCGTGCGTCGTCACGCGAAAGTGGAACGGCCCCATCGTTCCTGTCGATGCGATGTCACGCCAGACCCATGCGCGCGAGTCGGCGTGCTTGGAGGCGACGAAGAGAATGCCCTCCTCCCCCATGCGCAGCGTCCCGTGACACCCGCCCGTGCGGTGACGATGAAACGCCGGGATCTCGAAGGCCGACGCCTCGATTGCGCGCGAGGCGACGACGGGCCGCTTCAGGCGCGCGGCCAGGAACGCGGCGAGCCTCTCGTCGTGCAGCCCGCCGCGCAGCCGAAACGTGTGCACGACGCGCCCGCCGAGGCGCCGTTTCGAGATGTCGTAGGCCTCGATGCGAATGACGCTCCGGTCGGAGACGTCGGCCTTCAGGATGTCGAGCAGCGCGTAGTCGATCCGCGTCTTCTTCCTGTCGGCGACGTAGGTCAGCCGCTCCTCGCCGATCGTCAGCCGGCCCGGCTCGTCGCGCGTGAGCTTCTCGCGCATCACCGGATACTGGAACTCCTCCGCCGCCACGCCGGCGACGAGACATGCCAACATCAGTTTCCGCATAGAGACTCCGCGGCGAGGCGGCGCACCTCGCGTCCTTTCCAGATTTCGTAGATTGCCGGATACACCAGCAGCTCCAGCAGAAACGACGTGAAGATTCCGCCGATCATCGGCGCCGCGATCCGGCGCATCACGTCCGACCCGGCGCCCTCCGACCACAGGATCGGCACCAGTCCCATGAACATCACCGCGACCGTCATCACCTTTGGCCGCAGCCGCTTCACGGCGCCCTCCTCGATGGCCTCCTTGAGATCGGCGATGGAGCGCATCCGCCCCTGCTTTACGCGCTCGTTGTAGGCCAAGTCGAGGTAGAGCAGCATGAAGACAGCGGTCTCGGCGTCGACGCCGAGCAGCGCGATCAGCCCGACCCATACCGCGATGCTCATGTTGTAGCCGAGCAGGTAGAGCAGCCAGATGGCGCCGACCGCCGAGAACGGCACGGCCAGCAGAATGATCGAAGTCTTCACCATCGAACCGGTGTTGATGTAGAGCAGCAGGAACACGATGAACAGCGTCACCGGCACCACCACCCACAGCCGCTCGGTGACGCGCGTCAGATACTCATACTGGCCGCTCCAGACGAGCTGATAGCCCGGCGGCAGCTCGATGCGGGCGGCGGCGCGCTTGGCCTCCTCCACGTAGCCGCCCAGGTCGCGCCCGCTCACGTCGACGTAGATGAATCCCGCGAGGAATCCCTCTTCGTTGCGGATCATCGCCGGGCCCGTTCCGAGCGAGATGTCGGCGACCTGGGCCAGGGGAATCCCGGCGCCTTCGCCGACAGGCACCAGCACCTCGGCGAGCTTCGAGGGACTGTCGCGCCAGTCGCGCGCGTAGCGTATGGCGACGGGGTAGCGCTCGCGCCCCTCGATGGTGGTGGTGACCGTCATTCCGCCGATGGCCGATTCAACGACGCTCTGCACCTGGTCGACCGTGAGGCCGAAACGCGCGGCGTCGTCGCGTCGGACCAGCACGTCGACGTAGTAGCCGCCGGTGACGCGCTCGTAGAAGGCGCTGCGCGTGCCGGGCACCTGGCGCAGCGTGCGCTCGAGCCGCAAGCCGACCTGCTCGATGGTGTTAAGGTCCGGTCCGAGCACCTTGACGCCGACGGGCGTGCGCACTCCCGTGGTGATCATGTCGATGCGTGTGCGGATGGGGAACAGCCAGGCGTTGGCGTAGGCGGGCGTCTGCACGGCCTTGTCGAGCTCGTCGACGAGCTGCTCCCAGCGGATCGGCCGCTCTTCGGGCCACAGCCGCCGCAGCAGTCCTTTCAAGAACTCGGGCGAGCGGTCCGAATACCAGCGCTTCTCGGTGGTGCGCCGCCACTCGGATTCCGGCTTCAGCACGATGGTCGTCTCGACCATGCTGAAGGGCGCGGGATCGGTGGCCGTCTCGGCCTTGCCGACCTTGCCGAAAACGCTGCGCACCTCCGGAAACTGCATGATCATCTTGTCCTGGAGCTGGAGATACTTCAGCGCTTCGTTCGCCGAGACGCCGGGGAGGGTGATGGGCATGTAGAGGAGCGTGCCTTCGTTGAGCGGAGGCATGAACTCGGAGCCGAGCTTGCGGTACACAGGCACCGTGGCGGCGACGACGAGCACGGCGGTGGCGATCGTCACCCACTTGTGGTCCAGCACGAAGCGGACGACGGGATGGTAGAGGCGCATCAGCGGCCGGCTGATCGGGTGGGTCTCCTCGCTGTGAATCTTGCCGACGGCGACGGCGTTGACGATGCGCGAGAGAAACGCCGGGCGCAACGAGAATCCCTGGGTGCGGAGTAAGAGCAACCGCAGCGCGGGGTCGAGCGTGATCGCCAGCACCGCCGCGATCGCCATGGAGAAATTCTTGGTGAAGGCCAGCGGCTTGAACAGGCGGCCTTCCTGGTGCTGAAGCGCGAAAATCGGCAGGAACGAAACCGCGATCACCAGCAGCGAGAAGAAGCTCGGGCCGCCGACCTCCTTCACCGCGTCGATCACCACACGCGTCGACGATCCGGGCCGCCCCTCCGACTCCCAGTGTTCGAGCTTCTTGTGGGTCTGCTCGACCACCACAATGGCCGCGTCGACCATGGCGCCGATGGCGATTGCGATGCCGCCGAGCGACATGATGTTCGAGGTCACGCCCGAGGCGTACATGGGCAGGAACGAGAGAATCACGGCGATCGGAATGGTGACGATCGGGATGACCGCGCTGGGAATGTGCCACAGGAAGATCAGGATCACGAGGCTGACGATGACCAGCTCCTCGATCAGCGTCACCGTCAGCGTGTCGATCGAGCGGCGAATGAGATCGGTGCGGTCGTAGGTGACTTCGACTTTCACGCCCTCCGGCAGGCTGCGCTCGCTTTCGGCGATCTTGCGCTTGGCGTTCTCGATCACCTCCATGACGTTCTGCCCGTGGCGCACCACGACGATCCCGCCGGTCACCTCGCCTTCGCCATTCAGCTCGGCGACGCCGCGCCGCATGTCGGGGACCAGCTCGACGCGCGCCACGTCGCGCACCAGCACAGGCGTCCCCTTGCCGTCCGCGCGAACGGCGAGATTGGCGATATCGGCGGGTGAGCGGATGTAGCCGCGCCCGCGCACCAGGTACTCCTTGCCGGACATCTCTACGAGCCGTCCACCGACTTCGCTGTTGCCGGCGCGCACGACTTCCATGACGCGCTCGGCCGCGATGTCGAGCGCGCGCAGCCGGTTCGGGTCAAGCGTGACCTGGTAGGAGCGGACGAATCCTCCGACGGTGGCGACTTCGGCGACGCCCGGTACGCTCTCAAGCCAATAGCGCAGATACCAGTCGTTGAAGCTTCGGAGATCGGCGAGATTGTGGCGGCCGGACTTGTCGACCAGCGCGTACTGGAATGCCCAGCCGACGCCGGTCGCGTCCGGTCCCAGTCGCGGCGAGACCCCCGCGGGCAGCTTGCCGGAGAACTTGCTCATGTATTCGAGCACGCGTCCCCGTCCCCAATAGAGGTCGGTACCCTCCTCGAATATGACGTAGACGTAGGAGAACCCGTAGTCGGAGAGGCCGCGCACAACGCTGACGTTGGGCGCCGCCAGCATCGCGGAAACGATCGGGTAAGTGACCTGGTCCTCGACCAGGTTCGGGCTGCGGCCGGGCCATTCCGTGTAGATGATCACCTGCGGATCGGAGAGATCGGGGATGGCGTCGAGCGGCACGTGGAACATCGACCATAAGCCGCCCAGTGTGAGAATGGCCACCAGGATGACGACCAGCGCACGATGCGTGGCGCAGAATTCTATGATCGCGTTGATCATGACGCGCCTTCAGTGCTTGTGGCCGCTCGCGGCCGGGGCGCCCGAGCCGAGAAGGCCGCGCAAACGCGCTTCCGAGTCGAGCAGGAAATTGGCCGCGGTCACCACGCGTTCGCCATCGCGGAGGCCGCCGCGGACCTCCCGCCAGCCGCCGGCCTCGACGCCGGCCTGGATCATGCGCGGCTCGAAGTAGCCGCCGCCTTTGTCGACGAAGACATACTGGTGCGTGCCGGTGTCGAGCACAGCGTCGGGCGGAACGGTGATCGGGCTGCCGAGGCCGGCGCGCACCGTGAAATCGACGGTGACGCCGGGGCGCAGCGATAGGCCGGGGTTCGGGAATTCCAGGCGCACCTCGGCCGTGCGCGTCTCGGCGCGCAGCGACGGCGTGATGTAGCTGACCTTTCCGGTCCGCCGCGCAGCGCCGGCGAAGGGGAACTCGACTTCGACGGCCTGGCCGATGCGAATGAACGGAAGATCGTTCTCGAAGATCTCGCCGTTGATCCACACGGCCGACAGATCGACGATCTGGTAGAGGTCGGTGTCGGGCGTGACGTAGCGGCCGTGATGGTAGGCGGCGCGCTCCGTGACGGTGCCACTCACCGGCGAGAAAATGGTGAGCTCGCGCGCGACTTTGCCTGAAGTTTCCAGCTGGCGGATCTGTTCCTCGCTGACGTCGAAGAGCATGAGCCGCCGCCGCGCGGCTTCGAGCAGATCGCCGGAGCCCTTGGCAACCCAGGGCAGCGCACTGTCCTTCATCGACGACGCCGAGCGCCGGGCGAGCAGATACTCTTCCTGCGTCGCGACCAGCTCGGGGCTGTAGATGGTGAACAGTGGCTCGCCCTTCTTCACATTGCGGCCCACGTAGTCGACGAAGACATGCTCGATGAAGCCGGCGACTTTCGTGTGGATGTGGCTGATGCGCGATTCGTCGATGGCGACCTTGCCGACGGTGCGAATCTCCTTGACCAGCGCGCGCCGCGAGGCGGCTTCGGTGCGGACGCCGATGCGCTGCTGGCGGTCGGCTGTAAGGAAGATTTCCCCGGAGGCTTCGCGCGGCGTCGCAGTCTCCACCTTGACGAGAGACATGTTGCAGATCGGGCAATTACCGGGCTTATCGGAGCGCTGCTGGGGGTGCATGGGGCAGTAATACTCGTCGCCTGATTTCTTGTGCGCGGCGTGTTCCGCCGGCTCGTGCTTGGCGCCGAACCACTCCGGCTTCCATAGCGAGAGGGTCCACACGCCGGCGCCCGCCAGAATGACGAGCGCCAGCGCACGGGATTTCCAGGTCGGGCCTTTGACGGTTTCCATCAGAACCTCCCATCCGGTGCGAGCGCTTCCAGTCGCGCTCGCGCCGAGGCGTGCTTCGCCACCTCGTCGTAGTACTGCATCTGATAGTCGAGCACCGTGTTGAAGCTGGCGATCACGGTGAGGAAGTCGACGTTCCCCACCTGGTAGCCGGCCATCGCCGACTCGAGGGTGAGCGACGCCTGCGGCAGAATGCCCGAGCGGTAGAGATCGAGCAGGCGTTCGCTGGAGCGCGCCGCGAAGTACTGTTCCCGCACCTGGAAACTCAGGTCGAGCCGCGCCGCCTCGTGCGTCGAACGCGATTCCCGCAGCCGTGCGAGGGACTCCTCGACGCCCAGACGCTGCTTGCGCCAGAAGTAGAGCGGGACCTTCACTTCCGCCGTCGCCATGTAGTAGTCGGGGAACTGCGACCCGGTCTTCTGCCACTGAAAGCTGAAGCCGAAGTCCGGGCGATATTCCTTGCGCGCGCGCTCGACGCCCACGGAGCGGCTTTCCACCATCGATCGCGCCGCGCCCAGCCGCGGAGAGGCCTGCTCCATCGCGGCGACGATCTCGCCGGCGGTGTTCGCCAGCGGCGCCGCCGTGATTTCCTCGGGACGGCCCGCCGGCAGGTCGTGGTTGATGAGCGCGCGCAGGCGCGCTTCGGCGACCAGACGCTTCTGGTCGAAGATCTCACGGCGCTGCTCCAGCGCGGTCTGTTCGAGCTGCGCCTTGAGCACGTCCTGCTGCGCCGCCTTGCCGACCGAGTAGCGCGCTCGCGCCGTCTGCTCCAGTTGCGCGAGGAGCTCGCGCTGGCCGCGCGTGATGTCGAGCGACTTCCAGGCCGCGAACCATTCGTAGTATGCGGTCTTGAGCTGCGCGACGCGGTCGAGCACCGTCTCGCGGTACATCTGGCGCTCGGCGTCGGCCTCGCGCGTCGCCTGCTCGCGGGCGAGCGCGCGCTTGCCGGGGAACGGCACCTCCTGCATGATCCCCACGCCGCGGTAGGCGAAGTCGTTGCCGAGGCGCGAGAACGGGTGTCCGACGCCGAAGTTCGTCACGCTAAGCTTCGGTTCGGGCAGGGCGCTCTCCTGCGACGGGCGCTTGGTCGCGGCTTCATGGCGATAGCGGGCCGCGGCCACATCGGGATTGTGACGGACCAGCAGATCGACCATCGTTTCCAGCCGAACCACCGGATCGTCGGTCCGGACGAGCGGCGGCGCCTGGACGATGAGCGCAATTATCCATACCAGCATGTCATCCTCCTGAACGGATCTCGGGTGTCGAGACGAATCTCGACGCAGCAGGCAGGAACGCCTGCGTCAGGGATCAGATCAGGAGGGGAATGGAACCGGGCGGGCGAGGACAGAAAACCGGGGCAAAGGCGGCGGGAGTGCGAGGCGCCTCGGACTCCGGCAGTTCGATCGTGGTCATGGCGACCTTCACGGGCGTCTGCGGCTGATAGTGCCGCGTCGCGTCGGGATTCGACGCCAGGCAGCAATCGTCGCTCCGCATGGTCGCGTGGCAACCGCCCTGGGCGCAGCAATTATGCGCTTCGGCGGACGCCAGCCACGGAATAACGCAGTGGGACGCGGTCAGGCCCAGCAGGGCGATCGCCAGAAGAGCAGGCGACGCGCGCAAGGACCTCATGTTCTTATTCTACCCGCTGGCGTGGAAATGATCAATGCCG
>CAZEVY010000012.1:0-12483 GCA_964515555.1 uncultured Solibacteraceae bacterium | reverse complement strand
CAATGCCGTTTCCGGCCGCCTCACATGCCGGCCTGATTGTCCAGACTCCGCCACAGGTACCAGCAGGCGACGGTGCGCCATGGCCGCCAGGGCTGGGCGATCTCGGTCATGCTCGCGGGCTTGGGGAGATCGTCGAGACCGTAGGCCTTTTTCATGGCGACGCGGATTCCGTAGTCGGCGGTGGGCAGCACGTCGGGCCGCCGCATGGCGAACATCAGGAACATCTGCACGGTCCAGACGCCGACGCCCTTAACCGCGGTGAGGTGGGCGACAACTTCCTCGTCGGAGAGCTTCGAAAGTCCGGCGAATCGCACCGAGCCGTCGCGCGTCCTGGAGGCCAGGTCGCGCACGTAAGAGGCCTTCTGCTGCGAAAGACCGATCTTGCGCAGGCGCGGCATTTTCAGCGCCAGGACGGCTTCCGGAGTGACGCGGCCGCAGGCGCCCTGGAAGCGCCCGAAGATGGTCGCCGCGGCGCGCCCGTTCAACTGCTGGAAGACGATGGAGCGCACGAGCGTCTCGAAGACCGGGCGGCGGTAGGACATGGCGTAGGGTCCGATGCGGTCCACCAGTCGCGCCAGGACCGGGTCGGCGGCGCGCAGGTGGGCCACGGCGGCGTCGTTTTCGGAAACAGCAACGGGGGCGGGCACGTCCTCCAGTATGTCATCGTATGTTTATGCGCAAGCCTGCCCTGGCCGCCGCGGTGGTGGGACTGCTCGCGGCGCAGGACACCATCCGGGTCGACGTGGAGGTGGTGAGCATTTTCTGCTCGGTGCGCAACCGCAAGGGCGCCTTCGTCACCACGCTCGAGAAGGACCAGTTCAGCGTGTTCGAGGAAGGCAAGCAGCAGGAGATCCGGTATTTCGCACGCGAGACCGACCTGCCGCTGACGATCGGCCTGCTGGTGGACGTCAGCCGCAGCCAGGAAAACCTGATCGAAGTGGAGAAGCACGCGGCCTCGCAGTTCTTCAGCCGCGTGATGCGCGAGAAGGACATGGCGTTCCTGATCAGCTTCGGCATGGAGGCCGAGCTGTTGCAGGACTCGACCAACTCGCCGCGCCTCCTCAAGAAGGGCCTCGAAGGGTTGCGCGTCAACGCGCCCCCGCGCACGCTGCATCCCGGTCCGGTTCCGACGACGGTTCGCGGCACCATCCTCTACGACGCCGTGTACCTGGCGGCCAACGAGAAGCTGAAGCGCGAGGTGGGACGCAAGGTGCTGGTGCTGATCACCGACGGAATGGACTTCGGCAGCCGCGTCCGCCAGAACGAAGCCATCGAGGCGGCGCAGAAGGCCGACGCCATCATTTACAGCATCTACTACGCCGACCGGGGAAACTACGGCGGCAGCGACTCGGCCCTGCGGAAGCTCTCGGAGGAGACCGGCGGGCGCGTCTTCCACGCCGACCGGCGGAATCCGCTGGACGCCGTCTTCCAGCAGATCCAGGAAGAGATGCGCAGCCAATACCTGGTCGGTTACACGCCCGCGGACGCCAAGGGCGACGGTGGCTACCGCCGTATCGAGATTCGCACCGCCGACAAGGACCTGAAGGTCGTGGCGCGCAAGGGGTACTACGCGACCAAGCGCTGAGACCCCGCGGCTGCCGGTTCTTAGAGGATCTCGATCCTCTTGCGCCTTGCTCGCGGCAAACGGCAACGCCGCATCCAACCGGGCAGGTCGATGATACCGGAAATCGCAGGAGGCTTAACCCCCTTTGTCGCAGCTATTTGGCTGGAAAGACAGGCATGCGGCCGGGTCCAGAAGGGTGACGTGAGCGCCCCAGCGCCGGACCGACGGCCCGGGACCTGCCGAAAGGGCGGCGAGGCCGACCGGGCGACGGCTCCACGATTCCAGGGCGGTGGTATCCTCAATACTTGAATCGCCAACCTGCCCCGCGCGGGTGAGGAAAGAGGTGTGTCGGCATGTCCGGACATTCCAAGTGGGCCACAATCAAACACAAGAAGGCGGCGGCGGACGCCAAGCGAGGCAAGGCGTTCACCACGATCATCAAGGAAATCACCATCGCCGCGCGTAACGGCGGCGATCCCGACGCCAACCCGCGGCTGAGAACCGCCATTGCGGCGGCCAAGAACGTCAGCATGCCGTCGGACAACATCAAGCGCGCCATCATGCGCGGCACCGGCGAGCTCGAAGGCGGGCAGATCGAAGAAGTCACCTTCGAGGGCTACGGACCCGGCGGCGCGGCGGTGCTGGTGGAGGTCGCCACCGATAACCGCAACCGCACGGTGAGCGAGGTGCGCCACCTGTTCTCGAAGAACGGCGGGAACCTGGGCGAGCTCGGCAGCGTCGCCTGGATGTTCGAACGCAAGAGCCAGGTGACCGTGGACGAGGAAAAGTCGAGCGAAGAACAGCTCATGGACCTGGTGCTCGATGCCGGGGCCGACGACATCCGCAACGAAGGCCAGTGGGTGATTCTCTCGCCACCCGAGGCGCATTTCGCGGTGCTGGGCGCACTGGAGAAGGCCGGTGTGCCGGTGGCGTCGTCGGCGATTGCGATGATTCCGAAGAACCTGATGCGGCTGGAGGGCAAGAACGCCGCGGGAATGCTGAAGCTTACCGAGGCCCTGGAGGAGCACGACGACGTGCAGAAGGTCTACGCCAACTTCGACATCGACGAAAAGGAGATGGAAGCCCTCGCCTCCTGAGGTTCGGCCCATGCGCGTGCTGGGAATCGACTGCGGCGCCGGGTGCACCGGCTACGGCGTGATCGCGAGCGACGGCGCGCGGCACACGCTGGTGGCGGCCGGGGCGATCCGCAGCGACCCGCGCGAGCCGATGGGTTCGCGGCTGGCCGCCATCGCGCGCGGGATTCGGGCGGTGATCGCCGAGCACGCCCCGGAAGCCGCGGCGGTAGAAGAGGTGTTCCACGCGGCCAACGTGAAGTCGGCGCTGAAGCTGGCGCAGTCGCGCGGGGTGGCGCTGCTGGTGCTGGCGGAGGCGGGACTGGAGTGCGGCGAGTACTCGGCGCTGGAGATCAAGGGGAGCGTAGTGGGTTACGGGCGGGCGGAAAAGAGCCAAGTGCAGTACATGGTGCGCTCGCTTTTGGGCGGCGGGGCGCCGGATCAGCCAGACGCCTGCGATGCGCTGGCAGTGGCGATCTGTCACGCGGTCCACGCTTCGTCGCGCGCCAGGATGGCGGCGTCGTGAGGCGGCTCGCGGCGGCGCTTCTCGCGCCGGCGGTGCTGGCGGGGGCGCCGCGGCTGTTTTACTCCAAGTCGTTTCCCGGGAGCGTGCCCGAGTACGCCGAAATCCGCGTCGAGCGCGACGGCAAGACCGAATACCGCGAGGACCCCAAGGACGAAGCGCCGATCCGGTTCACGATGCCGGAAGCCGACGTGAACGAGTTCTTCGCGCTGGCCGAGAAGCTCGAACACTTCAAGCGGCCGCTCGAATCCGGGTTACCGGTGGCCAGGATGGGGCAGAAGACGTTCCGCTTCGAGGACGGCGCCACGAAGCATTCGGTGGAGTTCAATTACTCGCAGGACCTGGACGCGCAGGCGCTGCTCGACCGCTTCGAGAAGATCACCGAGACGGTGAGCCACCGGATTCAACTGGAGCGCGCGGTGCGCTACGACCGCCTGGGCGTGAACAAAGTGCTGCTGCAGTTGCAGGTGACGCTGGAGAAGAATCGCATCACGGGCGGGGAGATTCTGCTGCCGTACCTCGACCGCATCCGGCTGAACGACACCTTCCTGAACATGGCGCGGGAGCGCGCCGCGGCGCTGGCCGAGTGGATCCGCAACGGAAAGCCGAAGGCCGAATGATGCGGGTCGTGCGGCTCGCGCCGCTGGCGGTCGCCGCGATCCTGGCCGCGCAGAGCGGTGACGAGGCCGAGCAGGCGCACCTCAGCCGCGTGCTCGCCGAGGCCGGCCCCAGCCCCATCGACTACATGCGGGCGCTCGAGAAGCACCTGGGCAAGTTCCCGGCTTCGAAGCAGCGCGACGAGATCGAGCGCACCATCGCCAAGACCGCCGTCGAAACGCGCGACGACCGCCGGCTGCTGGCCTGGGCGCCGCGCGTGGTCGACCGCGAGGGCGACAACCCCGAGCTGCTCGAACGGCTCGCGCTCGTGCTCCTCAAGAAGGACGACAAGGAGAGCGCCACGCGGGCGCTGGAGTTTGCCCGGCGTCTGGAGCGCGCCGCCAACGCCGTCCACTGGAAGGAAGCGTCGCCGGCGCGGGTGCGCTGGAAGCTGCGTCAGGAGCACGACCGGCTGCTCGGCAAGGCGCTCGCCTACCAGAGCCGCGCGACCGGCAACCTCGGCAAGCTGGACGAGGCCGTCGCGCTGGCGCGCCGGAGTTTCGAGGCGTTTCCCACCGGCGAGTCGGCGCGCGAGATTTCGCGATGGCTGGCGCGGCTGGATCGTGTCGAGGAAGCCCTCGTGCGGCTGGCCGACGCGTTCGCGATGGGCGACTCGACCGACGCCGAGCGCACGCGCGACCGCGCGCGCCTGGGCGAGCTGCACCGCAAGCTGCGAGGCTCCGAGGCCGGACTGGGCGACCTGATCCTGGCGTCCTACGATCGCGCCGCGAAGACGCTGGAAGCGCGCCGCGGCGAGCTACGCGCGATCGACCCCAACGCCGAGGTCGCCGATCCGATGCAGTTTACGCTGAGCGGCCTGGACGTTCCGCCGGTCGAGCTGGCGTCGCTGCGCGGCAAGGTGGTGGTATTCGATTTCTGGGCGACGTGGTGCGTGCCGTGCCGCGCGCAGGCGCCGCTCTATGAGGAGGTCGCCGGGAAATACGCCGCGCGCAAGGACGTGGTGTTTCTTCACATCAACACGGACGCCTCGCGCGACGTGGTGAAACCGTTCCTCGCCGAAAACGGCTGGAAAAAGACCGTGTATTTCGAGGACGGGCTGTCGTCGCTGCTGCGGGTGACGTCGATCCCGACGACGATGGTATTCAACAAGCGCGGCGAAATGACCAGCCGCATGAACGGCTTCCTGCCGGACCGCTTCGTCGGCATGCTGACGGAGCGGATCGAGCAGTCGCTCTCGGAGGAGTGAGCATGCCATTTCGGAGAATCGTCTGGATCGTGCTCGATAGCGTGGGCATCGGCGAGATGCCCGACGCCGCCGCCTACGGCGACGCGGGCAGCGACACGCTCGGCAACATCGCGCGGCGGCGCGGCCTCAACCTCCCGCACCTGCGGCGGCTGGGGCTCGCCAACATTCGTGCCATCGCCAACATGGAGCCGGTGCCGTATCCGGCGGGAGGCTACGGGCGCTGCGCGCTGGCCTCGCCCGGCAAGGACACGACTACCGGCCACTGGGAGATGGCCGGCATCCATCTCGACAAGCCGTTTCCACTGTATCCGCGCGGGTTTCCGCCGGAAGTCATGGAGAGGTTCGAGAGCGAGTCGGGACGGCGCGCGCTCGGCAATCGCGCCGCCAGCGGCACGGAGATCATCAAGGAGCTCGGCGAGGAGCACATCCGGACCGGGTCGCCGATCGTCTACACGTCGGCCGACAGCGTCTTTCAGATCGCCGCGCACGAAGAGGTGATTCCGCTCTGGGAGCTCTACCGGATGTGCGAGATCGCGCGCGAGATTCTGCGCGGCGAACACGAGGTGGGCCGCGTCATCGCGCGGCCGTTCACCGGGTCGCCCGGCTCGTTTACGCGCACGGCGTCACGCAAGGACTTCGCGGTGCCGCCGCCCCAGGGGATGCTGCTCGACCGGCTGGAGGCCGCGAAGGTGCCGGTGTACAGCATCGGCAAGATCGCCGACGTGTTCCTTTCGCGCGGCATCACCGACACGGAAAAGACGAAAGACAACGCCGACGGAATGGCGAAGACCATCGAGTCGCTGAAGGAGAATCCGGACGGGCTGATCTGGGTCAATCTGGTCGACTTCGACCAGCAGTACGGGCACCGCAACGACGTGGAGGGCTACGCGCGCGCGCTCGAAGAGGCCGACGCCTGGATTCCGGCATTGTGCGACAACCTCGCGTCGTCGGACCTGCTGATTCTTACGGCGGACCACGGGTGCGACCCGACGACGCCCTCGACCGACCACAGCCGCGAGTACGTGCCGTTGCTGACGTGGAGCCCGTCGGGCAGCATGAGCGTCGCGCTCGGAACGCGCGACACGCTTTCGGACATCGGTCAGACAGTGGCGGAGAATTTCGGCCTGCGCATCGAGCGCGGTACGAGTTTCCTCGCTGAAATCTCAGGGAGCAGATCGACATCGGCATGAAGAGACGACCTTTGATGGCGGGTAACTGGAAGATGTACAAGTCGCCGGCGGCGACGACGCAGTTCTTCGAGAAGTTCCTTCCGCTGGTGGCGCCCTCGGCGCACGCCGACATCGTGATCGCGCCGCCGTTCACGGGAATCGCCGCGGCGGTGGCGGCGGCGGCGGGCAGCCGCGTGGAGATCGGCGGCCAGAACTGCTTCTGGGAGAGCGAAGGCGCCTACACAGGCGAGGTCGCCGCGCCCATGCTGGCGGCGGCGGGGTGCCGCTGGGCGCTCGTCGGGCACAGCGAGCGGCGGCAATATTTCGGCGAGACCGACGAGACGGTGCTGAAGCGCGCGCGCGCGGCGTTGGGCGCCGGGCTGCGGCCCATTGTCTGCGTCGGCGAGCGGCTGGAGGATCGCGAGGGCGGGCGTACCGAGGAGGTCCTGGAGCGGCAGTTCCGTGACGGCGTCGCGCCGCTGGCGCCCGAACAGATCGCGCTCGCGACGATCGCCTACGAGCCGGTGTGGGCCATCGGCACGGGCCGCACGGCGACTCCCGACATCGCCGCCGAGGCGCATCGATTCCTGCGCGGGCTGGCGCGGGCGAGGTACGGCGACGCGGCCGCGTCGACGCTGCGGATCCTCTACGGCGGCAGCGTGAAGCCGGACAACGTGCGCGCGCTCATGGCGCAGCCGGAAATCGACGGCGCGCTGGTGGGCGGTGCGAGCCTGGACGCCGTGGGATTTGCCTCGATCGTGAACTTCTGATCCGCGCCGATTGGCAGATCGCGTCCCGTTCGTGGAGTACCTTTCACGCAAATGGGCAACAGCGGTGAGCAGATTAGTCGTCCCGGCGCACGGGCGGCTCGCGAAAGCTTGACTTTGTATAGCAGAGTACTTTACTATTGGTGGCATGCCAGCCGCGACCGCGATCGCCTCCCCCTACCGGCACTGGTGCGACCATTTTCAAGACAACCGGCCCCGGCCGCGCGAGATCCCCTGGGACGACCTCTACCGTTTGAGCCGCGCCGAGCTGGGCGCGGTGGCGCCCTCCATCCGCCAGTTCCAGCTCGGCGAATGGGCGCGCGGGCGCGGACTGTTGCGCCGAGCCTCCGCCGATCCCCGGGTCGCCTCGGCCCCCGGCTTCCTCGACGCACTGCGGCTGTTCATCGCCGAGGAGCAGCGCCATAGCGCCATCCTGGGCCGCTTCCTCGACCGCGAGGGCATCCCGTGGCTGGAGGCCCACTGGGTGGACCGCGTCTTTCGCGCGCTGCGCAAGCTGGCCGGATTGGAGACCTGCCTGGCCGTGCTCGTCACCGCCGAGATCCTCGCGATGCCGTTCTACCAAGCCCTGCGCGACGCCACGCGATCCCCGCTGCTGCGCGCCATCTGCCGGCGCATCCTGTGCGACGAGTCCTCGCACCTGGACTTCCAGGCGGCCACCCTGGCCTTGCTGCGCCGGCCGCTCGCCGCCCGCGTGCGATCGCTCCACGGCGCGCTTCACCGGGCGCTCTATCGCGCGACCGCGCTCCTGGTCTGGCGGCAGCATGAGAAGGTGTTTCACGCCGCCGGCTGGCGCTTTGCCCGCTACTGGCGCGAGACCTCGCGCGGCTTCGCGCGTTTTGAGGCGGCCGTCGCGCGCGGCCACGCCACCGAGTCGCCACTACGCCTGGAGGATTAACCGGCGCGGATCACGAGGTCCGGAGGCGCAGCTCGAGCTCCTCGGGCGTGCGCGGCCAGTCGCGCTTGAGAAGCCGCGAAAGGCCGCGGTCGGCGAGCAGGCGGCCGCCGGTCTGGCAGCGCGGGCAGTAGTTGGTTTCATTGGACGCGTAGCGGATGCGCCGGACCTTTTCGCCGCAGTTCAGGCAGGGCTTCCCGTAGCGGCCGTGCACGGCCATGCCGTCGCGGAAGGCGGTTACCTTTTCGGGGAAGGCGCCGGCGGCTTCCTCCCGCAGACGCGAAGTCCACAATGTCAGGGTGTCGAGTGTGGCGCGGTGGAGGCGCTCGATCTCGCCCGCCGACAGTTGGCGTGTGAGCGCGACCGGCGAGAGGCGCGCGCGGTGCAGAATCTCGTCGGAGTAGGCGTTGCCGATGCCGCTGAACAGTCGGGGGTCGGTGAGGGCGCGCTTCAACGTGTGATTCTCCGAGGTGAGAGCGGCGGCGAAGGAAGCGAGTGGAGAGTCGAGCGGCTCCAGGCCGCCGGGGTCGAGCGCATGGAGCGCGGCAACGTCCTCGGCCACATGCAGCGACGCGCGGCGTTGACTGCCGGCTTCGGTGAGGATGAGGGTTCCGGCGGCGAAGTCGAAGGCAGCCAGTCCGCGCTTGCCGGGAAGTTTCGCGCGCGGCGGCTTCCAGTGCATGCGGCCGGCGATCATGAGGTGCAGGACGATCCACAGGCCGCCTTCCAGGCCGATGGCGATGCGCTTGCCGATGCGTTGCAGGCGCTGGACGCGGCGGCCGTGCGCGCTGGAGACGGGCGGGGCGACGGTGCGGACGAGGAAAGGGCTGCCCAGGCGGATCGACTGGAGGATTTCGCCGGCGATGCGCGACTCCAGCGCTTCGATGTAGACGGCGATGTCGGGCAGCTCGGGCAAGGTCGCTCCCCATGGTAGCGGCTCGATAACGCGGCGCGGAGCCGGAAGGAAGCTCCGGCAAGGACCGCTCCCAATGGTCGCGGCTCTGTGGCGCGGCGGCTAGGCCTTGCCCATCTTGTCGATCTCGTTGAAGTAGACGCGGCGGCCCTCGTCCATGGCGAGATTGGCGAGGATGACCGAGACCGAGTCGGCGAGGCCGACCTCGAGATCGGCCTTGGGGCGCGCGCCGGTGCGGCAGCAGTCGAAGAAGCTCTCCAGTTGGACGTCGACGGGATTGCGGTCTTCCTCGGGCACCATGACGCCCTTGCGGTAGAGCCACTGCTTGGCGAACTTCAGCTCGCGCTTGATGAACGACGACTCCTTGCGGGGGTCGTCCTCCTCGAACGTGACGGGGATGGCGCGTCCGCCCTTGCCTGTGGCGGCCAGGGTGGCGCCGGCGATGGCGGGAGGCTCCTTCTTGGCCTCGCCGGCCTTCTTGGGGCCGGGCTCGTAGAACCAGAGCGCGAGCGCGGGCTCCTCGTCGGCGCCCACGGTGATGTGCACGGTGCCCTCGGTGCCCATGATGATTTCGCCGAACTCGGTGCGCTGGCTGTAGAACAGCGGCAGGTGTTTGTTGGTGCAGATGGAGGTGTAGATGAGCTTCTGGCCCTGCGGGTACTTGAAGATGAGCTGGATGTTGTCGAAGATGTCGCGGCCGTCCTTCATGAAGTCGTTGCCGCCGACGCCGGTGACGAACTCGGGGTGGGAGCCGAACATCCAGTCGGCCACGTCGATCTGGTGGGAGGCGAGCTCGGCGGTCAGGCCGCCGGAGTACTGGCGATAGAGGCGCCAGGCGCCGGGCCGCATGGTCCAGCCGGGATTGCGGTGCCACTGGGCCTGCACGTGAGTGACGCGGCCGAGCACGCCCTTCTCGATCATCTGGCGCACGGTCTGGTAGAACTTGCTGTAGCGGCGCTGGAGTCCAGTCTGGAGGACCTGCTTGGGACGCTCGGTGGCGATCTTGCGGAGTCCGTGGACTTCCTCGGGCTTGAAGACCAGGCTCTTCTCGCAGAAGACGTGTTTGCCGGCCAGGAGGGCGTCGCGCGTGGGCGGGTAGTGGGCGAACAGGGGCGTGGCGATGATGACCGCATCGACGTCCTTGCGGGCGAGCACCTCGCGGTAGTCCTTGAAGGTGGGGGGCTTGTCCTTGGAGGTCTTGGAGGCGTTCTGCGCGGCTTCTTCCTTGATGTCGCAGACGGCGACGCATTTGGCGCCGTCGATGCCGTTGAGGTGGCGGATATGATAAGTGCCGCGGCTGCCGGTGCCGATGACGGCGTACTGCACGACGTTGTTGGCGGCGCGGACTTTCTGGATGCGCGGTCCGGTCATTTTCGTAACGGCGGCGGCGGCTCCGGCGGCGCCGGCGAGCTTCACCACGTCGCGGCGGGTGACGTTGGGAGCGCGCAGGACGCCGAGAGGTCTCGCCTGGGAATCCGCGGAACCGGACGCCTCGGCGTCACGTTGCGCGCGATTCAAGGAAGGAATGCTCTTGGCCTTCGGCATGGATGAGTCCTTTCTGCTATGAGTCTATCGTGATTCCGGCGGGCCTGGTGGGCGGCGCGGGCGCGGGCCGGAAGCTGATTTTGGCCACAGATAAACCCAGATGAACCACACATGGCCCGCGACGGGCCACCCTGGAGAATGAAAGCACTTACGAAGTGTTTTCAGAGCAACGCAGATGGGAAAGGCCTTGCAATCGGAACTCGGGTTCATCTGAGTTCACCTGTGGCGATTTCACGCCGCACAAATAACGCGGGCGTCCTTGAGCACCTGCGAGCGCACCCAAGGTTTCAATCCGCGTTTGGTAACGAGGTCGATCCTGCGATCGGCGAGCGCTTCCAATTCCTCAGCGAAAGACTGGAAACGAATCAGGCCGATGCGAACCCCGGCCTCGAACTCCACCAGAAGGTCGATGTCGCTTTCTGGACCCGATTCACCACGAGCAGCGGAGCCAAACAGGGACAGTTCCTTGACGCCGTAGCGGCGGCATAGCAGCGCGAGCGCGGGGCCGGCCAACTCCTCGGCGACGGCTGGAAGGGGCTGCGTCATCGATACAATTCCATTATCCCTCAGCGTTAGCCGCAGGCTCGCTCGCCGCGGCGAGTTCCTCTTCCCTGGCGCCGTGCGCCGACCATTGCGCGCCCGCCAGCATCACCATAGCCGCAAGAGTCCCCCACAGGACGATGGTCACGGAATTGACGAACGGCCCGTATTCGCGGACCAGCTTCGCCCGCAGCCAGGGCGAGATCGCCACCATCACGTTCTTGAGCAGCTCCAGCGCCAGGCCGACGACCACCGACACCATAAGGACGCGGCGCGCCGGAATCTTGCCGTTCGGCAGCAGCCAGTAGATCAGGAACAGAAGCAGCATCGACATGGGAATCGCGGCCACCTTGAGCAGCAGCAATCCGGTCAGCGAGCCGAAGCGCGCCGCGACGCCGTCGCCGCCGCCGGCCCACATGGCGCCGCCGGAGGCCGCCAGGACGATCGAGAACAGCGCCATGGTGCCGCAGGCGAAGATGAGGCCGAGGCTGACGAGCTGGTTGCGGAAGTAGCTGCGGTTGGCCGCGATGCCCCAGGCGCGGTTGAGCGCCACTTCGAGCGGCTCGAAGATTCCGTTGGCGGTGAACAGCAGCAACAGCACCGAGACCACCTGGAAGGGGCCGCGGCTCTCGACGGTCGCCTTCAGGTTGCGCTGGATGAAGGCGCCCATCTCCTCGGGAAAATACTCGCGCAGGGCGAAGTAGATGGCCTCCTCGGCCGCCGGCCAGCCAATGACGTAGCGGCACAGCGACACCATGACGATCAGGAACGGGAACAGCGAGAGCAGTATGTTGGCGGCGATGGAGAAGGCGTAGACGTGGACCTCGGTCTCCATGACGTAGCGCGCGGTGGGCTTGAGGCGGCGCAGGGTCTGGCGGCGACGCGGCGGAATCGGATCGAACATCCCTGCCGATGATACGATGAAGCTTGCGAGCATGTTCTCCACCGCCCGCAAATTCGCCAGTCACGTGGTTCCGCAGATCATGCGCCCGCTGCGGGTGCTGTGGAACGAGATCGTCGGATTCCTGTTCTTCGTGCTGGCGCTGATGTTCGCCGCCGGAAGCCGGCGGCTGGTGGGCGAGCACGATGGCAGCGTCGAGAGCACGCTGAAGCTGGGCGTCATGGGAGCGTTCATCCTGATGATGCTGTGGTTCGGGATCTCCTCGTTCCGGCGCGCGCGCAAGATTTCGCGCTCATGAGCGGCGAACGGCCCGGCGAATTCCCCTACACGCGCGGCATCCACGCGGGCATGTACCGCGACCGGCTGTGGACGATGCGCCAGTACGCCGGCTTCGGCGGCGCCGAGGAGAGCAATCGGCGGTACCGGTATCTGCTGGCGCAGGGCAACACCGGCCTCTCGGTGGCCTTCGATCTGCCGACGCAGATGGGATTCGACTCCGACCATCCGCTGGCGCGCGGCGAGGTGGGGCGCGTGGGCGTGGCGATCTCGTCGCCGGCCGACATGGAGCGGCTGTTCGAAGGCATCGCGCTCGACCGGGTGTCGACGTCGATGACCATCAACTCGACGGCGGCGATTCTGCTGGCCTTCTACGTGATGGTGGCGCGGCGGCAGGGGGCGAATCCGGCGAAGCTCGCGGGCACGATCCAGAAC
>CAZEVY010000011.1:78954-92553 GCA_964515555.1 uncultured Solibacteraceae bacterium | reverse complement strand
GCCCTGGTTGCCGATGTCGCCGTTGCCGTAGTCCCAGTGCCAGTGCCAGTTGTAATGGAAGCGGTTCTTGTTGAAGGCGCGCACGGGCGCCGGGCCGAGCCAGAGGTCGTAGTGGACGCCGGCGGGCGTGGCGGCATCGGGTTCGCGACCGATGGTATCGCGCCACTTGAAACACAATCCGCGCGCCATGTAGAGATCGCCGATGGCGCCTTCGCGGAGCCTCTTCTCGGCGTCGCGGTACGACGGCCCCGAGCGGCCCTGGGTTCCATGCTGCACGATGCGGTTATACTTTCGCGCCGCCGCCACCACCTGCCGGGACTCGAAGATGTTATACGAGCACGGTTTCTCGACGTAGACGTCCTTGCCGGCCTGGCAGGCCCACACGGTTTGGAGCGTGTGGTTGTGGTTCTGCGTGGCGATGGAAACGGCGTCGATGGACTTGTCCTCGAGCAGCTTGCGGAAGTCGGTGAAGGCCTGCGGGCGCTTCTTGCCGGCCTTTTCGACGTCGTTCAGCCGCTGGTTCAGGACGGACTCGTCGATGTCGCACAAGGCCGCGATCTCCACGCCCGGCAGCGAATTGAAGGCGCGGATATGGGCGTTACCGCGGCCGCGGATGCCGACGCACGCCACGCGGATGGTGTCGTTGGCGCCGCGAGCGAGCTTCGCGCCCGCCGCCGCCGCCGTGGTCATGACGAAGTGCCTGCGATTCATGAGGCCGGACCTCCTTCGGAAAACTTGATATCACTATATCCCAAGACGATGGGGACGGAAAGCGCCTCGGGAGGCGCGGCTACTCGAGCGACACCACCCCGGAATCGGCGGCCCGCCGGGGCATCAACGGTCCCTGGTAGCAGTATTGCGACTGGGCAGGCGTGGCGGCGATCTCGAGCGGCGGAAAGAACACCTCGGTCGGCGAAATGCCGAGGCGTAGCTGGAGCGCCCGCCAGGCGGCCTCGGGCCCGTACGGAAAGCACTCGACGTAGATCGGCCCTTCGACGCGGCGGGCGGCCTCGATCAACTCCTCGGTCGGCGCGGCGCGCTCGGCGAACTGGGGGATCTTCTTGATCCACAAGTATCCGCAGTTGTGCAGCACGACCGCCGAGGCCAGCGCCCAGGGCGCCCATCGCCATCGAAGCCGCGACGCCAGCTCCAGCAGTCCCGCGCCGACGACGATCGACAGGGCGATGCTGGCGATGTAGATGTGCCGGCTCGGCACCCGCGGCATGTAGGTCAGGAAGCTGTAGGGCAGCAGCGAGAACACGATCGCGGCGCCGGCGGCGGCGAACAGCCCTTTCCACCAGCGCGGGCGCAACACGACCAGGGCGGCCGCGGCGATCCCGCCCCAGAACCACATCATCCGGCCGATGCTGTTGAGCAGCGTGCGAGCGAAGTTCGCGGTAAGCGAGAAAGTCCCGTCGTTGTAGTGGAGGTGCGCGGCGCGCTCGGTGTAGGAAAGCCACCAGTAGCCCAGGGCCGCCGCCGACAGAGGGGCAGCGACGAGGATCGCCTGCCGCCACGAGCGCCGCTCGATCAGCGTCGCGAGGGGAAGGATCGCGGCGAGAATCACGCCCGATTCCTTGGAGAACAGCGCCAGCACGAAGCTCGCCAGGGTCAGGGCGAACCAGGGAGGGCCGGCGCCGCGCAGCCACTTCACCCACGAGATCAGGCCGGTCAGGATGAACAGGCACACCAGCAGTTCCGGCAGCGCCGCATACCAGATGACCGCCTCCTGGTGGCCTTCGTACACGGCGAAGAACAGCGCCGCGACCGACGCCCAGCGCCAGCCGATCGCGGGCCAAAAGCCCAACGCGAGAACCAGCAGGCCGGCGGCGACGTGCAGTATCAGGCTGGTGAGGTTATAGGCGAGCGGCGCCACGCCGAACAGCTCGTGCGTCATCCAACTCAGCACGAGCGACGTGGCGCGGCAGCGGTACAAGGGGTCGGCGAGCAACTCCGCCCAACCCGAAGGAGGACCGAATTGCAGTCCCAGACCGATCTGCACGTAATCGTCGCTGATGAAGGGCAGACTAAGAGCGGGCGCGTACGCGAGCACCGACAACGCGACGACCAGCAGCCCGATCAGGCCCGGCCGGGGATCACCCATCCCCGCTCACCCGAGAAAACATCTGGAAAGCTTATACACCACCGACGCGAGATATGCAAGTGTGGAACGTACAGTGTTCAACGTACTAGAGTGGTGTCGTCAAGACACGCTCGCGGCTCCGAAACGCCGTTACCTGCCGGCCAAGGCCTCGGCAATGGCGCGCTCGGCAAGAGGCGCCATGACCGCGTAGCCGGCGTCATTCGGCAGAAACCCGTCGACCGTCAGGTCCTTCTTCAGCGCGCGATTCTCCACCATCGCCGAGTGGTAGTCGAGATACACGGCGCCGGCCTTGGGAGCGTACTCGCGCATCCAGGCGTTCACCCCAAGGATCCGGCCGACGGGCCGACGGGCGGTCTGCGGGACCGTACAGTCGCACACCGGCAGAATCGAGGCCAGCACCACGCGGATGCCGTTGGCGCGGGCCAGTTCGGTCATCGACATCAGGTTCTCGGCGATCATGGCCTGCGTTCCGGGTCCCAGGATGCCGGCGACGTCGTTGGCGCCGGCGTGAATGACGACCGCAGCGGGTTTCAGCGCGATCACGTCCTGCCGGAACCGGACCAGCATCTGCGGCGAAATCTGGCGGGCGATGCCGCGGTTCAGGTACGGCCGTCCGGGAAAGAACCTGGCCTCGCCGCGGCCCCAGTACTCGGTGATCTCGTCGCCGAGGAAGACGACGCGGCGCTCGCCGGGCGCCGGAGCCTTCAGCTCGGTGTTCTCGCTGCCGTAGCGCGTCAGGCCGCCCCAATCGATCAGCAGCCGGCGCATGGCGTCGGCCTGGAGCTCCAGTTCCTCGATCCGGCGGCTGGAATCGGCAGTCTGCGCGGCCAGGACGCCGGCGGCTAACATACACGCCAGCGGGCACGCCAGCGGGCGCGCGTACATGCCGGCGTTACCGCGGGAGGCCGAAGCAGTAGAGCACGTTGTCGAACGTGCTGATATAGACGCGGCCGTTGGCCACCGAAATCCCGCTCCAGTGATTGAACGACTCGATCTGCTTGCCGCTCGACCAGAGCTCTTTGCCGGTCTGCGCGTCGAGGGCGTACAGGACAGCCTGCGTGGAGGCGGCGATGCGCTTCTCGGCGGTGTGCGCCAGTCCGACATCGAAGTAGGCCTGTTCGGTGTTCTCACCGTTGCCGTAGGTGAACACGATCCCGTTGGCGATCACGGGCGGCTCGGCGCGGTTCATGTCGCGCGAGATCCAGGCGGGTGCCAGCCACATCTTCCCGCCCTTCTCCTCCAGCTTGAACGCGGCGATGGCGCCGTCCTTGACGACGCCGTGCTCGACGGGCGCCTTGAACGCCGAGTGCTTCGGCCCCCAGAACGGCGTCAGCACCCAGCGCGTGCCGCGCGCATCCTCCCAACTCGCCATCGAACCCCAGATGCCGGCCGACTGGAAGTTCACCTCCTCGTTGCAGATCAGAGGAGTCCGGTAGAGCGGCGTGCGGTGGTCGTCGCCGCCGATCGAGTCGGTGTCCATGAGGTAGACGCGGCACTCCTTGCCGGCGTCGACCATGTACTCCTTGCCCTTGTGGAAAAAGATGGCCGGCGTGACCTGCATGTCGAGGTCGCGCTTGAAAAGCCATTCGGCGTTCGAGGGCCCGTAGTAGTCGACCAGCTCCAATGCCTTGGTCGCCGGATCCTGCTTAACGCCGATGATGCCGTTACCGTAGACGCCGTTCTCGGGGTCCCAGCGTCCGTCGCCGGTGCCGGTATACATCACACCCTTGGAGCTGATGGCGGGACCGGTGCGTCCCCACATGCCGCCGCCTGCCGGTCCCCAGCTTCCGACTTTATGAGTCGCCAGGTCATAGGAGTAGACGACGTTGGGATTGCCGCCGCAGCCCTGCGCGGTGTGCGTGTAGATCACGTTCTTGAAAAGATTCAAGGCGTAGGGCTTGCCGTTGGGCGGCATGAACTTCGCCGGCGGCGCGACAGTTTCTCCATCGGCGAGGTTCAACTGGTGCAGCCGCCCGTCCCAGGAGGCGGCGTATACGGTGTACTTGCCGGGCGCGCCAGCCGGGCCGATCACCGGAGTGGCGGTGATGCCTCCGGGGCAGAGCACGCCGCCGCCGCGACCGCCGGTGGCGGGCGGAGTCCAGGTGCTTTCGAACTGCTTGCTCCAGATGAGAGCGCCGGTGACCGCGTCGATGGCGAAGAGCTTGTCGGAGACGCCGGCTACGACGACGATCTCGCGGGGGCCGCGCGGGGTGGCGACGCGTTCGGCGATCAACGCCGGCAGCAGCGAGTGCATCTGCCGCGACTGATTGTCGAGCTTGATCTTCCAGAGCAGGCGTGAGTCCTTGACGTTGGCGAGCGTGAAGACCTTCTCGTCTTTCTGCCAGGCGGTGCGCTCCGGATTGCCGCCGTCGGCGAGCCAGTCGGCTGCGGGGCAGAGGGCGATGGCGAAGGTCAGGGTACAGATGGCCGCGGGCGTCGACATGGAGCCTCCCTTGAAACGTTTCATGGCGATGGATAGAGTATACACCGAACACGATCCGGAAAGAGATCGCGGATAAGATAATTCGGCGTCGCAATCGTTCGCGGAGGACCACTCGCTGGCGGTCGCGGCTCCGTAACAGAGCCGCGAGCGTGAAAAAGACTTCGGACGCCGTGTTTAGAACTGGAATCGCAGCGACAGTACGGTGCGCCGCGACTGTACCTGCGCGCCCCCGATAATGCCGAACGCCGAGTTGGTCTGCGCCCCGGTGTTGAAGTTGTAGGTCAGCCCTGTGTTCGGGTTGTTCGGATTGAAGTGGTTCAGGACGTTGAACATCTCCGCCTTCAACTCCAGATGGCGGCCTTCGCCCATCGGAATCTCCTTCGCCACCGACCAGTCGATGTTGAACAGTCCGAAGCCGTAGAACAGCGACGGCGGGGTGTTGCCGATTCCGAGCGAGTCCGCCGCCGGCAGCCGGAAATTGGCGGCGTTCAGCGGTACCTGCAACCGGCGGTCCTCGGTGGCCGACGGGAACTGGCCCGCGGGCAGGAAGATATCGTTGCCCATCTGGCAGCGGAACGGGATGCCGCCGGTCGGCGTACCCGTCCAGTAGAGCGCCGGCTGCGACTGCGCGCCGCATCCGACCGAGTAGGGGGTGCCCGAGTAGATGGCGCCGTTGCCACTGATGCGCCAGTTGTCGAGCGTCCACTTCACCAACGGGTTATCCCAGGCCCTGCTGGCCTTCGGGATCTCGTAGCCGAAGTTGAAGTTGAACGCGTGCGGACGGTTGACGACGTCCTTACCCAGCTTGGTGTCGACCCACTGGTTGAAGTTGTAGATCGTCGTCCGCGACCAGGTGTAATTGGCGCCCCATTGGAGCGCGCCCATGCGGCGGTTCAACTCCATCTGCAGCGCATGGTAGGAGTTGGTGCCGTTGTAGGTCCAAGTCGGGATCTGGCCGAGGCCGTTGAATCCGACCATGGAACGGATCAGGTTCGTCGAGTAGAATCCCGATCCGGTGGGATCGCGGAAGCGCGCGATGGCGCCGTCCCGCGGATTCCAGGTGGTGTAGGGTGCGACGGCGTTGAAGTCGATGGCCTGTCCGTAGCCGTGACGCAGGGCGTTTCCGACATACGAAATCTCGGCGACCATGGCGCGGCCGAGATCGTGCTGAATGCCGAAGCTCCAGTTGTAGGTCTTCTGGACCTTCTGATCCTGCGGGCCGCCGATGAGATCCTGCGGCGTGAAGAACGTCTGCGCCGTGGCCAGGGAATTAAAGTCGGTGTAGAGCGCGATCGGCGCCAGGAAGTTCGGAGGCGCCATCATCGGGCCGCGTCCCGCGGCCAGCGCTCCGATGTGGTCCACCGTCCAGTTGCGGCCGATGGTGATGCCGGCCCCGCCGCGAATGGCGGTCTTGCCGTTGCCGAACACGTCGAGCGCGAAGCCCACGCGCGGCCCCAGTTGAATCGGCGGCACCTTGAAGAAGTGGCTGTCGTACTGGTGAATGCCGGAGAACGGCAGGCCGTTGGCCGGATAGGAGGCCGTGTCGAACGTGCCTTGCCGGACATACGGGAACGTGGCGCCGGTGACCGGATTGACGGCGGTGCGCGCCCCGCTCGTCCCCGACGGGAAGATGAGTTGTCCCGACTTGGAGCGATCGTACTCCTCCTGACGGAACAGACCCAACGTCGCGCCCGCCGAGTACAGGTCGCCGACGCGGTGGAAGCGCAGGCCGAGGTCGAGCGTCAGCCGCCGCGAGGCGCGCCAGGTGTCCTGCACGAACCACTCCATTTGCAGGTAACGGGCGTGGTTGACCTGCTTCTTGTTGTCGTCGCCGTAGGCGAACATGCTCCCGATCAAGGCGTTCGAATACGGGTATCCGGTGTCGAGCGCGGCGGCGCGGTCGGAGCCGAAGTAATAGGTTCCCGCGGCGTTAAACACCGAGTAGACGCTGACGTTACGCGCCATGCGCTCGATGTAGATGCCGGCCTTAAGGTTGTGGTCGCCTTTGACCCAGGTGATCTTGTTGCTGATGGAGTGCACCGAATCCGTGCCGGTGAACGGCCAGCGGCTGTCATGGCCGAAGTTGGGGGCGCCGGTGATTCCCTGGCCCGCCGACTGGGCGCTAAAGCCCGCCGGGAATCCGAAATTCACCTGCGGCAGAAGATTCAGGATGTTGCTCGAAGGGTTGATGCGCGGCAGCGGGATCGCCTGCCCGTTGGCGCCCTTGAGCGGCAGCAGGTTGTCGGCGTACGTCTTGGTTCCGCCGACGGCGGCCGAACCCACTTCGTCGAGCGGGTTAACGCCCTGTTTGCCGCGATTGATTCCGTAGGTGAACTCGTTGATCAGGTTCGGCGAGAAGGTGTAGACGGCAGTGGCGATGGCGCCGGCCGCTTGCACGTGATAGCTGTGCGAGAACTGGCCCCACTGGCCGCCCGACGGGCCGACCGTGCCGGCGTAGCCGTCGAAGGCCTGGTAGTCCTGCAACAGCCGCACGAAAGTCACCAGCTTGGAGCCGACGTTGTAGTCGATGCGAAGCACCTTGCCCTCGTTCGGTCGCCGCTGCGGGAGCTGCGAGCGGAAGTTGAAGCGCCGGGTTCCCGAAGTGTCGAGCGCCAGGCCCAGCGGGTCCGGCAGCGGGAAGAGGTTCAACATCGCCTGTCCGGCGGGGCTGATGCGGTTGGCCGGGATGATGTTCCCCGGAAACGGGGCGCGCGTCGTCGGATCGGTGATCGGAACCAGCGCGCCGGTGGTGGTCACGGTCTGCGAGAAGTTGCCAGCGCGCTCCAGCGCCGACGGCATCGTGAACGTCTGCTGGAGAGTGTTCTTGTTAAACAGCCGGTCGTAGGAGAAGAAGAAGAACAGCTTGGTGCGATCTTTGTTGAAGTTCGTTCCGGGAATGATCAGCGGACCGCCGATACTGCCGCCGGGGTTCTGGAACCGGTATCGCGGCTTGACGACGTTCTGCTTGTTATTGAACCACTCGTTGGCGTTGAGCGATTCGTGCCGCCAGTAGTAGAACGCACTGCCGTGATACTGCGAAGTCCCGTTCCGCGTGGTGAGGACCAACTGACCGCCGGTGCGGCCGCCGTACTCGGCCGTGTAGTTCGATACCAGCAGCTTCACTTCGCCGATCGATTCGATGCTCGGCGAAAGATATCCGGGATTCAGGTTCCCCGAGTCCTGGCTGGCGGCGCCGTCGAGGTTGAGAATCACCTGACCGCTGCGCCCGCCGTTCACCGCCGGCATGCCGCCTCCGCCCCATCCGCGGAAGTCGTAGCCGCCGACCGATTGCACGCCCGGCAGTCCGATGATCAGCGCCAAGGGATTCCGTCCGCGCGTCGGCCGGTCCTCGATCTCCTGGCGTCCCATGGAGACGCTGCGGTCCGATGTCGTCGTGGCGACCAGCACGGCCGCGGCGTCGACTTCCACCGTGGTGGCCACGTCGCCGATCGCCATGCGAATTTCGGGCAGGTTCACGCGCTCGGTGGCATTCACATTAATGTTCCGCTGGTCGTGGGCCTTGAATCCGGCCTGCGTGATTCGCAGGTTATACGCCCCGGGCACGAGATTCGGGAAGACGAAATACCCGGTGTCGTCGGTCGTAAACGATCGCACCTGCTGGGAGAGTATGTGAGTTACGGTGACGACCGCGCCGGAGAGCGAGCCCCCGCTCTGGTCGGCAACGGTTCCCGAAATCTGGCCGGTCACGCTCTGACCGAATGCCGGCCACACAGCCAGCAGGAGACAGCAAACGACGGCTGACAAGGAAGTCGTTTTCATAGGTACCCCACCTTGGAGAATTCGAGCGGATGTTTCGCTACCGGGCGAAGAGGGAACGGGATGCGACAGTCGCCACGCCTGACTGACGGAAGGTTCGGTTCGGGCATCCCCATTTCCCTGAAACGTATCAAAGTCCCAGCAGTGGATTGATGGTATATCCGAAGAGTGGCCGTGTCAAGTTAAAACTGGCGTTGACAACCCGAAAAGCGGTGATATGCTTGAGACGTTTCAAGTCACGGTGATTGCTGGCAACCGGGCCGGGGAGGTCGTCCGTCCCTGCCGGCGGCTGGAGGTGGAATGCTCCTTCGAGTTCCCGCGATTGCGATCTGTACAACGCTGGTGGCGCTGCACGCTCAGCAGCCGCCCGCTCCCCAGCCTCCTGGCGGCCGCGGCGGGGGATTTCGAGGACCAACCATCGCGCCGCTGGTAGAGTCGGGATTCACGGCGATCTTCAACGGAAAGACCCTCGAAGGTTGGGACGGCGATCCGGAATTCTGGCGCGTGGAGAACGGCGCGATTGTCGGAGAAGCGCTGGCCGACAAGCAGCCGGCGCAGAACACGTTCCTCATCTGGCGCGGCGGCAGCCCGGCCGATTTCGAGCTCAAGCTCGAGTACCGCCTGATCGGCAATAACAGCGGAATCCAGATCCGCAGCATCGAGATGCCGGAAGTCGCCAAGTGGGTGATGAAGGGCTACCAGGCCGACATGGACGCACAGCAGCGCTACACCGGCCAGTTCTACGAAGAGCGCGGACGCGGTTTCCTCGCGATGCGCGGGCAGGCGACCTACATCGGCGACAAGCAGCGTCCGGCGCTGATCGGCGCGATCTCGAGCGGCGAGGAGTTGAAGAAGCTGATCAAATCGGACGACTGGAACGAAGTCTGGCTCATCGCCCGGGGCGCGACACTGATCCAGTTGATCAACGGCAACCTGACGAGCATGGTGATCGACGACGACACCTCCGGCCGCAGAATGGACGGCCTGATCGGCATTCAGGTGCATCGCGGACCGGCGATGAAGATGGAAGTCCGCAACGTGAGAATCAAGAAGTTGTAATCTGAAGGGTGGCGGTCTCGCCATGCCCAGTATCAAGAAAGTAGCCGAAGTCGCCGGCGTTTCGGTGGGCTCCGTTTCCCACGTCATCACCGGTTCCGTTAACGTCAGTGAGAGCCTCCGCCGCAAGGTGGAGGCAGCCATCCGGGCGCTCAATTATCACCCCAATCACGTCGCCCGAAGCCTGAAGACCAGCAAGACGCGGACGCTCGGAATCATCGTGCCGGATCTGACGATTCCCTTCTTCCCGCAGGTGATTCGCGGCGCCGACGACGCCTCCCGCCGGCGCGGTTATTCGCTCATCGCCGTGAACTCGGGAGACGACGGCGAGCGGCAGGCAGAGCTGCTCTCCCTGCTGCGGTCGCAACGCGTGGAGGGGATTCTGCTCGTGATGGCGGCGGCCTCGACACCACTCAAGCTGATTTCCAACACCATCGACGCGGGAATCTCGGTGGTGTTCGTGGATCGCATTCCCGACTGGGTTCCGGTCGATTCGGTTTCGGTGCAGAATCTGGAGGCCGCGGAACTGGGGGTCGCGCACCTGATCGCAACCGGCAACCGGCGCATCGCCGCCGTCACCGGTCCGCTGGGGCTCAAGAACGAGCAGCGGCGGCTTCAGGGATATCGGCAAGCGCTCCGGCGTGCAGGGATCGCGATCGACAACGGGCTGATTTGGGAGGGCAATCTGCGGCTCGACGACGTGGCCGCCATGTGCCGACAGCGATTGGCGAACCGGGCCTCGCTTCCCGACGCGATCTTTTGCACCAACGGTCCCACGGCGCTGGGGACGCTGCAAGCGCTGGGCGAGAGCGGATTGACGACGCCCGGCGATATCGCCTTCGTCACCGTCGACGAGATCAGCGGAAACGAGCTGTTCCGCCCGAGAATCACCACCGTCGTGCAGCCCGCCTACGACATGGGCTTTCGCGCCGCCGAACTGCTGCTGGAGCGCGTCAAACGCGCCTCGGAGAGAACGGAGAGGATCGCCGTTCGATTGCCGGCCGAGTTGATGATTCGCGAGTCGTCCGGTGTCGCGCCGGCCCGGGCGCGGGCGATCGTGTAATCGGCGGCCCGGCTCAGAGGCTCGAACTATTTTGATGTCCCTGTTTCCTTGAAACGTTTCACGACGTTTGATAGAGTATAGGCCGAACAGGCCGCGCCGAAGGAGACCCCGATGCGAAGACTCGCCATTCTGAACGCTCTCGCCGCTCTCGCGATGCCGGAGAACGTCTCCGCCCAGGGACGCGGCGGCGGCGACTGGAACACCGCCGGCAACGACGCGCAGCGTTCCTCGTGGGTCCGCTCGGACGCCAAGATTTCGCCGCAGAGCATGCAGAAACCCGGCTTTCAGTTTCTCTGGAAACTGAAGCTCGCCAACGAGGCCCGGCAAATGAACTCCATCACGCCGCCCTCGCTCGTCGATCGGCACATCGGCTACCGCGGCTTCCGGTCGTTCGCCTTCATCGGCGGCAGCTCGAACGCCGCCTTCGGCATCGACAGCGATCTAGGAAGACTGGAATGGGAACGCCGGCTCGGCCCGGCGCCCGCCGCGGGCGGTACGCCCGGATGTCCCGGCGGCTTGACCGCTGGGATCGCGCGACCGAGCGTCGCGGCGATGGCAACCGGCGGCGGCGGGTTCGGGGGCTTCGGCCGCGGAGGTCCGGCGAAAAGCGGCGTGGGTGAGCCTCATCAGGGCGCGGTGACTCTGACGCAGGTGACGCCACCGCGCGGAGGAGGGCCCCCGGGAGGTCCCGGCGGCCGTGGACCGGGAGCTCCCGGTGGACGCGGTGGTCCCGGCGCTCCCGGCGGTCCCGGCGGATTCGGTGCGCGCACGCCGGTGGTCGCCTACGCGATCGCCGGTGACGGGTCGCTGTACTCGTTCTACATCTCAAATGGACAAGATTCACAGCCACCGCTTCCCTTCCTTCCTCCGAACGCGAACGCGCATGGGCTGATCGTGGTCGACAACGTTGCCTACGTGGCGACGTCCGAGGCCTGCGGCGGCGCCGAGGACGGCCTGTGGGCGCTCGACCTGACCTCGAAGGCAGTGACCTCGTGGAAGGCGCCCGTCTCGGGATCTTTAGGCGCGGCCGTCGGGCCGGACGGCACGCTTTACGCCGCGACCGAGCGCGGCGAGCTGGCGGCTCTCGAAGCGAAAACGCTGAAGCCCAAGGACTCCTTCAAGTCGGCCGTGGGATTCGTATCGTCGCCGGTGCTGTTCGCGCACAAGGACCGCACGCTGGTCGCGGCGGCGACGGGCGACGGGCGGATACACGTGATGGACGCCGCAAAATTGGGGTCGCCGGTCAGCTCGGCGGCGCTCGCCAATGCCGCCGGATTCGCCCCCGGGTCGCTGGCGACCTGGGAAGACATCGCCGGCGTTCGCTGGCTGATGGCCGCGGGCGCCAACGCGATTCATACCTGGAAGCTGGTGGAGCGCGCCGGCGCTCTCGCGATCGAAACCGGCTGGACTTCGCGCGAGATGGCGGCGCCGCTCACGCCGATCGTCGTCAACGGCGTGGTGTTCGCGGCGGCGAGCGGCGAGTTTCGCGGTGCGGGCGCGCGATTGACGGCGGCGCAGCGCGCGCAGCGGTCGACGCGGGCGGTGCTCTACGCCCTGGACGGCGCGACGGGCAAGGAACTGTGGTCGAGCGGCACAACGATCGCCTCCTTCGCGCGGGGCGGGTTGTCGGCGGGAGGCAGCCAGGTCTACCTGGGCACCCACGATTCGACGGTGTACGCCTTCGGCATGCCGATCGAGCACTGAGATGACGGCGATCGCGCTCGTGGCGCTGCTGGCGCAGATTCCGCTGCCCGACGGTCCGGGCAAGGAAGAGGCGCTGCGCCTGTGCAAGGGATGTCACGAGGTGGAGCGGTCGTTCTCAGTACGCAAGGATCGCGCCGGCTGGGAAGAGACCATGGCGAAGATGTCGACGCTCGGGCTCAAGGGGAAGCCCGAGGAGCTGGCGTCGATTCTCGAATACCTGGTGAAGCATTTCCCCGCCGAGGAACTGCCGCGGCTGAACATCAACCAGGCCAAGGCGATCGAGTTCGAGAGCCGGCTCTCGCTGCCGCGGACGCAGGCGGCGGCGATCGTCGGCTTCCGCACCAGGAACGGACCCTTCCGATCGATTGACGACCTGAAGAAGGTCCCCGGCGTCGACGCCGCGAAGATCGAGGCCAGGCGCGACCGGCTGACCGTCAACTGAACCGCCAGCGGGCGGGAATATCCGGGACCTTTGCGAACATCCGATAATAGGAACAGGTTCGTAGAATCAGAGGAGAACCGCGGTCATGCCGATTCGCATTCCAAGAGGCTGGGAGATCCCGGAGCGGGAGGCCACGCCCGAGCACGTTTACCGTAATCGCCGCGAGATTCTTCGCGCGGCCGGCTTCCTGGGCGCGGCGTCCATTCTGCCGGCCCAGGCGCCCTCGGTATTCGCCGCCAAGCGCAATCCCGAATTCACGCTCGACCGCCCGATCACCGAGGAGTGGGCCGCCACCGGCTACAACAACTTCTACGAATTCCATCCGACCGAAAAGGAAGCCGTCAAGGACCTGGTCGGCAAGTTCGAGACGCGGCCCTGGACGATCGACGTGACCGGCCTGGTCGCCAAGCCGGTGAAGCTCGACATCGACGATCTTCTGAAGAAGTTCCCGCACGAAGAGCGGCTCTACCGGTTCCGCTGCGTGGAGGCGTGGTCGATGGCGGTTCCGTGGGTGGGCTTCCCGCTGGCGGATCTGATCAAGACGCTCGATCCCAAGCCGGAGGCGAAGTTCCTGCGGTTCGTGACGGTGAACCGTCCGTCGCAGATGCCCGGCATGCGCATGCCGCTTCCCTACAAGTGGCCCTACTACGAGGGCCTGCGCATGGACGAGGCCATGAACCCGCTGACGATGGTGGTCACGGGTATGTACGGCAAGGTTCTGCCGAAACAGAACGGCGCGCCGGTGCGCATCATCGTGCCGTGGAAGTACGGCTACAAGAGCATCAAGTCGATCGTGACGATCGACTTCACCACGCGGCAGCCGCCCACGTTCTGGAACGACGCGCAGGGGTCCGAGTACGGGTTCTACTCCAACGTCGACCCCAGCAAGTCGCATCCGCGCTGGTCGCAGCGGTTCGAGAAGGTGATCCCGCGGATGACGATGACCAAGACGCTCCCCTACAACGGCTACGAGAAGTACGTCGCCGGGTTGTACAACGGCAAGGAATTCT
>CAZEVY010000011.1:17764-78854 GCA_964515555.1 uncultured Solibacteraceae bacterium | reverse complement strand
GGCGGCGTCATCGCGACCGAAACGGTCGGCGGCTGCGTCGTCGAGGGCGGACCCGACAGCTTCCTGGCCGCCAAGCCCTGGGCCATGGATCTGATCCGCGAGCTGGGCATCGCCGACGAGGTCATCGGATCGAACGATCACCAGCGCGTCACCTACATCCGGCGGCGCGGGCGGCTGATTCCGCTGCCCGAGGGCCTGATGATGATCGCGCCCACGCGCGTGGCGCCGATCGTCGCGACGCGGCTGTTCTCCTGGCCGACCAAGATTCGCATGGGCCTCGAATGGTTCCACCGCCCGCCGCGCATCGAGCGCGACCGCTCCGTCTCCGAGTTCATCGTGGAGCACTACGGTCGGGAGGCGCTCGACTATCTCGCTGAACCGCTGCTGGCCGGCGTCTACGGCGGCGACCCCGACGCACTCAGCGCGCAGAGCGTGCTGCCGCGCTTCGTCGAGCTGGAGCGGAGCTACGGAAGCGTCACGCGCGGCGTGCTGGTGGAAGGCGGCCGCACGGGCGGGAGCCTCGGCGGCGGGTCGCTGTTCCGCACGCTGCGCGGCGGGATGTCGCGGCTGGTCGAGGCGCTTTCGGAGAAGCTGCGCGGCTCGATGGAGGTGCGCCACGGCGAGGTCGAGGCGGTGGAGCCGGGTTATCGCGTGAAGGTGTCTGGCGACTGGATCGACGCGCGCGCCGTGGTGCTGGCGTGCCCGGCGTGGGAGGCGTCGCGGCTGGTGCGGCCGCTCGACGGCGAACTGGCGGCGCTGCTCGAGGGCGTGGTCTACAACTCGTCGATGACGGTGGCGCTCGGATACGAGCGCGCGAAGATCGCGCACCCGATGCGGGGCTTCGGATTCCTGATTCCGCGGCGCGAGCGGCGGCGCATGGTCGCCTGCACCTGGGTGGGCAACAAGTTCCCGCACCGCGTGCCGGAGGGACTGGCGATGCTGCGGTGTTTTCTCGGCGGCGAGTCGGCGGAATCGGACGAGGCCCTGGCGGAGGTCGTCGGCGAGGAACTGCGGGAGATCATGGGGATTACGGCGGCGCCGCGCTTTGCAAGGGTGAGCCGCTGGCCGCGGTCGATGGCGCAATACACGGTCGGCCACGCGGCGCGGGTGGCGTTGATCGCGGCCAGGGTGGATCGCCTGCCGGGCCTGGCGCTGGCGGGCAACGGGTATCACGGCATCGGCGTGCCGGACTGCGTGCTCTCGGGCCAGCGGGCGGCGGAGCGCGTGCTGTGATTGGCTGGGCCGGAGCTACAATCGAAGCAGGATGAGACGGGCCGCGATCCTGCTGCTGGCCGCCTGCGCGGCGCTGGCCGCCAACATCAAGCTCTATCTCAAGGACGGCGGTCACCACATGGTCCGTGAATACAAGGTCGTGGACGACCGCGTGCGCTTCTACAGCATCGAGCGCAGCGACTGGGAGGAGATCCCGCTCGACCTGGTCGACCTCAAGCGCACGGAGGGCGAGATCAAATCGCGCCAGTCGGCGGTGAGCGATGAGGCCAAGGTCATCGAAGAAGAGGACAACGCCGAGCGCGAGGCGCGGCGGCAGGCCTCGCGCGTCCCCTACGAGCCCGGCGCCTACTGGATCGACGGCAAGGACGTGAAGCCGCTGAAGCAGGCGGAATCCAAGGTGTCGAACAACAAGCGGCGATCGGTGCTCGCGCGCGTCATGCCGATTCCCATCGTGGCGGGCAAGGCCAACGTCGAGCTGGACGGCGAGGCGTCGGCGTTCGTGGTGACGGGCGACACGCCGGAGTTCTACTTCCGTCTCCACACCGAAGAGCGCTTCGGGATTCTCAAGCTCAAGCCGGCCAAGGGCGTCCGCATCGTGCAGGTGTGGAGCATCGTGCCGGTGACCAAGGAGATCGTCGAGGAGCACGAGTTGATTCCGGTCTTCCGGCAGCAGGTGCACGAGGGACTGTACAAGATTTGGCCGGAGAAGCCGCTCGCGCCCGGCGAGTACGCCGTGATGGAGTACACCGAAGGCAAGGCCAACATCCAGGTGTGGGACTTCGCGTATCGTCCGGCGAAGACGAAATAGGTCACGGTTTTCGAAGTTTCTTCCAGTTGTCGACCAATTGTCCAGCGATCCGCCCGGCGGCCGCGTTGCCATCAATCGCCGTGACTTTTCCGGCGTCCACGAGCGCGGAGGTCTTGGCGTCGGTGACGGTGAACGTAAACGCGTATGTGAACAGCGGGCGGTCAACCGTGATAACGAGATCAGCGACCCTCCGGTCGCTGACCAGGACCAACCCCAGTGAACCGTAGTCTTTCTGGCGGGCCAGTTCGCGCTCCAGCGCTGCCGGGGTAAACCACACGGTCTTCGATGCCACTAAGATCGTCTTGGCTTTCCGCAATGCGTCCTTCGGATCCGTGTCCACAACTCCGCGCGAGGCCGGCGCCCGCGCTTGCGACGGGAGCTGAAGGGCCGCCCCGCCCCCGAGTGGTGTGTTCAGAACGCCGTTCGCGAGGCCGATCACCGATTCGACGGGCACGGCGAAAGCGCCCGCTTGCCCCCCGCGCGTGATGATCCCGACGAGAAGGCCCTTGCTGTCGACGAGCGCTCCGCCGCTGGCGCCGGGCGCGACGGGCGCCGTGAACTGGATCAGCCGGTGACCCTGTCCCGCGCCGGGAACCTCCTCCGACGGGCGAAAAGCAGAGACGATTCCCTGCGTGGCGCTCCAGGTCATGCCGCCCGAACTGGTGACGGCGTAGACCGTTTCGCCGGGCTGCACGCTCTGCCCGGATCCGGCCTCCAGGTACGCCACCTTTGACGCCGTAATTCTGATGCACGCGACGTCGCGGCGTTCGTCGAAAGCGATCAGCGCGGCGCTGTCGAACACCTCGCCGTTCTTGAGGCGCACCTGTACCTCGCGAGCGTCCTTGATTCCGTGATACGCGGTGAGAAGCACTCCGTCGGATCGCACGAAGACTCCCGTGCTGATCGACGTCAGCCGTCCGGCGCCCATACCCGAGAGAATCACCGCGTTGGCCTCGCCGATGCGTTCGATCACTTTTGCGGCATCGGGCGGTGGTGGATTCTGCGCAGCGGAGATCAATACGACGACTCCCGCCGTCATTACTCGCACTCTATTCATCGTAAGCTCCGATCCGACATCGCGGACTATCTCGAGTGAATCCTAACCAGCGTGCGGTCGATGGCCGCCAGATTCGGCCTCCCGCTGAGTCCCATGCTGCGCGCCAGCTCGCTCTGCACCATCCGCAGCACGGTCTCGACGCCCTCGGCGCCATAGGCGGCGAGGCCCCACATCAGCGGACGCCCGATCAACACCGCGCGCGCGCCCAGCGCCAGCGCCTTCAGGGTGTCGGTGCCGCGGCGAATGCTCCCGTCGACGAGCACCGGTGCCTGCCCGCCCACGGCGTCGACGATCCCCGCCAGCGCCTCGATCGGCGACGCCATCCCCGCCGCCGCCGGCGCGCCGTGATTCGAGACGACGATCCCGCGCACGCCGCCCTGAATCGCCGCGCGCGCATCGTCGGCGCTCATGATGCCCTTAACCAGGAACGGCACGGTGAGCGTCCGCCGCCACTCGTCGATGGCGCGCCGGTCGATCTTCGTTCCGGCGGCCACGGGGCCAGCGGTCAGCATGACCGCCTTCGCGCCCAGCTTGACCGCCTCGGCCGCGCGCTCGCGCAACGCGCCGATGTCGCCCTCCGGGTAGACCTGGTACCAAAAGCCCGCCCCCGCCGCCGCCGCGATCTTCGCGAGCGGCTCGGTCGACCGCGCGCTCACCACCATCAACGTCTTGGCCGACGCCGCGCCGCGCGCCGTGGCGACTTCGCCCCCGGCGTGATACTGTCCCTGCTCGGCCATCGGACCCGCCAGGATCGGCGCGAACAACTTCTCGCCGAACAGGTCGACCGTGAGGTCCATCTTCTGAACGTCGACCAGCATCCGCGGGCGGAATGTCATGCGGTCGAAGGCGGCGCGGTCCGAGCCGGCGATGGCGGCGTAGAGGTGGCCCGGGAGCCTGCGCCGGGCGGCCTCCTCCACCTCGAATACGTTGACCACTTCGCCGCGCGGCGTGATTCTCCCCGGCGGCTCGCCGGCCAGTTGGCTCATGCGAACCTCGTGCGCACGGCGGTGCGGTCGATCGACGCCAGCGCCGGGCGGCCGGCGCGCGCCATGGTGTCGACCAGCTCGCGCTGGAGAATCTCGAGCACCCGCTGGACTCCGGGCGCGCCGTAGGCGCCCAGTCCCCAGCGGGGCACGCGGCCCAGACACACGGCCTTCGCGCCCAGCGCCAGCGCCTTGAAGATGTCGCTGCCGCGGCGGAATCCGCCGTCGACCAGCACCGGCATGCGGCCCTTCACGGCGTCGACGATCTCGGGCAGGACTTCGAGAGTCGAGGGCGCGTAGTCGAGGTAGCGTCCGCCGTGGTTCGAGACGACGATGGCGTCGATGCCGCGCTCGACGGCCGCCACGGCGTCCTCGGCGGTGAGGATGCCCTTGAGCAGCACCGGCGCTTTCGTGATGCGGCGGAGCTGCTCGACGGTCGCCCAGCTCACCCACGGCGTCTGCCCGTTGATGCCGTAGGGACTCGGCGCTTGAGGACCACGCCCGCGCCTCGGCGCCGCTCCCGGACTCAGCGGCGTCGCGCTGAGGTTCCGGTAGTGGAGCATGCGCTCGCGATGCGAGGTGTACTGCACGTCGACGGTCAGCGTCACGGCGGTGCAGCCGGCGCCCATGGCGCGGTCGACCAGCTCGCGATTGGTGTCCTCGTCGGCGGCCGCGTAGAGCTGGTACCACAGCGGTCCCTTGGCGGCCTCGGCGATCTTGTCCATCGGGAAGCTCGCCACGGCGCTGACGATCATGGGCGTGTTGGCGGCGGCGGTCGCGCCGCGATGCGTCGCCATCTCGCCTTCCGGATGCAGCGCGGCGTGGCCCGCCGACGGGGCCAGCATGATGGGGTACGCCATCTTCACGCCGAGCACTTCGGTGGAGGTGTCGATCGCGCTCACGTCGGCAAGCACGCGCGGGACGATGTCGACCCAGTCGAAGGCCTCGCGATTGCGGCGCAGCGTGAATTCGCCCTCGACGCCGAGGGCTGTGTAATCGTAGGCGGTGCGCGGGACGCGGGCGTAGCAGACAGGCTCGAAGTCGAAGGCGGTCAGGAGCTCGTTGAGGCCGGGGACGCGGCTGTGGTCGCGGAAGGTGTCCTGCTGCGCGATGGCGCGCGGGGCCAGGAATCCGGCCAGCCCCGCGAGGGCGTGCCGGCGCGAGAGGCTCGCTCGCCAGCGGTCGTCGAGCTTTCCCATGTCATGACAGGATACTCCATGCCTAGAGCGCTTCAAAGGTTCGGTAACGCCAATACCCCGGCCTCCGCTTCCCGTGGGCCAGTGCAACGATCTCGATGCCGTGCTCGGCCTCTCGATAGTAGACGGCGAAGGGGAATCGTCTCAGGAGGTAGCGCCTCCTGGCGACCCGGCGCCAGCGTTGGGGCGATTCCAGAATCGAGCGAATGGCGTCATCCAACTCGCCCACGAACGCGTACGCGACACGAATGCTGCGCACCCGGTACCACTCGGCCGCCTCTTCGATCTCGATCGCCGCTTCGGGGTGAACGAGAACGGGTCATTCATTATCGAGGCGGCGTTCGAGCCGCGCTCTCAGCTCCGCCCAAGGAACGAGCTGGACCGTCCCCTCGTCGATCTCTTTCCCCCTGCGGAGAATCTCGCTCGCCCACATCTGCTCCGCGCCGGCGTCGACCTCCGAATCGAGCGAGTCGAGCAGAGAGCCGGCCAGGGCGGCACGTGCATCCGCGGGAAGCGCTAAGGCGTCACGAAGTATTTCGGCTGGTTGGCGCTCCATGAGGGTATTGTAATCAGGAAGCGTCGCCCGGCGGCCCGCCGAGAGCCCGGCGCAGAGCGTCAGGACTTTTCGAGCCTGACGGCCACGATACGCAGGCGGCGATAGTCGGCGTGCCAGACGCCGTCGCGCAGGAGCGCCGGGGCGGCGAGGCGTTCGAACTCGTCGAAGAAGGACTCCCGAGTGGAAGGGTCCAGGGTCGAGAGAAATGCCGAGCCGAACATCTCGATCCAATGGCGCAGACCGAGCGGGCCGTCGAGCGGAGTCGTGCGGTCGAACAGCGCCGCGGAGGAGACCGCGAGTCCGTGCGACTCGATCACCGTGGCGTACTCGCCGACGCTAGGGAAATACCACGGATTCAGACCCTCGGGATCGGCGACCCCGTGCCGCCGCAGCGCCGCGCACGCCGCCTCCATCAGCCGGGCGACGTTGCCGCGCCCGCCGAACTCGGCCACGAACCGGCCGCCGGGCTTCAGAGCGTTACGCACGCCGCGCGCCACCGCCGGCGCGTCGCGCACCCAGTGCAGGACGGCGTTCGAGAAGACCGCATCGAAGCCGGCGTCGAAGCCGAGCGCCGTGGCGTCGCCGATCTGGAATCGCAGGTCGGGATAATTGCGGCGCGCCTCGGCGACCATCCCGGCCGAGGAGTCGACGCCGGTCACCTCGGCTCCCGAGCGCGCGATTTCGGCGGTAAGCTGTCCGGTGCCGCAGCCGAGGTCGAGGATGCGCTCGCCCGGGCGCGGGTCGAGCAACGTCAGCAGGTCCTTGCCGAACTGCCAGACGAAACTGTGGCCGGACTGGTAGAGATCGGGGTTCCAGGCGTTTGGGGACGCCATTGCGTCAGAAACTCCGCGGCCCCAACGCCACCACGTCGTCGACCGCCATGGTCTCCTTGACGACGAACGGCTCGCCGTAGCGCACGCCGATCATCTGGCCGTAGAATCGCGCCACGGCCTCGAGGCGCTCGCGTATTTCGCGCCGCGAGGGAAACAGCTCCGAGCCTTCCGCCGCCTCGCCGTACTGCGACTCGTAGCAGAAGAGCGCCTCCATGCGCCGCTCGAACTGCGCGGAGATATCGACGACGAACGACGGCGCGGCGTTGGCGTAGAGCGACGAGTAGATCACCTTGAAGGGCCGGTGCGCCTCGGTGTACTGGTCGAGCTTCTTGAGGCCCGCCAGGAAACACGCCTCGTAGGCGATTTCGCTGGCGCGCGAGTGGTCCGGGTGGCGCGCCTCCCAATACGGCAGGATGACCACGCGCGGGCGGACGCGGCGGATTTCGACGGCCAGAGTCATGCGCGCGGCGAGCGCGTTCTCCAGACGCGCGTCGGGCATACGAAGGTTGCCCCGCCAGGCGAGATTCATCACCGCGGCCGCGGCCTCGGCCTCGCGCAGGCGGATCTCCGGAGACCCGCGGGTGCCCATATCGCCGGCGGTGAGGTCGAGCACGCCGGTCCGATAGCCGGCGCCGGCCATGCGCATGAGCGTGCCGCCGCAGGTCTGCTCGACGTCGTCGGGGTGGGCGGCGATGGCAAGCAGGTCGACGCGAGGGGTCTCGGGCTCCGTCATTTCAGCCTCTGGATGAGCGCGTCGAAATCCACCGCGCCGCGGAAGACCGGCCGTCCGTCGATGGCGATGACGGGGACCTCGAGGTCGTAGAGCGCGCGCAATTCCGGGTCGCCGTCGATGTCCACCGCCTCGAAATGGAAGCCCGTCCGCTCGAGCACGGCGCGCGCGGCGCCGCACAGATGACATCCCTGGCGCGTGTATAACGTGATTCTCGCCATCACCACCACAGGTCCGCGCGGCGGCGGTACCGTTCCCCGGTCTTGAGAATCTTGATGAGCGCCAGTCCGGCGACGAATCCGCCCACGTGCGCGAACCACGCCACGCCTCCCTGCGAGAGATGCGATTCGCCCACCGAGCCGATGCCGCTGAACACCTGGATCACGAACCAGTAGATCAGAATCAGGAAGGCGGGCACCTCGATGGTGGTGAAGAACACGATGATGGGCACCAGCGTGACGATGCGCGAGTGCGGGAACTTCAGTAGGTACCCGCCCATGACGCCGGCGATGGCGCCGCTGGCGCCGACGGTGGGCACGCGCGAATCGGCGTTGAACAGCAGGTGCGTGAGCGCGGCCACGAGCCCGCACAGCAGGTAGAACGTCAGGTAGCGCGACCGGCCCAGCACGTCCTCGACGTTGTCGCCGTAGATCCACAGGAACCACATGTTGCCGATCAGGTGCAGCCAGCCGCCGTGCAGAAACATGGAGCTGAAGAGGGTGGAGGGAACGAGGCGGTCCGGGATCATGCCGTAGGTCATGATGAAGTAGTTCTGGGAGAAGGGGTCGAGCGTCGCCTGGTAGAGGAAGACGCTTACGTTGACGGCGATGATGGCGATGGTGATCCAGGGGGTGGAGCGGCTCGGCTGCGAATCGCGAAGCGGGATCATGCGCCCCGCGCCTCGAAGTCGGGATGCGACCGCCGGTCGGCGCGGCGCATCAGCACCTCGGCCTCCTCGACGCCGCAGATGCCCCCGCGCGCGCCCAGCGCCGTGCAGTTGACGGCGGCCATGGCGTTGCAGAAATCGAGCGCGGCGCCCATCGGCATGCCCTTGAGGACGGCGTAACAAAAGGCCCCGTGGAAGACGTCGCCCGCGCCGGTGGTGTCGACGCAGTTGACCACGAAGGCCGGTGAATAGTGGAACCGCCCTTCGGTGCGCGCCAGGCAGCCGTGCGCGCCCAGCGTCATGGCGGCGACACGCATGCCGAATTCGTCTTGAATGCGCTCCAGCGCCTTGAACGGATCGTGCTCGTTGGTCCACTGCGCGGGAAACTCGGAGCTGGTGACCAGGTAGTCGACGAACGGCAGCACACGGTCGAAGCCGTGGTACACGGTGTCGACGTCGACGGTCACCGGGATGCCGCGCTCGCGCGCGATGCGCGCCGCGCGCTCGACGGCGGGCGTGTCGTGTCCGTCGATGTGCAACATCCGCGCTCCGGCGATCTGCTCGGGCGCGATCTCCTCGGGCGCGAGCCGCAGGCTCTCCGGACGGCGCCACAGCACGGTGCGCTCGCCGGTGGAGCGGTCGATGATGATGTAGGCCGACTGGTTCTCGCAGCCCTTCCGCTGCTGCACGTGCTCGAGATCGATGCCGGAGGCGCGCAGGCTGGCCATCTGCACGCGGCCACGCTCGTCGTCGCCGACGGTGCCGATGTATTTCACGCGCAGGCCCAGGCACGCGCAGGCGACCATGGCGGTCGCCACCTGCCCGCCGGGACTGAGAATCTCCTTTTCAAAGGGCACCTTGCCGGCGTAGGCCGGGAAGTGGGACACCACCAGAAGGGTGTCGGTGGCGTTAAGGCCCACGCCGACGACGTCGAATTCACTCACTCGAGAGGCACCTCCACGAAGCGTAGCTTTCCCGACCGCTCGATTTGCAGGACGATGGTCTCGCCGGAGGGGAACTTCTCGACGATGGCGCGCATCTCGTGCAGCGTCGAGACCGGCTGGTTGTTGATCGTGTAGATGACGTCGCCGGCCTGAAGCAGCCCGCGCGGACCGCCGGCCTGCAAGGCCAGGCTCGCGACCAGGATGCCGTAGTTGCGGCGCAGCCCGCCGAACAGCTCGACGGTCCTGGCGTCGAGTCCGAGCGCCAGTATCGCCAGGCGCGGCACGAGATTCTGCCGCTCGTCGACGATCTTGCGGAAGCGCTCCTTGTCGTCGCTGCGGTCGAGCACGACGACGGTCTTCGAGAGGCTGGCGGCGCCGCGCAGCAGGTCGAGGCGGATGGTTCCGGCGACGGGCTGATAGTAAACATTGACGTGGAACTGGCGCGCGTTCTCCATGGGTTTCCCGTTGAGCGCGACGACGATGTCGCCGATTCGGAGATCGGCGTTGTCGGCGGGACTCTTGGGCGTCACGTCGGCGATGACGACGCCGGATTCGCGCGCCAGGCCGAGCGCGGCCGCCATGGCGTAAGTGATGGTCTGCGCTTCGACCCCGATATCGCCGCGCACGACGACGCCGTGCTTCTTCAACTGCTCGGTGACGGATCGCACGATGTTGCTGGGCACGGCGAAACCCAGGCCTTCGCTGCCGCCCGACTGGGAGAGGATGCTGGTGTTGATGCCGATGACGCGGCCCTCGGCGTCGACCAGCGGTCCGCCGCTGTTGCCGGGATTGATGGGCGCGTCGGTTTGCAGGTACACGACGCGGTCCTCGGAACGAAGCTGCCGCGCGACGCTCGAAACGACGCCCATGCTGATGGAGTTCTCCAGGCCCAGCGGGCTGCCGATGGCGAGCGCGAGCTGGCCCTGGCGGACTTCGTCGGAATCGGCGAGCGGCAGGTGCGCGAGGCCAGTGGCGTCGACGCGGAGGAGCGCCAGGTCGGTCTCGCGGTCGATGCCGGCGATGCGCGCGGGCAGCACACGGCCCGGCGGCCGCACAATGCTCCGGGCGCCGCCGCGCTCGGAGGCGAACTGCACGCGCACCTGGGTGGCGCCGGCGACGACGTGCGCGTTGGTGACGATGTAGCCGTCGGGGCTCAGGATCACTCCGGAGCCGGCGCTCTGCTGGAGCGCGACGGGCGCGGCGGCCTCTTCCATCGAGAGCGGGCGGTAGGCGTTGCTGACGACCAGGACGACGGCCGGCGTGAGCCGCTCGGAGAGCCTGACGAAATGGTCGTTGATCTCGCGAAGACCGGGAGGCTGCGTTTGCGCGGAGGCGAGAGCAGCCGCCAGGGCGGCGAGCAGGAGTCGCCGGGTCACTTCACGAACCTCAGCACGGTCCGCGCGGTCAGGTCGCCGTCCTTGACGATGTTGACGATCTCGGAAATGTGGCTCTCGCCGGGGACGTAGACGAGTTCGCTTCTCACTCCCGCCTTGCGCAGCGCGGCGTGGAACGCCTTGGCCTGCGCGGGCAGGAACGGGTAGTCCCATTGGCAGTAGGTCACGATGAAGGGCGGCGCGGGCGCCTTCACGTGCTGCATGGGCGACGCCTGGCGGCGCACCTCGGCGTCGGCGCCGAAGACGTTGACCAGCAGGTCGACCTCGTAAACGCCCGACATAGGGATCACGCCGCGGATGTTTTTCGACGACAGGCCGTGGCGCTCCAGATATCGCGGGTCGAGCGCCAGCAGCGCCGAGAGATGTCCGCCCGCCGAGTGCCCGCCGATGTAGATGCGCGTGGCGTCGCCGCCATGGCCGGCGATGTTCTTCGCGGTCCAGGCGAAGGCCGCGGCGACGTCCTCGATGTGCGCCGGGTGCAGGCTGGCGGGCGAGAGCCGATAGCTGGGAATCACCACGCCCAGGCCCTCGCGGGCGAAGCGATTGCCGAGCGCGGCGTATCGCGAGCGGTCGCCGGTGCGCCAGGCGCCGCCGTGTACGAAGAAGAACACCGCGAAGTTCTTCCTGCCCTTCGGGACGAATACGTCGAGCTTGTGCTTGGCGGCGTCCTCGGGCTTGCCGTCGGCGTAGGGGATGTCGCGATGCGCTTCGACTTCGGGGGAGATCGCGGAGGATGGCAGTTGAAGCGCGTTCGCGGCTGGAGTCGCGAGGCGTATGACGCCGGACCGAATCCATGGGCGCGCGGCGCCGTCGATCTCGAGCGATGCTTCCACGCGATAGGCGCCGGGCTGCGTGGGAGTGAAGTCGAAGCGCGCGCCGGCCGCTTCATGGACGAGACCGTCGTCGAGGAACAACCGGAAGCTGGCGGGACACGACGCCTCGACGGAGATGCGCGTATTGGGGAGCATCGGGATGGTGTCGCCCATCTCGTAGAGGCCGAGGTTGTTGCCGGCGACGAAGCGGAAGCCCGTGGCGTCGCACAGCGAGTCGTCGGCGAGGTAGATGCGGCCCGCGCGCTCGGCCTCGGCGCGGAAGGACTCGGTGTCGTCGAGAGCGAGCACGTGCCTGGTGAGACCGCCCTCGCGACCGGCGCGGTGGTCGTCGTAGACGCCGGACGCCGGGACGGTGCGTCGCGATGCGGCGAGCGTGCCGGGCGTGGCTTCGGACTGGGCAAACACGACGGCGTACGACAGCGCCAGGAGGGCGGCGAGGAGTCGCATGAGTCCAGAGTATCGAAAACGCGCCGCGGGCCGCGCGGCAATTCGCCGGGCGGGCGCTTGCCGGCGACGTCTCGCCGCGCAGCGGGGCGGCCGCGGATATCATACTCTTTCTCTATGAAACGACTGGCGCTCGTGTTGCTTGGAATCCCCGCGTTGTTCGCTCAGGGAACCACCGCCGATTACCAGCGCGCCCTGGCCGTGTCGAACCGCCCGCAGGCGCGCGCGATTCATGTCGCGGGGCCGATCAATTGGATCGGCGAGTCGGACCGCTTCTGGTATCGCAAGACCGTCAAGGGCGGCTTCGAGTTCGTACTGGTGGAGGCGAAGGCCGCGGTGAAGCGCCCGGCGTTCGATCACGCCCGGCTCGCCACGGCGCTCTCGACCGCGGCCGGCGCCAGCTACACCGCGGCCACCCTGCCGTTCGTCTCGATCGCCTTCGCCGACGGCGAGCGCGCCCTCATGTTCGCCGCGGCCGGCGCGACCTGGCGGTGCGACCTGGTCGACTATTCGTGCCGGAAGACGGGGACGGCGCCGCCCGATGCGCTCCCGGGCCGCGGCCCCGGGCCGCCAGACGACGAGAGCCCCGCCGAGTTCGAGAACGACGTCGCCGATGGCATCGTCCAAGAAACGCCCTCGCCGCAGGTCGGCCAACGGCAGCAGGGACAGGGACAGCAGCGCCAGCAGCAGGGCGCCTTCGGGCCGTTCCAGCCGCCTCCGCCGCCGCCGGGACGCATGTCGCCGGACGGGAAGTGGGAAGCGGCGATCGTCAACTACAATGTGCACCTGCGGCCGGCAGGACAATCGGGTTCGTCGGCGCTGAGCTTCGACGGGTCGGAGAACAATTACTACACGCTCCAGTCGATTGCCTGGTCGCCGGACTCGCGAAGGCTGGTCGCCTACCGCGTGCGGCCTGGAGCGCGGCGCGAGATCCACTTCATCGAGTCGTCGCCCGTGGACCAGCTTCAGCCGAAATACTCCAGCCGCCTCTACGCCAAGCCCGGCGACACGCTCGACGTCGCGCGCCCGGTGCTGTTCGACACCCAGACGCGGCGGGCGGTGGAGATCGACAACGCGCTGTTTCCGAATCCCTACAGCCTGACGCCGCCGGTGTGGTGGAAGGACGGGCGGGCGTTCACGTTCGAGTACAACCAGCGCGGACACCAGCTGTATCGCGTGGTGGAGGTCGCGCTGGACGGCGCCGCGCGCCCGCTGATCGTCGAGGAAAGCGCGACGTTCATCAACTACCGGCCGCTGCTCCCCAATCCGCGCGACACCGGCAAGAAGCTCCGCCGCGATCTCGACGACGGCAGGGAAATCATCTGGATGTCCGAGCGCGACGGCTGGGCGCATCTCTATCTTTACGACGGACTGACCGGCCGCATGAAGAACCAGATCACCCGCGGCGAGTGGGTGGTGCGCAGCGTCGATCACGTCGACGAAAAGGCTCGCCAGATCTGGTTTCAGGCGAGCGGCATGCACGCCGGAAAAGACCCGTATTTCACGCATTATTTCCGGATCAATTTCGACGGAACCGGCCTGGTCGCGTTCACCGAGGCCGACGGCAACCACACCGTGACGTTCTCCTCCGACCGGAAGTACTATGTCGACACCTGGTCGCGCGTGGACCTGGCGCCGGTCGCCGAACTGCGGTCGACGGAAGATCGCCGCAAGGTGATGGACCTCGAGCGCGGCGACATGCAGCCACTGCTCGACGAGGGCTGGCGGCCGCCCGAGATCTTCACGGCCATGGGCCGCGACGGCAGGACCGGGATCTGGGGAGTCATCCACCGGCCGCGCAATTTCGATCCCTCGAAGAAATACCCCGTCGTGGAGCGCATCTACGCGGGGCCTCAAGGCTCCTTCGTGCCGAAGACGTTTTCCGAGGCGTCGGAAGGAATCGCGGAGCTCGGATTCATCATCGTGCAGATCGACGGGATGGGCACGAACAACCGCTCCAAGGCCTTTCACGACGCCGCCTGGAAGAACCTGGGCGACGCGGGATTTCCGGATCGCATCGCGTGGCACCGCGCGGTGGCGGCGAAGTATCCGTATTACGACATTACTCGCGTCGGATTATACGGCAATTCCGCGGGCGGCCAGAACACGATGGGCGGATTGCTGTTTCACGGCGACTTCTATAAAGCCGGTGTCGCCAACAGCGGCTGCCACGACAATCGCATGGACAAGATCTGGTGGAACGAGCAGTGGATGGGCTGGCCGCTCGGGCCGCACTACTCGGCCTCGTCGAACGTCGACAACGCCCACAAGCTGAAGGGCAAGTTGCTGCTGATTGTCGGCGAGCTGGACACCAACGTCGACCCGGCGTCGACGCTCCAGGTGGTGAACGCGCTCATCAAGGCCAACAAGAAGCACGATCTGCTGTTCGTCCCCGGAGGCGGGCACGGCGCGGGCGGTAACTTCGGCCGCCGCCTGCTGTGGGATTTCTTCGTCCATCACCTGCACGGCGTGGAGCCGCCGGAGTGGAATTAGGGAGTGTTGCTATACTCGCTCCCACTGGAGGCAGGATGCACAGGATGGTTGGATTCGCGCTGCTGGCCGCGCTGACCGCGACCGCGCAACAGAAAGACCGCACCCTCGACTCGGCGTCGATGATGGAAATGGAATCCGTCTCGGCGCCGGCGATCTCGCCCGACGGCCGCGAGATCGTCTTCAGCCGGACCTGGACCGACAAGATGAAGGACCAGGATCGCAGCAATCTGTGGATCGTCGACCGCGACGGCTTGCGCCTCCGCGAGCTGACGCACGGCGCCTGGCGCGACAGCGCGCCGGTGTGGTCGCCCGACGGGAAGCGCATCGCCTTCCTTTCCGATCGCGACGGCACCACACAGATCCACACGATGTTCTTCGACACGCGCGAGGTCGCGCAACTGACGCACCTCACGCAGCGCCCGTCGGATCTGTCGTGGTCGCCCGACGGCAAGCGGCTCGCGTTTGTGGCGCTGGTCGAAGACGACGACCCGATCCTGGCGATCAAGCTGCCGGCCAAGCCCAAGGGCGCCGAGTGGGCGCGCCCGGCCATCCTCATCGATCGACTGTCGTGGCGCCAGGACGGTGTCGGGCCGACGCCGAAGGGATACCGCCACGTGTACGTCGTCGACGCCGTGGTTGGCGGTACGCCGCGTCAGGTCACGACGGGCAAGTACAATCACGCGTCGCCCGAATGGTCGGCGGATGGCGAGACGATCTACGTCTCCGGCGTTCGCCGCGCCGACGCCGAGTACGATCCGCGCAACACGGAGATTTACGCGGTGAACCTGGCGAGCGGCGATATCCGCGCGCTGACCGATCGCAAGGGCGCCGACAACAATCCGCGCGTGTCGCCGGACGGCCGCTGGATCGCCTACACCGGATATGACGACCGCAGGTTCACGTTTCACCTGGCGAATCTCTACGTGATGAATCGCGACGGCGGCTCGCGGCGGACGTGGCTGGAGAACCTGCCCGATTCTCCCAATGTCGTCGAGTGGGCGCGCGACGGGTCGGGAATCTACTATTCGATGAACGAGCGCGGCACGACCAACCTCTATTTCGCGCCGCTGGACGGACCGAAGCGCAAGATCACCGACGGCGCGCACGTGCTGGCGGGCGTGTCCATCTCGCCCTCGGGCCATGCCGCGGCGGTGCGGTCGAGCTATCACGAGCCCGGCGCGCTGGTGACCTTCGCGGTCGACCGCCCGGCAATCCGGACGCTGGTGGACGTGAATCGCGACGTAATCGAGGGCGTGAAGCTCGGCGGCGTCGAGGAGATATGGGCGACCAGCAAGGACGGCCTCCGCGTGCAGGGCTGGCTCGTGAAGCCGGTAAACTTCGACGCGTCGAAGAAGTACCCGATGGTGCTGTTCATTCACGGCGGGCCGTGGTCGGCCTACACGGTGGGGTTCAACTGGGCGTGGCAGAACTTCGCGGCCAACGGCTACGCGCTGCTCTATATGAATCCGCGCGGCTCGACCGGCTATGGGCAGGAATTCGTCAACGGCATCCAGCATTCTTATCCCGACAAGGATTTCGACGACCTGATGGCGAGCGTCGACGCGGCGCTCGCGCGCGGCTTCATCGACGACCGCAATCTGTTCGTCTGCGGCGGCAGCGGCGGCGGCGTCCTTACGGCATGGATCGTCGGGCACACCAACCGCTTCCGCGCGGCAGTCTCCATGCGTCCGGTGATCAACTGGCACTCCTTCGTCGGCACCACCGACGGCGCCATGTGGTACAACCAGTTCCGCAAGTTTCCCTGGGAGGACCCCATGGAGTACGCGGCGCGGTCGCCGCTGCACTACGTCGCCAAGGTCGCCACACCGACCATGGTGCTGACGGGCGAGGCCGATCTGCGCACGCCGATGGGTCAGAGCGAGGAGTACTATCGCGCTCTGAAAATGTTGAAAAAGGACACGCTACTGGTGCGAATTCCCGAGGAATTCCATGGATTCCGGCGTCCGTCGCACCGGCTCGCGCAGCAGTTGTATCTGCTGGCGTGGTTCGAGAAGTACCGCGTTAAGGACGGCAAATCGCCCGCCGCGCCGAGTGAGGGCCAGGACTGAGGGGAATCGGCGTCAGGGCAGCCCGCGCGGATCGGCGTAGCCGACCGGCCGCACTCGCTGTCGCGGACCATGTCGCCGCAGAATTCCCCCGGAATACCGCATGAGACCGGCCGGCCATTCGCGGTGGCGCCTGACAGCCGCTTGGGCCCTCGTTGCGGCCGGCATATGGGCGCTGGCGGCCTACACTGCCAGCCGGCCGCAGGACGTAAGGAAGGCCCCGCGAATTTCGCGGACTCCGGTGGAAGCGCTGAAAACGTGGGACGGGGAATGGTACGCGAAGATCGCGATCGGAGGATATTCCGAACGCGAGAGGCGGACCCTGGCGTTCTTTCCGTTGTATCCGGCCATCGCCCGCCTGTTGGGCGGAGCGGGCCACGCACCTCTCGCCGGAATCTTGTTTTCACAAGCCGCCTTTCTCGCGTGCCTGCTGTTATTGGCCCGCCACGCACCACCGAGTGCGGACCTGCCTCTCGTCCGGCAGCCGGGATTCTGGATGCTGGTCAGTCCGCTCGGCTACTACTTCTTTGTCCTGTACACGGAATCCTTGTTCCTGCTCCTGACGCTCCTGATGGTGTGGGCCTTCCGGCGCGAACGATTCGGCGCCGCCGCGGGACTGGGATTCCTCATTGGACTGACAAGACCCACCGCCGTCGTCGTGCCGGCCCTGTTCGCCTGGGAGGTCTTTCAGCGGTGGAAGCGGGGCGACCGATGGATCGCAGCGGGGCTGGCGGCCGCGATGCCGGTTGCGGCGGTGGCCGCCTACGTGGGGGCGGTCGGATTCGCGTTGGGAGACCCGCTGGGGTACACGAAGCTCCAGGAGGCGGTATGGCAACACACGTTCACGATTCCGTTTTATCCGGTGCTTCGTGGAACGGGCGGCTTTCTGCGCGACCTGTGGAACGGCAGCCTTCGCAGCGTCGACCAGGTTCTCGCGATCCTCTCGGCGGCCGCCATGTTCTTGTTGCTTTGTTTCGGCTGGCGAAGGCTTGATCCGGGGTTCCGGCATTACGCGCTGGCGTCGATGGCGTTCGTGCACGCCCTCGACCCGCTCCGGAGCACGGCGCGCTACGAGGTGGTGCTGTTCCCGGCCTACCTGGCTCTCGCGCAGACGCCGCTCGCCGGAAGCCGCTTCGCATGGCCGGCCGCCGCGCTCCTGCTGCTGGCGCAGGCGCTGCTATTTGCGCGGCACGCGAGGTGGAACTGGGTCGCGTGAAGAGCGTCGCGATTGGCCGGCCCGCTCCCCAACGGCGGTGCTAACATCGCCGAATGCAGACTTCCAACGGCGCGCCCGCCGAGATGACCCTCAAAGCGGTCGCGCTGGGACTGTTCCTTGCATTCGTGTTCGGCTCAGCCAACGCGTACCTGGGAATGCGCGCCGGCCAGACGGTAGCCGCGACCATCCCGGCGGCAGTCATCGCGATGGCCCTGTTCCGCACACCTTGGTTGCGCGGCACCATCGCCGAGCAGAATATCGCGCGCACCGCGGCCTCGGTCGGCGAGGCGCTGGTGGCCGGCGCGATCTTCACGATCCCCGCGTTTCTGCTGGTGGAGATGGAAGGCTCGCGCCTGTGGACCGATCTGCGCTCGCACTACTGGGAGGCGACCTTCATCCTGCTCACCGGCGGCCTGATCGGCGTCTTCTTCATCATTCTGCTGCGACGGCCGCTGTGTGTCGAAGCCGGGCTGCCGTGGCCGGAGAGCGTGGCATGCGTCGAGATCGTGAGGGCCAGCGAGCAGTCGAGCGAGGCGCCGCGATACATTTTCGGCGCGATGGGGTTCGGCGCGTTGATCCAGTTCCTCAAGAGCGATAAAGGATTCCAAATCCTCCGCGATTACACCGAGGGCTTCTGGGCGTTTCCGGCCTCCGTGGTCCGCCACTTCGACTTCGCGCGCAAGCCGATCGGCGACGTGGCGCACGCGGGCGGCGTCAACTGGAGCACTCCGGCGCTTTCGCCCGCGCTGCTCGGCATCGGCTACATCATCGGGCCGCGCCTGGCGTCGATCAACGTGGCGGGCGGCATCCTGGCGTGGTGGGTGTTGATCCCGCTGCTTCAGTTCTTCGACCCCGACCTCGCGCGGCGCATCGGCGGCGCGGGCCACGACGTCGCCGCCTACACGCTCTGGTACAACATCGTGCGGCCGATCGCGGTGGGCGCGATGCTGGTGGCCGCGGCCAACACGCTGATCGGCATGCGCGGGTCCATCGCGCAGTCGATTCGCGGCGCCTGGGCGACGTCCTCGGCCGCGGGAAAGCAGGGGGCCGCCATCGAGCGCACCGAGCGCGACATTCCCGCGAAATGGGTGCTGCTGGCGACCCTCGCGCTGCTGGTTCCGATCACGGCGATCTACTACTACTTCACCGGCGGCTGGAAGGCGGCGATCCTCTCGGCGATCGTCATGAGCGTCACCGGATTCCTTTTGTCGGCGGTGGGCGGCTACCTCGTCGGACTGGTCGGCAGCTCGAATCAACCGCTCTCCGGACTGACGCTCGCGGCGCTGGTGATCACGGCGCTGATGCTGCTCGGATTCGGCGTGACGGGACGGTCGGGGGTGACGGCGGTGCTTGGCGTCGCGGCGGTGGTGTGTTGCGCGGCGTCGGTGTCCGGGTCGCTGGTGCAGGACTTGAAGGCCGGCCACCTGCTCGGCGGGACGCCCTGGAAGATGCAGGTCGTCGAGATCGTCGCCGTGGTGCTGCTGGCGTTCTTCCTCATGTGGCCGATCGTGGCACTGCACGAGGCCAATCTCGCGACCGGCGGCATCGGCGGCCGAGCGCTGCCGGCGCCGCAGGCGGGCCTGATGGCGCAATTGTCGAAGGGCATCGTCGGCGGCCAGATGGCGTGGGGACTGCTGGGGATCGGCGCGGCCTTCGGTGTCGCGCTGCTGCTATGCGGCGCGCGCGCGCCCATGCTGATCGCGGTGGGAATGTACCTGCCGTTCGACACCTCGTCGGCGATCTTCGCGGGCGGCGCCATCAAGTGGGTGGCCGACCGCGTAGTGGCGCGGCGGACCGAAGCGGAGCGCGCCAAGGCCGAGGAGCGCGGCACGCTGCTCGCCAGCGGGCTGATCGCCGGCGAGGCGATTCTCGGGATTCTCCTGGCGGTGATGTTCGTCTCGGGCGTGCCGTCGTTGACGCGCATGCTCACCGGCGCGGATCAGGTGGGGTTCTATCCGGCGTGGGGCGGATGGCTGGCGCTGGCGGCGTTCGCGAGCCTGGCATGGGTGCTCATTCGGATTCCGGCGCGGCGATGAGCGCCCAACGCGGCGCCTTCATCTTGACCCTGCGCCGCCGGCGATGTTAGAACGGAACACCGGGCGCGCGGGTGATCGCGCCGTCTAACCAATGCCCGACCGCCGCCGGCCCGTCCGCCAGTACGCCGCGCTCATCGTCATCTTCGCCGCGGCGGTAACGTACCAGGTGCGCGCGAGCCTCGGGCAAAGCGTCCCCGAGGTCGACGTTCCGTTCTCGCTCCAACTGGGCACACGGGCCGTCGATAACGTGCCCAGGGAGTCCGCCGCGGCGGGCCTGCGCCGGGGCGACGAGATCCTGGCGCTCAACGGCGAGGCGTATCGCGGATGGTCGTCGTTCTCGCGTGCATCGAGGGGCGCCAAGCCGGGCGATCCGCTTCGGGTGCGAATCCGCCGCGACGGCGCCGAGCGGGAACTGGTGTTGCGCTGGCCTTCCGGAGGCGTGCTGATTCCGACGTTCCAGCGCCGGCTCATCGTGGTCTCGCTGCTGTACGTTCTGCCGTGGTTCTGCCTGATGCTCGGCTTCTGGGTGGCGGCGGTGCGGCCGCGCGATCCGCAGGCGTGGATTCTGCTGCTGCTGATGATCGCGTTTCCGCACCTGGCAGTGGCCGACATCCGCTACTGGGAGGACGGCATCCGCCAGTTCGGCATCGTCTACCAGACGCTGATACGGTCGCTGCTGCCGGTGGCGATGCTGCTGTTCGGGCTGTACTTCGTCGTCCGCTTTCCGCTCGACGCGCGCTGGCCGTGGGCGAAGTGGATTCTGCTGGCCCCGTCGCTGTTCTTCGCGGTCCTCAACCCGATTGTGGTCTTGCAGAACTCCGAGAGTTACACGACCGGCGCGGCGGTCGACATCTTCCTTCGCACGCGCGCCGTTCAGGGCGTGCTGATGTTCGTCTCGATCGGCCTGTTCTTCGCGATGACAGGGTGGAAGATGGGGGTCACTCCGCCGGGCGACGCCCGCCGGCGGCTGCGGCTGCTGCTGTGGGGCACGCAACTGGCGATGGCGCCGATGTTCCTGCTGATCCTGGTCGCCTTGACGAACCGCGGCCGCGACTTCTTCGACGTGATCCCCGCCTGGGCGCTGACGATCGCGCTCATGATGCTGCTGCTGTTTCCGCTGACCATGGCCTACGTGATCGTGGTGCATCGCGCGCTGGACGTGCGGGTGGTTGTGCGCCAGGGAATTCAGTACGCGCTGGCCCGCGGAGGCGCGCGCGTGCTCATGGTGGGGGCGGCGGCGCTGGTCCTGTTCACATCGGTCCTGATGGCGACCGAGACGCCCGTCAACCGCCCGCGGCAGGTGACCACCATCGCCATCGGTGTCGCGCTGATGTTCCTGGTGGTGAGGATGGGCCAGGGCCTCGCCCGGTGGATCGACCGCCGCTTCTTCCGCGAGGCCTACGACGCCGAGCGCATCCTGACGGAGCTGAGCGAGGAGGTGCGCACCATCGTCGACACCCCCAAGCTTGTCGAGACGGTGGCGCGCCGCATATCGGACTCGCTCTACGTTCCGCGCGTGGCGTTCCTGCTCGCCGACGGCGGATTCTACCGGCCCGCCTACGCGCACGGCTACGGCGTGGCGCCGGACGTCGCGCTTCCGGCCGGGTCGGCGACGGTGCGCCATCTTGCGGCGACCAATCAGCCGGAGCGGGTCTACCTCGACGACGAGGAGTCGTGGGTCCACCGCGACGATCGCGTCACCCGCGACGAGCGGGCGCAACTGGAGCGGCTGGGTACGCAGCTCGTGCTGCCGTTGCGCGTCAAGGACGAGCTGCTCGGCTTCGTCAGCCTGGGACCGAAGAAGTCCGAGGAGCCGTACTCGGGCCTGGACGTGCGCCTGCTTCGCAGCGTGGCGTCGCAGACGGGCCTGGCGCTGGAGAACAGCCGCCTGGCGGCGGCCGTGGCCGCCGAGGCGGCGCAGCGCGAACGCATCAACCGCGAAATCGAGATCGCGCGCGAAGTGCAGGAGCGGCTCTTTCCGCAACACATGCCGAAGGCCGAGGGCTTCGACTTCGCCGGTTACTGCCGCCCCGCGCTGGGCGTCGGCGGCGACTATTACGACTTCATCGGGTTGCCCGACGGGCGCATGGGAATCGCCATCGGCGACGTGTCGGGCAAGGGCATCGCGGCGGCGCTGCTGATGGCCAGCCTGCAAGCCTCGGTCCGCGGGCAGACGCTGCATCCCGAGCAGGTGGCGGCCATCATCGCGCTGGTCAACAAGCTGATCTACGAGACCTCGGCGTCGAGCCGTTACGCGACCTTGTTCTATGCGCAGCTCGACACGGCGTCGCGCACTCTGGTTTATGTCAACGCGGGACACAACCCGCCGATGCTGCTGCGGCGGAAAGGCGAAGGGATTGAGCTGCTGCGCCTGACGACGGGCGGCACGGTGGTCGGACTGCTGCCGAAGTTTCCCTACGAGCAGGAGTCGGTGCAACTGGAGCGCGGCGACCTGCTGGTCTGCTTCACCGACGGCATCAGCGAGGCCATGAATTCCGCCGACGAGGAATGGGGCGAGGAGAAGCTCGCCGAAACGGCGTCGGCGTGTCTGGAGCTGTCGCCGCAGGAAACCATCGCGCGCCTGATGGCGGGCGCCGACGCCTTCACGGCGGGCGCGAAACAGCACGACGACATGACGCTGGTCGTGCTGCGGGTGTTGTGATAGCGTGACCTCGTGAACGCGATCGTCAAGAAAATCCACACCTACGCCGGACTCCTCAGCTTTTCGATCCTCATCGTCTTCGGCATCGTCGGCGTCTGGGCCGCCTTGCGGCCCGCCCCCGACCAGCGACCGCGGCCCGAGGTCGTCGAGCGTGACGTCCCATACACGCCGCCGCCGAATCTCTCCGACCGCGCGCTCGCCGACGATGTATGGAAAGCGCTCAATCCCCCGCTCACGGCGCCCGTGCCCGACTTCGCCGTCCGGCGCGACCGCGACAAGAACCTCGCCCTGCTGTTCTACTCGCCCAACGGCCTGTGGCGCGTTACCGTGTTCGAGAAGGAGAACCGGCTGCGCGTCGCGCAGACGCGCAACCGCTTCGCGCAATACCTCAACGCGCTCCACGAGACCGGCATCCGGTCGCGCGCGCCCGACTGGCGCATCCGTCTGTGGACCTATTACAACGAGTTCAGCGTCTGGACCCTCAGCCTCATGGCGATCTCGGGCGTCTGGCTGTGGCTCTCCTCACGGCCCGGCTATCGCTGGGCGCAGATCAGTTTCGCCGCCGGCGCGGGCTCGTTTCTCGTGCTGTATCTGCTCGCGAGGTGACCATGTACCGCTGGCTGCGCAACACCCACCTGTTCACGGGCCTGTTCTCGGCGCTGTTCCTTCTGATGTACGGCGTCAGCTCCGTGCAGATGTCCCACAACAACTGGTTCGACCTCCGGCCTTCGACCACGGAATCCACCGTCAGCGTCCAGCCCTCCACCGACGCGCGGGCCATCGCGCGCGAGCTCATGGACCGCCACGGCGCGACCGGCGAGATCCAGCAGGTCCGCCAGAACGGCGATCGCTTCGCGTTCCGCATCGTGCGGCCCGGGACGATCTACGACGTCGAGGGCCTGCGCGGCGCACCCGAGGTAAAGGTGAAAACCAACACCGCGCGCTTCCTGGGAATGCTCAACCGCCTGCACCACATCTCCGGCGCCTGGCGCGAGTACCAGGTGGTGAACATCTGGGGCGTATTCCTGGGCGTGGTATCGCTCGGTCTTCTCGTGCTCGGTGTGACGGGAATCTACCTGTGGTTCAAGCTGAACGCCGAGCGCGTCGTGGGCGCGATTCTGCTGGCGCTCAGCCTGGGCTACAGCCTCACGCTAATGGTGCTGATCCGCCTGGCCTGATCAGGCCGCCACCTTGTCCCGGAACATCGCGCCGATCTCGGCCTCCGAGTACCCGGCGCGCGCCAGCATCTCGCGTGTGTGCTCGCCCAACCCAGGCGCGGGCGGACCTTCCGGATGCGGCGACGCGTAGGCCTCGTCGAGGCGCAGCACCGGCGTGACGCAGCAGTCGTCGCCGCGCAGCTCGGCGAACCAATCGGCGGCGTCGCGTTGCAGAATGATCTCGCTGACGCGCGCGATCGCCTCCACCCGGCGCGGCCCTTCGGCGAACTGGTCGGCGATCAGGTCGTCGCAGCCCAGCCGGCGGCACAGCACCGCCCAGAACTTCGGCTCCAGCGCGCCCACCGCCAGCCATCGCCCGTCGCGCGCCTGGTAGACGTTGTAGCAAGCGTATCGCCCGGAGAGCACGTCCATGCCGCGCTCGGGGACGCTCCCCGAAGCCGCCCAGCGCGCCATCGGCACTGTCAGCAGGTCGCGCAGTCCCGCGGTCATCGATATGTCGACCCGGCTGCCGCGGCCGCTCTGCTGCCGATCGATCAACGCCAACAGCACGCCGATGACGAGCTGCATGGTTCCGCCGGCGAGGTCGGCGATCTGAACGCCCGGGATGACCGGCGGCCCGCCCGCCGGTCCGATCAGGTCGAGCACGCCCGCCATCGCCATGTAGTTGACATCGTGTCCGGCGAGCGGGGAGAGGCCGCCTTCGAGTCCGTAGCCGGTGAGGGTCGCGTAGATCAGGCGATCGTTGGCTGCGCGCAGGGTTTCCCAGCCGAGGCCCAGCCGCTCCATCACGCCGGGACGGAAGCCCTCCACCAGCAGGTCCGCCTTCGCCGCCAGCCGCAGAAGCGCCTCGCGGCCGCGCGGATCTTTCAGATCGATGGCGGCGCTTTTCTTGCCGCCGTTGGTCTGAAGGAACACAGCGCCCACGCCGTCCACCAGCGGCGGCATCGACCGCGCGTAGTCGCCCGCGCCCGGCTGCTCGATCTTGACGACCTCGGCGCCGTGCGCCGCCAGTCGCGCCGTGGCCGCCGCGCCCGGGAGCAGCCGCGTGAGATCGAGTGCGAGGAGGCCTTTGAGGGGAAACATTCTGACACCGAAATGTTTTATGGGAGAATCGTCCGCGTCTAGCGTATCATAGAGGTTTAATGAGCGTCTGGAGCATGATGTGGCGCGCCGAGCCGCTGCCGATGGCGGTGATGGCGATCCTGCTGCTGTTTTCGGTCCTTTCCTGGACCCTGATCTTCTCGCGCTGGAGCCTGCTGCGCCGCACGCGCGGCTGGAACATGCAGTTCCTGCGCTCGTTCCGCAAGGCGGCGGGCATGGACGCCGTGGTGGCCGCGGCCGAGGGACTCCCGAAAGCCCCGCTGGTGGGCGTCTTCAGCTTCGGCTACGAGGAGCTGGAACGGCAGATGAAGGCGCGCGGGACGCTCGCCAACAAGGCGGCCCTCGAGCGCGCCCTGCAAATGGGAATCAGCGAGGAGATGGCCGTGCTCGAGCGACACATGAACTGGCTCGCCACGACCGCGTCGGTGACGCCCTTCATCGGACTGTTCGGCACGGTCCTGGGCATCATCGACGCCTTCTCCGGATTGGGGCAGGCGGGAAGCGTGAGCCTGCGCGCCGTGGCCCCGGGAATCTCTCATGCCCTGCTGGCGACGGCGCTGGGACTCGCGGCGGCCATTCCGGCGGCCATCTTCTACAACCATTTCGCGCACCTGCTGCGCGAGATGGGCGCGCGCATGGAGGATTTCTCGCTGGAGTTCATGAACCTGGCCGAGCGGACCTACGGCGAATAGACCATGGCGTTTTCGATGCAGGAAGGCGGCGGGCGCCGGCGATTCGGCAGAGGCCGCCCGCTGGCGGAGATCAACATCATCCCGCTGGTCGACGTCGTGCTGGTGCTGCTGGTGATCTTCATGCTCAGCGCGCACGTCATGGAGTTCGGCCTCGAAGTCGAGGTCCCGCGCGTGAAGACTTCCAAGGACAGCGCCGAGGAGTTTCCGGTGATCACCATCACCAAGACCGGCGACTTCCAGTTGAACGAGACGCCCATCAATATCAATCAGCTCGGCCCCGAGCTGAAGAAGCGATTTCCGAACGACAAGGCCGTCTACGTGCGCGCCGACAGGAACACCATTTACGATCCCATCGCCCAGGTGATCAGCGCGCTCGGCGACGCCAAACTCGACGTGCGGCTGGTCACCCAGCCTCTCGACGAATCCGATCGGCGGCGATAATAGAGAAGGAGATGGCGGTTCACCCGGATATTCTCGACGAGCGGGAGCCGCTGAGGCGGTACATCTGGGCGTCGGCGGTCCTGCACGTGGCGTGCTTCGCGACGCTGATCGTCGCGGGTATGCGCCACGCCGGCCGCGCCGAGCCCTGGGGCGATCCGAATTCCGTCGCCGGCGGCAGCGTCGGCATCACGCCCGTCAACCGCCTGCCGATGCAGTCGCGCGGCGGGCGCGAGAACCCCGTTGCCAACGACACCGAGTCGCTGGTCCCCAATGCGCCCAAGCCCGACGTTCGACGCGCGCGCGAGCCCGAGCCCGACGCCGTCGTCCTCAAGGGCCGATCGAAAGCCGCGGCGCGCGAATCGGCCGCCAATCGCAAGCGCTACTCGCCGGCCAGCGCCGACCGGGAGAATCAGCTTTACAGCGCGTCCGGAGCGGCCGCCAGCAGCGCGCTTTACGGCGGCGCCAGCGGCGCCGGAGTCGGCGTGGGGACCGGGAGTCCCTTCGGCGCGCGCTTCGGCTTCTACGAGCAGCTTCTTCGCCAACGTGTCGCCGAGAAGTGGAAGACCGCCGAGCTCGACCCGCGGTTGCAGACCGCTCCGGCGGCCATCGTGACTTTCGAAATTCTGCGCAGCGGCGCGATTCGCAACGTACGCGTCGTGCAGTCGAGCGGCAACGTGGCGCTCGACTACTCCGCCCAACGCGCCATCATGGAGGCCTCGCCGTTTCCGGAGTTGCCGCGCGCCTTCGAGCGGGATTCGGCGAACATCGAGTTCTGGTTCCAGTTAAAGCGATGAAAAAAACAATCCTGACGACATTGGTTGCGGCGGCTTCCGTCGCCTTTGGGTTCCAGCCCGCCCAGGACAGCGACATCATCATCAAGCTCATGGGCGGCGATCGTCCGGTGATCGCCGTGCCGGACCTGCGCGGCGCGGGTCCCTCGGCGGCGCTGGCGGCCGGGATCAACGCCACGCTCTTTCGCGACTTTCAGGAGTCCGGCGTGTTCCGCATGGCCCCCAAAGGCCTGTTCCCTCTCGAAGTGCCGCAGCGGCCCCAGGACTTCCGGCCGCCCCTCGAGGCCAAGAATCGCAACCAGCCGCCCGTGCGCCAGGGTCCGTGGCTGACCGACTGGTCCGCTCCGCCCGTCAACGCCAACTACCTGACGATCGGCTACGCGGCCGAGCAGAACGGCTCGCTGGTGCTGTTCGGGTGGCTGTTCAACGTCAACCAGCCCGACCTCGCCAACGCGCAGGCGTTCGGCAAGCTGTACTTCGGCCCGATGAACGAGGAGGGGGCGCGCAAGGTCGCCCACGAGTTCGCCGCCGACGTGCTGGAGCGCTTCGGCCGGCAGAGTCTCGCGGGGACGAAGATCTACTTCGCCTCCGACCGCACCCGGCACAAAGAGATCTGGGTGATGGATTGGGACGGGACCAACCAGCGGCAGATCACCTCGTACAACTCCATCACCATGACGCCGGCGGTCTCCGCCGACGGGACGCGCCTGGCGTTCACCACCTACGCCAACGGGCAGCCCGAGATCGGCGTTCTCTCGCTCGAGACCGGACGCAAGCTGACGTTCTACAATCAACGGGCGTCGCTCAATTCGACTCCCGAGTTCACGCCGGACGGCCAGTCGATTCTGTTCGCGACGTCGGCCACCGGGCCGGGCGGTCAGGTGGTGATCGCGCGGGCCAACGGCTCGGAGATGAAGCAGATGTCGGGCTCGCGGGCCATCGAAGCGTCGCCGCGCGTCAACCCCAAGACGGGCGCCGAGGTGGTCTTCGTTTCGGGTCGCGGCGGGCCGGCCCAAATATATAAAATGAACATGGATGGCGCCGATGTCGTGCGGCTGACGAGCGGAGAGGGAGAAGCTCACAACCCCGCGTGGCATCCCGACGGCAAGCATATTGCGTTCGCCTGGTCGAAAGGATATGATCCAGGGAATCTGAATATCTTCGTCATGGATGTCGCAACGGGAAAGTCAGTTCAGTTGACGCACGGCGCCGGACGAAACGAGAATCCGGTGTGGGCCCCCGACGGCCGGCACCTGGCGTTCTCTTCGACTCGAAGCGGGTCCAGCCAGATCTGGACCATGCTGGCGGACGGCACCGGCCTTCGCCAGCTAACCTCGCACGGGCGGAATCAGACGCCCGTGTGGAGCAAGTGAAGATTATCGTCACACGCACATGCGGGAGGAATAGTTCAGGATGAGAAAATCACAGTACTCCGCCATCGTCTTGGCCTCGTGCCTCATGGTGATCGCCGGCGCCTGCCGGAAGCCGACCCCGGTTCAGCCGCCGCCTCCGCCGCCCCCCAAGCAGGAGACTCCGGCGCCCAAGCCCACCCCCGCGCGCTCGGCCGTCACCAGCTTCACCGCCGAGCCCACTACGATTCAACGCGGCCAGGCCGCGACGCTCCGCTGGGCCACCAGCGACGCGACCGAGATCTCCATTTCGCCGGGAATCGGCGCGGTGGCCGCCAGCGGCAGCCGCCAGGTGTTCCCGAGCAGCACCACCACCTATGAGCTGACGACGCGAGGTCCGGGCGGCAATGACCGTCGCACGGTGACCGTCAACGTCACCGCGCCGCCTCCGCCTCCGCCCCCACCGCCGCCGAAGCCGGTCAAGCCGACGCGCAGCATCGTCGAAGCGTTGGCCACCGAGGTCGGCGACGTCTACTTCGACTACGACAAGTTCGACGTGCGCGAGGACGCCCGCTCGGTGCTCACGCGCAACGCCGACTCGCTGAAGCGCATCCTGAGCGAGTTCCCCAACTCGACGATCACCATCGAGGGACATTGCGATGAGCGCGGCTCGGCCGAGTACAACCTCGGATTGGGCGACCGGCGCGCCACCGCCGTCAAGGAGTTCCTCGCGCAGCTCGGCGTCTCCAACGACCGGCTGCGTGTGATCAGCTACGGCAAGGAGCGCCCGCAGTGCACCGAGTCGGACGAGGCCTGCTGGCAGCGCAATCGCCGCGCGCACTTCGCCACGCAATAAACCATGCGAGGGGCGGCCCGAGCGGGTCGCCCCTCCGTGCGCCGTAAATCGCCGCCCGCGTAACATAGAAGGAGGAGGTGTGCGCATGAGGTACGTTCGCCTGATGGCGCTGGCGCTTGTGGCCGTGCCGTCCGCCGTCCCGCAGAAGCCCAACCCGATCGTCGAGTTGCAGCGGGACGTGGCCCTGATGTCGGACCAGGTGCGGAAGCTGCAAAACGCCATGGAGGAGAAGGTCGGGGCCTTGAACGCCCTGTTGCAGCAGGCCGTCGAGAACGTCAACCGCAACAACGCCGCCGTGGTGCAACTGGAGTCGACGCTCAAGGACCGTCTGCGCGAGCAGGAGAAGAGCCTGGTCGCACCCGTGGCGTCGATCGGCAGCAAGATCGATCACGTCAGCGAGGAGACGCGGGCGCTCGCCTCCAACGTCGCCGAACTGGGGGCTCTCATGCGCAAGCAGCAGCTCCAGCTCACCGACCTCGCCAACGCCATCCGCACGCTGCAAACGCCGCCCGAGCCCCCGAAGGCCTCCGATCCCGCGCCCCCCGCCGGCGGGCCGCCCCCCGGCGTCACCGCGCAGAGCCTCTACGACAATGCCATGCGGGACAAACTCGGCGGCAACGCCGATCTGGCGATGCAGGGCTTTCAGGACTATCTGAAATGGTTCCCCGAGACGACCCACGCCCCCAACGCCCAGTTCTACATCGGCGAGATCCATTTCAACCGCGGTGAATTCGACCAGGCCGTGCGCGCCTTCGACATCGTGCTGGCGAAGTATCCCGACAACAACAAGAGTCCCGACGCTCTCCATATGAAGGGCCGCGCCGCGCTTAAGCTCGGCGACAGGCAGGAAGCCATCAAGAACTTCCGCGAGGTCGGAAAACGCTTCCCGGCCTCCGACGTGGCGCCCAAGTCGCGGCAGGAGCTGAAGCTGCTGGGCTATCCTCCGGCGCAGTCGAAGCGCAAGTAATGACAGAAGCCGCCGGGGGCTCCCGCCCCGCGCCCGCATCCTACGAGGATCTCGCGAAGGCCATCGAGCTTCCCGCTCTCGCCCCCGATCTCAGCGAGGAGCGCGTCGCCGCCGTGTGCGCCACCGCGCGCGACTATGGCGTCGCCGCCGTCACCGTGCGCCCCACCGATGTCGAGCTGGTCTCGGGCTGGATGCGTGGCAGCGCCGTCGCCGTCGGCAGCGTGGTCGGGCATCCGTACGGCAACACCACCACGGCGGTGAAGCTCTACGAGGTGCGCGACCTGGCGCGGCGCGGCGCCCAGGAGATCGACGCGCCCATCAATCTCGGCAAGATGATGTCGCGCCAGTTCTCCTACGTCGAGACCGAGCTGATGCAGTTGACGCGCGAATGCCGCGAGGCCGGCATGACGCTCAAGGTGGTGATCGACCCCGCCTGGATGACCGCCGACCTGCGCGTCATCGCCCTGAAGATCGCGCGGCGCTCGGAGGCCGGCTACATCGCCGCCGGCGGGGCGCTCACGCGCGGCATGCCGGCGGTCGACGATCTGAAGTTTTTCGTCGACCGCGCCGGCGAGTTCGTGAAGGTGAAGGCCGGAGCGGTCGCGACGCTCGAGGAGGCGCTGGCCGCGCTCGCCGCCGGGTGCGCCCGCCTCGCCTGCGCCGCCGCGGCGCCGGTGCTCGACTCCTGGAAGGCTCGTCTTCAGGAGGAGGCCGCCGGGCAAGCCGGACGTTCGCCCGCCGCCTCGGGCGCCGTTCCCGATCCGTGATATTCTTTTGAAACCCTACGATGCCCCGGCGCGCGATGTTTCCCAAGGTCTGCATCGCCTTGGGATTCTCCGACGCCGAGTCGCTGCTGCGCAGCGCGCGCGGCGAGGTCGCGGCCGGCGAGGAATTCCTCGAATTCCGGCTCGATTACCTGCCCAATCCCATCGGCGGCGTGGACGCCCTTCGCGGGTTCCTGCGCGACAACCCCCAGTGCTCGGTGCTGGCCACCTGCCGCCGCCACCAGAATCACGGCCGCTTCAACGGCAGCATCGACGAGCAGATCCGCGTGCTGGAGGCCGCCATCGACGCTGGCGCCTATGCGGTCGACGTCGAGATCGAAAGCGCCGAGAACGCCGTGGCGCGCCTGGAGCCTTTGCGCAGCCGCGCGGCGCTGATCGTCTCCTATCACAGCTTCACCGGCACGCCGCTGCTCGAGCCCGTCCTGCGCCGCATGCTGAAGCTGCCCGCCGACTGCTACAAGCTCGTCACCACGGCGCGTAAGCCCACCGACATCCAGCGGACGCTCGCGCTCGGCCGCGCCAATCCCAAGACGCCCATCGTCATGCTGGCGATGGGCGAAATCGGTTTCCCCACCCGCGTGCTTTCGGCCGCTTTCGGCGGCCAGTTCACCTACGCCGCGCCGCGCACCGCCGAGGGCACCGCCAGCGGCCAGGTCTGCTCGCGGCAGTTGCGCGGACTGTATCGCGTCGACAAGCTGTCCCGCTCGGCGCGCGTCTACGGCGTCATCGCCGATCCGGTGCGGCATTCCATCTCGCCCGCCGTCCACAATCGCGCCTTCCAGAGCCGGCGCATCGATTCCGTCTATCTCCCGCTGCTGGTCGCGCCCGCGCATCTCAAGGATTTCTTCGGACTCGCCGCCGCGCTGCCCGTCGCCGGATTCAGCGTGACCATTCCGCACAAGCAGAAGGTGCTGCGCTACCTCGACAGCGTCGACCGCCTGGCGATGCGCATCGGCGCCGTGAACACGGTATGGCGGCGGGCGGGCAAGTGGCGCGGCGCGAACACCGACGTCGACGGCGTTCTCGCGCCGCTTCGAAAGCGCCTCACACTGGCGCGCGCCTCGGTGCTGGTGGCGGGGACGGGCGGCGCGGCCCGTGGCGCGGCCTTCGCGCTGGCCGACGCCGGGAGCAAGGTGCACATCGTCGGCCGGAATCCGGATCGCGCGCGCGCGCTGGCGAAGTCCTGCGGCGCCTCCTGGGTGACGCGCGAGCAGGCCGGGGCGCAGCAGTTCGACGCGCTCGTGCACGCCACGCCGCTGGGCATGTTCCCGCACGTCGACGAATGCTTCTTCCGCGATCGCATTCCCGCCGGCCTGGTCTTCGACATGGTCTACAATCCGCTGGAGACCGAGCTGCTGAAGCGCGCGCGCGCCCAGGGCGCCGAGGTGATCGCCGGCATCCAGATGTTCGTCGAGCAGGCCGTGCGCCAGTTCGAGATATGGACCGGCGACAATGCTCCGCGGCAGGTCATGGAGAAGGCGGCGCTCGAAGCGCTGACCTCGGCGGCGCCTATAATGGAAGGGTCGTGACGACGCTTCAGTCCAGATCGCGCACAACGCAGCGGGACGCGAGCGTTGACTCCCATCAGGGAGTGCGTCCCGCGCTGTGCGCTCCTAAGATCACTCGCCGCGGCTGGGCCGCCGGAGTGCTGGGATCGGCCGCCGCCGCCGCGCAGGCGCCTCCCGCGAAGCCCCAGACCGCCGAGCAGTTTCTCGAAGCCCAGCGCCAGCAGGTGGACCGCAACGCCGGACTGCTGGCCAAACACAAGCTCCCGGTGGAAACCGAACCCGCCTTCGTCTTCAAGCCCTGAGCCGAAGCCGATGGCCAAAGTTCCCGACGATGTTTTCTTCGCGACCATTGGGGAGCTGAACGCCCGCCTCAAGGCGAAAGAATTCTCCTCCGCCGAGCTGACCCGCGCTTTTCTTGACCGCCTCGAGAAACTCGGCCCCCGCTACAACGCGCTCGCCCTTAGCCTGCGCGAGGCCGCGCTGCGCAAGGCCCGCGACGTCGACCGCGAAATGCAGCGCGAGCGCTATCGCGGACCGCTGCAAGGCATCCCCTTCGGCGTGAAGGATCTGCTCAGCGTGGCCGGCAACCCGACCACCTGGGGCGCGAAGCCTTACGCCGGCCAGGTCTTCAACTACGACGCGACCGTCGTGAAGAAGCTCGCCGGAACCGGCGCCGTGCTCATCGGCAAGCTCGCCATGGTGGAGCTCGCCGGAGGCGGCGGCTATCGCCTCGCGGGCGCTTCGCTCACCGGCCCCGGACTGAATCCGTGGGATCGCACTCGATGGTCCGGCGGATCCTCGAGCGGCTCGGGCGCCGCTGTCGCCGCCGGACTCGTTACCTTCGCGATCGGCTCCGAGACGTCGGGTTCCATCCTGACGCCTGCCGCCTTCTGCGGCGTGACGGGATTGCGGCCCACCTACGGACTCGTCAGCCGGCGCGGCGCCATGGCGCTCTCGTGGACCATGGACAAGATCGGGCCGATGTGCCGCTCGGCCGAGGACTGCGGGCTGGTCCTGCAGGCCATCGCCGGTAAGGACGCCGAGGACCCGTCGTCGTCGGGACGCAGCTACTACTGGGCGCCGCAGTACGCGCGCCCATTCGCCGAGCTCACGCTTGGTTTCGCTCCGTCGGATTGGCCCGAAGGCTCCGCGGGGGCCGTGCTGCGCCAGGCGCTCGACGCCGTGCGAGCCTTGGGGTTCAAGGTGAAGGAAACCGCCATGCCCGACCTTCCGTACGGCCCGGTGACCGGCACGATCATCGCGGCCGAAGGCTCGGCGGCGTTCGAGGATCTCATCACCAGCGGCCGCGTCGACCAGCTCGCCGACCCGCGCCAGATCGCCGGCCTCAAGGCGGGCCTCGACATCAAGGCGAAGGACTACCTGCGCGCCATGCGCATCCGGTCGCAGGTGCAGGACGCGTTTCGCAACATCTTCGCCGACATCGACCTGTTGATCGCGCCGTCGCGGGCGACAGTGGCGTCGCCGGTCTCGGAGCCACTGGACGGGCCGCGTCCCGGTGGTCCGCCGCCCGCGGGAACGCCGCAGCGCGGATTGCAGGGGCTCATTCCGGCGGGCAATCTCGCGGGACTCCCGGCGCTCTCGCTGCCCTGCGGCTTCGCCGACGGACTCCCGCTGGCGATTCAGCTCGTCGGGCGGCCGTTCTCGGAGAACATGCTGCTGGCGATCGGGCGGCAATATCAATCGGTCACCGACTGGCATCGCAGAACGCCCAAAGTCGGTTGATCCAACCAACAAAGGAGACACGCGATGAAGACCCTGCTTCGGTTCGCTCTGGCGCTTTCCTGCGGCGCGCTTCTCACGGCCGCCGACGTCAGCGGCAAGTGGAAGGTCACATTCACCATCCAGGACCAGACCCGAGAGAACGATCTGGTCATGAAGGCCGAGGGCGAGAAGGTCAGCGGCACGCTGACCAGCCCGATGCTCGGCGATGCCGCGCTTCAGGACGGGAAGACGTCCGGCGACCAGGTGTCGTTCTTCGTGATCCGCAACTTCGGCGGAAACGAGATGAAGATGATCTACAAGGGCAAGGTGTCCGGCGAGGAGATCAAGTTCCAGGTCGAGGGCGGACAGTTTAATTTCGACGCCGTCGCCAAGCGCGTCAAATGAGCCTGGCCGGCCGCGTCGCCCTCGTCACCGGCGCCAGCCGCGGCATTGGACGCGCCACCGCCCTGCGTCTCGCGCGCGACGGCGCCGCCGTGGCCGCCAACTACCGGCGCGAGCGCGAGCGTGCCGATGCCGTCGCCGCCGGGATCGCCGCCGCGGGCGGTAAAGCCATCGCCGTGGCCGCCGACATTGGCGATCCAGCCGCGGTCGCCGCCATGATGTCGCGCATCGAGGGGGAGCTCGGCCCGGTCGACATTCTCGTCAACAACGCCGGCGTCCTCTCGCGCGGTGATCTCGCCGACTTCGACTTCTCCCTCATGGAGCCGATGCGCCGCGTCAACGTCGACGGGCTGGTGGCGGTGACGCGAGCCGTCGTCGAAGGAATGAAGGCGCGCCGATGGGGCCGCATCGTGAACCTCAGTTCCCTGGCGGCGCTGGGCACATCGCTGCCGGGGACCACGTTCTACGCGGCCACCAAGGCCGCCGTCATCACGCTGACCCGGCGCTTCGCGCTCGAGCTCGGTCCGTTCGGAATCACCGTCAACGCCGTCGCCCCCGGATTCATCGCGACTGACATGGTGAGCGCCGGACGATCGCCCGAGGAAGTAGAGAAGCTGCTGGCGACGATGGCAGGCCGGGCCATGATGGGCCGTGTCGGACGGCCCGAGGATATCGCCAACGCCATCGCGTTTCTGGCCGCCGAATCGTCGGATTTCGTCACCGCGCAGGTGCTGACGGTCGACGGCGGTCGCACAGATTACATCTCACACCCGTAACTGCCGGGGCGCGCCGATCATCTAACAGTGCATATGACCAGAACTGTTCTCACTTTCTTCGCCGCCAGCGCGGCCCTTTTCGGCCAGGATTGGCAGATCGACAGCGCGCATTCTGCGGCGCAGTTCGCCGTGCGGCACCTGATGGTCTCGACGGTGCGCGGCCACTTCGGCAAGATCGCCGGCAAGGCGGTGTACGATCCCGCCAACCCTGCCAAGGGCGTAGTCGAGGCGACCGTTGACGTTACGTCGGTGGACACGCGCGAGGCGAAGCGCGACGCGCACCTCAAGACCCCGGACTTCTTCGACGCCGCGACGCATCCCACGATGACCTTCCGCTCGACGAAGATCGAAAAGGCCGGCGAAGGCAAATTGAAAATGACCGGAGACCTGACGATTCGCGGCACGACCAAGCCCGCGGTCTTCGACGTCGAGATCTCGCAGCCGGTCAAGGACCCCCGCGGCGGCGAGCGCATCGGCGCGGCGGCGACCGCCAAAATCAACCGCCGCGACTTCGGCATCAACTACGGCAACGCCGCCACCGTCGGCAACGAAGTGACCCTCACCATCGACATCGAGATGGTGCGGAAGTAAGCCGGCGTTGTCCTACCGCACGGCCTCGTAAAGCACCTGCACGAGATCGGCGCCGAACTTCCGGCGATCCTCGATCGTCGGAAGCCGCTTGAGCCCGTCGTTCATCGCGATGCGCTGTTCGATCAGGAAGGCGCGCAGCTTGCGGTCCTTATAGAGTCCGTCGACCACCGTCGCGCGGCCCGGCTTGACGGTCGCGGCGGCATTCGCGGATTCCGCCGGCTTGCGGCTGGGATGAAACGACGTCCTCTCCACCAACAGCGCGAAGAGACGATTACGCAGCTCTTCGAAGCCGGCGGGAGGGCCGTCGATGTATTCGGCGGTCTCGGTGTTGTGCAGCGTCAGAAAGACGTCGACGCGCCCGCCGCCGTCCACCCAATCGAGCACCGCCTTGCGCTGCGCCGCGATCTCCGGGGTGAGCTTCTCGGTCGCCGTGTCCCAGTTTCGGTTGAGGTCGTAGCCGTTGACATTGAAGCGCACGCCGCCGCGCGCAACGCCGTCGGGATCGGCGAACGGAAGTATCTTGAAGATCGCGGTGTCGCGCATCTTCACGGCGACGGGATCGTCGGAGAGCAGGAATCGCAGCGCGCCGTCGCCGGCCCAGGACGACCCCGCCTCCCAGGCGTGCTGCCGGAACATCATCCACACGACGCGCTTCGAGGCCGCGGGCGTCGCGGGGTTGGTGACGGTCAGCAACAGGAGATCGCGGCCCTGCACGCTCTTGCCGATCGCCTTGCGCTCGAAGTGCGGATGGCGCGCGACGGAGCGCAGGAGCAGCTTCAGGTCGGTGTTGGTATAAGGCGCAACGTGCGCGATCCACACCGCCGGCGCCTCCGCCTTGAACTGGACACGCAGTCGCGGGACCGTCGCGTCGTAGTCGACCGCGGGAAAATGCTGCCACGTGCGTCCGTCGACGCTGAACACCGGCACCGTGTCCCTGGTGATCGCGCCGCGATTGGGCTGGTAGTTGTACTCGCCCGGCAGGCCCACCAGGTCGATGGTCACCTCCCTGCCCTCGACGTTGTCGACGCGGAAGGAATACCAGCTCGCCTGCCGGTTGCGCTTGTCCTGGTCGGTTTCGCCCGAAACATGACAGCGGAAATGCGTTTCGGCGGCCTTCTCGACTTTCGCGAGGCTGCCGCCCTCGAAGTCCCATCGAACACCCGGCGCGAGGCGCTGCTCGACGCGCGCCGCTTCGGCCGGCTTCTTCAGCTTTCGCAGCAGGCCCGAGTAGTTCTTCCAGATCGCGGCGGCGACCGGTGAACCCGGTTCCTGGCGATCGGCGAGCCCCATGGCGCCGGCGTAGAGCGCCTCGGCTTCGGCAAGTTTTCCCTGCGCCGCCAGCACGACGCCCTGGTTGAGCACGCCGCGCGCCGTGGCGTCCTCGCGAATGGCGAGAGCGCGCCCGTAGTTCTCCTCCGCCTCCTCGTACTTCTGTTGCGCGGCCTGCGCGACGGCGAGGTTGTCGTAGCTGGTCGCGAGCAGAATGTGACCCGCGCCGACCGACACGATCCAGATGTTGAGCGCGCGATCGGAGACGCTCTCGGCGTCGGCGTAACGCTTCATGCGATAGAGGACGGTGGCGAGCTGGTCGAGCGTCGGCGCGACCTCGGCGTGATGGGGTCCCAGCTCGCGCTCGCGAACGACCAGCGCGCGCCGCAGCGTCGACTCGGCCTCGGGAAGCCGCTTCAGCTCCATCTTGACGTTCGCCATGAGGTCCAGGGCGGGCAGCAGTTTTCGATCGAGGCGCCCGTCCGTCGTCTCGAGAATCGAGAGCGCGCGGGCGATACGCGGTTCGGCGACCAGGAAACGTTTCTGTCCGGTCAGGTAGCGCGTCAGCGTGATGAGATCGGCGGCGAGGTCGGGATGCGTGGGCCCTTGCACCTTTTCGCGAATGGCAACGGCGCGCAGTAGCGGCAGCTCGGCGCGCACGCCTTCGCCCATGCCGGAGCGCACGCGGGCGAGCTGAGCGAGTGTCGGGATCAGCTCCAGGCGTTCGGTTCCGAGCGCCTTCTCCTGAATGGCGAGCGAGCGCGAGAGCATGGCGTCGGCGTCGGCGAGTTGGCTGCGCGCCGCCAGCACCCGCGCGACGGCTTCGAGATCGCCCTTCAGCTCGGGATCCTCAGGGCCGAGCGACTTCTCGCGCAGGGCGAGCGCGCGGCGAAGCGGCGCCTCGGCGTCGGCGTATCGCCCCTGGGCCTCGTACAGCTCGGCGAGATCCTGGAGGCTCGCGACGGTGCGCGGGTCGCCGTCGCCGCCGGCAAGCAGGAGCGTCTCGCGCAGATAATTCTCGGCGGCCGCGAAGTCGGAGGACCGGAAGGCGTCCTTCGCTTGCGCGCGGACGCGCTCCCAGGTGGGCTGCGCGAAGGCGAGGCCGGCGGCGAACAGGAGGATGGCGAGCGGGCGGAGCATGGAGGGTTGGACGGCGAATGGTCGCGCCGTGTTCCTACTTTCCCGACCAGCAGGCGGGCCGTTTTTCGAGAAACGCGGCGATGCCTTCCTGGGCGTCGGCGGCGAGCGAGTTCATCGACATGACCTCCTTGGCGTAGGCGTAGGCTTTGGGCTGGTCGAGGTCGATCTGCGAATAAAAAGCCTGCTTGCCGAGGGCGACCGTGAAGCTGCTCGCCTCGGCGACCTCCAGAGCGAGGCGCCGCGTCTCCTCGGCGAGCGTGGCGGCGGGCACCGCGCGATTGACGAGTCCCCAGTCGGCGGCGGTCGCCGCGTCGATCATGCGGCCCGTGAGGAGCATCTCCATCGCGCGCTTGCGGCCGACGGCGCGGGTGAGCGCCACCATCGGCGTCGTGCAGAAGAGTCCGATGCGGACGCCGGGCGTCGCGAACTGCGCCTCCTCGCTGGCGACGGCGAGATCGCAGGTCGCGACCAGCTGGCATCCGGCGGCCGTGGCCACGCCCTGCACTTGCGCGACCACCGGCTGGGGAATCGACTGAATCTTCGTCATGAGCTCGGTGCAGACGTCGAACAGGCGGCGGTAGTCGTTGATGGTGCGGCCGGTCATTTCGGTAAGGTCATGCCCGGAGGAGAAGACTTTGCCTTCGGCGGCGAGGATCACGGCGCGAGTTTCGGGGTCGCGCGCGGCGGCGGCGAGCGCGTCGATGAGCTCGAGCATCAGGTCGAGCGAGAGGGCGTTGCGGCGGCTCGGGCGATTGAGTGTGACGACCGTCAGCGGGCCGTCGCGCGACACGAGCAGGTTCCGGTGCGGCATATCAGTTCACTTTCTTCTCGCGGCCCGCCCAGGCGGCGCTGCGCAGCTCGTTCTTGCGGATCTTGCCGGTGGCGGTTTTGGGCAGCACCGCGAACTCGACCCGCTTCGGACACTTGAAGTGCGCCAGCCGCGAGCGGCAGAACTCGATGATCTCCTCGGCGGTCGCCGAGCCCGGCGTCTTGAGCGTGACGACCGCCTTGGGAACCTCGCCCCACTTCTCGTCGGGCACGCCGACGACGGCGGCTTCGAGCACCGCCGGGTGCTCGTAAATCGTCTTTTCCACTTCCACCGACGAAATATTCTCGCCTCCCGAGATAATTATGTCTTTTTTTCGGTCGCGAATCTCGATATATCCGTCCGGATGCCGAACCGCGATGTCGCCGGAGTGGAACCAGCCGCCGCGAAAGGCCTCGGCTGTGGCATCGGGATTGTTATAGTAGCCGAGCATGACGCCGTTGCCCCGCATCACGACTTCGCCCGGCGTCGCCCCGTCGGCGGGCACGTCGCGCATCGACTCGTCGACTACGCGGAGGCCCGTGCCGTAGATCGTGTAAGGGACGCCCTGGCGCGCCTTGCGTCGCGCGCGCTCATCGGGTGGCAGCGAATTCCATTCCGATCGCCACGCGCAGACCGTGTAAGGACCGTAGGTTTCGGTGAGACCGTAGGCGTGATGCACCTCGGCGCCCATCTCCTCGGCGGCGCGCAGTACGGTGGGCGACGGCGGCGCGCCGGCGGTGAGGATCAACACGCGGCGCGGGAATCGAATGCCCTGTGTCGCGCAATAATGCGCCAGCCCGTTGACGACGATGGGCGCTCCGCACAAGTGCGTCACGCCTTCGCTCGCGATCAGCTCGACGATGCGCGGCGGCTCCACCTTCGGCAGGCAGATGTGGCGGCCTCCGGCGGCGGTCACCGCCCAGGGAAAGCACCAGCCGTTGCAGTGGAACAGCGGCAGCGTCCAAAGATACACCGAGTCCTCGCGCAGGCCGTACTCGATCGCTTCGCCGAGCGCGTTCAACGCCGCGCCACGATGCGTGAAGACGACGCCTTTCGGAAACCCTGTCGTGCCGCTCGTGTAGTTGATCGCGATGAGATCGTCCTCGCCGGGCGCGCGCTCGCCGGTAAGCGGCGGGTCGCCTTCGGCCAGCAGGGCTTCGTAATCGGTCGCGATGTGCTCGATGTGCCGGAGCGACGCGCGCTCCGGTTCGAGCACGGCCATCAATTGAGGATCGGTGATCAGAACGCGAGCGCCGCAATGATTCAGGATCCAGGCGAGTTCGGCGGCTTGCAGGCGTGTGTTGAGCATCACCAGGACGGCCCCCGTCATCGGCACGGCGAAGTGCGGCTCGAGCGCCGCCGGCGTATTCCAGGCGAGCACGGCGACGCGGTCGCCCGGTCCGATACCGCGTCTCACGAGCGCCGAGGCCAGCCGCCGGATGCGGGTATCGAACTCGGCGTAGGTGAACCGGCGGTCGCCGTCGACCATCGCGATCTTGTCGGGGTAGACGGCGACGCTGCGCGCCAGGAAGTCGAGCGGCGTGAGGGGAGCGTTCATGCAAAGTGATTTTAGCGTGTTGACGGCCCGCCATCTGGCCATCGGGGACGGAAACGCGGTATAACAGCCGAGAACGCGCGAGACCTCGGACGCCCGGATTTCATGCTCGTCCTCCAACTCGGCCTGGTACTCGTACTCCTGTCCGCGTGCACCTTCGCCCCCGGATTCTACTTCGTCCGCAAACTGCACTGGTCGCCGATGGAGAAGCTGTGCGGGGCCGCGGCGCTTTCGATGATCGTCTTGTATCTGGCGGTGTGGGGCATCTATGTGGCGGGTATGCCGGCCGGCGCTCAGCCCTGGGCGTACGCCACGCTCTCGGTCGTCTGCGTCGCGATGGGCGTGGCCGCGTGGCGCGATCTGACCGCGCTGCTCCGGCAATCGGCTGTCCGGCGGGCCCTGGCCGGTTTCGGTTTTCTCCTGGCATGGACGCTCGCGATTCTCGCCATCGTCCGCGTCTACTCCGGCGGCCCCTGGTACGCCGACTGGCTGGAGCACTTTCAGCGGACACTCTTCGTGCTGCACCGGTTCCCGCCCGATACGCCTTTGTTCACGGGCGGCGACTTTCCGGAGAGGCCGATCTTCATGAACGTCCTGGCGGCGTTCTACCTGGGACAGGCGGGCGAGCGCTTCGAGATTTTCCAGGCGGTGTTCGCGTTTCTGAACCTGACGATGTTCCTTCCGTGCTGCCTGATCGTCCCGGCGATCGCGGGGCGGCGGCGGCGGGTTCTTCCCCTCACCGCGGTTTTCGCGTTGAGTCCGATGTTCGTCCAGAACGTCGCCTACACCTGGACCAAGGCGCTGAGCGCGTTCTTCGTGATTCTCGCCCTGTGGCTCTACCTGGCGGCCTGGAGGAAGCGGGAGCGGACGCGTATGTTCGCCGCCTTCGTCTCGCTCGCCGCCGGAACCCTGGTTCACTACTCCACCGGTCCGTTCTGCGTTCTGCTGACGTTGCACTACCTGACGCGGCTCTTCCTGCGCCGCCCGAGCCGCTGGGCGGAGGCGGCTTCGATTGGCATCGCATGCACCGTGCTGCTGGCGACATGGTTCGCCTGGTCGTCCGTGACGTTTGGCGCCAGGGCGACCATCGCCTCGAACGACATGGTGACGCCCGTGGAGTCGCGCGCCGGCGGTATCCTCGCGCACGCCGCCGGCAATCTCCGGGATTCCGTGGTTCCCGCGGTCTGGCGCGGCCAGGCGGTCTTCGAGCAGGCGTACGATCCGGGACGGGTTCGCGATTGGTTCTTTGTCCTCTACCAGCAGAATCTGATTTTCGGAATGGGTCTCGCGGGCGGCCCGATGGTCGTCGGGCTGTTGGCGGCGCGGTTTCGCGCGATGTGGCGTCGGACGGAGGGGCGCTTCTGGATCGCCTGCGTTCCGTTCTGCGCCGTCGTGGGACTCGTGGTGGCCGGCGAGCGGAATCCGTTCGGTGTTTCGCATCTGGCGCTCCTGCCTTTGAAAGCGCTGGGTCTCGTCTGGCTGGCCGGAATGACCGCCGCCCGACTCGTCGCGCTGGTTCTGGCCTCTGGAATGGCCCTCGATTTCACGATGGGAATTCTGTTGCAGGCGCGGGTGCAGTCGCTCGAAAACGATGAGACCCGGACCGTGTTTCACGAACCGCGCTCCAGCGACCTCGCCGGTATCGGACGCGCCCCGGAGGATTGGCTGAACCATGCCGCCTGGTTGAACTGGTTCCTGAAGCATCAGCCCAAACTCGTGGGCGATTTGATCGCCGATCTGCGCTGGGATCCGAGGCGGATGAACGAGTGGCATCCGGCGATGAGGGGGCTGTACCTGGCGGACGCCGTTGCGTGGAGAGGTTGGTACGCGCGGCACGGCGGCAACGTCTCGTACCTCGGCGACCATGGCCTGGGAACCGCGGCCACGGCGGCGCTTGGCGCGATGTTTCTCGGATTGATCGCGCTGTTCTCCCACGCGGCGATGGCGGCGGGTCCGCGCGCCCGCCCGCCACGGGAAGGAGAGCCGCATGCCGCAACCTGACCTGGAGATCCTGCTGCCGGTTCACAACGAAGCGGGGTCCATCGAGGCGACGCTTCGCGAAATCCACAGCCATATGCCGGAGACGATCGCGTATCGCTTCCTCATCCGCGAGGACGGCAGCAGCGACGGCACCAAGCAAGTGTTGGCCGCACTCGAGCGGGAACTCCCGATGCTCCTGAAGATGAGCGACGGCCGCCGGGGTTACTCGGCCGCGGTGTGCGACGGCATGCGGTCCATGGAGGCCGGCTTCCTGCTGTGTCTCGACTCGGACGGCCAGTGCGACCCCGCCGACATCGCGGCATTCTGGGAGGCGCGCCAGGACGCAGACATTCTCCTCGGGTGGCGCGTTCGCCGCGCCGACAGCTTCATGCGGCGCCTGATGTCCGGGATCTTCTATCTCGCCTACCAGGCCGCGTTCCGCGTTCCCGTCCACGACCCGAGCTGCCCGTTCATGCTCACGCGCCGCGAAGTAGCCACGCGCCTCGCGCCCGAGCTCGGCGCCATGCAGCAGGGATTCTGGAGTTCGTCGCGCGAGCGCACCGGCGCGGGTACAGGATCATGGAACTGCCCATCCATCACCGTCCGCGCTCGGCCGGCGCCACGCAAGTCTACCGCTGGCAGCGGCTGGCCGGAATCTTCTTCCGGCACCTGGCAGCCATCCCTCGAATCTGGCGCGAAACGAGGTAGGCGCCGCTTACGCCAGCCGCCCCATCCTTCCCGCGCGGTAGTCGTCGACCGCCTGCCGAATCTCGGCCTCCGTGTTCATGACGAACGGCCCGTAGCTGGCGACCGGCTCGTCGATCGGCTCGCCTCCGAGCACCAGCAGCACGCTGGCGTCCTTGGCCTCGATGGACACGGCATCCCCCGAGCGGCTCAGGGCCGCCATGCGCGCCTCGCCCTGAAGCGGCGTCGCGCCGTTGATCTCGACGTCGCCGCGCAACAGGACGATCGCGGTGTTGTGCCCTTCCCTCAGGCCGAGCTCGACGCTCGCGCCCGCCGGTATCCGAACGTCGAAGAGACTCACCGGAGTGAACGTTCGCGCCGGTCCTGCCACGCCGTTCAGCTCGCCGGCGATGACGCGCGCAAAGGCGCCGCCCCCGAGGTCGGCCACCGGGATGCTCGCGCTCGCGATGCCCTGATAACCGGGCTTCGACATCTTCTCCGCTTTCGGGAGATTCACCCACAGCTGCACCATCTCGAAGACGCCGCCGTTGCGCGAGAACTCGCGCTCGTGCATCTCCTCGTGTACCACCCCCGAGGCCGCGGTCATCCACTGTACGTCGCCCGGGTAGATCGTGCCGGAGTTGCCCGCCGAGTCGCGATGGTCCACCGCGCCCTGGTAGGCGATGGTCACCGTCTCGAAGCCGCGATGCGGATGCTCCCCGACCCCGCGCCGCCGGTTCGTAGGCTCGAAACGCCGCGGTCCGGCGTAATCGAGCATGAGGAACGGATTCACCTCGCCGGCGACGCCGTTGCTCGGGAACAGATTGCGGACCGGGAAGCCGTCGCCGACCCAATGGGTCGACCCGGGCTCGTGAACGCCGGTCACTTGCTTGCGATTGGTCATGATCGTTTCCTTTCGTTCGAATCCAATTCCTCGGCGGCGCGCCCGAGCTTTCGCAGCAGCGCCGCCAGCGATGCCGCCTCTCGCGCCCTCAAGCCCGAGACGGCGCGCTCCATGTCGCGCCGGTGATCGGCGAACAGGCGGCGAATCAGCCGGTCGCCGGAGGCGGTGAGCCGCACCAGGCTTGCGCGGCGATCGGAAGGATCGCCGGCGCGCGCGACCAGGCCGCGGCGCTCCAGCCGGTCGACCGCGGCGGTCATGGAGCCGCTCGTCAGCAGGACCTTGCGGCCCAGCGCTCCGGCCGTCAGCGGCCCCTTGTGGAGGATCGCCTCCAGGACGCCGAAGTCGGTCAGACACAGTCCGGTAGCCTCGACGCTGCGGCGTGCGTGCGCTTCCAGCGACTTCGACGCCTTCCACAGGAGGAGCCAGAGGCGAACGCCCCCGGCCTCGCTCCGCGCTTCCGTCGTGCGCCTCGTCTTGAGGTCAACGCCCCCGCCCTCCCGCCGCGCTTCCGTTTTGTGTTTCATTATCTCGATCTTAAGATGCTTGATATCGAAATAAGTTGCAAGGAAGCGTCGCACAACCACCCGCCTGATGAACGGCGGCCCGGCGTGATACAACCTGTACGTGCGCCTCTCGCTCTACCACGACTTGCCGCCGTCGGCCGCCCTCCATCGCCGCTTCGAGCAGGACCACGTGCTGGCGCGGCTGAAGGCGCTCGACTCCTTCGCGCGGCGCAAGGGACTGGCGGCGCTCGACCCGTCAAAGAACCGGCTCATCCCCATCGGCATGGAAATCGATGCGCGCCGGCGCGTCACGAAGAACAGCTACGGTGTCTTTCACCTGAGCTGGTGGGCGGCGAAGAACCCTTCGTGCGCCGCCGCCGTCACGGCCGAGCTCGACGAAATCCGCGGCCGCATCCGCGAGGCGCACGGGACAGCCCTGCGATTCCTGATCTGGGCCGGCATGGGCGGCTCGGCCGAGGACAAGAGCCTGTACAACGCCGTCGGACTGCTGGGCGCGCGCCCGCGCGTCTACGTGCTCGATTCCACCGACCCGGCCAAGCTCCGCGCCATCCTCGACGACATGACCCGCCGCTCGCGCCTCACGCTGCCCGACGCCTTGCGCGCCACGCTCGTCGTCGGCATGGCGATGGGCATGACGTCCTACGAGCCGGTCGTCAACCTGGAGAAGATCCGCGCGCTCTACGAACGCCACCGCATCGACAGCACCTCGAACTTCGTGTATATGACCTTGCCCGATTCCCTGCTCGACCGCTTCGCGCGCGAGCGGGGCTACCGCCGCGTGGAGCTGCAACCCGACGGCGGCAACAGCACCGCCGGGCGCCACAGCGGTCCGTTGACGAAGGGGAGTCTCTACCCGCTTGGGCTGGCCGGCGTCGACCTGAGCGAGTGGATCGCCGGCACGTTCCTCGCCGACGACGATGTCTCGCAGGCCTGGAGGCTGGCGTCGTTCCTCCACGCGCAGGGCGGCGCGGGGCGCGACAAGGTCACGTGGCTCCTGCCGAAACCCTGGGAAGGCGCGGCGCTGTGGACCAAGCAGGACTTCGAGGAAAGCCTCGGCAAGAGCGAGGACATCGGCATCAAGATCGTCATCGGCGAGCGGCCGCGCCTGGCGAGCTATCACTCGCCGAAGGATGCGCGCCAGAATCGCGTGTTCGTCGCGATTCAGGCGCCCGGCATGGCGGGACCGGACGCCTCCAAGTTGAGCGCCGTGCGGCGCGCGGGATATCCGCTGGCGGTGGTCTCGATGGGCGCGGGCGCGCGGCTCTCCACCTACATGCAGTGGATTCACTACGTCGTCTTCGGCCTCGGGTGGCTGCGCGACATGAACTTCGTCACGCAGCCCTCGGTGGAGCTCTATAAGTCGATCACCAGCCGCGTCGCCGAAGGCGCGCGCAAGGCCGGCGGCACGCTGAAGAGTCCCGAGTGGACGCGGATGAAAACCTCGCGGTGCGTGGCGCGGCACGGCGGCGGAGTCACCCTGTGCTACGAACACGCCGCGGCCGGACCGGTCGCCGGCGAATCGGCGGCCGCGATCTACGCGAAGATTCTCGCGGACCTCGCCGGGTCGCGCCGGGCCGGGTACGCCGAGCTGACCTTCTTCGGCGACACGCGCTACTCGGCGCCCGGGCGCGCGGCGCGCAAGGCGCTCGACCGCGCGGCGGAGAGCGTCTTCCGTCGACGGCTGAAAATGCCGGTCGACGTCTACGAAGGCCCGGCCATGAACCACTCCTATCACGAGATGATCATCGGCCACGGCAAGGCCGTGTCCACCGTGCTGGTTTCCGAGAAGCAGGAGTCGATTCCGAGGATCGGCTACACGGCCGACTATCACCTGGCGCAGTTCCTGGCGACGCAACTGGCGCTCGCCGAGCGCTCTCGGCCGGTAATGGCGATCCTGCTGCGCGACCTCGAGAGCGCGACCCTCAAGGCGCTCGACGATTTCTTCCGTGAAGCGGCCGTCGAGCTGCGGAGGTACAAGTAGGACGTGGCGAAGTTCAAGTCCCCGCGCGGCAAGGGCGCCAAGACCTCGAACCGCAGCGCGATCCCCTGCCTGATCCTGCTAGTGTTTGGAATGCTGTTCGTGTTCCTGCTGTTCTATGGAGTACTGAAATCGGCGTGAAACCATGAGAAGCGACCAACGGCGGCCGAACGAGATGCGGCCGGTTCGCATCACCACCGGATACCTGATGACCGCCGAGGGATCGGCGCTCATCGAGGTCGGCAACACGCGCGTGCTGTGCGCGGCGTCCATCGAGGAGACCGTGCCGCAGTGGCTGCGCGGCGCGGGCAAGGGCTGGGTCACGGCCGAGTATTCGATGCTGCCGCGCGCCACCGTCACTCGCACGCCGCGCGACGCCTCGCGCGGGCGGCCCTCGGGGCGCACGCAGGAAATCCAGCGGCTCATCGGGCGCTCCCTGCGCGCCGTCGTCGACACCGCCAAGCTCGGCGAGCGGACCATTGTCGTCGACTGTGACGTCATCCAGGCCGACGGCGGCACGCGCATACGTCGCGCTTTCGATCGCCGTGAACCAGCTGCTGCGATTCGGCGCCATCCGCGCCAACCCCATCCGCGACGCCGTGGCCGCGGCCAGCGTCGGCGTCGTCGATGGCGAGAGCATGATCGACCTGTGCTACGAGGAGGACTCCAAGGCCGAGGTCGACATGAACGTCGTGATGACGGGTGCGGGCCGCTTCGTCGAGTTGCAGGCCACCGCCGAGCGCCACCCGTTCGACGACGGGCAGCTTCAGGAGCTGCTGGCGATTTCGCGGCGCGGCATCCAGGAGCTCTTCGATACTCAGCGCAAGGCGCTCGAAGGACTTTGAGAATCCACTGCGCCACCACCAATCCGGGAAAGCTCCGCGAGTTTCAAATCGCGGCGGCGCGGACTGACTGGGAGGTCGAGCCCCTGCCCGCGTTGTCCGGCATCGCGGCCTGCGAGGAGCCGGGCGCGACCTTCGAGGAGAACGCCGTGGCCAAGGCGCTCTACTACGGCGCCTTCGCCGGCGGGTGGCTGTTCGCCGAGGATTCCGGACTCGAGGTCGATGCGCTCGGGGGCGCGCCCGGTGTGTACTCGGCGCGGTTCGCCGGCCCGCGGGCGGCCGACGCGGAGAACAACGCGCTGCTCCTCGAACGGCTCCACGGCGTGGAGCGCCGCGAGGCGCGATTCGTCTGCGCAGTGGCCCTCGCGCGCGGCGGGCGGCTGGAAGCGACGTTTCGCGGTGCGGTCGAAGGACGGATCCTCGAAGCGCCGCGAGGGTCGGGCGGATTCGGCTACGACCCGCTGTTCTTCTACGAGCCGTACGGCGCGACGCTGGCCGAGGTCGGCGGCGGCCGGAAGCTGGCGGTCAGCCATCGCGGGGCGGCCCTGCGCGCGATGTTCGACTGGCTCAGCGCGCGCTCGCGCGAAACTTCCTCCACATGAGGACGCCGAGAATCGTCTTGGCGTCGGCGATCTTCCCCGACGCGATCCAGCGCTCGATCTCGCGCGGCGCGAACCAGCGCACCTCGATGCGCTCGTCCTCCATCGGCTTCGACTCGCCGGCGGTAAGTTCCGTCGCGACGAAGATGGTCATCTTCTCGGCCAGAAATCCCGGACTCGGATAGAAGGACACCAGCTTGCGCCATCGCCGCGCGCGATAGCCCGTCTCCTCCAGCAGCTCGCGGCGCGCGGCGGCGAGCGTCGACTCGCCGGGGTCGAGCCGGCCGGCGGGCAGCTCCCACAGATAGCGCCGCGCGGGCAGACGATACTGCCGCACCAGCAACACCCGGCCGCGCCCGTCCACCGGCAGCATCACGGCCGAGCCGTCGTGATGCACGATCCCGCGCACGATCTCGAAGCCGTCGGGGTCGATGGCGCGGTCCACGCTCACGCGGAAGATCGAGCTGCGGTAGCACTCCTCGGAAGAGATCAGCTTCAAGCGCGCCTCGCGATCGCCGCGCGGAACTTCGCCAGCGGCAGAGTATTCATCACGTCGTTCTTCTCCAGCCAGCCCCGGCGCGCCATCGTCACGCCGTAGGGCATGTTGGCGAGGTGCTTGGGATGATGCGCGTCTGTGGATATCGTGAAGCGCGCTCCCTTGCCGCGCGCGGCGCGCACCATCGGCGGCGCCAGGTCGAGCCGCTCCGGACTGGCGTTGATTTCGAGCCACACGCCGCGGTGCGCGGCCTCGGCGGCCACGCGGTCGAAATCGAACGGGAACGGGTCGCGGTGCAGCAGAATGCGCCCGGTCGGATGCCCCAGAATGCGCAGGTGCGGGCATTCGAGCGCCTTCATGAGCCGATCCGTCATCTCGGCGGCCTCCAGATTCAGGTAGCTGTGCACACTGCCGACCACCAGGTCGAGCTCGGCCAGGGCGTCGTCGGCGATGTCCATCTCGCCGCCGCGGCGGATGTCGCATTCCAGGCCGCTGAAGACGTGGATGCCGAGGCCGCGCTTGTTGATCTCGCGCACGCGCCGTGCGAACTCCACCACGCGCGCCTCGTCGAGCCCGTTGGCCATGGCGAGCGCCTTCGAGTGATCCGTGATGGCGATGTATTCGTAGCCGCGCTCGCGGGCGGCCTCGGCCATCTCCTCGAGCGTCGCGCGGCCGTCGGTCTCGGTGGTGTGCATGTGGAGGTCGCCGCGAATGTCGCCGGCCTCGAGCAGCGCCGGCAGGCGGCCCTCCTCGGCGATCTCCAGTTCCCCCGTGTTCTCGCGCAGCTCCGGCGGAATCCAGGCGAGGCCGAGCTTCTCGTAGACCTCTTCCTCGGTCGGGCACGCGATGATTTCGCCGCCCTCGACGCGCGTCATGCCGTACTCGCTCAGCGAAAGCCCGCGCTTCAACGCCCGCGTGCGCGTGGCGATGTTGTGCTCCTTGCTGCCCGTGAAGTACTGGAGCGCGGCCCCGTAGGTTTCGTTCGGCAGCGTGCGCAGGTCCACCTGCAATCTTTCGGCGCCGACGCTGGCGCTCACCTTGTTCTCGCCCGTGGCGAGCACCTCGCCGACGCGCGGGTGTTTCAGAAAGCGCCCGATGGCGTCCGTGGCGCGCGGGCCTGTGACCAGCAGGTCGAGATCGCCGACCGTCTCCTTGCCGCGCCGCATGCTGCCGGCGGGCGTGATGCGGTCCACGCCGCCGCCTTCGAGCAGGTACGCGGTGAACTCGGCGGCGACACCGGCGGCGTAGCTCAGCAGGAATCGTCCGGCGCGCTGGCGGTAGCCGGCGATGGATCGCAGAACTTTCTCCTCCAGCTTCGCCCCCATTCGAGGCAGCACCCGCAGCTTCTGCTCCTGGCAGAGCCGCTCCAGCGCGTCGACCGTGGTCACGCGGTAGTGCTCGATGATGAGCGCGATGCTCTTGGGCCCGAGCCCCTGAATCTTGAGCATTTCGAGCACGGTCGGCGGGTATTTTTCGAGAAGCTGATCGCGCCGGTCGAACGACCCGCGCTCGACGATCTCCTGGAGCACGGCGGCGAGTCCTTTGCCGATGCCGGGGACGTCCGTGATCTGACGCGCCGGGTCGCGGAGAATGGACTCGATGCGCTCCGGCCAGCCGTCGATGGCGCTGGCGCCGTTGCGGTAGCTGCGGATCCGGAAGCCGTCCTCGCCGGCGATCTCCATGAGATCGGCCGTCTCCCAGAGCATGCGGGCGAATTGGGAATTCTCCACGGGTGCTTACTCTAATGGTAGCTTTCCGCTCGATCTTGCCGCGCCCGGCGATGTCAGTTCGACGGCGAACAACCGGACCCCGGTGTCCTCGCTCGCGACGGCAGCCGCCGCGCCGCCTCCCGCGCGCCCGTCGCCACCCACTCGCCGACGAATCGCAGCGGACGCCGCCGATTCATCCAAACCCCCGCCGGCAGGCTTGCCAGGTACTTCATCGCCGAGGGCTGCAAGGGCGCGAAGAACTGGTCGCGCCCGTCGAGCCGATACGCCGTGTAGCCGAACACCCACGACACCGGAACGTAGCCGTAGTGCCGCTTCAGCAGCGCCATCGACGCGCGAAACACCGTCTCGCGCTCGGCGATGCTCTTCGCCCCGCCGTGCATGCGCGAGTTCGCCAGGTACGCCGGGATCGCCTCGAACCGCAGCCCCGCCTTCGCCATGCGAATCCACAGGTCGTAGTCGAACGAAAAGTTCACCGACGGGTCCAGGTCGCAGCGCCGGTACGACGACGCACGCAGAAACGCCGCCGGCTGGCAGATGAAGCAGTCGCGCTCCAGCACCCGCGCGTCGAACGGTTGCAGCGTGGGATACCGGTCGATCACCGCGCCGCTCTCGTCGATCCACCACCCTTCGCCGTATACGACGTCCGCCTCCGGATGCCGCGCGAAAGCGCCGACCGCCGTGCGCACCGCGCCCGGCAGATACGTGTCGTCGGCGTTCAGCCACGCGACGATCTCCCCGCACGCCTCGCCGAGCCCGCGCCACGCCGCGTCGCACGGCCCGCGATCCGGCCCCGACGTGTAGCGCACGCCGCTCCGCTCCAGCAGCTCCAGCGTGCCGTCGGTCGACCCGCCGTCCACCACGATGTGCTCGATGTTCGGATAGTCCTGCGCCGCCACGCTGGCGATCGTCTCTGCCAGGTACCGCGCCATGTTGAACGACGGCGTGACGATCGAAACCAGCGGAAATTCGGGTGAGTTCACCGGCTGTCCGACGACCATGGTAGCAGGCGTCGGATAATGAGAGCTTCCTCATGCGACCCGCCGCGCTCGTCCGCCGCAGCCTGCGCCACTACTGGCGCACCAACCTCGCCGTCGTCGCCGGTGTCGCCACCGCGGTCTCGGTCCTCGCGGGCGCGCTCATGGTCGGCGGCTCCGTGAAAACCTCCCTCCGCCGCCTCGTCGAGCAGCGCCTCGGCCGAACCCAAACCACCGTCGCCTCCACCGGACTCTTCCGCGAAGCCCTCTCCCAGGCCTTCCCCGATTCCGCGCCGATGCTGGCGATGGAAGGCATCGTCATCCACCAGTCGAGCGGCCGCCGCGCGATGAAGGTCGACGTCTACGGCGTCGACGACCGCTTCTGGCGCTTCCACGGCGTCGGCATCAAGGGCCCCGCGCTGCGCGAAGCCTTCGCCAGCGCGGCGCTCGCCTTCGAGCTCGGCGCCGCCGATCGCGATTCGCTCCTCGTCCGCCTCGAGAAACCTTCCGACGTTCCGCGCGAGTCTCTGCACGGCCGCAAGGATGAGTCCGCCGCCCGCACGCTGCGCGTCTCGCTCCGGCTGCGCCTCGCCGCCGACCGCCTCGGCGAGTTCTCCCTCCGCCCCCGCCAGGACGCCGTGCGCGCCGTCTTCGTCTCGCTCTCGCGATTGCAGCGCGAGCTGGAGCAGCCCGCCAGGGCCAATACGATTCTCATCGCCGGTGACGCCGCCGATGCGCGCGCTCGATTGGCCGCGTCGTTCGCGCTCGAAGACGTCGGCGTCAAGCTCCGCGCCGTCGAGGGCGGCACGCAGGTCGAGACCGCCTCCGCCGTCGTCTCCGACACTCTCGCCGCCAACGTCACCGCCGCCGCCGCGCGCACCGGGCTCGCGACGATGCCCGTGCTGACGTATCTCGCCAACTCCATCCGCTCCACCTCGCGCGCGATTCCGTACTCGCTCGTCGCCGCCCTCGACCTCGCCTCTCTTGGCATCGGGAGCGCCGGAGGCGTCGTCCTCAACGAATGGGCCGCCGCCGACCTCGGCGTCAAGCCCGGCGCGAAGATCGCTCTCGAATACTTCCACTGGACGGACGACAACCGCCTCGAAACCCGCACCGCCGAATTCCCGCTCGCCGCCGTCATCCCCATCCGCGGCCTGGCCGCCGACCGCCGTCTGTCGCCTGAGTACCCCGGCATCACCGACGTCGACGACGTCAACAACTGGGACCCGCCCTTCCCCATGAACCTCAAGCTCATCCGCCCGAAGGACGAAGACTACTGGGACCGCTACCGCACCACGCCCAAGGCGTTCCTGTCTCTAGCCGACGGCCAGCGGCTCTGGTCTTCGCGATTCGGAAGGCTCACCTCCATGCGCGTTGCCGGTCCCATTGAGACGCCCCTACGAAGCACCCTCGACCCGCTGCGTCTCGGCTTCTCGGTCGCCGATGTCCGCGCCGAAAACCTGGCGGCTTCGCGCGGCGCCACCGATTTCGGAGAATATTTCCTATATTTCAGCTTTTTCCTGGTCGTTTCCGCCTTAATGCTCGCTGGGATGTTCTTCCGCCTCGGCGTCGAGCAGCGCCTGCGCGAGATCGGGCTTCTGGAGTCGGTCGGACTGGGCGCGCGGCAGGTGACCCGCCTGTTCCTCGCCGAGGGACTCCTGCTCTCGATCTTCGGCAGCGCCCTGGGACTCGCCGGCGCGGCCGGTTACGCCGCGCTGATCCTCTATGGCTTGCGGACCTGGTGGTCGGACGCCGTCGGCACTCAGCTGCTCGCTCTCGATGTCTCGCCCGTGCCCATGGCCGCCGGGGCGGTCGCGGGCACCCTCGCCGCGCTGCTCGCGATCTGGCTCACGCTGCGCCACCTTCGCCGCTCCTCGCCGCGTCATCTGCTCGCTGGGGGACTCGTCGTCGAAACCGCCGCGTCGCCCGCGCGCAAATCGAAGCTCGTCTGTATCGCGAGCCTTGCGGCTGCGGCCGCTCTGCTCGGTGCCTCGGCCGCAAACCGCATTCCCGAGGCCGCCGGGTTTTTCGGCGCCGGCGCTCTGCTGCTCGTCTCCGCGATGACTGCGCTTCGTGTCGCGCTGGGACGCAGCCGCGCGTGGATGGTCGGGGGAACGGGCGCGTCGGCGGCGCTGCGCCTCGCGGTCCGCAACGCCTCGCATCGGCCCGGCCGCGCGGTGCTGTGCTGCGCGCTGATCGCCTCGGCGACTTTTCTGATCGTCTCGGTCGAGTCGTTCCGAAAGCGCGGTGAGGCCACCGGAGGCGTGCGATATCCGTTGGTGGCCGAGTCGCTTCTGCCGCTGATCCACAATCCCAACTCGCGGGAGGGCCGCGAGATCATGAATCTCGACGGCATCGGCGGCGTCCGCTTCCTCGCGATGCGCCTGCGCCCCGGCGACGACGCCAGTTGCCTCAACCTCTACCAGCCCCGCAATCCGCGCATACTCGCCGCGCCGCCCGAGCTCACCGCGGAGTGGAAGGCGCTCGATGCGGCGCAGCCGGACGGCGCCATTCCCGCTGTCGCCGACGCGAACTCGATGACCTACGTCCTGCACAAGAAGGTCGGCGACACGCTGGAGCTTCCCGGCTCGCTGAAGCTGCGCTTGGTCGCGGCGCTGCCCGACAGCGTGTTCCAGAGCGAGATCGTCATCGCCGAGCGCGACTTCGTGCGCCTCTTTCCCGAGCAGCAGGGCTATCGCATGTTCCTCATCGACGCGCCCGCCGCGAAGCTCGCCGACGTCACCGCGCGACTCGAGGAGTCGCTCGCCGACTACGGCTTCGACGTGGTCTCCACCGCCGAGCGCCTGGCCGCGTTTCACCGCGTCGAGAATACCTATCTCTCGACCTTCCAGACCTTGGGTGCGATGGGGCTGCTGGTCGGCACCGTGGGACTCGCCGCTCTGCTCGCGCGCAACGTGCTGGAGCGGCGGCGCGAATTGGCGCTGCTGGCGGCGGTCGGCTACCGGCGCGGGCGCCTTTCCACGCTGATTCTCGTGGAGCACGCCCTGCTGCTCGCCGGAGGCCTGGCGATCGGCGCTGTGGCGGCGCTGGTAGCGATCGCCCCGGCGCTCGCCTCGCGCGGCGGCGGCGTGCCGGTGCCGGCCCTCGCGATGCTGTTGGGCGCGGTTCTGGCGGCCGGCCTGTTCGCCACGGTGCTGGCCTCTCTCGCCGCCATGCGTGAAGACTTACTGCCTGCCCTCCGGTCCGAGTAAAACATTATTAGCCACAGATAAACGCAGATTAACGCAGATATAAACAAATCCGTGTTCGTTATCTGCGTTCATCTGCGTTCATCTGCGGCCAATTATGTGTTTCCTTCCCTCTCATAGAAACTGAGCGCGTTCTCGCCCTGCTGGAGTACCCGCACCCGATGCAACAGCCGGTAGCGTTCGGCGGGCGCATGCTTCGCGTGATGCTGCGCGACCACCAGCCCCGGCGGCGCGGCGCCCAGCGCCGAGAGCGCCATCTCGTACTCGCCCTCGTGCCGGTACGGCGGATCGAGGAAAACGATATCCGCACCCAGCTTCGCGACCGTCACCGCCGCCTTCGCTCGGATCACCTCGAATCCGCCTTCGACGCCCAGCGCCGCGAGATTCGCGCGGATTACGTGCACCGCCGACGGGTTGAACTCGACGAAGACCACGCGCGCGGCGCCGCGGCTCACCGCCTCGATTCCGACGGCGCCCGATCCCGCGTAGGCGTCCACGAAGGTGGCGCCCTCGATGCGCGGCGCGAGGACGTTGAAGAGCGCCTCGCGCAGCCGGTCAGGCGTGGGCCGCACGTCGAGGCCGGGCAGGGTTCTCAGGCGGCGGCTGCGATAGGCGCCGGCGATGACGCGCATTTAGTAAGTGAAGTCGCCGATCAGACGATCGCGCTCAGTTTCTCTTCGGCGGTGGGGAACGCCCCGCCGAGCGGCGTCTTCAGCACCTCCTCGGCGATCGTCAGGTACACGTCGCCGATCGAGTTGCGCGACTTGGTGTGCAGCCCGCCCTTCATGCCTCCTCCGGCGGTGAGAATCGCCAGGCCGTTGCACTTGTGCGGATTGGCCTCGGCATGCTCGTGCACGAAGACGGCGGCAGTGTGGTCGAGCAGCGTGCCGTCGCCCTCCGGAATCGCCTTCATGCGATTCAGAAGATACGCGAACTCCTCGACGTGCCAGCGGCAGATGTCGCGCATGATTCTCTGCTGCTGCGGCGATCCGGCGTTGTCGTGCGTGTAGTCGTGATGACGGTTCCCCGCCAGGCCGAGCCACGGGAACCGCGTCAGGCTCTGGCACTTGGTGAGCATATAGGTCGCGACGCGCGTCTGGCCCGAGGCGAAGGCGTGAATCAGCAGGTCCGACTGAATCTTCGCGATGCGCGGATAGTCGGTCAGGTCGGCGATGTCCTCGGGCTCCTTGACGTTCTTTCCGTAGTCGGGCGGAAGGCTCGATATCGCGCGCTCCAGGTCGCGCACCGACGACAGGTGCTCGTCGAGGCGCTGGCGGTCGGCCTGGCCGAGCGAGGGTTTGAGGTCGGCGGCGTCCTGCATCACCAGGTCGAGCACGCTCTTCTTGCGCTTCACCCAGCTCTGGTTCTTGACGCCGAAGAGGCGGTCGAACAGGTTGTGCGGGATCATCTCGGGCGGCAGCGGCCGGTCGGTGCCGGCCCAACTCATGTTGCGATGCACCTGCTCGCCGTGCGACTCCTGCGCCACGCCGATCTGCAGCGACGGGAAGCGCGACTTGGTTCCGATTCTGCGCGCGAGAATCTGGTCGATCGAAGGTCCGGATGCGCCGCGCCCGTTGAACGCCGTTCCCGTCATCAGGCCGCAGAGCGCGCTGAAGTGGCCGTTGCCCTGGTTGTTGCGCCGCGCGGCGACGTTGTCGATCCCGCTGATCACGTGCACGCGCTCGCGCAGCCGCGCCAACGGCGCCAGACACGGCGTCAATTCGAACTCCGGGCCGGTTTCGTCGGGAATCCAGTAGCGCTCCGGGATGCCGTTGCCGTTGAACCACAGCAGGAAGCGCGTCTCGATGTCGCCGCCGGCGGCGTTCTTGCCCGCCGCGTAGGCCGTGCCGCTGGAGTTGAACATCGCCGACAGCGGCGGCAATCCGACGCGCGCCGCGGCGCCCGCAAGGCCGGCGCCCCGCAAGAACTTTCGTCTGCTGAGATGCATCCCTACCTCCGCGCTGTGTCCATATTATCCGATCCGGCGAATTCCGGCGACCGGGCGATAGCGATCAGCAGCTCCCGGAAGCGAAAGCCGGAGTCGCGGAAGGCCGCGTAGTAGCGCCGGATGGTCTCGCGATCGGCCGGACCTTCCACTCGTCCGAACGCGTACCGGAAGACCTGCTTCACGACGCACTCCTGGCACACCGGACTCGCCGCCAGCACGCGCCCCAGCTCGCGCGAATCCGCGAAAGCGGATGCGGGGAGTCCCGCGATCTCGCCTTTCGTTTCGACCGGCAGCGCGGCCTTGCCGATCTCCTCTTTCTCGCGCCAGCGTCCGATGGCGTCGAAGCTCTCCATGCCGAAGCCGATCGGGTCCATCAGCTTGTGGCAGGCGGCGCATGACGGATTCGACGCGTGCTCCTGAATGCGCTGGCGGCGCGTCATGGGCCGGCCTTCAACGGGATCGGCAAGCGTGGTGTTGACGTCGGGCGGCGGCGGCGGGACGTGCTGGCACAGAAGCTGCTCGCGCACGAAGATCCCGCGCGCGGTCGGCGAGGTCTCGACGGGGCCGGCGGTCGAGGCGAGCATCGACGCATGACCGAGCAGGCCGGCGCGCGGCGTGCCGGCGGGGAATCGCACCAGGTCGAACTGCGTCTTCGGCGCGGGCACGCCGTAGATGGCGGCCAGGTCGGAGGAGAGGAATCCGTAGTCGGCGCGGAGGAAGTCCATGAAGTTGGCGTTGGTCCAGACCAGGTGATGGAGCAACTGCGTCGTCTCCTCGACCATGGCGGCGGCGAGGTCCGGCGAGAACTCGGGGAAGCGGCGGCGTTCTTTCGAAGCGTTGAGCACGCGATCGAATCGCAGCCATTGGCCGAAGAACTCGTCGAGGGCGGTGCGCGCGTGGGGGCTTTCGAGCATGCGGCGTGCGATGCGCTCGCGCGACGCCGGATTTCGCAATTCTCCGCGGGCGGCGGCGGCGAATAGCGCCGTGTCGGGCATCGTGTCCCATAGAAAATAGGAGAGGCGGCCGGCTATCGCATAGTCGGGGTGCGCCGAATGTTCCACGTGGAACATAAACTTGGGGGACTGAAGCATGGCCTCGACGACGGCCCGTGCGCCGTCGAGGAAAGCGCTTCCAGCCTGCTCGCTGAAGGCGGCGGCATAACGGCGAAACTCGGCCTCCTGGAGGGGGCGGCGAAATGCTCGTAATCCAAAGGATTGTAAGAACTTATCACGACAGTCGAGGTCGTTCGCGGAGGACGGCCGGCAGGGGATCAAACCGTTCGAATCTCCCGACCGGAACGCATTCCAAGCTAGCCTCTCGGCGGCAGAGCTATATGCCTCTACTAACAGAGGAGGTAGGGCCTGCATCCGGACCTGGTTACGGAAGCCGTCGGCGAAATCCTCGGGAGGGAATCGCGAGGCCGGGCGGCTGGGGTCGCCGAGAAGATCGCGGACGGTGTTGTTGTACTGGCTGTGCGTGAGCCGGCGCGCGCGGAGGCCGGAGGCCGAGGCCGAGGGTGGGACCTTCGCGGCGGCGGGACGATCGGAAAGCGACGACAGGTGCTCGACCCAGCGCTTCAAGGCTTCCTCTTCGGCGGAACCCGGGGCGATGCGCTCGCCGCCGGTGTGGGCGACGCGCTGGGTCGGCTTGACGAGAAGCTGCGCGCGGATGGGCGCGAGAGAGAGGCCGAAGGCGCGGATGGCGTCGGGCGTCGCGTCCTTTTCGGGGAAGTGGAGGCGCGTGGCGGAGGCGACGCCGTTGAGGGAGTGGCAGCCGCGGCATTGCGCCGCCTCGAAGATCGGGTAAAGCCTGGTTTCGAAGAACGCGGGTCCGGCCGCCTGTGCGACGAACAGCGCGACGATGGCGGCCGTCATGGCTGCTTGGCGGCGCTGGGCGGGCGGCGCGCCCAGGAGACGAACACGTCCGGGCGTTGTTTGCGAAACGCCTCGACGGCGGTCGCGGTCACGTTGGTGTCCGTCAGGTAGAGATTCCTGAGGCCGGCGAGCTTCGCAAGCGGGGCCATGGCGGCGTCGCCCGCGGGAGTCAGCGAAAGATCGAGGGTGACGAGCCGGGTCATGGCGGCGACGGCGGCGGGATCGGCGATTTCCGTGCAGTTCCAGAGGCTGAGCCGTTCGAGCGGAAGTCCACGCAGAGCGTCGAGGCCGGCGGGCGTGATCTTGTGGCCGCTGATGTCGAGGCGACGAAGATTCCTGAGGCTCGCCAGACGCCGCAGTCCGGCATCGGTGATGCGGATGCCGCCGGTCGGCTGGCAGTTGCCGCCGCGCCGCGCGACTCCGATGGTCCCGAGATTGAGTCCGATGCCGAGGTGCAGCTCTTCGAGTTGAGTGAGGCGCGAGATCGGCTCCAGGTCGGCGTCGACGATGGTGGGAGTCCAGCAGGCGTTGCCGTTGCGGCGCTGGATGCCTCCGAAGCTGAGCCGCTTCAACTTGGGGAGCAGTTTCAGCGCGTGGAAGTTGACGCCGGTGATGCGATTGGCGCTGAGGTTGAGATCCTCGAGCTCGGCGAGCGCCGAGAGCATCTCGACACCGACGTCGCCGAGCATGGTGTGGCTCATATCGAGCGAGCGCAGGCCGGTGAGGGTGGCGAGGAAGGGCACGCCGACGTCGGTGATGTCGACGCCGCGGAAGGAGAGCTTGCGCAGCTTGCGATTGGCGCGCAGATGCGAGGCCGAGGCGTCGGTGAGGAACTCGGCGGTGTCGAGGTTCAGCTCTTCCAGGTCCCGCAACGCCTGGAGTTTCTCTATACCCGCGTCGGTGACGTAGGTGAAGGAGAGGTCGAGTCGCCGGAGGGTCTTCAGTTGCGCGACGCGGTCGAGGTCGTTGTCGGTGGCCCAGGTGCGTGCGAGCGAGACCTCGACGATGACGCCATTCTCGCGGACGACTTCGCCGCCCTGTGCTTCGATCCAGCGGGCAGGGTCGGGGTCGGCGGCGGAGATTGTGAGGGGAAGAAGGGCTATAAGGACCCTCATGTGCGCCGCTCCCGCCGGGTAGCGTCGCGATTCCAGTTGATCTTCGCCTCCGGGCGCGCCTTTCGAAGCGCCTCCACACCCTTTTCGGTGACCAGCGTGTGATAGAGGTCGACGAAGCGGAGGCCGGCAAGCTTCGTCAGCATCGGAATCGAGTCGTCGCCCATGTCGGTGCGGTCGAGATAGAGCTCGGCGAGCAAGGCGAGTCCGACGAGCTTGGCGAAACCGGCGTCGCCGACGGTGGTGTATTCGAGGTTGAGCGATTCCAGCTTCGGGAGCTGCGCGACGATCTCCATGGCGGCATCGGTGACGCGGGTCTGGGCCAGGCCCAGGCTCCGGAGATTCTTCAGCGCGGCCAGCGGCTTCAGGCCGCTCTCGTTGAAGCGGCCGAAGCTGAGGTCGAGGTGCTCCAGCTTGTCGAGTCCGGCGACAACGCGCAGGCCGTCGTTATTAACGTCGACGCCGCGGAGGTTCAGGCGCTTGAGATTGCGCAGCGACGCCAGCGAGGCGATGCCGAAATCGGTGGCGTCGGTGTAGCGGATCGATAAAGTTTCGAGCGCGGTGAGCTCTCCGATATGAATGAGGCCGTCGTTCTTGAGCGGCGCGCTTTCGAGATTCAGGTCGCGGAGGTTCTTCAGTGCGGCCAGCGCCGCCAGGCCGGGGCCCTCGACGAGCGTGTTGCCGAGATGCAGGGTGCGCAGATTCGCGAGCGGCGCCAGATGGGCGAGGGCGCTGTCGGCGAGCAGCGTGTGGCTGAGGTCGAGCGACTCCAGCGTGCGGATCGAGGAGAGATGCGCGACGCCGGCGTCGCTGGTCTCGGTCCCGCGCAGGCTGAGATCGACCAGGCGCGGAAGGCGCGCGAGGACGGCCAGCTCGCGGTCGGCGACGGTGGTTGACTGGAGCGAGACGGCGGCGACGTGCCCATCGGCGCCGAGCGTGACCTTGCCGCCGATGGAGCGGAGCCAATCGGCGACGCCTTCTTCGCCGAGGGCGGCCGCGGCCGCCGCTTCGCCCCCGCGCCGGGGAGCGGCGACGCCCGAGTCGTCGAACAGAACCTTGAGAGCGGGAATTCCCGCCACCAGCTCGCCGACGCCGGAGCCGGTGGCGCGGCTGTAACGCAGGTCGATGCGGCGAAGCTGCCTGAGCGACGCGAGCTTCGCGAGGCCGGCGTTCGAGACGCGCGTCCGGTAGAGATTCAGCTCCTCGAGCGCGGTCATGGCGCGCAGGGCGTCGAGCGCGGCATCGCCGACGCGCGTGTCGCGGAGATCGAGGCGGCGGAGCCTGGTGAGTCCGGCGAGATGCGCGAGGCCGGCGTCGCCGATGCGGGTATCGGCCAGGTCGAGCTCGGTGAGGTTGGTCAGGGCAGCGAGATGGGCGAGGCCCTCGTCGCCGATGGCGGTGCCGCGCAGGTAGAGCTTGACGAGACCGGTCGTGTCCTTGATGGCGGCGAGTCCCTTGTCGTTGAAGGAGTGGTCGTAGTTGACGTCCAGGTGTTTGAGAAGCTTGAAGGCTCCGAGCGGCGTGCCGGCGATGCGGGTCTGGTGCGCGCGCAGCTCGCGCAGATTCGTCAGGGAGACGAGGTTGCGGACGACGGAGTCGTCGAAGGGGATGCGGGTCTGCACGGGCTTGGTGAGGACGAGCTTTTCGAGACCGGTCATCGAGGAGAAGAGGCCCATGGTGGCGGCGACCAGGGCGATGGGCTGGTCATACCAGAGGCGGCCGTTGACGTAGAGCTCCTTGACGTGCGGGAGTGCGGGGAGGCGCTTGAGCTCGTCTTCGAGGGCGAGTCCCCACTGCGTGACGCCGGTGAAGTCGAGGGTGCGAATGCGGAAGTCCTTTTCGGGAAGCTCGACGAGGTCGCGGATAGGACGCCGGTGTCCTTCGAGGATGACGCTGCCGCCCATGCGCAGCATCCACTCGGCGACGATGCGGTCG
>CAZEVY010000011.1:4041-17664 GCA_964515555.1 uncultured Solibacteraceae bacterium | reverse complement strand
ATAGACGGCTGGAACGAGGCGGGGAAAAGGTAGCTGGATGCCTTACAATGCCCAGACTTTTACCTCCATGTTATGATCGCCTTATTTTCGAGATGGCTGCTTTAACGCGTGGATTTGTCAACACAAGGCAACTACGCCGTCATTTCCTGGAACATGGAAGTGACTTCGGAGCGCGTAACCCGCAGGAATACGAAGATTTGGCGGATCAGTTCCTGGGAGGCCCCCGACCAGCATCGGTACAAGAGTGCTCCCGCAAACAGGGAGACCTGTCGCGATTCGATCCCTCCACCGGATCGTACGGCGTACTGGACCAGCGCTTGGTCATACGAACATTCTTCAAGCCTGTGCCCTGCTCATCCCTTCCGCCGGCACAGAGGGCGGCGGCGCAGCACGCGGGCAGGTGCCACCAACACGCCTCTAATCTGCTATATTTTCAGGCGGAGTGCAGGCGATGGTGAGTCTCAACATGTGCCCGGTTTGCGGGTATGGGATGGACGATCCTCCCGCCGACTACAACATTTGCCCCTGCTGTGGGACCGAGTTCGGCCATCATGACATCAACAGCCCCATTCCCAACCTACGGGTCGCCTGGCTCAGGTCGGGAGCAAAATGGTGGAGCACCGTCGATGCGCCCCCGCCTGGCTGGGACCCCTATGTCCAACTCGAGAACTTGATCTCTCGTCCAGTCCGCGTGGGCTAGGTTTGTTGCACTCCTGGGCGTCGATCTACGCCACGGTCTTCCTTCTCGCTGCTCGACCGATAGTGAACCCATGAGTGACACTTCCAGGACCGGAACACCGCTCCCTGCACGGGTGCGGCTCCGTTACGGTCATCACCGCAAGAGGCAAGGCTCAATAGTGCCCCACCAAGGAACGCCTACCAGCGGCCCACGGAAACGGCGCCGAGCGCCGACCAGGCGACGCTAATGACGAGATTCGCCAGCGCCGCGACTGCAAGAGATCGCGCGGCGGGCGCGCGGGCGATTCCGGCGAAGACGATGCCGGCTTCGGCGAGCACGGGGACCGGGCGGGTGAGCGCGATAGCCCAGTGACCGTGACGCGCCGCCAGCTTCGAAGCGCGATCGAGACTGGCATCGCCGACCAGCCGGCGCGCCACGCCCGTCGCGAGGCGGCCGAGGGCGTAGCCGAGCGCGCACCCGGCGGTCATTCCGGTCCAGGAAACGGCCGTGCCGGCCGCGAAGCCGAACAGGGCGCCGGCGGCGGTGGAGACGACGCTCGAAGGAACCGGCAGCAGCACATCGATCGCGAGCAGGCCGGCGACGGCGACGGCGGCGGGCCAGCCGGAGAAGTCGCCGCGGGCGATGCGCTCGGCGATGGCGTCGAAGCGGCCGGCGAAGAGGGCGAAGGGAATCAGCACGGCCGCCAGGAGCAAGGTCCACAGGGCCGCCCATCGCATTCCCGCAAGGTACCATCATCCCCATGAAGCCCGAACCGAGGCCCCTGCCCCACGACCTGCGCGAGGCCGCGCTGGCGACGATGCGCGAGGCGAAGTTCCCGATGCTGGCGAGCATGGACGGCGATCAGCCGCGGCTGCGGCCGGTCTCGCCGGTGCGCACCGACGGATTCGCGGTGTACGTGGCCTCGTTCCGAAGCTCGGCGAAGACGGCGGAGCTGGAGGCGAACGCGCGGGTGGAACTGTGCTATCTGAGCGAGACGCACGACCAGGTGCGCATTACGGGCGTCGCTGAGGTGGTCCGGGACCGGGCGGCGATCGGGGAGATATGGGACGCGAACCCGCTGCTGCGGGCGTTTCTGGGGTCGATGGAGAATCCGGAGTTCGTGCTCTACCGCATCGAGCCGAGGCGGGTGCGGTTCATGCGCGAGTGGGCGCTCGAATACGCCGACGTTGGGCTGGCCGGCGAATTGTGAACTGGTGGGCCGCCGTCATGGAATTGTGATCGGGATGGTGTATGCTGAAATCTCCTCCCCTGAGACCGTCCACGGCGGCGAACGCCGTCGCGGGTGGAGACGCGCCGTCGACCGGGTCTGCCGGCGGCCGGTACTCGACAACGACCAGTGAGGTGATCCAATGAAGCGCAGCTTCCTTATACTCGCGGCGATTTTCGTGGCGGCCGCCTGCCTATGGGGCCAGGCCGATGCCAACAAGGGACAGATCTCGGGAACCGTGCAGGACCCGAAAGGCGCGCTGGTGCCGAACGCCAAGGTGACGGTGCGGAACGTGGGCACGGGCCTGGTGCGGTCGCTGACGACCAACGAGCAGGGACAGTATCGCGCGGTGCTGCTCGATCCGGGCGCCTACGAGATCAGCGCCGAGAGCGCGGGTTTCGCGGTATCGAAGCTGGAGGGCATCCGGCTGAACGTGGGCTCGTCGTTGACGATCGACATCCCGCTCCAGATTCAGGCGACGTCGACGGTGGTGGAAGTCTCAAGCAACATGATGAACACGGGACTGCCGGCGCCGACCAAGGTGATCGACACCGATGCGATCGCGAACCTGCCGATCAACGGGCGGCGCTTCCAGGACTTCGCCACGCTGACGCCGACGGTGCAAGTGGATCCGCAGCGCGGCCAGATCTCGTTTGCCGGGCAGAAGGCCATCTACTCGAACATCATGCTGGACGGGGCGGATTACAACCAGCCGTTCTTCGGCGGCATCCGCGGCGGCGAGCGGTCGAACTTCAGCCCCACGGTGCCGCAAGGGGCGGTGCAGGAGTTCCAGGTGGTGACCACCGGATACTCGGCCGAGTACGGCCGTTCCACCGGGGGCATCATGAACACCATCACCAAGAGCGGCACCAACGACTTCCATGGCGACGCCTTCTACCAGCTCCGGCACAAGGAGATGAGCAGGCAGAATCCGGTGCTGAAGATCCAGCCGACCGAGACGCTCCAGCAGTTCGGCGGTTCGATCGGCGGGCCGCTTTCGCGCGATCGGACTTTTCTCTTCGGCGCGATCGAGCGGCAGCAGGCCAAGGTACCCCGCACGGTGCTTTTCACCCGCCTGCTCAACCTCGCACCGACGGCCGACACCCAGGAGGCCTACAACTTCTATAAGTCGCAGGAAGGCCCCTACAAGCAGACCAACGACGCCACAGCGTTCACCGTGCGCGGCGACCATCAGACGACGGCCGGCCACCGGCTGACGCTGCGCTACAACTTCAGCGACAACACGGCCGAGAACGGCGTGGGCACGGGCGGATCGCTCAATCCGATTTCCAATGCCGCGTTGAGTAACGAGGGGACCGAGAAGGGCCGGACGCACACCGGAACGGCGCAGTACACGCACCTGATATCGCCGAACCTGTTGAACGACTTGCGGCTCACGGGCACCTACGAGATCCGGCCGCGGCTATCGAACTCGAGCCTGCCTCGCGTCCAGACAGTGATCGGCTTTTTCGGCGCGACGACGTTTCTGCCGACGGTGCAGGACGATACGCGCTGGCAGATCACCGACGGCATCTCTCTGACTCGCGGCACGCACACGATGAAGATCGGGGTGGACTACAGCCGCATCACGACGTTCCAGTCGTTCGGCTTCAACCAGTTCGGCTCGTTCGCCCTTTCCGGTTCGCTGGAGAACCCGCACCTGGAACTGTTGAGCCGCGGCGGCACGACGCCCAACCGCTTCGACTCCTCGACGGTGACGTACTTCCGCCAGGCCGGCAACCTGCTCGCCGAATACGGCGTGCACCAGTTCGCGCTGTACGCGCAGGACAGCTGGCGCGCCAGCAACCGGCTGACGCTCGACTTCGGCGTCCGCTACGAGGGGCAGTGGAATCCGGAACCCGAAGCGAACAACACCAGCCTCGTGAACACGGTGAAGAGCGGCGCCTACCCGCTGGGCCTGGCGGTGGATCCGACCAGGATTCCGGATTCGCCCTTCCAGATGATGCCGCGCTTCGGCTTCGCGTGGACGCCGGTCTCCGGCAGCCATCGCACGGTGGTGCGCGGTCACACGGGCATCTTCTACGCGGCGACGCCGCTGCTGGTGGTGGCGGGGCCGACGAACAATTTCCGGATTCCGCCGGGCGACCTCTCGATCTCGCTGACGCCGGCGCTCGGCGGCGGCCAGACGGTGTACCGGCAGCTGCTCAACGCCGGGGTCGACCTGAACAGCGCGTCGCTCGGCAGCCTGCCGGTGATTCCTCTGGATGTAGTGCAGCGGGCGGCGCAGCTCGCAGCCGGCGGCACGGCGCGCGATCCGTTCACCGGCGTCAACGCGCTCGTGATGGGGACCGATTACAAGAACCCGCGCTCGTTCCAGGCCGGTCTGGGCTTCGACAGCGAGATCTTCCGCAACTTCATCGCGGGCGTACAGCTCAACTACGTCAATTCCGTTCACCTGCTGCGCAATCGCGATTACAACCTGCCGGCGCCGATCCTACGCGCCACCGACCGGTCGAACCGGCCGTTCTTCGGGCTGCGATCAACGGGCCGGCGCCCGGTGACGACGCTGGGTGACGTGCTGGTACGCGAGAGTTCGGCACGGTCGATGTATCGCGGCATGACCTTCAGCGGCAACTACCGCATGAGCAAGGTGCAGTTCGGATTCACCTACACGCTGTCGGACACCTACTCGGAAGAGGACGCCGAGCGCGACGCGACCGGAACCCGGATGGACAACTCGTTCGACCTGAAGCCCGAGTACGGCTATTCGCAGTTGCACCAGAGGCAGCAGTTCTCCACCTACGGCGTAGTCAACCTTCCGTTTGGAGTGGACGTCTCGGGGACGTTCCGCGCGCGCAGCGGTTTTGTCATGGACGCCGGCACCGGGGCCGATACCAACGAGGACCTCAAGAGCAACGATCGCACCTACCGGGCGCCGGGGGTTCCGTTCCAGCGCAACTCGTTCCGCAACCGTCCGACGAAGATCATGGACATGAGGGTGCTGAAGAACTTCGGCCTCGGCGAGCGGCGCAAGATTCAGTTGTCGTTCGAGTTCTTCAACCTGTTCGACATCGACAACGTGATTTACTCGGGCGTGAATGCGTTCCGCTACGGAGTCGGCGTGGACGCCAACGGCAACACGGTGGCGCCGGACCCGGTGTTCCAGCGGCTCCGGCTCGCCAACGGCAGCTACGACGCGACGAACACGCAGTTCGGCTCGCCGCTCCAGGTGCAGGCCGGCCTGCGGTTCTTCTTCTGAGGAAAGCGCCGCGCAATCTCGCGGTGGGCGCCTTGGCGGGCGCCCTCGCCCTGTTCGGTTTCGGCCGCGGCGCCGACATTCCGTTCGACAAGCTGACGCTGGACTTGGGCGCCAACGAGACCTGCGCGTTCGCCGACATCAACGGCGACGGGCGGCTCGATATCGTCAGCGGCGAGAACTGGTACGAAGCGCCGAAGTGGTCGAAACGCAAGTTCCGCGAGCTCGGCTTCGCCAACAACTACATCGACGCGTTCAGCGACCTGGCGATCGACGTGGACGGCGACGGGCACGTGGACATCGTGACGGCGTCGTGGTTCAGCCGCCGCATCGCATGGTGGCGGAATCCGGGGCGTGGCGGTGGTGCCTGGAAGGACGCGACCATCGAGAGCGGACATCACACGGAGTTCGCCTTTCTGGTCGACCTGGACAACGACGGCAAGGCGCGCGAGCTGCTGCCGCAGTTCGGAGGAGCGAAGTCGCCGCTGACGTGGTATGAGGTGCGCAACGGCGCGTGGGTGAGCCACGTCGTGAGCCCGACGAGCTACGGGCACGGGATCGGCGCGGGCGACGTGAACGGCGACGGGCGCAGCGACATCCTGACGCCGAAGGGATGGTTCGAGGCGCCGGCGGACCCGCGTTCGGGGGCCTGGTCGTGGCACGGCGATTTCGAGCTCGGCTCGCTCGGCTTCATGCACGTGCTCGACGTGAACGGGGACGGACGCAACGATATCGTCACCTCGATGGCGCACGACTACGGGATCTTCTGGATGGAGCGCGGGGCGGACGGGAAGTGGACGAAGCGAGTCATCGACGAGAGCTGGTCGCAGGCGCACGCGCTGACGGTGGTGGACCTGAACGGGGACGGAAGGAAGGATCTGCTCACCGGCAAGCGCTACATGGCGCACAACGGGCGCGACCCGGGCGAGCGCGAGCCGCTGGGCGTCTACTGGTACGAGTCGGCGATCGCCGACGGGCGCGTGGAGTGGACGCGGCACGTGATCGACTACTCGACGCGGACGGGCGGCGGGATGCAGATACCGGCCGCGGATCCGGACGGGGACGGGGACCTGGATTTCGCCGTGGCGGGCAAGAGCGGCTTGTTCCTGTTCGTGAACCGGACGCGGTAAACCGCGGGCGTCGCCCGTCGAGCGCTCGCGCCACGATGTGATACCTTCGGAGGCGGAGGCGCGCAATGCCCGATCGACGTTCCTTTCTGCAATCCTTATCGGCGCTGCCGGTGATTGGAGGGCTGTTTCCCGCCATGGCCGCCAAGACGACCGTCGCCAAGCGCGACTATTTCAAAGAGCTGAGCGTAAAGCCGGTGATCAACGCGGCCGGAACGTTCACGGCGCTGACGGCGTCGACGATGGCACCGGAGGTGGTGGCGGCCTGGAACTACGCGGCGAAGTCGTACGTTCGGCTGGCGGAGCTGCACGACGCGGTGGGCAAGCGCATCGCGGAGCTGATCGGCGTGGAGTCGGCGATGGTGACGTCGGGAGCGGCGGGGGCGCTGACGGTGGGCACGGCGGCTTGCATCACGGGCAAGAACATGGATTTCGTGCGGCGTCTGCCGGACACGGCGGGGATGAAGAACGAGGTCATCATCCAGAAGTCGCACCGCTACGGCTACGACCACGCGGTGAGGAGCGCGGGCGTGCGCTTCGTCGAAGTGGAGACGCGCGAGGAGCTGGAGCGCGCCATCAGCGCGCGCACGGCCATGATGCTGTTCTTCAACGACGCCGATCCGCGCGGGCAGGTGAAGGTCGCCGAGTTCGCCGAGTTGGGGAAAAAGCACAACGTCCCCACCTTCAATGACGCCGCGGCCGACGTTCCTCCGCTCGAGCGGCTCGCGGGCTACAACAAGATGGGCTACGACCTGGTGACGTTTTCCGGCGGCAAGGGCATCCGCGGGCCGCAGAGCGCGGGGCTGCTGCTCGGGCGCAAGGACCTGATCGAGGCGGCGCGGCTGAACACGTCGCCCAACAGCGACTCGCTCAGCCGCGGCATGAAGGTCAACAAGGAAGAGATGCTCGCCATGATGGTCGCCGTCGAGTTGTTCCTCAAGAAGGACCACGAGGCGGAGCGGCGCGAGTGGGAGAAGCGCTGCAAGCTGATTCTCGATTCGGCGGCCTCGGTGCCGACCATCCAGGGGACTATCCAGGTGCCGGAGATCGCCAACCACGTACCGCACCTGCACATCACCTGGGATCAGAATGTCGTTAAGCTGTCGTACCGGGACGCGGCGCGCGCGCTGCGCGAGGGCGAGCCCTCGATCGAGGTGACGCCGGGCGGGCGCGATGCGCTGGTGATCGCGCCGTGGATGATGCAGGCGGGCGAGGAGCGGATCGTCGCGCGGCGGCTTCGCGAGGTGCTGAAGGGCGCGAAGGGATGATGAAGGCGGTCGTCGTCCACGAAGTCGGCGGACCGGAGAAGCTCCGCTACGAAGAAGTTCCCACCCCATCGCCGGGCGCGGGCCAGGCGCTCGTGAAAATCGCCGCCACCGGCGTGAATTTCATCGACATTTACTTCCGTACGGGACTCTATAAAGCCGATTTCCCCGTCGCGCTGGGGATGGAAGCCTCGGGCGTGGTGGAACGGACCGGCGAAGGGGTGACGACGGTGACGCCGGGCGATCGGGTGGCGTACGCCATGTGCCGGGGATCGTATGCCGAGTACGCCGTGGTGCCGGCGGCGCAACTCATCAAGCTTCCGGACGGAATCGATTTCCCGCGCGCGGCGGCGGCGATGCTGCAAGGGATGACGGCGCACTACCTGGTGCACTCGACGTTTCCGCTGAAGGCGGGACAGACGTGCCTGATCCACGCCGCGGCGGGCGGGGTCGGGCTGCTGCTGGTGCAGATGGCGAAGATGCGCGGGGCGCGCGTGATCGGCACGACGTCGACGGCGGCGAAGGCGGCCAAGTCGCGCGAGGCCGGGGCCGACGAGATGATTCTCTACACCGAGCAGGACTTCGCGGCGGAGACGCGGCGGCTGACGGGCGCCGCCGGGGTCGATGTAGTGTACGACTCGGTGGGCGCATCGACATTCTCGGGCAGCGTCGACTGCCTGAAGCCGCGCGGGATGATGGTGACGTTCGGCAACGCGAGCGGGGCGGTGCCCTCGATGGAGCCGCTGCTGCTGAGCCAGAAGGGGTCGATTTTTCTGACGCGGCCGACGCTGGCGCACTACTGCCTGACGCGCGAGGAACTGGAATGGCGCGCGGGGGATGTGCTCGGCTGGGTGGCGTCGGGCGCGCTGAAGCTGCACATCGAGCGGACGTGGCCGCTGGCGGAGGCGGCGGAGGCGCAAAACGAACTGGCGGGACGGAGGACGACGGGGAAATTACTGCTGGCGCCGTAGTTATCAGTTATCAGTTATCAGTTGTCAGGTGATGGCTTCACTTTGCGGCGGAGGCCGGTTAGCATCCGCTTCAACTCTGTTGTCCGATTCGGGAGCCCTGCAAAGTCGGCGGCGGAGATCAGATTCAGGTCTCGCGCCAATAGGAGATGGTATTCGAGCTCGCTGGCCGATCCGGCGGCGATCGAACAGAATCGCGCCAGTTCGGCCCCGCCGTTTCGTCCGCAACCCTCGGCGAGATTGGCTGGGATCGATGAACAGGAACGCCGAATCTGGCTCGTCAGCCCGTACATCTCTTCGCGCGGGAACTTAGCAGTTGCCCGGCAGACGGCCAATGTCAGCTCATGAGCCTTCTGCCATACCTTCAGGTCCCGAAAATCCTGCATGACTGATAACTGACAACTCTACCCCAACGCTTCCTTCATCGCCCCGAAAAACGCGTCGATGTCCGAGGGGCGCGTGTGGACGTGCGTCGAGAGGCGCAGGCGGGCGCTGCCCGTCGTCCAGATGCGGCGCTTGCGGCACAGGTCGAACAGGGGCTTGGGGTCGCGGTCGCGGAAACGGAAGGTCACCAGCGACCCGTAGAGCGAGTCGTCGTCGGGAGTCAGAAGCTCGAGATAGGGAATCGCGGCGGCGCGGGCGCGGGCCAGTTTCGCGAGGTGGTGAATGCGCGCCAGAATCCGCTCCGGGCCGAGACGCTCGGCGAAGCGCTTCCCCTCGATCATTCCTTCGAATATCGCCCGGTTATTCGTCCCCATTTGCATGAATCGGGCGACGCCGATCGAGCGGTCGTCCCAGCGCCCGGTGACCACCGCCGGCCAGTGCCGGTCGACATGCTCCTGGCGCATGTAGAGAATCCCGCAGCCGGCGGGCGCGAACAGCCACTTGTGCGGCGAGCCGGCGAAGTAATCGCATCCGAGGTCCCCCAGGCGCATGGCGATCTGCCCGTTCATGTGCGCGCCGTCCACCACCGTGAGCACACCCCGGGCTCGGGCGGCGGCGCAGATCTCACGCACCGGGAAGATCAGACCGGTAGGCGACGTGATGCCGCTGAAGCTCAGCACGCGCGTGCGTGGGCCGATCGCCGAAATCAGGAGATCGGCAAGCTGGGCGGAGTCCTTCGGCGGAAGCGGAATCGCCACTTCGCGCACGGCGACACCGAAGCGCTTCTGCTTCATAAGCCAGGGCGAGCGCCCGCTGGGGTGCTCCTGGTCGGTCATGACGACCTCGTCGCCGGGCTGGAGGTCGAGGCCCCCGGCGATGATGTTCATGGCCTCGGTGGCGTTGTGCGTGAAGGCCAGTTCTTCGTTCCGGCATCCGAGGAAGGCGGCCATCTCGGCGCGAGGCTCGTCAAGGGTCTCGTAGCCCCAGCGGGGATAGTCGTCCATTTCGAGCGCGGCCGACCGCTGGAGATACCCGGCGACGGCGCCGACCACGGCGCGCGGGGCGACACCGAGGCTCCCGTTGTTCAGAAACACGCGCCAGCCGGGGAGCAGGAACTGATCCTGCCGGATGCGCGCCCAGAATTTTTCGGGGTCGCGGTCGTGGAGGCGGGGGTCGGGGAGTGCGGGAGCGGGTGAAGCCGGGGCGGCGGGAAGGCCGAGGGTGATGGGCGCGGCGGCGGCGGCCTGCAAGAGGTGTCGGCGATTCATGGGAAGAGTATACGCCTCGGCGGAGTAGCCGCCGGGTACCGTTACGAAGCCTCCGGAGGTAACTATCGGAGAACAGGGGCCACGTGTTATGTTGCAATTAGCGACCGGGAGAGTTTTCCGGGCCGCGCGGTTTAATCATAAGAAGCTCCATGAAACGGTTCCCCCTTTTGTTCGTTGCGGCCTGTGGTCTGGTCTGGCCGCAGGCGAAGCTGAATCCGAATCCGGCGCGCGTGGTCGGGCATCCGCAGCTTCGGCTCCTGACCGACCAGCCGAACCTGGTGGAGGGGCGCGAGCTCAACACGCCGCGCGCGGTGGCGATCGACACGTCGACGAATCCGCCCGCCCTCTACATCGCCGACACCAACAACAACCGCGTGCTCGGCTTCCGCAACGCCTCGAATTTCGAGAACGGCGTCGCCGCCGACGTCGTCATCGGCCAGCGCGACCGCTTCGCCACGGCGGCGCTGGGTCCGGGAACGACGCTCTCCTCGGGTCTGAACACGCCGACGGCGCTGGCGGTGGACGGTTCCGGCAATCTCTACGTCGGCGACGCGCTCAACAATCGCATCCTGCGTTATCCGCGGCCGTTCTCGCAGCCCGCCGGCGACCTGGTGCAGCCGGACATGGTGATCGGGCAGCCGAGCTTCAGCTCGCGCAACGCCAACGCCGGCGGCATCTCCGATCGCAGCATCGCGACCACGGCGACGATCGGCGGGGTGCTGCGCGCCTACGGCACGGGCCTGGCGTTCGACCGCGAAGGCAACCTGTGGTTCACCGACGCGGCCAACCACCGGGTTGTGCGCTACCCGGCCGCGAGCATCGGCGCCGGGGCCGCGAATCAACCGGCCGCGGATATCGTGCTCGGACAGCCGGACTTCAACACCGGAACGGCGCTGGCGGCAAGCATCGCGAACAGGACGAACCGGGCCCGGATGAACGCTCCGGCGAGCCTGGCGTTCGACGCCGGCGGACGGCTGTTCGCCGCCGACGCGCTGAATCGCGTACTGGTGTTCGTGGGACCGTTTATCAACGGCATGGAAGCGCAGCGCCTCATGGGGATCACGCCGGCACCGGCGCAGGGGCAGCCCGCGCCGCAGGCCATCAACGAGCATTCGCTGGGACTGATCGTGGCGAGCGGGAACACGGCTGCGTTCGTGCCGCCGGAGGGCGTGTTCACGATCGGCGACGTTCCGTTTGTGGTCGACACGCCGGCGCACCGCATCCTGCGGTACGATCCGTTCCCGCAGTGGGCGCAGGACGGGCAGTCGCCGCCGGCGCGCGCGGTGATCGGTCAGGATACTCTGGGGCAGGATCTGCCGCGCGCCAATCGCGGCCGGAACGAGCCCGGGGCCAACAGCCTGGCGTCGCCGGTAACGGCGGCGTTCGCCAACACCGAGGTGTTCGTGGTGGACTCGCAGAATCACCGGGTGACGGTGTTTCCGGATCTCACCAACGGTCCGCCGATTTCCTCGGGAGCGCCCTACCTGGCGCGCCGCGTGGTGGGACAGACGGGCTTCGAGTTCCGCTCGGTGAATTTCATCGAAGGCCGCGAGTTTTTCTTCCGCAGCGGGGTGGTGACGGCGGCGGGGGTGGCGGTGGACTCGCGATCCAATCCGCCGCGGCTGTATGTGGCCGACGTCAACAATCACCGGGTGCTGGGCTTCGCCGACGCCCGCCGGGTGCGACCCGGAGACCGCGCCGACATCGTGCTCGGGCAGCCGGACTTCCTGCGGTCGGTTGCGAACTTCCCGCCCACCGACAACCAGGCGCCGTCGGACACGGGACTTCTGTTTCCGGTGGGAGTCGCGGTGGACGCGCAAGGCAACGTGTGGGTGGCCGACCAGGGCAACGGCCGCATCCTGCGCTTCCCGAATCCTTTCGTGAACACGCAGCGGCCGGCGCGGGCCGATCTGGTGCTCGGGCAGGCGAACTTCACGGCGCGGCTGACGGACCCCTCGCAGCGCACCATGGCGCAGCCGTTCGGGCTGGCGTTCACGGTGGACGGGCACCTGCTGGCGTCGGATACATCGCACAACCGGGTGTTGTTATTCGATTCGCCTTTCTCCAACGGCATGGCCGCCAGCCGTGTGTTCGGCCAGCCCGACTTCACCACGGCGGGCACGGGGACGACGCCTAACCGCATGAACACCCCGCGGCACATTTCGACCGATACCGACGACCGGCTCTACGTCGCCGACGGCAACAACAATCGCGTGCTGATCTTCAGCCGCGCGGTGGCGGCGGGTCCCGACCCGTCGGCGGTGCTGGTGCTGAGCCGCAACCTGCGCACGCCGCAGGGCGTGGCGGTAAGCCGCACGGGCGAGATTTGGGTGGCCAACAGCGGGACGAACGGGACCTTCCGGTATCCGAAGTTCGACACGCTGCAGATTCAGGGGGACGTGAATGACGACACCATCGCGCACCCGGTGACGCCGTCGACGACCGCGGCGCTGGCCGTGGCGCTGGATTCGTTCGGAAATCTCTACGTGGCGGACTCGGCCAGCCGGGTCGGCATTCACTATCCGGGCATGGCGATGGTGAACGCGGCCAACAACCAGTTGCGCGTGGCGCCGGGGATGATCGCGACGATCTACCGCCAGGGTCCGGAGTTCACGGATCAGACGGTGTCCTTCAACGAACTGCCGAATCCGGTGCCGCTGCCGAGAGAGCTGGCCGACGTGCAGGTGATGGTCAACGACGTGGCGGCGCCGCTCTATTTCGTATCGCCGGGGCAGATCAATTTTCTGGTGCCGTCGTCGACGGCGGTGAACACGACCGCGGAAATCCAGGTGTTGCGCGCGTCGACCGGTCAGATCTTCGCCAGCAGCACGGTGACTGTGGTTCCGGTGTCGCCCGGGCTGTTCACCAACGACGGGTCGGGGGGCGGGCAGGTGGCGGCGCTCAACGAGGACAACTCGCGCAACGGGCCCACGAACGCGCTGCCGCGCGGGCGGGTGATTCAGTTGTTCGGCACCGGACAGGGCGTCATCGCGGGCGCGCCGCCGGACGGCGAAGTCGCGACGGGAGCGATCGAAACCGCCGCCCGGCCACGCGTGTTCGTGAACACGCAGGCGGCCGGGGGCCTGGTGGAGTGCACGGTGACGTATTCGGGACTGGCGCCGGGCTTGGTGGGCGTCTGGCAGGTCAATGCGACGGTTCCGGCCACGACGCCGGTGAACAACGCCAGCGGGCTCACGGTGCTGCTCTCCGACATCGCCAGTCCGGCAGCGGGGGCGCCGGTGGCGCTGCGGACGACGATCGCGATACGGCAGTAGTCGCGGTCCGGTGGGTAGATTCGCCAACAGAACCGCTTGCTGACGCGCGCGGCTCAGAAACGACGCGCGCGGCTCAGAAAACGACGGTCGCGGCGCAGAAAACGGCGGTCGCGGCGCAGCACCGAGGTTGCGCCGACTACTCGGTCGACGACCAGGGCGGCTGGATGCCGTTGGAGCGCGCGTAGGCGATGGCCTGGCCGAGGTGCTCGGCG
>CAZEVY010000011.1:0-3941 GCA_964515555.1 uncultured Solibacteraceae bacterium | reverse complement strand
TCGTCGACCGCCAGCAGTTCGACGTCGAAGATCAACTCCGCTTTCGGCGGGATGGGGCCGCTGCCGGATTCGCCATAGGCGAGCTGGTAGGGGATGAACAATCGCCGCCGGCCGCCGGCCTTCATGCCCTCGAATCCCATCTCCCATCCGGCGATGACGGCGCGTCGCCCCTGGACGAACTGGAGAGGCTCCTTGCGGTCGAGGGAGGAGTCGAACTTGGTCCCGTTGCGCAGCCAGCCGGTGTAGTGGACCGTGTAGCGCTTGCCGGGCGCGGCGGGCGCGCCGGTTCCGGCGGCGACGTCGATCCAGCGCATGGTGGCGGCCTCGACGACCGGGCCGGCGATTTCGGGAACGCCCGCGGGCATCTTTGGGTTGAACGGGGGATCAAGCTGCGCCAGGATCGCGAGCGGCGCGAGGGCGGCGACCGAAAGAAGCTTCATGCGCGGGCCACGGCCCATTCTTTCACGTCGACCCAGCGGTTGCCGGCGGTGTTCTGCACGAAGGTCAGGGCCTCGACGGGGAATCGCCGCGGTCCGCGGTAGTCGGCCCAACGGAGGCGTGCGAGATGGAGCGCGGGTTCGACTTCGGCGGGGAGGAGGTTCTGCGCGAGCGTGATGTGCGGGCAGTAGGGGAAGGCCTCGACCTGCGCGGCCACGCCCGCGTTGAGGCGGTCGTGGGCGCGGATCAACTCGTCGCGTCCGGCGCTCACGGCAAGGTAGACGACCGACGTGGTTTGGAAGAGGGCGGCGGCGCCGGCCTCCACGACGAAGCCGGGGATCGCGGCCAGCGAGGCTTCGATTTCGGCGCAGGCGAGCGCGGCGTCGGAGACGGGCCGTGGGGGAAGCAGGGTGACGTGGCTGCGGCAGTGGGGAGCGTCGCGCTCCAGCTCGCGGCGGATTCCGTCGAGGAAGGATCCCAGCGGCTCCGGGATGTAGGTGACGAGAGCGAAGCTGTTGATCCGCGTGGCCCCGTTGGTAGCGGGCAGGACCATATGGTACGCATTTATCATAGCGCCACGGCGGGGGCGGCGTCAGGCTGCACGCGGGCGCCGGGCTGCGGGGCCTGCCGGTGAACCGGCTGTTGTCCGGCTGCGGCCGGTTCCCCTACGCTGGAAGGAATGGATTCCCCCGCTCCCACCGGCAAGGGCCGCGCGCGCCGCGTCCGCGAGAATCTTCGCAAGGGACTGGCGCTGGCCTGGGCGGCGTCGCCGCAATCGCTGGTGCGCTTTTCGGTGTTGGGCATGCTGAGCGCGACCATGCCGCCGATCGCGGTGTACCTGGGCGCGCTGCTGGTCAACAAGATCGCCGAGGCGCGGCTGCATGCGATTCCGTTCTCCGACATGCTCCCCATCCTGATCGGACTGTGGGTGGCGACGGGGTTGCAACGGGCGGTGGGCGCTTACATGGGATACGGCCGCAACCTGTTCGTGCGGCGCGTCGAGCTGGAGGCCGAGCGGCGGCTGCTGGCGAAGGCGTCGCGGCTCGACCTGGGCCACTTCGACAACTCCGACTGGCACGACCGGCTGGCGCGCGCCAAGCGCGAGGTCAACTGGCGGCCGGGCGACCTGACGTGGAGCGTGCTGGGCCTCTCCGGCAATCTCGTGACGATCCTGCTGATGGCGTCGCTGCTCGCCAGCCTGCATTACGCGCTGGTGCTGCTGGCGCTGGCGGCGTCGGCGATCTCGCTGGCGCTGGAGCGCCGGGTGACGGCGAAGCTCTACGAGTACTTCTACAAGGAGACGCCGGAAGAGCGGGAGCGCGAGTATATCGGCAATCTCCTGGTGCAGCCGCGGACGACCAAGGAGATCCGCGCATATACGCTGGCCGACTACCTGCTCGGGCGGCACGCGAAGCTCAGCGAGGATCTGTTTCGGCAGCGCGCGCTGATGTACCGCTCGGGCACGCGCGTCTCGATCCTCACGGGCATCCTCAGCGGCACGGCGCTCGCCCTGGCGTACCTGTTCGTGGCGGTGCAGGGGGCGGCGGGGGCGATCGACCCGGGCGGCGTGGTGCTGGTGATCGGCGCGTTTACGGCGGTGGCGGGCGCGCTGGGGCAGATATCGAGCACCTTCGTGGCGGTGGACCAGCACACCACCTTCCTCGACGATTACTTCTCGTTTCTGGCGATCGAGCCGCTGCTGGCGGTTCCGGCGCGACCGCAGACTGTGCCGCCGGGTCCCATCGAGACGATCGAGTTCGACGGCGTGTCGTTCACCTATCCGGGCGGGACCGAGCCGGCGGTCGACGGCCTGAGCCTGGGAATCCGGCGCGGCGAGCTGATCGCGCTGGTGGGGGAGAACGGCGCGGGCAAGAGCACGCTGGTGAAGCTGCTGCTGCGCTTCTACGACGCGGGACGTGGCGCGGTGCGCGCCGGGGGCGTCGATCTGCGGGAGATCGACCCGGAAGCGTGGCGCGGACGGATCGGCGTGCTGTTTCAGGATTACGCGACCTACGAGCTTTCGGTGCGCGAGAACGTCGCGATGGGGCGCCCGGACGGCCGGGTCGACGACGCGCGGGTGCTGGCGGCGCTTAAGGATTCGCGGAGCGAGTGGCTGCTGAACAAGATGCCGAAGGGGCTCGACTCCAAGGTCGGACGGCTGTTCGAGGGCGGGCACGACCTCTCAGGCGGCGAGTGGCAGCGGCTGGCGCTGGCTCGCATCATGTACCGCGACGCCGACATCTGGATTCTCGACGAGCCGACCTCGTCGCTCGATCCGGAGGCGGAGGCGGGCATCTTCGCCGAGCTGAAGGCGAACCTGAAGGGGCGCATCGGCATCGTGATCTCGCACCGCTTCTCGACGGTGCGTATCGCCGACCGCATCGCGGTGATCGCCGAAGGGAGGGTGGCCGAGATCGGCTCGCACGAGGAGCTGATCGCCGCCCGTGGGCGTTACGCGCGGCTGTTCGAGTTGCAGGCGGCGGGGTACCGCTGAAGGCGAGCGCTACTTGACTCGCTTGACGGCGACCTTCGCGGTCTGTTTCGAGCCGTCGCCACGAGTCCGGGAAGCTTCGCCGTTCAGCTCGTCGCCCGAGAGCGCCAGTTCCAGGCGGACCGGGGAACTGCCCGCCTCCACTTCGAGCACAATCTTGCCGTTATCGGCCTTCCCCTCGAGGACCGCATGACGGTCGTTCTCGTCGCGGCCGCCCGTTCCAGTGACCTTGGCGCCTTCCTGCTTGAGGATCAGCAGGATCGGCTGGCTTTGCGTTTCGCCGCCGGGGCCTGTCATCGACAGGGCGCCGGACCAATTGCCGGTGACGTCGGCGAGCATCACGGCGACCGAGAGGAAGGCGAGGGCAAGAATCTTCATGGTTCGAAGGGACTCCTTAGGATCAGGTACGGCTCCCGAGATGGAGTTGTTCCCGCTACCGAAAGAAAAAGGCCGCCCCGGAAGGGGCGGCCCGGTTGTACACGAACTATGCGGCGATCCTCAGTAGTCCATCTCGCCGTGGCCCGGAGGGCCGCCGGCGGGGGCGGACTTCTTTTCGGGGATCTCGCAGATCATGGCTTCGGTGGTCAGCATCAGGGCGCTGATCGAAGCGGCGTTCTGGAGCGCGGTGCGGGCGACCTTGGTCGGGTCGATGACGCCGGTCGCCACCAGATCCTCGTACTTGCCGGTGTCGGCGTTGAAGCCGTAGCTGGCCTCGCCGGTGGTGCGGATCTTCTCCACCACGATGGCGCCCTCGTGACCGGCGTTGCCGGCGATCTGACGGGCCGGCTCCTCGCAGGCGCGCCGCACGATGTCGAGCCCGATGTGCTCGTCGCCGGTCAGCTTCACGCCCTCGAGCGCCTTGGACGCCCGCAGCAGCGCGACGCCGCCGCCCGGAACGATGCCTTCCTCGACCGCCGCGCGCGTGGCATGCATGGCATCCTCGACGCGGGCCTTCTTCTCCTTCATCTCGGTCTCGGTGGCCGCGCCGACCTTGATCACCGCCACGCCGCCG
>CAZEVY010000010.1:47799-94280 GCA_964515555.1 uncultured Solibacteraceae bacterium | reverse complement strand
AGGCGCGAAGCGAGAAAAAGCCCCGCGCGGGTCATCCACATGTCCCGCGCAGCCACCCGGGAGACCACGCCGCGAGGCGCTGCGCTGGCGACGGCGTCGTCGTGGGAGCCCGGCAGAAACCGGCGCGCCGCGATGGAGTACGTCGAACCCGCCGAGAGCAGGTACTCCTCGGTGAGGCGTCCCTCGTGAAATCGCGTGAAATCGCGCCGCCACCAGGCGGCCCACATGTGATGCCACAGGTGCATGCTGTAGACGCCGTCGAAATCCGGGTCGCATCCTTCGAACAGCATCCGCACTCCTTCGACGCTACAAGTGTGCTTGTAGAAGGAGCGCATCGGCTCGATGTGGACCCAGTCCGGCCGCTCCACGCTGAGCGCCTGCGGCAACTGGCACGAATGGGCGCTCCAGGAGCCGTCGAACGCGCCGCCGATTCGATCCAGCCACAGGCGCCCGAAGTCCGAGCCCGGCGCCGACATCAGGAACGCGTTGCAGACCGATGGCTCCGGAGCACTTCCCGGCGCGGCGCGAAAATCCTGCTCGCGTCCCATCACGAACGGCTTCGCAAACAACGCCTCCGGCAGCGGGTTCACAAACAGCGTATCCATGTCGGCGTACACACCGCCCTCTTCGACGATTCGCTCCAGGCGGATGAAGTCGGATTCGTGCGCGTAGTGGAACCAGGGCCGGTCGTGGCCGCCGTAGTCGACGTCAGCCAGACGCGAAACCCCGCCGGCCTGGCGCAACTCGAGCCGTGGGCGCACGATGTCCCAATACGGTCCCCAAGGTTCGTGACGGTAATGCAAGACCATTCGATCGGGACGGTTGACGCGCAGGCAGGATTCGAGACAGAGATAGTGCAGCAGGTGGAAAGGCTTGCGCTGCGGCCGCAGGCCGAACACGAAATGAAAGACTCGGGGGACCACTTACAGCCTCTCCAGGGCCTCGATATATCGGCGCGCCACGGCTTCCGCGCTGAACTTCCGCCGGACATGACGCGACAGTTCCTCGCCTCGCCGCCGGGTCTCGGCGCGATCCTCGTAGGCCCGCCGCATCAGCGCCGCGGCGTGATCGACGTCGGGCGCGGCCCAATGGTCGCCGCCGCCGTGCGAATCCATCCACCGGCGCCGCGTCGGCTCCAGCCGGTAGTCGACCAGCCATGCCAGTTCCGGCGGGAGGAAATCGCGCTGCCCGCCGTGCCCGGTCATGATGACCGCGCGTCCGGAGGCGGCCGCTTCGAAGGCGCCCATCCCCCAACCTTCGGCCCGCGTCAGCGAGACGTAGCAGTCGCCCCGGCGATGCAGATCGGCGATGCCCTCGCGCGAGAGGAATCCGCCGATCAACTGCACGGGCGGGCCGCCGCGTCCCAGCAGCCATCGAGTGCGGATCGGATACCATGCCGTGTACGGTACGCGGATACTCATGTGCCGGTCGCTGGTCTTAAGCGCCAGCCGTACCCGGTCGCCCTCGCCGAACGCGCGCCCGTAGGCCGCGAGCATCCGGTCGATCGCCTTGCGATCGGACCACACGTTGATCGAATAGAACGTGAACTCCCCGTCGCCGTCGCTCGGACCGCACGGCGCGAAATCCGGATCCAGGCACTTGGGGACCACCTCAACCGGCGCTTCGAGGCCGCTGGCGCCGAAGACCTCGCGGTTCCACTCGCAGGGAACGATCACCAGGTCCACCGCGGTCAACAGCGCCGGCCATCGCGCCGGAAGGCGCTCCGTCTCCCACACCGTGTACCCGGCGATCTTCCTGCCGCGCTCGATCGCGCTCCAGCGGGGATAGTATTCGGGCACCAGGTGCAGCACCACGACGTCGTACGGAATCTCGCGATTGCAGAGCTCATCGAGCGCCGGGTCGCCGACCGAGCGTCCGGAGAACGGCTCGTATCCCAAGCCCCAGCCGCGCCCGCGCACCATCGGCGTCCAGGTGATCGGGACCCCGGCCCGCGCCATCGCGAGCATGTACCAGCGGCCGGACTCACCGTATCCGGAAGGTTCGTGCAGAGAGACGTAGCGGACGCCGATCACTCGCTCGAAGCTCCCTGGCGCCCGGGAGCGTTCCAGGAGGCGATGCTCCGGCCGCTGATGGCGCCCAGGCTTACCCACAGCTCCACCGGAATCATGATGATCGCCGACACGAGAAATAGAGGAATCGCGCGTGCGTGTCCCGCCTTCGCGATCGCCAGCACGATCGCCGCGAGCAGCAGTCCCAGGTAGCTCCCCACGAGCGCCGGCGGCGTCCAGCCGGCGATCGCCAGCGCAATCGCCGCCGCCAGCACCAGGCGGTCCAGGTAGCCCGCCGCCACCACCAGCGGTTCCAGCCCGCGCCCCAGGCCGGCAGCCGACTTGAGATTCGACGACCAGCGGCGCCGCTGCGCCACGAAGTCGCGCACCGTCGTCACCACGTGCGTGTCGACGAAGGCGTCGGGAACGTATCGCGCACGCCAGCCCGCCGACATGAGGCGAAGCGCGGTCGGCACGTCGTCGGCGAGGCCGGGCTCGAAGCCGCCGACGGATTCGAGCGCCTCCCTCCGGTACGCCGCGTGAATGCCCGACGGAATCGGCCCCAGGTTCCAGTGATCCTTGCCCGTCAGGTTGATGCGGTGGTGCACCCAGTGCTCGAGCGCCGAGTAGCGGCTGACGATCGACGCCGCCGCGTTCGAGACCACGCATGAGCCTCCCGCGACGCCGGCTCTCGGGTCGGCGAAGACGCTCACCAGCCGGCGCAGCGACCCCGGCCGCGGCGGGCCGTCGGCGTCGTAGGTGACCGCCAGTTCCGTCGCCGGCGGCTGCGCCATCGCCAGCCGCAGCGCGCCTGCCTTGCCGACGCTCTTTTCGAGGACAATGCACCGCGCGTTGGTGCGGCGCTTCGCCCAGGCGTCGAGGATCTCGGGCGTGCGGTCGCGCGACCCGTCGCTGACAAGGGCGAAGTGGATCCGGTCGGCGGGATAATCCAGGCGATCGAGCGCGTCGAGGAACGCCGGCAGATTGGTCTCCTCGTCGCGGGCCGCGGCCAGGATCAGTACCGAAGGCGGATCGGCGGCGGGCGGCGGGCGGCGGGGAATCAGAACTCCCAGCAGGAAGACGGCGCGTCGCACGGCAAGCGCGGCCAGCATGGCGGCGACGCCCCAGCCAACGACGCTCGCGACGTCCGGAATCTAGTCCTCCTTCGACGATTCGATGCTCACCAGCTCGGACCTCCGGGCGATCGGCCGCGGCGCGCGCAACAGCCGTCCCGGCAAACGGGAATAGTAGACCAGCCGCTCGACGAGCGGCAGCAGCTTCCGCGCGGCCGCCCCGTGCAGCACCAGGCTCCCGGCGACCAGCAGCGGGTGGGGGATCGTCGTGCAGCAGCGGGAGCAGATGTCGACTTCCTGCGCGCGCCCCACGGCGTGGAGCCGCCGCATGCGCCGCATCTCATCGGAGTTCCAGATGTCCTCCAGCCGCGCGTCTCCGATGCGGCCCACCGGCGCGCCTCCCAGCATGTAGCTCTGGCAGCAGGGATAGGCGTCGCCGTTCCACTTGACGTACATGGGACCGCGCCACAGGTAGTGGCAGGGATGCTTCCAGTCGGCGGCCTCGTGCCCGGCGTCGGGACGCATCAGGTTGGTCTCGTCCTCCTTGATGCGCACCTGGTCGACGCCCGGGACCGCGCTCCAGAAGCGCACGAAGTCGTCTACCTCGGCGGCGTTGCGCTCCATGCGCACCATCTGCACCACCACCTGCATCGCCGAGCGGCGCTCTTTCTTCATTCGCGCGAAGCGGACGAAGTTGTCGCGCACCTTCTCGAAGCGCGCGCCCTTGCGGTAGTACTCGAACGACTCCCTGGTCGCGCCGTCGAAGCTGAGCGTCACGTGCGCGAGCGGGGAATCGAGCAGCCGCGCCGAGGTCTTCTCGTCGAGAAAGGTCCCGTTGGTCGAGAGCAGCGTGTGGATGCCGTGCCGGTGACAGTACTCGATGCGGTCGAAGATGTGCGGGTCCAGGAACGGCTCGCCGAGTCCGATCAGCATCATGTGCTCGGCGGAGCGGCCCGCCTCATCGGCCAGCCGCGTGAAGATCTCCTCCGTCATGTCCTCCTTGGGCTGATGGATGGTTTCGCGTGGACACATCGGACAGTAGAGGTTGCACTTGGCCGTGGTCTCGACGATGTACTCCACCGGAAGCGCCGACAGCCGCTCGCGGCGCCGCAGATACTCCCACAGCAGCCGCAGCCGGTTGGTGGCGCGCATGACGTACCCTCTATTGTGATGGAACGAGTCCGCATGCTCAACCAGCGGACCCCGCGCATCCCCGCCCGATACGTCCTCTACTGGGCGCAGATGAACCGCCGCGCCGACTCCAATCACGCCCTCGCGTTCGCCGTCGCCCAGGCCGACGCGCTGCGCCTGCCCGTGCTCTTCTACGAGGGACTGACCTGCTCCTACCCCTACGCCAGCGACCGCCTGCACACGTTTCTCATCGAAGGCGTCGATGCCACCGCGCGGCGCCTGAAGGAGCTCGGCATCGGGTACTGCTTCCACCTGCGCGCGCGACACACCGACCCCGACGATGCGCTCTACACCCTCGCTCGCGAGGCCGCCCTCGTCGTCACCGACGATTACCCCGTCTTCGTCGCGGCACGTCACAACGCGACCGTGCCGGCGCGTCTCGACATCCCCTATTACGCGGTCGACTCCAGTTGCGTGGTGCCCATGAGCTGCATCGAAAAAAAGCAGTATGCCGCCTACACCATCCGCCCGCGCATCCGGCGCCTGCTGCCGGAGTTCCTCCGGCCGCTCCCCGAGCCGCGGCCCCGCCGGCGCTGGCGGCTTCCCGTGCCGGCGCTCCACACCGCGGCTCCGAGTGCGGCGTGTTGCGAGATCGACCACGCGGTCGCGCCGTCCACCTGCTTCCGCGGCGGGCGCACCGAGGCGCTCGCGCGGCTCGAGCGGTTCCTCGAAGTGAATCTCCGCCGCTACGCCCGGCATCGCAACGAACCCTCCGCGCACGCGACGTCGAACCTCAGCCCGTATCTGCACTTCGGGCACATTTCGTCGCTCGAGGTCGCGCTGGCCGCCCGCGACTACGCCGCCCGGAACAAGCTCATCGCCGATGAATTCCTCGAAGAGCTGATCGTCCGCCGCGAGCTGGCGTTCAATCACGCCCGCTTCGCCGATCCGCCGGATTCGCTCGACACGCTTCCCGATTGGGCGCGCGCGACTCTTCGGGCCCACGCGCGCGACCGCCGTGACCCGGTCTACAGTCGCGAGCGCTTCGAGCGCGCCGCCACGCACGACGATCTGTGGAACGCCACCCAGCGCGAGCTGCTGTTGCGCGGCAAGATTCACGGCTACTACCGCATGTACTGGGGCAAGAAGATCGTCGAGTGGTCGCGCAGTCCGGAGGACGCGCTGGCGGCCATGGTCTACCTGCACGACCGCTTCGCTCTCGACGGCCGCGACCCCAACACCTACACGAACATCCTGTGGTGCTTCGGGCTGCACGACCGCCCCTGGCGGCGCCGTCCCGTGTTCGGATCGGTGCGCTATCTCTCGCTCGACGGCATGAAAAGGAAAACAGCCGTGGCGGCGTATCTGGAAGAGATCGACGCCATCGCGCGCGGCGAGCCCGACCCGCTTCGCATACAATGAAGCACGGCTTATGGAGGTCGTCCTTACCGGCGCCAGCGGGTTCATCGGGCGGCGGCTGATCCAACGGCTCGCCGCCGGCGGACACGCCATGCGGATCCTGGGACGCTCGCCCCGCAAGGGGCTGCCGGCCGCCGCGGCCTTCTCGATCTGGGACTCCGCCGAAGGCGCGCCTCCCGTCGATAGTCTCGCGGGCGCCGACGCGATCGTGCACCTGGCCGGCGAAACCGTGGCGCAGCGCTGGACCCCCGAGGTCAAGCGCCGCATTCGGACGACGCGCGTCGACGGCGCGCGCCGGCTGGTCGAGAGTCTCGCGAAGGCGTCGCCCAGGCCGGCCGCGCTCGTCTCCGCCTCGGCCATCGGCTACTACGGCGACCGCGGCGACGAGGTGCTCGCGGAGGATTCGTCCGCCGGCGGCGGCTTCCTCGCCGAAGTCTGCCGCGACCTGGAGGCCGCGCTCGGCGAGGCGTCGGCGCTCGGCGTTCGCGTCGTCGCGCTACGGATCGGCGTGGTGCTGGGACCGGACGGCGGCGCGCTGGCGCGCATGCTGCCGCCATTCCGCCTGGGACTCGGAGGCAGGCTCGGCGGCGGCCGCCAGTGGATGTCGTGGATTCACGCCGAGGATCTCGTCGGGCTGGTGTGCCACGCGATCGAGGGAGATCTGCGGGGAGCGGTGAACGCCACCGCGCCCAATCCCGTCCGCAACAGCGAATTCACGGCGGCGTTGGCGCGCGCGCTCCATCGGCCTGGATTGTTTCCCGTGCCCGAGTTCGCCCTCAAGCTGTTGTTCGGCGAGATGTCGGAGGTGCTGCTGGGCAGCCAGCGCGTCACGCCGCGAGCGGCCGAAGCGTCGGGCTTCCGCTTCCGGTTTCCGGAGGTGTTCTCGGCGCTGAAGGATCTGCTTTCGGGCGGCGCCCGCTGATCGGCTTCACCCCGCCGCGGGCAGCCGAATGCTGAAGACCGCGCCGGGTCCGGGACGTCGATTGGACGCCGCCACTGTCCCGCCGCTGCCCGCCACGATCGACCGTACGATGTGCAGCCCCAATCCGGAGCGCTTCGCCTTGGTCGAGAAGTGCGGCTCGAAGATGCGCCCCAGAATCTTCGACGAAATCCCGTGACCGGTGTCGGCCACTGTGATCCGCGTCCCGCCCGGCTCGCGCGCGGCGCTCACTTCGATGGTGCCGCCGTTGGGCATCGCCTGCGCGGCGTTGAGGAACAGGTTCACCAGCACGCGCTCCCAGGCGGCCGGGTTGCCGCGCAGCCGCAGGCCCTCCTCGATGCGGCTGGTGAACTCGATCTTGGGGCCGCGGACCACCTCCAGCGAGTCGCGGGCGAACTCCACCGCCTTCTCCAGCATGGTGGCGAAATCGAGCATCGCCATGGCGCAGTCCAGGTAGCTGCCCAGGATGCGGTTGCCGCGCTCGACACCGCGCCGCAGCGTCGCCGCCAGGCGGGCGTTTTTGGGATCCCGCGCCAGCACGTCGGCGGCGTCGGAGAAGGTCTCGAAGACGTTGTTCAGGTCGTGGACCAGACCTTCGATGGTGAGGTCGCGCGCCGGTTCGGGCATCATCGACTGGTTAGCGTAACAGATCGCGCCGGCGTCCGGGCGCCCCGCTCCCGCATGGATCGGAACCGATCGAAGGCGCGCCGCCCGACGTCTGTGTCAGACGCTGGCCGCGAGCAGGCCGTTGCCGGCGAAGGCCGGCAAAACCCGAGGCTCGCGATAGGGCTGGAAGCGGTAACCCACGCCGAAGATGGTCTCGATGTACTGATCGCCGTAATTGCCGAGCTTTTTGCGCAAGCGGCGAATGTGCACGTCGAGCGTCCTCGTGCGGATCTCCTTGCTGTAGCCCCACACCTGCATCAATAACACGTCGCGCGGAACGATCTCCCCCGCGTTTCCCACCAGACAAGCCATCAGCTCGTATTCCTTGCGCGTGAGTATCATCGGCCGGGAATCGAGCGCGGCAACCCCTTTTGCGAAATCCACTCCGAGATGCTGATCCCGGTAGATTCCTTCCGTGGTCATGGCTCGATTCTGCGCCCGAACCGCGGTTAAGTCGTAGGAGGCTTGTAAAAGTATTGTAAAAGGGGCGGCCGCTCAGGCAAGCCGTTCTTATTCAATTACATAGGGGCCGGGTTTGTCGATCCGAACATAGCGCCCGTCAGCCTCGGCATCCACCTTTACCCGCACGGCCCGGGGCGGACTGAGCGTCTGCCCGTGGAAGGTGGTCTCTTCGCCGGGGCCCATCTCGTTCTCGGTGACCTGGATCTGTTGCTTGGTCAGCAGCTCGCCGCCGGGCGCGAAGAACTCGAAGATCAGCGTGATGTCCTTTAACGCCTTGGCAGGGCCGACCCGGACCTTACCGTCGACGGTGACGTGCGTGGCGTCGCGCTGGACTTTCAGATCGAGGATCAGCAGGTCGGGGCCGCGCGGCGCGGGCCGTGCCTTCTTCTGCTGTGCGAGCGAAATTGCCAGCGCGGCGCTCAGCACCAGCGCGCATTTGACAATCGCTCGCCTCATGAGCTTAGTCTAGTGTACTGTCGTCGAAATAGCTTGGACCAATCGCGGTTTTCGGAGCCGCGAGCGTGAGCGAGCGGTGGCATCTCGATGACAGACTGGGTTTCATTGAGAATGATCCGGCCACAGGTCAACGCAGATAAACGCCGATGGGACGAGGCCTTGCGATCTTATCTGCGTTCATCTGCGTTCATCCGCGGCCAAAAAGATTTGTTCGGGACACTACACTAGCAGTCCGTGGCGAATACTCCCCGGCCGGAAACACCGGTTGCGCTGACGATCGCGGGATCGGACCCCAGCGGCGGCGCCGGCGTCCAGGCGGACCTGAAAACCTTCCACCAGTTCGGCGTCTACGGCCAAGCCGTGATCGCGCTGCTGACGGCGCAGAACACCCGCCGCGTCTCTCGCGTCGAGTGCGTCGCCGCCGGCCTGGTGATCGCCCAACTCGACGCGGTCATCGAGGACATCCCGCCGCGCGCGGCCAAGACCGGCGCGCTCGGCAATCGCGCCATCGTCGAAGCGGTGGCCGACGCCGCGGCGCGCTTCGCCTTCCCGCTGGTGGTCGACCCGGTGATGATCAGCAAGCACGGCGCGCCATTGCTGGACGCCGATGCGGTCGCGGCACTGCGGGAGCGGCTCGTCCCGCGCGCCGCGCTGCTGGCGCCCAATCTACCCGAAGCGGCGGCGCTCGCCGGCCTCGAGATTCGCGATAACGATGACGCGCGCGAGGCGGCGCGGCGGCTGGCCGGTCTGGGGGCGAAGGCTGTCCTGGTCAAAGGCGGACACTGGGACCGTCACGCGACCGACCTGTTGCTCGCCGATGGCGTGTTCCACGAGTTCCCCGCCGAGCGCATCGCCACGCCGAACACGCACGGCACGGGATGCACCTACTCGGCCGCGATCGTCGCCTGCCTGGCGCTTAGGATGCCGCTGGTCGATTCCGTGGCGCGGGCCAAGCGATTCATCGCGCGGGCCATCGCGACCCATCCGGGACTCGGCGGGGGACGCGGTCCGGTGAATCATCACGCCGCGCCGGATTAGGCGGCGCGCCGGGCGACTGCTACGAGTCCACGTGCGTGCTGAAGAACTGGTCGAGCGACGCCTTGTAGATCCGGCTGAGCTCGCCCGAGAGCGAATCCATGTCGGCCGATCCGAGAGGCTTGAACCCCTTGGCGATGCGCGCGTTGTCGTCGATGAACTCCAGCGACGGCATGCCCACCACCGCCGCGGCCACCGGCAGCGTCAGCGAGTAACGCACCAGTTTCTCCGGGCTGGCCTTCTCGGTGAGCGGCCCCTGCGCGTAGGCCTTCATGGCGGTGATGCCCATTTTCTTGCGAAGCGCCACCGGCAGCGCGATCTTCTCGAAGCTCTCCTTGATGCCGGGGTTCGGCTCCATGCCGCCCTTGCCGTTGCGCATCCCCACCAGCGCGGCGTTGAGCGCCATCTGCGTGCAGTCGAAGTCGTGCCGCTCGAGCGCCGCCTTCAGCGTGACCGGATCGGTGTGGCTGGTGACGCCGATGAAGCGCGCCATCTTCTGGCTGCGGATTTTGTACATCGTCTCCAGCACGCCGCCCTTGGCCTCGATGGCCGCGAGATCTTCGGGGCCGCCGAGCGCGTGGATGTGCACCAGGTCGACGTAATCGGTCTGGAGCCGCTTCAGGCTCTGCTCCATGTTGGCCATGGCCTTGTCGCCGTTGCGCTCCTGGATCTTGGTGGCCAGCCAGACGCCGCTGCGCCGCCCCTGTAGGACCATGCCGACGCGCGTTTCACTGACGCCGTTGCCGTAGGTCTGCGCCGTGTCGAAGTAGGTGACGCCTTGCGAGAGCGCCCGCCGGCCCGCCTCGATGGCCTTGTCCTCTTCCTTGTACATGAGGAAGCGGCTGCCGCAGCCGAAGGCGAGGATCGAGACGCTGGCGCCGGTGCGTCCGAGCACGCGCATCGGCATTCCCGTCTTGGGATCGACGCTGGCGCTCACGGCCTGGCGCGCGAGCGTCGCCAGCGCGGGCGCGGCGAGAAAGTTCCGTCGGGATAGGGTCATCGGTTGCGGCTCCTTTGCTGTGAATCAGGATAGCGCAGACTAGCCGTCGACGCCCAGGAGTTCCACGCCGCCCGCTTCGCGGAACGCCTCCAGCGACTCCGCCCGCCCCTTTTCCGCCGCTGCGATCACCGGCTGGAAATCCGCGCGCGCCCGAAGCGGCTCCAGCCAGGTGTCGGCCTTGAGCGGCGCCGGGCAACACCAGCCGCCGCGCACCGAGCGCCCGACGATCTCCACCGCTTCGTCGATAAGGCCGATGCGCGTACAGATCCGCGTGATGTAGTACATGCCTTCCAGATCCATGAGCTTCAGGCCCATGAGCTTCGCGACGGCTTCGCGCAGCGCCCCGATGTTCTCGCCCAGCCCCGCTTTCACCGCCGCCAGGTAGAGCCGCAGCATCTCGCTCGGAAGCCTGCTCTCATGGGTGTTCACCAGCTCGGCCGCCTCGGCGTCGCGCCCCAGAAGGATCAGCGACTGCGCCATCACGAACGCGAAGTTCGTGTGCCCCAGCTCGATCACCTTTTCGTGCTCGCCCCGCATGAAGTAGGTGTGCTCGATGCTGGTCTGCACCTGCGGGTCGAGCTTCCTCGCCCGCTCGTAGGCCGCCACCGAGGCGTCCAGCAGACCGCAGTAACGGCAGGCGTGCACCAGCCCGCCGAACAGCTCGGCGTCCTGCGCGAATCGCCTCGCGCGATGGAGGAGCCGCACCATCGCCTGGCGCGCTCGCCCCCGGTCGGCCTCGAAGCGCCCGTAGAGGTGATGGGCGATCGCCAGGTCCGGGTTGATCGAGAACGCGCGCTCGAAGGCGTTCTCCGCCAGCGCGATGTCGACTTTGCTGTCGGGCAGCCACTTCGCCATCAGCCACAGGCACCGGCCCAGGCGCGCCCAGGCCGGCGCGTAGTTCGGGTCGAGCTCCAGGCAGCGCTCGTAGAGATCGCGCGCCACCGGCATGCCCTCGGGGTCGCGGGCGAGCTGGTTGGCCCGCAGATAGAACTCGTAGGCGGCCGCGTTCACGGGCGCGTCGCGGCGGATGGCCTGGTCCTCGCGCGTGCTGTGCGATTGCCGCAGCGACTCCAGAATGCGCTTCACCAGGCTGTCCTGAAGCTCGAAAATATCCTCCAGCGACGACTGCGAAGTCTGCGACCATACCAGCGTCCCCGCCGGCGCCTCCACCAGTTGCACCGAAAGGCGAATCTGCGGCCCGGCGCGCAACAGCGTCCCGGTGAGCACCGCGTCCACCTGCGCCTGCTCGGCGACTTCGCGCAGATCCGGCGCCGGTCCCCCGAATCGCGCCGCCACCAGGCTCGAGCGCACCACCACCGACTCCAGTCCCGAGAGCGACGCCGTGATCGCATCCGGAAGGCTGAAGGCGAGGAACTCGGTTTCCGGGTCGGGGCGCAGCATCCGGAACGGCAGCACGATCAGCCGCGTCTCGCGGCGCGCCGCCGGCGTCTCGGCCGTGCGCGACGACGAGGAGTCGCTCGCCAGCGTCCGCAGCGCCTCCGCCATGGCCGTTGCGCTCGCATACCGCGCCTCCGGCGCCCGCGACATCGCCCGTTTCATCACGGGCTCGATATGCGGATGGGCCGGCAGCGGCGGCGGCGGCTCGTAGAGCACCGAATGGAAGATCGCCATGACCGTATCGCCGTTGAACGCGGGCTTGCCCGCCAGCATCTCGTAGAGCAGAACGCCTGCGGCGAAAATATCGGACGGCGACTCCACCGGCAGCCCCTGCAACTGCTCGGGCGACATGTAGCGCGGCGTGCCCAGCACGCTCCCCGGCTGCGTGAGGTTCTTCAGCATCGAGGGCTCGCTCTCCGATTGCGTCCACCGCGCCAGCCCGAAGTCGAGCACTTTGGGACCGTGCGGCGTCAGGAACACGTTCGAGGGCTTCAGGTCGCGATGCACCAGCTCCCGGCGATGGATGGCGTCCAGCGCCGCCAGTACGCCCAGCGCCGTCGAGATGGCCTCGCGCTCCGGTAGCGGTCCGCGGCGCAGGCGCTCGCCGAGCGGCTCGCCTTCGAGCAGCTCCATCACCAGGTACAGCCTCCCCTCGGTCTCGCCGACCTCGAAGACCTGGCAGATGTTGGGATGACTCACGCCGGCGGCCGCGCGCGCCTCGCGCCAGAATCTCAGCCTCGCCTGCTCGCTGCCGATCCCCTCGCGCAGCATCTTCACCGCAACCAGACGATCCAGCCGCGAGTCGCGCGCCGCGTAGACCACGCCCATGCCGCCCTCGCCGATCTTGCGGACCACTTCGTACGGTCCGATGGCGCCCAATTCGCTCATGCCGCTCCCACCGCGGCGCCCGTCAGCATCGGCAGCACCACGCCGATCTCGTCGCGAATCACGCAGTCGGCCGCCTCGTCGAGCGGCGTCGGCGTGCGATTGACGATCACCAGCCGCGCGCCCGCCCGCTTGGCGATGAGCGGCAGCATCGCCGCCGGCTGCACCACCAGCGACGAGCCGATCGCCAGGAACACCTCGCAAGACCGGGCCGCTTCCACGGCGCGAGCCATCTCGCGCTCCGGCATCGCCTGTCCGAACGAGATCGTCGCCGGCTTGAGATATCCGCCGCAGCGCGCGCACTCCGGGGCCTCGTCGCCCGCTTCCACGCGCGCGACGGCGTCATCCATCGGGATGCGGTCGCCGCAGGAGAGGCAGGCCGCTTCGGCGGTGGTGCCGTGCAGCTCGATGACGATCGAGGCCGCGTTGCCGGCGCGCTGGTGCATGCCGTCGATGTTCTGCGTGATCAGCGCGCGCAGACGTCCGTCCCGCTCGAGCTCCACCAGCGTCCGGTGACCGGCGTTCGGCTCGGCGTCGCGCATCGACGGCCAGCTCTCCACCTTCTGCCGCCAGTACTCGACGCGGCCGGCGCGGCTGGTGGTGAACTCCTGAAAGTCCACCGTGCGGTTGCGCGCCCACACGCCGTTGGGACTGCGGAAGTCGGGGATGCCCGATTCGGTCGAAATTCCGGCGCCGGTGAAGGCGGCCAGGTTGCGCGAGGAGGAGATCCAGAGGCGGGCGGTGGAGGCGTCCATGCCACCCTCTATTGTGCATGATGGCGGGCGGGCGCCTGCTATCATCAGTCTAGCGGCCGGCGGGAACCTGGCTCCCGGCGGCGCGAGCCGCATGAACGTCCCGAATCTGTTGACGCTGCTGCGCATCTTTTTCGTGCCGCTGCTGGTAGCGGCGCTGGTGGCCGAGAATCTCCGCTTCCAGTTGGGCGGCTTCCTGGTCACCAACGAGTTCCTCGCGCTCGCCATCTTCCTTGCCGCCGCCGCCACTGACTTGTTGGATGGTTACCTGGCCCGAAGGTGGCAGCAAGTGACCACCGTCGGGACGCTGCTCGATCCCATCGCCGACAAGCTGCTCATCTCGGCGGCGCTGATCGCGCTGGTCGAGGCGCGCCAGGTTCCCGGCTGGATGGCGATCGCCATCATCGGGCGCGAGTTCGCCGTCACCGGCCTGCGCAGCATCGCCGCCAGCGCCGGCTTCACCATCCAGGCGAGCGACCTCGGAAAGACCAAGATGGTCTCGCAGGTCATCGCGGTTTCGCTGGTGCTCCTGGGCATTCACTGGCCGCCGCTGCGCGCCGTCGCCGTCGGCTGGCTGTGGGTCGTGGTGGTGGTGAGCATCGCCTCGGCGCTGAGTTACTTCGTCAAATTCTGGGGGCGCATCGACGACCGCGTGAAGAAGCGCCGCCGCCGCGAGCTGCTGCTCATGGAGCGGCGCAAGAAGCGCATGCTCGCTCACCAGGCCGCCGAGGCGCCGCTCGCCCCCGACCGCCGCAAGCTAACCGCTGAAAGCTGATCGCTGACCGCTATTCTTCCCCCACCCGCAGCACCGCCAGGAACGCCTCCTGGGGAATATCCACCTTGCCGACCCTTTTCATGCGCCGCTTCCCTTCCTTCTGCTTCTCCAGGAGCTTTCTCTTCCGCGTAATGTCTCCCCCGTAGCACTTGGCGAGGACATTCTTGCGGATCGCCGGGATATTCTCGCGCGCGATCACCTTGCTGCCGATCGCCGCCTGCAGCGCCACCTCGAACATCTGCCGCGGGATGAGCTTCCGCAGCCTGTCGATCAGCGCCTTCCCGCGATCGTAGGCGAACTCGCGGTGCACGATGATGGAGAGCGCGTCCACCGGATCGCCCGCCACCAACACGTCCAGCCGCACCATCGGCGAGACGCGCCAGCCCGCCAGGTGATAGTCGAGCGAGGCGTAGCCGCGCGAGACCGATTTCAGGCGGTCGTAGAAATCCAGCACGATCTCGTTGAGCGGCAGCTCGTAGGTCAGCAGCACGCGGCCCGTGCCGATATACTCGAATTTCTTCTGCGCCCCGCGCTTTTCCTCGAGTAGTTTCAGGATTTCGCCGAGATACTCCTCGCGCGTGATCACCGTCGCGTCGATGATCGGCTCCTCGATCTCGCCGATCTCCGCCGGATTGGGAAACCGCGTCGGATTGTCCACCTCGATCACGGTCCCGTCGAGCTTGCGGATGCGGTAGCGCACGCCCGGCGCCGTCGTGATCAGGTCGATCTGGAATTCCCGCTCCAGCCGCTCCTGCACGATTTCCAGGTGCAGCAGCCCCAGGAACCCGCAGCGGAACCCGAATCCCAGCGCCACCGAGCTCTCCGGCTCGAAGCTGAAGGCCGAGTCGTTCAGGCGCAGCTTTTCGAGCGCCTCGCGCAACTGCCCGTGCTCGTGCGACTCCACCGGGTACAGCCCCGCGAACACCATCGCCTTGAGCGGCTCGAATCCCGGCAGCGGCTCGGCGGCGGGATTGTCGTCGCCGGTCACCGTGTCGCCGATCTGGGCGTCGGAGACCGTCTTGATGTTGGCCGACATGTAGCCGACCTCGCCGGCCGCCAACTCCTCGCACGGAACCGGCTTGGGCGACTGGTAGCCGAGCCCCTCCACCTCGAAGGTCTCGCCGTTGGACCACAGGCGAATCCGCTGGCCGACCCTCAGCCGCCCGTCGATGACGCGCAGCAGCGTGATCACGCCGCGGTAGGGATCGAACCAGGAGTCGAAAATCATGGCGCGCAGCGGCGCGTCCAGGTCGCCCTTGGGCGGCGGCATCAGGTGAACGATGGCCTCGAGGATCTCGTGCACGCCCGTGCCCTGCTTGGCGCTCGCCAGAATCGCTCCGCCCGCGTCGAGACCGATCACCTGCTCGATCTGCTCGCGGATGCGGTCCGGCTCCGCCGACGGCAGGTCGATCTTGTTGATCACCGGCACGATTTCCAGATTGTGGTGCAGCGCCAGGTAGGTGTTCGCCAGCGTCTGCGCTTCGACGCCTTGCGAAGCGTCCACCACCAGCAGCGCGCCCTCGCAGGCTTGCAGGCTGCGCGAGACCTCGTAGCTGAAATCGACGTGGCCGGGCGTGTCGATCAGGTTGAGCTGGTAGGCGTGGCCGTCGTCGGCGCGATAGTCCAGGCGCACCGCGTGCGCCTTGATGGTGATGCCGCGCTCGCGCTCCAGATCCATGGAGTCGAGCACCTGCTCCTTCATCTCGCGGCTGGAGAGCGCGCCGGTGAGCTCGAGCAGCCGGTCGGCCAGCGTCGACTTGCCGTGGTCGATGTGGGCGATGATCGAGAAATTCCGGATGAAGGCGGGGTCCAAAGCGTCATTATCCCACGCGCGGTAGAATCGGGATCGCGATGCCGCTGGCCCCGCACACCCGCCTTGGTCCTTACCAAATCGTCTCGGCGATAGGCGCGGGGGGGATGGGAGAAGTCTACAAGGCGCGCGATACCCGGCTCAATCGTGAAGTCGCCATCAAGGTCCTGCATTCCGGCAGGAAGATCGGCGAGCACGAGAAACGCCGCTTTCTGCTCGAGGCCCGGTCCGCGTCGGCGTTGAATCACCCCAACATTGTCACCGTTTACGACGTCGGCGCCGAGGGTGACGTCGATTTTATCGTCATGGAGTTCGTCCCGGGCCGGACGCTCGATTGGTTCATTGGTCCGCGTGGTCTCAAACTCTCCGATCTCATCCACTACGCCGTCCAGATCGCCGATGCGCTCGGAAAGGCGCATGCCGCGGGGATCATCCATCGCGATCTCAAGCCCGGAAACATCATGGTCAACGACGACGGCCAGGTCAAGGTGCTCGACTTCGGCCTGGCCAAAGTCGCCGAGAAGCCCGCCGAGTCGGACGCCACGATGTCCGCCCAACCCCGAACGGAGGAGGGCGCCGTGGTAGGGACCGTGGCATATATGTCGCCCGAGCAAGCGCAGGGGTTGCCGGTGGACGCGCGCAGCGACATCTTCGCGTTCGGCTCCGTCCTTTACGAAATGGCGACCGGTCAGAGAGCGTTTCGCGGCGAGGCCAAGGTTTCGATCCTGGCCGCGATCATCGAAAAGGAACCGGCCGCCATCGCCGGCGTGCCTCCGCGGCTCGATCAGATAATCCGTCATTGTTTGCGTAAGGAGCCGGGGAAACGCTCCCAGAACCTGTTCGACGTGAAGCTTGCTCTCGAGGACCTTGCGGAAGAATCGGCGTCGGGGAGAGCCCAAGCGGTGGCGCCGAGGCGGCCCAGGAGAGCGATCGCCGCAGTCGCCGGTCTGGCGCTGGCAGGTGCCTTCGCGGCGTGGATCTACTTCCGGCCGGCCGGCGATGTACCGCAGCCCATCCAGGCCGTCCCGCTCACTTCGGACCCGGGCCGGGAACTTCAGCCCGCCTTCTCCCCGGACGGCAACCAGGTGGCCTACTCCTGGAACGGCGACTCGAGCAACTTCGACATATTCCTCAAGGTCATCGGCGCCGACAGCCGCCTTCGAGTGACGACCGACCCCGCCATCGACCTGGGCGCCGCGTGGTCTTCCGACGGGCGTTTCCTGTACTTCCTGCGGTTCAAGGGAAGCTGGGGAGCCGTGATGGAAATCCCCGCTCTTGGAGGCCAGGAGCGAATCCTGACCGATTTTCGATGGCCCCGGCGCAACACGTCGTTCTACCCGAGGGTCAATTGTTCGCCGGACGGGAAGTGGCTGGTCGTGAGCGGTCCCCCGGGTGCTCGCACCGGGCCCGACGCGGTCTTCGCGGTTTCCGTGGGCAGCGGCGAGATTCGTCAGCTGACCACGCCGCCGCCGGGTCATTTGGGAGACGTCGATCCCACGTTCTCGCCCGACGGGAAACGCCTGGTGTTCACTCGCTCGGCGAGCCCCGCCTTCGGACGGCCGTACGTCCTGGATCTGGACGCCAACCTGAAGCCGAAAGGGGAGCCACGGCCCTTCGGCAAGGTCTCCGGCTTGGCGGCCTGGCCGACGTGGCTCGCAGGGGGCGACGGGATTCTCGCCGCTCACCGCCAGAGAACGATTTGGGGGTTCGTCCGGTTTTCATCGGAGACCGCCGAAGGGGTCCCGGTTCCGTTGCAGACGGGAGGGACGCTCCCGGCGATCTCCCACGCGCGCTCACGGCTGGCCTTCACCGTGGAACTGGAAGACCGCAACGTCTGGCAGGTCGGGCTGGCCTCGGAAGGTGCGAAACCGGGCGATCCCAAGGTCGTGTCGCCCTCGACCAAGCTCGATCTGGGAGGGGATTATTCCCCGGACGGGTCGAAGATCGCCTTCTCATCGGACCGCTCCGGCAGCGGGCAAATCTGGGCCGCCAACTCGGACGGCTCGTCGGCCTTTCAAGTAACGTCGCTGGGTGAACACGGGTCGGTGCGCGCGCCCACCTGGTCGCCGGACGGCGGGAAGATCGCTTTCGATGCAAATCCGGACGGACACTACGACGTCTATGTCATCAACGCACGCGGCGGACTTCCGCGCCGACTGGTCGCTCATCCGGGGCGGGATATGGCCCCGAACTGGTCGCGGGACGGCAAGTGGATCTACTTCTGCTCGGACCGGAGCGGAAGCGACCAGGTCTGGAAGATCCCATCCGACGGAGGCGAGCCGGTCCAGGTGACGAAAGGCGGCGGGGTCGCCGCCGTGGAGTCCTTCGACGGGCAGACGCTGTACTACACCAAGTCGGAAAATGAGTCGGAAGTCTGGAGCCTCGCGCTCACCGATGGGATGGAACTGCCGCTGCTCAAGGACATCTCCCGGCGCATGTTCGCCGTCACACGCCAGGGAGTCTACTACGTCAACACGTCGCGCGTCCTGACGTACCGCAGCTTCGCGACCGGAATCGCCAAAGAGTTGGTTCTCCTGCCCAGCGCCAGCGGACCGGGCTTGAGCGTCACCGCGGACGGGCGCAGGATCCTGTACACAAGGCTCGACCAGAGAACCAGCGACCTGATGTTAGTGGAAGGATTCCGTTGATCGGCGCCGGCCGGCGCGGCTGAGATTCTGCCTTCGCCGTTGCCGCGCTGAAAACCACGATACAATCGAAATGGTTTGATCATCGAAGGCCATCTCGACGCCAAGGGACTGAAGTTCGCGGTCATCGCGAGCCGCTTCAACAGCTTCATCACCGAGCGCCTGCTCTCGGGCGCGCTCGACGCGCTGAGGCGGCACGGCTGCGCCGAAACCGACATCGACGTCGTGAAGGTCCCCGGCTCCTGGGAAATGCCCGTCACCGCCGCGGCGCTGGCGCGCGCCCGCAAGCACGACGCCATCGTGTGTCTCGGCTGCGTCATCCGCGGCGAGACGCCGCACTTCGACTACGTCGCCGGCGAGGCGTCGAAAGGCGTCGCCCAGGTCGCGCGCGAAACGGGAGTGCCGGTGGCTTTCGGCATCCTGACGACCAACACCCTCGAGCAGGCCATCGACCGCGCCGGCGCCAAGTCCGGCAACAAGGGCGCCGACGCCGCCATGAGCGCCATCGAGATGGCTAACCTGATGCGCGCCCTGCGCTCCGGATCCTAGCCGTGCCCGGCCGGCGCCACTCGCGCCAGCTCGCGCTCCAGAATCTCTATCAGCGCGACTTGCGCGGCGAACCGCCGTCGGAGACCTCGCCCGCCATGGTCGAGACGGACGCCTTCGCCGACGAGCTGGCCGCCGGCGTCGCCGCGCGTCTCGAGGAGATCGACCGCCGCATCGCCGGACACTCCGAGCACTGGCGCCTGGATCGCATGGCGGTCGTCGACCGCAACGTGCTGCGCCTGGGCATCTACGAGCTCCTCGCCGGCGCGACGCCGCCCGCGGTGGTCATCGACGAAGCGCTGGAGCTCGCGCGGCGCTTCTCGGGCGACGAGTCGGTCGCCTTCATCAACGGAGTCCTCGACGCCGTGCGCAAGGAACTCGAGAGCGTCGCGCCTTAGCCTATCGGGACCTGCTCGACGATCTCGATTCCGAATCCCTCCAGCGCGACGATCTTGCGCGGGTGATTCGTCAGCAGCCGGATGGTGTGCAGTCCGAGGTCCGAGAGGATCTGCGCGCCGATGCCCACTTCGTGCTGGAGCGCCTTCTGGCCGTCCGGCGTCGCCAGGTGCATGAACTCGCGACCGTGCGAGACCAGCTCGTCGCGCACCACGCGCAGACCCGGTCCGGTCTGGTGCAGGTACACCAGCACGCCCGCGCCCTCGGCGGCGATGCGCTGGAGCGACGCCCGCACCAGGCGCCCGCATTCGCAGTCGAGCGAGCCGAACACGTCGCCGTAGGCGCAATGCGAGTGCATGCGCACCAGAACGCGCTCGCGGCCGCCGACCTCGCCGAACACCAGCGCCAGGTGCCGCTCCGGATCGATCGAGCTGCCGTAGGCGACCGTGCGGAACTCGCCGTACTCGGTCCTGAGCGCGCCCTCGGCCAGTCGCCGCACGATGCGCTCGTTGTGCAGCCGATAGCGGATCAGGTCGGCGATGGAGACCATCTTCAGACCGTGCCGGTCGCAGAAGGCCTGCAACTCCGGCACGCGCGCCATGGTGCCGTCGTCGTTCATGATTTCGCAGATCACGCCGCCGCGCGCCAGTCCCGCCATTCGAGCGAGGTCGACCGCGGCTTCGGTCTGTCCGGCGCGCACCAGCACGCCGCCCTCGCGCGCGCGCAGCGGGAAGACGTGGCCGGGCCGCGCGAGATCGTCGGAGCGGGTCGCCGGGTCCATCGCGACCCGGATGGTGTGCGCGCGGTCGGCCGCCGAGATGCCTGTGGTGACGCCGTGCCGCGCGTCGACGGCCTCGCAGAAAGCGGTGCCGAAGTTCGAGGTGTTGTGCGCCGCCATGGGGCGCAGGTGAAGCTCGTCGCAGCGCTCGGCCTCCAGCGCCAGGCAGATGAGGCCGCGCCCGTGGACCGCCATGAAGTTGACGATCTCGGGGGTGACCAGCGAGGCCGCGACCGTGAGGTCGCCCTCGTTCTCGCGGTCCTCGTCGTCGACCACCACCAGCATGCGGCCGTTTCGGAAGTCGTCGATGGCCTCGGGGATGGGGGTGAAGGGCATGGTTCAGGGGGTCTCTTGGGCTCTTGGCCGATTCAACGCACGTGTGTCGACGATCGACAATAAGTTGCTCGCGAAAACCAGCAGGTGACTCGCCTCCACGGGATCGAGAGGTTCTTCGCGGTGACTGTGCGGGTTCTTGAAGTACCCTATCGCGCCGGTGAAGAGATTCATCAGCGCCTGCTGCTCGGCGGCCAGTTCCGTGGTATCCGCCAGGACGCCCTTCGAGGGCTTGAACGCATGAACCATTAGGTCCTGCCCGATCAGGTCGTCCGCCAGGCCCGCGACCTTTCGAACTTCGACTTCGATGGCTTTGTACGCCTGGAACACGGCGGCATCGTAGTCGGCTCGAAGGAACGGAGCCTTGCATCTTTCCTCGATCTTCGGATGCAGGATCTGCGACGGCAGCATCGCGGATTGTCGAAACTTCGCCAGATCGTCGCGGGTTTGCCACAGCCTGCCCCTGCGAGTGACGAACAGCCGCTCCTCTATGGGGAATTGTTCTGGAGGAAGGACCGCGATGAGACGTTCACTGAGAAGCCATTGCAAGGCTTCTCCAATCGCCTCGCGAACGGGGGCGGCAGGCGTGAGGAACATTCCGTCCGTCAAATCTCGGTACAGATCGATCGGCCGAAAGGGTTTGATCGGCGGGTTGTTCAGGATTTCCAGGATGACGCCACCGAGATCCTCCGGCTCCAGCGCGAGCAGCTCTTCGGCGCCCCGCAGGAGGCGCTCAAGCGACCGGGACATCCGATTCAACGGCCGGGGCCTGCGGCCCACCCTCCGCCTGGAAGGAGCCTCTGAGCGAATAGAGCCGCACCGGAAGCCTGCGACCATCACTCAGCACAAGCGCGAATTGGCGGTTTCGGCTCTTGACGAACAGCTCGAGGAGAAGCTCAGGGTCCTTAGGCCATACGCGGCCGACGCTGTCCAGCCGCCGCACCGGCTCATCCACGTGCGACCGGACGGCGTATTCAACCGGATACCGCTCCCCCGATGGCTCCTCCAGGAAACCCGATCCGGAAAACTCGAACCCCATACCTCTACTCTATCTCGTAATGCCGCAGAATCGACTCCCAATGCCCCTGCGCCTTGAGAATCGCCTCGCACGCCTCCCGCACCGCGCCCGCGCCGCCCGCCGACGACGTCACGTAATGCGCCATGGCCTTCACCTCGTCGCGCGCATTCGCCGTTGCCACCGCGAACCCCACGCGCCGCATGAGAATCCCATCCGTGAGGTCGTCGCCGATGTAGCCGATCGCCTCGGGCGCCAGTCCCGAGTCCCGGAGGATCTCCTCGAAGATCGGCAGCTTCTCCGTGTGCCCCTGGTAGACGTAGCGGAACTTGCATTGCCGCGCGCGCTCGGCCGTCGCCGGCGAGTCGCGACCGCTGATCACCCCCGCGGCGATCCCATAGCGATGCAGCCACTGAAGCGCGATCCCGTCCTGGCTGTCGAAGCCCTTGGTCTCCACCATGCGCCCGGAGGCGTCGGGGACATTGTAGAGTCTGCCGTCGGTGAGGACGCCGTCGACGTCCATCAGCAGCAGCCGCACGCGCGCGGCGCGTTCAGCCGGGGTCAACGCCGCGCGTCCACCGCGATCCGGCTGTGATGCCGGCTGTAGCCGAAGTAAACCACCATGCCGATCGCCAGCCACACCACCAGACGCAGCCAGTTGCTCCAGCCCAGCCCCCACATCATCGCCAGGTTGAAGCCGATCCCGAGGATCGGCACCAGCGGCACCAGCGGCGTGCGGAACGGGCGCTCCAGCGTCGGATGCGTCTTCCGCATCACCATGATCCCGATGCACACCAGCACGAACGCGAACAGCGTGCCGATCGACGTCATCTCGCCCACCAGCGAGATCGGCGCGAAGGCCGCGAAAATCGCCACGAACACCATCATGAGCAGGTTCGAGAGATACGGCGTCGCGAACTTCGGATGCAAACGCGAGAACAGCGAAGGCAGCAGCCCGTCGCGCGACATCGAGAAGAACACGCGGCTCTGCCCCAGCAGCATCACCAGGATCACCGACGTGTAGCCTGCCAGGATCGCCATCTTGATCGCCCGCTTCAACCACGCGTAAGGCGTCTTGTCGATCGCCACCGCCACCGGCGCCGCCGAGTCCAGCTCCTTATAGTTGGCGATCCCCGTCAGCACGTAGGCAAAGAGCACATAGAGAATCGTGCACACCGCGAGCGACCCCAGAATGCCGATCGGCATGTCCTTCTGCGGCTTCTTGGCTTCCTGCGCCGCCGTCGACACCGCGTCGAATCCGATAAACGCGAAGAACACCACGCCCGCCGCCCGCAGCACGCCCGACCATCCGAACGCGCCCGTGGTCCCGGTATTCTCCGGAATGAACGGCGTGTGATTCGACGACTGCACGTACGCCCATCCGAACACGATGAACACGATCACCACGACCACCTTCAGCGCCACGATGGTCGCGTTCACCCGCGCCGATTCCTTGATCCCCACGATCAGCAGCAGCGAGATCATCACCACGATGAAGACCGCCGGCAGGTTGATCACCCCTTGCACCATGGTGCCGTCGGGAAGTTTCAGCGCCTCCATCGGCGAGCTCGCCAGCGCGTGCGGAAACTGGATCCCGAAATCGGCCAGCAGCGAAACCAGGTACGCCGACCAGCTCACCGACACCGTCGCCGCGCCCACCGCGTATTCGAGCACCAGGTCCCAGCCGATGATCCACGCCAGCAGCTCCCCCATGGTCGCGTACGAGTACGTGTAGGCGCTGCCGGCGATCGGAATCATGGTCGCGAATTCGCTGTAGCACAATCCCGCGAAGGCGCAACCGATGCCCGCCAGGATGAACGAGAGGATCACCGCCGGGCCGGCGTGGTTCGCCGCCGCGATCCCGGTCAGCGAGAACAGGCCCGCGCCGATGATCGCGCCGATGCCCAGCGCCACCAGTTGGCCCGGCCCCAGCGCGCGCTTCAGTCCGTGCTCGCCTTCCGAATCGGCGAGAATCCGCTCCAGCGATTTCTTTGCGAACAGGCTCATGCGCGAACCTCTTTCTTCCGCCAGAAAAAGTAGACCGGCACGCCCAGCAGCACGATGATCAGCCCGGGCCACGTGTAGCTGGGCTTGTACAGCAGCAGCAGAATCTCGATCAGCGCCGCCGCCGCGATGTACAGGGCGGGCAGCACCGGGTAGCCGATCGCGCGATACGGCCGCTCCATCTCCGGCCTCGTCCGGCGCAGCACGAACACCCCGGCGATGGTCAGGATGTAGAACAGCAAGACAGCGAATATAACATAGTCGAGCAAATCCCCATACGTTCCGCTGAGCGTCAGCAGCGACGCCCACACGCATTGCAGCCACAGCGCCGGAACCGGCGCATGCGTCCGGGCGTCGACCTCGGCGGCCTTGCGGAAAAACAGCCCGTCCAGCGCCATCGCGTAGTAGACGCGCGCGCCCGCCAGCACCAGCCCGTTGATGCAGCCGAACGTCGAGATCATGATGGCCGCCGCCATGATCTGCACTCCCGACGATCCCAGGATGGCCGACACCGCCGCCGTCGCCACGCGGTCCTCCGCCGCCGTCTGGATCGCCTCCAGCGGCAGCACCCACAGGTACGCGGTGTTGGCGAGAATGTAGAGCGCCGAGACGATCGCCACTCCAAGCGCCAGCGAGAGCGGCAGATTGCGCCGCGGATTCCGTATCTCGCCCGCCGTGAATGTCACGTTGTTCCAGGCGTCGGAGGAGAACAGCGACCCCACCATCGCCACGCCGATGAGGCGCACGGTCGTGAAGTCCCATCCCGCGCCGCCCCAGAAGCCCGCGCCGAAGTTCCGCTCGACGGCCTGCTCGTTGCGCCCCATCAGAAATCCCACGGCGATCAGCCCGATCAGTCCGCCCGTCTTGGCCACCGTGAAGACGTTCTGCACCGCCGCGCCCGTGCGCAGCCCGCGCGAGTTCACCCAGGTCAGCAGCACGACCACGGCGATCCCCAGCGCCTGCTGCGTCGTCACCGCGCGGCCATACAGTCGGAAGATCTCGTTGCCCGCCGCGAACCACGGCACGAAGACGCCGGTAAATTTCGCGAAGGCCACCGCCACTGCGGCGATGGTCCCCGTCTGGATCACCAGGAACAGCGTCCAGCCGTAGAGGAACCCCGACATCGGCCCGAACGCCTCGCGCAGGTAGACGTACTGGCCACCCGCGCGCGGCATGGCCGCCGCCAGCTCGCCATAGGTGAGCGCGCCGATCATGGTCATCAGCGCCGTGACCACCCAGGTCGCCAGCAGCATCGCCGGCGAATTGACCTGACGCGAAATGTCGGCGGCGACAATGAAGACGCCCGACCCGATCATCGACCCGATCACGATGGTGGTCGAGTCGAGCAGCCCCAGGGTCTGCACGAGTCCGGTGTGCTTGCTGTCGGCGGCCGACGCCATGGAAGCCGCCAATCCTATCACACGCCGCCCGCCCGCTACGCCGCCTTCGCCAGCTTCCTCGTCGGGTCGATCCACAGCCAACAGGTCGCGCCGAACAGGTACAGCATCCCCATCAGGTAGAGCGGCGCATTCCAGCTTCCCAGCCGATCCACCAGCAGGGCCATGACGATCGGATTCAGGAAGCCGCCCACCTGTCCCGCCGTGTTCATGGCGGCGCTGATCACCCCCGAGTTGTCGCCGCCGATATCGATGCACGTCCCCCAGCTCGCTCCCAGCAGGAAGTTCGACGCCGCCGCGGCCAGCGAGATCAACACCGCCGCCACAACAGGATCGGGCGCGAATGTTCCGGCGATCAGAAACAGCCCCGCCGCCGCCAGCGAACCGCCGCCCACCCAGCTTCGCCCGGCCCGCAGCCCGAAGCGGCGCGTCAGGCGATCCGTCGTGATGCCCCCGAACAGATCGGCGAAGACGCTCAGCGTCAGCGGCAGGCCCGCCATGGCGCCCAGCATCGTCTCGGTGAATCCGCGCGTGTTGTTCAGGTAGGTCGGCAGCCAGGTGACGTAGAAGATGAACCCGTAGGTCTGCGTGAAGTACATCGCGCACAACGCCGCCACGTTGCGATTGGCGAGCAGACGCCCCCATCCCGCGAAGGCGCCGTGCGAGGCCCCGGCCCCGCGGCTGGCCAGAATCAGGTCGCGCTCGGCGGCGCCGACGGCGGGGTGATCCGCGGGGTCGTCGCGAAACCACCGATACCAGGCCGCCGCCCAGAAGAAGCCGATCGAGCCGAAGAGGAAGAACATCGTGCGCCAGTCGAATCGGCGCAGCAGCGCGGTCACCAGCAGCGGCGTCAGCCCGCCGGCTAGGTGCGCGCCCATGAAGAAGATTCCCTGCACGGTGCCGCGCTCCGAGCGCGGGAACCATCGCGAAAAGGTGCGCGCCACGTTCGGCCAGGCGCCCGCCTCCCCGGCGCCGAACAGGAATCGCATCACCAGCAGCGAGACGTAATTGAATGCCACGCCCGTCAGGATCGTAAAGGTGGACCACCAGACCACGATGCGCGTCAGCACGCGCCGCGTGCCCACCTTGTCGCCCCATCGTCCGGTCGGGATCTCGAAAATGGCGTAGGCGGCCGTGAAGGCGCTGAAGACGAAACTCATCTCCACCCGCGAGAGTCTGAGGTCGCGCATGATCGCCGGGGCCGCCACGCCGATGCACACTCGGTCGAGGTAGGTGACGCCGGCCAGCAGGACCGCCATCGCCAGGACTCGATAGCGGACCCGCGTCATTCCATAGAGAGGATCACCAACGCGGTGCGGGAGTCAAGCGGCGGGCCGCTCACCACGGGGCGGCTGCCTCAACCCACCCTCTCGACCGCCTCGACCCACTCCTCGGTCCGGCGGCGCAGCGACTTTTTCGACAGCTCCCCCGGCAGCAGCCCGCCGATCGCCGCCACCGAATCCGCGCCCGCCGCCAGCGTCGTCGATGCGTTCTCCAGCGTCAGCCCGCCGATCGCGACCAGTGGCCGCGCCGAAAGCCCTCGCCATGCGCGCAGCCCCTCCAGGCCGACCGCCGGGTCGGGCTTCGCCTTGCTCGCCGTCGCGAAGATCGGCCCCAGCGCGACATAGTCCACCGGCTCGGACGCCGCCGCGCGCAACTGCGCTTCGTTATGCGTCGAGTACCCGATGAAGGCGCCGCTCCCCATCAGTCGCCGCGCGTCCGCGGGCGCCAGGTCGTCCTGCCCCAGGTGAAGGCCCGCGCCGAGCAGCATCGCCAGGTCGGCGCGGTCGTTGACGATCCATGCCGCGCCGAAGTGCCGGCAGAGCTTTCCGACGTACTCCGCCTGGTCGAACATTTCCCGTGTGAAATGTCCTTTGTGCCGAAGCTGGAGGATGCGCGCGCCGCCTTCCAGCATGGCCTCGGCCGCCAGCAGCAGGGGGAATCCGCGCCGTTCGAGGGCCGCCGTGTCGAGAATCGGGTAGAGGCGCGGGAGCGGCACGCCTACGCGTCGCCCCAGTTCGTCCGCTGCAGAAACGTCCGGGGCTCGTAGGTGACTCCGCGCTCCAGCCGACGGTTCTCGCGGCGCGCCGTCCACAGCAGCAGCGAGCCGAACACTCGCGCCGCCCACGCCGACCCGGCCCCGCACTCCTCCCGGATTTCCCGGCGCAGCGCGCGCAGCCTCTCCGCCATCGCCCCGTTGGTTCTCTCCAGGTATTTCTCCGCCGCCCATACGAGGCCGCTGTAGTAGGTCTTCAGACCACGCAGCTCCCGCTCGAAACGCGCGCGGACCCGCGCGTCGGGATAATCGCGATAGCGTCTCCAGCCCGCCAGCGCCGTCTGCGCCAGCCGCGCCAGGCTCGGCCCGTTCACCTCGAAATCGCGCGCGAAGGCCTCGTCCAGGTATTTCTTGGAGTCGTCCCGCGACAGGTGCGGATGCGCCCAGTTGAGCTTGTACTGACCGTGAATGTCCGCCAGGTCGACGTCCAGCAGCCGGCCCTCGCTCCGCATCTGCTCGTGAAGCGGCGTTCCCGGCATGGGCGTGTACAACATGAACTGGTGGAAATCCGTGTTGTGCTCCACCGCCCGCTCGATCTCCTCGCCGATGTTCTCCGGCGCGTGATGCTCCATTCCGATGATGGTCGACCCCAGCACGCCGATCCCGTGACTGCGCAGCTCCCGCGTCAGCTCGAGCGTATCCGTCCCCGACAGCTTCGCGTAGTCCGACTGCGCCGATTCCAGTCCCAGCCACACCCAGCCCACGCCCAGCCGCACCAGCTCTTCCATCGTGTACTTGCGGATCGCGTTGGCCGACGAGAACACGTACAGCGTCCAGGCCTTGCGCGCCTTTTGCATGCAGTCGAGCAGCTCCATGGCCCGCCGCCGATGCAGCAGGAAGTTCTCGTCCATCATGAAAAAGGAGTTCATATGCAGCTTGCGCTCGGACTCCTCCATCACCTGGAACACTTCATCGCCGGAATCCAGGAAGTTGACGAACCGGCCCTTCCCGCCGAAAAACGCCGACGTCGTGCAGAAGTTGCACCCGATCGGGCATCCCACCGACGGAATGATCGTCGCCGCCGTGGAACCCAGCCGCCCGGGCAGCCTCAGGCCCAGGTACCGGTGGCCGAATCCCGACGCGATCACCGGGTGCACGATCGGCGCTCCCTCGTCCTCGCCGAGGAACCTCCTCATCCATGACACGCCTTCGCCGCGCACGATGTGGTCCGCGTCGATCGTCTCCTCGAGATTCGGAATCGACGTCACATGGCCCCCGACCACGATGGTCGAGTGCGGAGACAGCTCCCGCACCATCCGGCACATCTCGCGCACCTTGCCGGCGTTCACGACGATCGCCGAGATGCCGACGACATCGTAGCGGTGCTTGCGGAGCTCCTTGGCGAAGCGCTCGCGCGTCGGGAAATCGAGCACCGCGCAGGGCGCCTGGATATTCGCCTGGATGAACAGAATCCCCCACGACCGGTGAAAGATCCGCATCGAAAACGGTCCCTGCGCGCGGGTGACCTGGTTGTGGTACAGCTCCATCGGGTTGATCGCCCGGCTGCCGAACTCGTCGTCCTGGGCGTAGGGGCCGAACACCGAGGTGAGGAGAACCCGGGGCCGGCTGCCCTGGGGAGAAAGCGGAGTCGTCATGGTCGACGAGCACCTCCGCACAATAATAACCTGCCCCGCCCTCGGCGTCGGCCGGTAGTGGGTGGTTTGTGCGTTGAGGAAACCACCCACTACCCGTCGGCCAACCGCGCCCACCCCGGTGCTATCTTGGGGAAACCTTGCAGCTCACCGACCGCTACACCGTCGAGCGCGGCCGCGTCTACCTCACGGGCATCCAGGCCCTGGTGCGCCTCCCCATCGACCACGTGCGGCGCGACCGCCGCGGCGGACGCAACACCGCCGCCTACATCTCCGGTTACGAAGGTTCCCCCCTGGGTGGATTCGATCTCGCCCTCGCCCGCGTGCGGCCGCTGCTCGACGAGCACAACGTCCATTTCCACCCCGGCGTCAACGAGGACCTGGCCGCGACCGCCGTCTACGGAAGCCAGTCCTTCCAGGCGCTCGGCGGAGCGAAAGTCGATGGCGTCCTCGGCGTCTGGTACGGCAAAGGCCCGGGCGTCGACCGCTCCGGCGATATCTTCCGCCACGCGGTGCTCTCCGGATCGGGCGGCTTGTGCGCGGCGCTGGTGCTGGCCGGCGACGACCACCTCTCGAAAAGCTCGACGATTCCGCATCAGAGCGATTTCAGCCTGCACAACGTCGGCATTCCCGTCCTGTTTCCAGGAAATACGCAAGAAATCCTCGATTATGGACTGTATGGCGCGGCGCTTTCCCGATATTCGGGCGCCTGGATCGGAATGAAGCTCGTCACCAACGTCTGCGACGGCGGCGGGATCGTCGAGGTGGATCCGGACCGGCTCAGGTTCGCCGATCCGGGCCCCTACGAGAAGAAAACCGAAATCCGCCTGGTCCCGCCCATGACGCTGGCGCTCGAATACGAGGTCAACGTCCGCCGCCTGGAGGCCGTGCGGCGGTTCGCGCGCGCCAATCCGATCAACCGCTGGTTCGGCGCCCGCGACGGCGCCTGGCTGGGCATCGCCACGGCCGGCAAGGCGTACTTCGATCTCATGCAGGCGCTCGCGGACCTGGGCGTCTCGCGCGAAATGCTCGAAGCGATGGGCGTGAGAGTGGCGAAGTTCGGCATGACATTCCCCGTGGAACCCAAGTTCACACGCGAGTTCGCCGCCGGACTCGATCGGATTCTGGTCGTCGAAGAGAAGCGCAGCTTCCTTGAGTTTCAGATCCGCGACGTGCTGTACAACCTGGCGTCGCGTCCGCTGATCTTCGGTAAGGAGGACGACCGCGGCGCGCCCCTGTTCGCCGCCAGCGGCGAGCTCGATCCGGACGCCATCGCGCGCGTGGTCGCCGGGCAGCTCGGCGACCGGTCGCCGGCGGCCGCCTCGGCGCGCCTGAAGACGCTGGCCGAGATCGCCGCTCGCCCGCGCGGACTGCGCGTCGTGCGGACCCCGAATTTCTGTCCCGGCTGCCCGCACAATCGCAGCACCCTGCTGCTCGAAGGGCAGGTCGCCGGCGGCGGCATCGGCTGCCACGGCATGGGCGCGATGCTCGGCGAGCACAGCCGCGGCTACGACTTCATCACGCACATGGGCGGCGAGGGCGCGCCCTGGATCGGCATGTCGCCGTTCGTGGACCGCGGGCACGTCTTCCAGAACATCGGCGATGGGACGTACTTCCACTCCGGCGCCCTGGCGGTGACGGCGGCCGTCGCCGCCGGCGTCAACATCACCTACAAGCTGCTCTACAACGGACACGTCGCCATGACCGGCGGCCAGGACATCACCGGGGCGCTGGCGATTCCCGAGCTGACCCGCAAGCTCGAAGCCGAGGGCGTCGTCCGCACCGTGGTGCTCGTCGAGGACATCGTCAAATACGCCGACCGCTCGCGCTTCGCCGCCAATGTCCAGGTACGCGATCGCTTCGAGCTGGAGAGCGTGCTGGCCGAGCTGGAGAAGGTTCGCGGCGTCAGCTTTCTCATCTACGACCAGCAATGCGCCGCCGAGAAGCGGCGCTGGCGGTCGCGCGGCAAGCTCACCGAGCCGGCCAAGCGGCTCGTCATCCACGAAGAGGTCTGCGAGGGCTGCGGCGACTGTGTGCGCGAATCGAACTGCATGAGCCTTCAGCCGGTGGCGACCGAGTTCGGCGAGAAGATCCGCATTCACCAGTCGTCGTGCAACAAGGATTACTCGTGCGCGCTGGGCGACTGCCCGTCGTTCGTCACCGTGAATCTCCGGCCGGGCACGGGACTGAAGCGCCGGCCTGTGCCCGACCTCCCCGCAGCCGACGTGCCTCCGCCCGCGCGCATGACCGCGCTCGACGCGCCCTACCGCATCCTCGCGCCCGGAATCGGCGGCACCGGCGTAGTGACGATCAACGCGCTTCTGGCAACCGCCGCCCTCGCCGACGGACTCTCGGTCGCGACGCTCGACCAGACGGGTCTCGCGCAGAAGGGCGGCGCCGTGGTGTCGCACCTGATCCTCAGCCGCGGCCCGGTCGAAGCCGCGGCGCGCATCAACGCCGCCAACGCCGATCTGCTTCTCGGCTTCGATCTGCTGGGCGCGGCGGCGGCCGAGAATCTCGCCTGCGCGCACCCCGACCGCACCGTCGCCGTGCTCAATACCGCCCTCACGCCAACCGCCGAGATGGTTCGGCGCCGCACGGTGCTCGCCGGTCCCGAGGAGAAGCTCGCTCAGGTGGAAGCCGCGACCCGGCGCGGCTACAACGTCTACGTCGATGCCGGGCGCATCGCCGAGCAGTTGTTCGGATCGCACCTGATGGCCAACATGGTGCTGCTGGGCGCGGCGTGGCAGGCCGGTCACGTGCCGGTGTCGCTCGATGCGCTGGAAGGCGCGATCCGGCTCAACGGCGTCGCCGTCGAGCGCAATTTGCAGGCCTTCACCTGGGGCCGCAAATACTATCACGATGCCGCGGCGGTCGAGGCGCTGCTGACGCCGAAGCCGGACGCCGCACCCGCGCGCGACATCGTCGAGCATCGCGCCGCCCAGCTGACCGCGTACCAGAGCGCGGCCTACGCCCGGCGCTATCGCGAGTTCGTCGGCGAGATCGCCGCGCGCGCGCCCCAGTTGCGCGAGACGGTCGCGCGCAATCTCTACAAGCTGATGGCGTACAAGGACGAGTACGAGGTCGCGCGGCTGCTCACGAAGCCGGAGTTCGAGCGCGGCCTCCACGAGCAGTGGGAGGCCGTCGAGTCGATCGAGTACAACCTGCATCCGCCGCTCCTGCGGCGCCTCGGGATGAAGCGCAAGCTGCGCCTCGGCGGCTGGTTCCGCGCCGTGCTGGCCGCGCTCGCGAAAGGGAAGTTCCTGCGCGGGACGCCCTTCGATCCCTTCGGCTGGTCGAGGCATCGCCGGCGCGAGCGGTCGCTGATCGGCTGGTATGAGAACGCCCTGCGCGAGGCCTTGCGCGCGGGCGCGGAGGATGCCGCCGAATTCGCCGCGCTGCCGGAGCGCATTCGCGGCTATGAAGAGGTGAAGGAGGCGAGCATCGCGGAGGTCATGGCGGCGAGGGCCGCGGCTATCGCCCCTCGGTGAAGATTCCCGCCGCGTCCCACTTGCGAATCGTCTCCTCGGCGAGCGCCGTCATCTTGGCGACGACTCCCTGGAAGTACGCATCCGCCTTGGCCTGGTCGAACTTCACGTAGCCCTGGCCGGGCTGATACAGAATGATCGACGACGGGAACGGATACGCCGACCACGCCCCGGCCGGCGCGCGCGGCGTCGCCAGCGCGTCGCTGTAGCGTTTCTGCTGGACCAGCCTGCGGTCGATCGCCTGGATGAACGCGGTCTCGTTCCAGCCGGCGTGGCCGCCGTCCTCGCCGAAGATCTTCATGGTGACGTCGGAGCAGTGCGCCCACCAGTTGATCACCAGCGTCCGCACGCGATGCGCGCGGCCGGTCGTCTCGGCGAGATCGTTGAGGATGGCCGTCTGCGGGCCGCCATGCCCGTTGATCACCAGGATATTCTTAACGCCCGTGCGCGCCAGGCCCGCCAGCACTTCGCCCACGTAGGCGCGATAGGCGCTCTCGGAAATCGAGAAGTTGCCCGCGAAAGCGTCGAGACTTCCGGTGACGCCGTAGGGGATCACGGGCGCGACCAGCGCGTCGACCTTCGGCGCCATGGCGCGCGCGATGGCGACGGGAGCGGTGATGTCGGCGCCGTTGTTGACCACCCCGTGCGCCTCGATGGTCCCCGTGGGCACCAGCACCGTGCGAATCTTCGCCGGCACCAGCTCGCGAAACTCCATCCAGTTGAGGTCGCCGAACTCGCGCGTCGAAGGTTGCGAGAACGCGATGGCGGCAGTGAGAAAGTACGCGGCGGTCGTTTTCATGAAAAACACGGTAGCACGCCGGCTCAGCGGCCCCGCAGAAAGCGCTCCGTCGACGACTCCTTCGAAGGCGAGAACTGCGCCGCCGCCGCGCGCAGATACGGGCGGAACTCGCGCGACCAGTAGGCGAGGAATCCCTCGGCGCGAATCTCCTCCAGCGACCGCGCGTAGTGGCCCAGCAGCGCGTCGCCCGCGATCTGGCCCGTCTTCCGCGCGGCCGTCATGGCGCTTCGCGAGAACCAGCGCAGTTGCCCGGGCACTCCCGTCACCGCGCCCAGCGCCATCAGCGACGACACCTCGAACGCCGACCGCCCCTCCTCGGCCGCCGTCTTCTCGATTCCCTTCCACAGCCCCTCGACGTCGGGCAGCGAGGGCAGCGACGGTCCTTTCATCGACGACGCCTCGCGGCGGATGGCCGCCCACTCCTCGCGCAGTCCGGCGACGTCGAGGGGCGGCGTGTTGATGGCGTCGGCGGTGCGCCCGCTGACGCGCTCCAGGCCGTCGAGCATCTGGTCGACGCTCTCGAAACGCGTCTCCTTGTCGAGCAGCCCCTGCTCCTGAAGCGATGCGGCGATCTCGCGGATCAGGTGGCGTCCGGCGCCGCTGAGATCGGCGAGCGCGGCCAGCACCCACACCGGCGAGGCCCGGAAGGTCAGCACGCCGATCATCTCGATTCCGTTGCCGGCCGTGCGGCGCACGGCGAAATTCTCGGCCAGCTTGTCCTGCGCGGGCCAGGCGCCTTCGACCTGTCCGACCTGTTCGACCAGGAACCGCAGCGTCGAGTCGACCATGTTGCGGTAGAGCTTCGTGCGGCGCAGCGCCGCCGGCACGGCGACCTCGCCGATCTCGCGCAGCAGTCCGCCCGCCGCCGCCGAGGCCGATCGCACCACGCGCTCGGGGAGCGAGATCACGTAGTTGCCCACGCGGGTGGAGGTGGATTCGGGCGGCCGCGGCATGACGGTCCCAAGGTAGCAGACGGCTCCGCCGGGCGCGTGGCTGAACAGTCCGCGCTGTTCTCAAACGCGAGGGGCGGCGGCTGCCATAATGTGAGCCGATGCCATACACAAACCGGCGCGTCCTGCTGGCCGCGCGACCCGTGGGATTCCCCAGGGAATCCGATTTCCAGCTCGTCGAGGCGCCCGCGCCTTCGCCCGCCGAAGGCGAGGTGCTGGTGCGCGTCCTCTATCTCTCGGTCGACCCGTATATGCGCGGCCGCATGAGCGACGCGCCGTCCTACGCGGCGCCGGTCAAGATCGGCGAGGTCATGACGGGCGGCGCGATCGGGCGCGTGATGGAATCGCGCAACCCGCGCTTCGCCGCGGGCGACATCGTCGAGGGCGTGTTCGGCTGGCAGGAGTACGCAGCGAGCGACGGACGCGGACTTCGCAAGATCGACCCGACGCTGGCGCCGATCACGACGGCTCTCAGCGTTCTCGGCATGCCGGGACTGACGGCGTACTTCGGCGTGGTCGACATCTGCAAGCCGAAGCCCGGCGAGACGATGGTGATCTCGGGCGCGGCCGGCGCGGTGGGATCGGTCGCGGGGCAGATCGGAAAGATCCTCGGTGCCCGCGTGGTGGGCACGGCGGGGGCGGACGACAAGATCGCCTGGATGACGGGCGAGCTCGGCTTCGACGGCGGATTCAACTACAAGACGGAGGCCACCTATCGCGCGAAGCTCAAGGAGCTCTGCCCCGGCGGCATCGACTCCTACTTCGACAACGTCGGCGGAGCGCTCACCGACGCGGTGATCTCGCTCATCAACGTGCACGCGCGCGTGGCGATCTGCGGGCAGATTTCGCAATACAACCTGGAGAAGCCGGAAATGGGACCGCGCTGGCTGGGCCAGATGATCGTCAAGCGCGCGCTGGTGCAGGGATTCCTGATCCTCGACTACGCGGCGCGTTTCGGCGAAGGCATGAAGCAGATGGCCGGGTGGCTGAAGGAAGGCAAGCTGAAGTATCGCGAGCAGTTCACCGACGGGATCGAGAGCGCGCCCCGCGCCTTCCTCGGCATGCTCCGCGGCGAGAACACCGGCAAGCAACTGGTGCGCGTCGCCGACTGACGCCGCCGGCTATCGCTCGATCGTGAACGCACCCGGCGGAATCCCCGCCGCGTAGACCACACCCTCCGCGCTCGCCTTCACCTGCCTCCCGCCGGCGCGATAGGCCGCGCCCGCCTCCGCGTCGAACAGCAGCAACCGCCTCGCGCCGCGAGCGCTCAACCGCATCGCGCGCGGCAGACGATCGCCATGCGCGAACACCGCCACCGTGCCGCCCACGCGAACGGCATGAACCTCCGGGCCCGCGTCGAGCAACTCCACCGCGGGCAGGGCGCGGCGGTCGCCGGCGAGCCGCGGGAGCAGGACGTTCAGGAATCGCGTGCTCGTGCCCGCGCCGAGCGGCTCCACCTCGGTGCGCCAGAGTCCCAACTGCGCCGCCGCGGACTCCTTCAGCGGGTCGCCGCCGGAGAGGTTGACGCCGTTGAAGCCGTTCGACTGATCGCCGTCCCCCTCCACGTAGCAGTTGTAGTTCGGGCCGCCGATCTTGAGGACACGCGCCTTGGCCGGCAGCAGCGCGATCTGAGTGAGCACGCCGCGGGCGTGCGACGTGGTGACACGGCGGCTCGACGATTCGAGAATCCCGTCTTCGGGGCCGTTGCCGGCCACGAGCGTCTCCGATTCCGTGCGCGGCTTCGAGAGCGAATGCAGCAAGAACTTCGGCAGGTACTCCGCGCGCGTCGTCTCCACGCGATCGTAGACGACGAAGGCCGCCTCCGGCCGCAGGTAGAGAAACTGGCGGGTGACGCGCGAGACCTTCGCGGCGCTTCCCACGTCGGCCCAGGCCGTCGAGTTATAGGACGCCGTGATGTCGGCGGCGATGTAGTCGTAGCGGCCCGCCGCGCTCTCGAAGGCCGTGATCGCGGCGCGTTCCAGGCGCGGGCCGCTCGTTCGAAGCCGCTCGAAGTGGGCGACGTTGAGGCAGTCGAAGCTGGTCGGCAGGATCACGCGCTGGCCGCCGGATATCGACGTCCACGGCGAGCGGATTCGGCGAAGCTGCGCCGACGTTTCGCCGGGAGCGAGGATCAGCAGGCTGTTGCTCGCCACCGTCTGCACCGAGTAGCCCAGCCGGTGCGGGCCCGTGTAGCCGCCCGGCCCGTACAGGCCGGTCTGCGGCGCGAGCAGGCCGCCGCGCTGGATGCCGAAGTGTCCGCTGTCGTAGTGATCGTGATGCGCGAGGAGATCGCCCGCCTTGAACGTCGCGTAGAGCTCGTCGCGATCGCCCCAGTCGCCGCGGAAGAACGCCACCCCCATGGAATCGCGGCCGAACAGCATCGACTGCGGCAGGTGCTTCCGCATCCACAACTCGGGCCGCGCGGGATCGTAGCCGCGGTTCGGGCGCACCGAGGGGTCGTAGCTCAGCGCGGCGTACCATCCGTACGGCCGGCGGCCGTAGGGGATCGGCGAGCGGTTGCGTAGATAGTCGGCGGCGGCCGCGACTCCGGGGTCGCGCGAAAGCCGCGCGTAGTAGTCGACCGAGAGTTCCCACCAGCCGGTCTCGCCGAGGCGCAGCGATCCGGCCGAGTCGCCGTAGGGTTCGAAGACCTCGTTGGGCGCGAACTGGTAGAGCGACCACAATCCGATGCGGCGCATGACATCGCGGATCGGGATTCCACCGATGACCTCGACGCCGAGCGCCGTCATCACCGCGTCGGCGGCCACCGCGTAGGGTCCGGCGCGGTTGTAGATCCAGTAGCTCGCGCCTTCCGGCCAGCCCTCGGAGTACTGAAGCGCGCGCAGCGACTCGATGTAGTGCGCCGCCGCGCGCCGCAGGTTGCGGTCCTGCCCCGGCAGGTCGCCGATGGCCAGCGCCACGACGATCGCGCCGTTGGCGGCCTGGTTGCGGCCGTGCCACAGCGCCATGCTGGTGCGGTCGAGGTCGGCGAGCTCGGTCTCCAGGCGCTCGATGAGCTTGGCGACGATTCTCTCGCGCCGGTCGGCGGTCATCGCCGGGTGATGGTACAGCCAGTCGTAGGCGAGCGCATGCGACCACATCAGCGAATACTGCGGCTCGCTGCTGCGGCGGAGTTGCTGCGCGAGCATGGCGTCGATGGCGGCCTCGGCGTAGCGGTCGCCGCCGGTGACCACCCAGCAGGCGGCGAGCATGGCGGGATGCTGGCTTTGGATATCGAGCGCCAGCGCTCGCGCGAAGATCGGCTGAAAGGTGGGGTCCGACTTGTAGAGCGCCCGGACGGATTCGACGGTGCGGCCGCGGCCCGGGTGAAAGATGAGCCGCGGGTGCGATGTGTCGAGCGGCAGCGCGACGCCGGTGACGGGCGGATGCGGGGTCTGCGCGAGACATGCAATCACGCACGCGGCGACGAACAGCACTTTGAGCACACCTCTCTTCGCCGCGCGCGCGAAGGCCTTCGGAGCGTCGGCGAGCGTCATGCGCTCCGAGATCATTTCCTCCACGCGCACCTTCCCCGAGGCCAGCAGCGGAATCGCGCGCTCGAAGCGCCCGCATCGCGAGCCGACCAGCGTGATTTCGTTGACGATCACCGGCGCCGCGTCGATGCCCACCGTGCCGTGCACGGTGGATTTCATGACGACCGTGCCGCGCGGACGCGTCATCGCGACCGCCGCGCGCAACCCCTCCGGCGATCCGGTGGCGTCGACGACGTGGTCGAAAGCGGCGCGCGGCAGCTTTCCGCGCGCGATCTCCGTCTCCACTCCCGCGCGCTCGGCGATGCGCAGTTTCTCGCGGTGCCGCCCGAACTGCCGGACCTTCGCGCCGTGCGCGGCGAGCACCTGGGCGATCAGCAGTCCGAGCTTGCCGTCGCCCAGCACGGCGGCTTCAGCGCCGCGCGGTATCTTCACCTGGTCGAGAATCTCGCACGCCGCCGCCACCGGCTCCACGAAGACGGCGTGCTCGATCGGCAGCCTCGGCGGAAGCACATGCAGGTTGCGCTCGGGCAGCGTGAGAAACCCGGCGAACGCGCCCGGATGCCGCACGATGCCGAGCACGGTCCGCTTGGGGCAGTGCCGTCCCAGGCCACGCGCGCACCAGTCGCAACGCCCGCAGGCGAGATTGATCTCGCCCGCCACGCGACGGCCGATGAGAGACGCATCGTCGGCCTCCACCACCTCACCGGCGAACTCGTGGCCGGGCCGTCCGCGGAACCCGTAGTAGCCGCGTTGCAGCTCCAGGTCGGTGTTGCAGATTCCGGCGGCGAGCACGCGAATCGACGCGTATCCTTCGCGGCGGCGCGGCATCGGCGCGCGGCGCACCTCGACGCGGCCGTTCTCGAGGTGTACCGCGAGCATTCCTATTTCACGTTCTCGCGCGGATTGGCCCGCAGCGGCGCCACCACCTCGACCAGGCCGACGGTGTCGCCCAGGCTGTCGGCGACCGGCGCGAGCACCGAGATCCATCCGGGCTTCTCTTTCGCGGTGACGCGGCGGCCGGTTTCGAGGACCGTCTTCATCGGCGCGGGCATATCCTGGTGCAGCGCGCCCCAGGGCCAGAACTGGCTCATCTCGCGCGAATTGCGAATCACGACGTGGATCTTGCCGGGCCGTCCGGCGAGCGGCATCCACAGATTCACGTCGCAGGCGAAGGGGCACAGGCGCGCGAGGCGGATCAGCGTCTTCTTCACCTGGATGAACGGCTCGTGGTTTACGTCGTAGTTGTCGCTGGCGAGGAAGCGGTCGCGCGGGTTCTGGGCGAACATCGAGTCGAGCGCGCGCTTCGTCACGATCCGGCGGCAGGCGTCGCCATCGACCATCGCCGAGGCGACGCGGGCGACGGTATCGAGCTCCTTCTCGACGGTCTCGGGCGTCTGCGCCGCGCACGCCAGCGCCGTCAGCAGCATCGCCGGAATCCTCATTTCGACCTCCCCGCGGCGTCGAGCACATACTCGCGCACGCGCTGCCAGGCGCCGGCGTCGACCTTCCGGAGTCTCTGCTCGGCGGGCCGCACGGCTTCGTCGATGTCGGCGTTCGACCATTCGTGCGGCGGCATGTCGGCGAGTGCCGGCCGCGGATTCCACCAGTCGGCGGGCGCGGTGTTGTTATAGCGCTGCGTGACCGCCGCGATTTCCGCATCCCCCCGCCCGCGTCCGGCCAACGCCAGATCCTGGAGGCTGTTGCGTTGAATCTTGAGGCGCACGCTCGGGATGGGCCCTTCGATTCCGAAGCGCTCGCCGGAATATACCAGCGCCGTTTCGCCGCCGCCGAACCGATGCCACGGATCTGCTCCGGGACTGACGGCGAGCCAGTGGACGTACCCGTGAATCCCCCACACCCAGGCGCGCATCGCGAAGCGCGTGATCATCGCCGAGGGAAGCGTGACCGGCGGCGGACCGCTGTAGTGCCAGACCCGATCCCCGCGATCGAGGACCTTCCGCAGCGGCTCGCGGTTCCAGCTCAGGACGCCGGAAGAGCTCACCCACAGCCCGATCACGCCGGCAAGGTCCGTGAACTGCTGCTCGAGCGCCCAACTGGAATCGCTGCGGAAGACGAACTTCACCGGCGAGGAGGCCGGGACCGCGCGCCGCAGCAGTCGCGCGTATTCCTTGAGGTAGCGGTCGTCGCCCAGGAAGCGTACTTCGTCGCCGTCCCAGGGGAACGCCTTGTAGCGCTTCTTATGGTTGAAATACATCTCGAATTGCGTCGACGTCCATCCTTTGGCGCGAAAATGCCGCTCCATTTCCGCGACCACGTTGACGAACTCGGTCTCGTAGCCCGGCTCGCCCCACCACAGGAAACTGGCAGGCCACTCCGGGTTGATCGGCGTGTAGACGTAGGGAATGGGCCGCGCGGGACGCCGCCCGCCGCGCAGCGCCGAGCCGTCGAACAGCGGCCCGTAGTGGCGGTCGTAGAGATCCCAGTTCGCGATGCGCTTCGAGCGGCCCGACCCCTCGAGTGTGGGCGCGAACTCGGGCGCGACCTTGCCGCCGTGCCCGTATCCGAGCTGATGGTAGATGCCGCGATGCTCGTGGAAGATGCGGTGATGGGCGTGTATCAGGCCGAAGAAGGCGTCGCTGGTGAAGAACGAATCGCCGTGGCGCGCGGCCAGCTTCGGGTACTGGTCGGCGAGAAAGGTGCTTCCGTAGGAGTTGTGGTCCATGAGGACCACGTCGTCGTCGGGAATCACGGCGTCGAGCACGCGGATCTCGACCGACGCCGTCGCGGCCGCCGCGCCGGCGCGAAGCGTGGCCGTCAGCCGATGTGTGCCCGGCCTGGCGTCGGCGGGAATCCACACGTCGACCCAGAAGGCTTGCGCGGTCTGCTTATCGATGCGATTGTCCGGGTCGGGCATCGTGCCGCGGTACGGGGCCGCGGCGGGTATCAGCGCGTCGGGATAGTAGTCGCCGCGCGTGGGATGAAACCACTCGCGATAGATGTCCACCGGAAGCGGGCTGTCTATCGAGAGCTCGTAGCTGCCGCCGGCGCCCGGCCGGGCGACGAGATGGAACGAAACATATCCGCGCCGTGCCGCGCGGAACGACGCCGGCCGCACTGCCGGAACCGCGCCGTCTGCTTTCACCACGCCGCCGAACGGGTCGGGCCGCAAGTGCTCGGGCAGGACTTCCAGCGTCTGCGCGAGGACGGCGCCCGTCAGCAGCGTGCATGTGACGATTTTGCCGATCACACCAATATCCTACGATGGTTGGGAATGCCCGCCGACCTGGTCTGCTTCGAGCCCGCCTGCCGCTCGCGCTACGCGATCGCCGAAGTCATCTACAACTGCCCGCGCTGCGGCGGCCTTCTGGAAGCCTCGTACCCGTTCGACGGCATCGACGCGGCGGCGCTGAAGCGGACCTGGCGCGAGCGCCGCATGAGCAACGCTCCGCTCGACGCCAGCGGCGTCTGGCGCTATCGCGAGATGATCCCGTTTCTGGACGACTACGCCCCGGTGGTCACGCTGCGCGAAGGGAACACGCCGCTGCTCGACGGGCCGCGCGCCGCCGGGTACGCCGGCCTGGCGCGGCTGGTCTTCAAGCACCAGGGCTTCAATCCCACGGGATCGTTCAAGGACAACGGAATGACCTGCGGCGCGGCCCAGGCGCGGCGGCTCGGGAGAACTCGCGTGGCCTGCGTGTCGACGGGGAACACGTCGGCCTCGATGGCGGCGTACGCCAGCGCCGGCGGACTGCAACCGGTCATTTTCATTCCGCACGGGAACATTTCTTACGGGAAGCTGGCGCAAGCCATCGAATACGGCGCGCGGACGCTTCAGGTGGAGGCGAATTTCGACCAGATTCTCGCGCTCGTGCGCGCGCTCGCCGAGCGGCTGGGCATCTACCTGTTGAACTCGATCAACCCGTTCCGCATCGAGGGACAGAAAACGATCATCGTCGAAATGATGGACCAGCGCGACTGGCGCCCGCCGGACTGGATCGTGCTGCCGGGCGGAAATCTCGGCAACGTGTCGGCGTTCGGCAAGGCGCTGCGCGAGTTGGTCGCACTGGGCTTCCTCGACCGGTCGCCCCGGCTCGCGGTCATCCAGGCGGAAGGCGCGGCGCCGTTCTACGACTTCATGCAGAGTCCCGCCGCCGGCGCATATCGCGCCGTCGAGCATCCGGAGACGCTGGCGACCGCGATCAAGATCGGCGACCCGGTCTCGTGGCCGAAGGCGTGGCACGAGGTGTCGGTGTCGGGCGGCGTCGTGGAGAAGGTGACCGAGCAGGAGATCGCCGACGCCAAGGCGGTCATCGGCCTGTGCGGGATCGGCTGCGAGCCGGCGTCGGCGGCGACGCTGGCGGGCTTGCGCAAACTGGTCGCGCGCGGCGCCGTCGATCGGGATGCGGACGTAATCGCCGTGCTGACGGGCAACGTCCTGAAGGACCCCGATTACATCTATCGCTATCACACCGGTGAGCTCGACTCGCCTTCCGGCGCGCGCATCGCGGCGACCTTCGGGAATCGGCCCATGGTGGTTCCGAACGATGCCGATCGCATCGCGGCGATTCTGGCGGAGTGATCTGGCGCTACTTCTTCCTCGCCGCGCAGGACTCGAATTGGATCGACTACTGCGATGCCTCACACCAGGGAACCGCATCGGATCAGTTGCAGGGGGCCCAAGCCGGGAAATCGTGCCGGCGACCGCTCGATCGCGCCGCGGATCGTCTCGTAGTCCGCCGCGTTGTTATGGATCAGCGGCATGGCGTTTGACAGTGCGGTCGCGGCGATCATCTGATCGAAGCGCCACCTGGCCAGGCGGTGCTGCCGTGACTCGGAAAGCCGATGCGAGCGGCGGGGCGGGGTCGGTGGCTCCGGCAACATTGCGGCGATCTCTCCGGCGACCACAGCCACAGCCTCGTCGAGCGGCAGTACGGTCCCTGTGGCGCGGAGGTAGGCGATCCGAGCGGCTTCAATCCTCTCGCGGCGCTCGGGATCGCTGCGGCGCCACAGGAGCGCGCAGCCTCGGATGCGACCGTGACGGCCGAGACGTGAACCGTGTGAATCGCCAGATAATCGCGCAGCCAGCGGGCGACTTCAGGATGGACACTTCGCGACAGCCACCCTTCGGCGCTAGTGTCAAACAGGAAGGGCCCCGAAGCCGGATCGACCATCAACGGCGCCGGTCTCGCTGGACCGGTTCGAGGACCACTCCGTCGAGAATCGACAACTCATCGTCGTTGAAGCCCGCGAAGGCCTTCCGGTAGGCTTCCAGGACCTGGTCGCGCCGTTCCCGCGCAGTCAACGGCGAGCTCGGAGCGGATTCGCGCGCGCCGGGTATAGGCCTTCGCTTCGCCGTGCCGACTGGCGGCGACTTCCGTACCGTCGCCATCCTATTTCTTCCTCGGCGCGAGCAACCCTTCGAGCAGCCCGGTGACACGCTCGGTGATCAGCCCCTTGATCTCCGGCCGCACCTTGGGCTTCTCGAGCGTGCCCGACACGCGCAGCGGAATGCGGAGCCCCTTCTTCTCGGCGGTCGACGCCACTTTCGCGGCCACGCCCAGCACATCGGCGGGGACCAGCGACGTCAGGTCGAAGCGCATCTCCTGGTCGAAGCCGACGAATCCGCCGCCGGTCACGTCGAGCGAAGGGTTCGCCAGGTGCATATCGGAGAAATTCATCTTTCCCGACTGGATCTGGAACTTGGTGCCGAACGTGGTGAAGTTGGTCTGCCCGTCGGCGGCGGCCTCGCCTCCGAGCAGTTTCGCGGCATGTTTGCGGATGGTCGAGAGAATGTCGAACAGCCCGATGCGCCCCTCGGTCAGCGCGACGCGGCCGCCGCCCGCCAGCGAATTGCGCAGCTCCCCGGCCGAGCGTCCCGCGAAGGCGATCCGGTACTCCGGAATCTCGCCGCGGCCGAACACCGACTTTGCCGCCGGCGTGAAGCACCGCAGCAGCTCGTGGATGTCGACGTTCTTCACGGCGCCCGCGCTCGACCCGCGTATCCGCGAGCCCGCCACGTCGACGTCGATGCGCCCGTCCCAGCGTCCGGTCCCCAGCCGCATCGAGCCTTTCGGCACCGACACCGCAAACGCCGGCGACGACATCAGCTTGCGCGCCGTGAACACGAACGGCGTCTCGCCTTCGAGCATGATGCGGTTGTCCTTGTCCTTACCGATCCACAATTCCGACGACTTCAGCTTTCCCTTGCCGCGCAGCTCTTTCGCGGCGTCGCCTTCCACCGACGCCTCCAGCGACACGGCCCCGCGGTCGCCCGGCTCGCCGAGAAAATCGCCGAAGATTTCCCGGCGCCGCGCCTTCGGAATCTCGCCGGGGGCCAGTTCCGCTTTGACGCTGCCCTTCAGCGGAATGCTCGCTCCGCTGATCGGGCCCGCTTGCGATTCGAGCGACACCTGCGACCGCGACTGTTTCGAGGGCCGCGCCGCCAGCGTCAGCCGGCACGAGCGGTCCGCCGAGAAATCGGCGAGCGTCAGCCGGATATCGTCGAGCAGGATCTCATCGCGCGCGCCGCGCGCCACTTTGACCTGTCCGCCGTCGAGCAGGAGGCTCGCGATGGAGAGCGCGGTCTTCGACTCCCCGCTCGCCGGTTGACCGCCTTTCGTGCCCAGCAGCTCGATCCACGCTTCGAGATTGGTACGCTCCTTGCGATCCTCCTCGATGCGTACGACCGGCTGGTGCAGCACCAGGCTCAGCACTTCGACGCGGCCGCTGAACAGCGGCATGAGCGCCACCTGCGCGGCGATCTCGCCCGCCGTGATCATCGGCTGCCGCGAGAAGCCCTCCGGATTCCCGACCTCGACGCCCTGCAGCGCCACCGCCGGACGCAGGCGGATCATCTGGCCCCAGGCGAAGTCGATCTTCTTCACCGCCACCGAAGTCTTCATTCCCGCGGTCAGCGCCGCCACCAGAGACTGCTCGGCGGCGCGCACCAGCATCGACCGCATCGCGAAAAGCGCGATCGCCAGTACCACGATGAGAACCACCACGGCGATGAGGAGTTTCTTCAGGACGCGTCCCATCGATTAGCAGTGTAGTCTATTAGCATGAAGAGAGCGTTACTCGCCATCGTGACCGCCGCCGCTGCATTTCCGGAGACCATCTCGGACGCCGAGCGCGACCGCGCGCTGAAGTACCTGGAGTCGACGCGCGCCCAGGTCGTCGAGATCTCGACGAAGCTCTCCGACGCGCAATGGCGGTGGAAGCAGGCGCCGGAGCGCTGGTCGGTCGCCGAATGCGTGGAGCATATCTCGGCGACCGAGGAGTTCGTCTTCGGGCGCATGATGTCGGCCATGAAGGAGGCCCCGCAGCCCGATAAGAAGGCCGCGGCAAAAGGGCGCGAGGAGCTGGTGGTGCGCGCCGTGCCGAGTCGCGCGACGCGGGTGCAGGCGCCCGAGGAGGTCCGCCCCACCGGCCGCTGGCCGCAACGCGACGAGCAGGTGAAGGCGTACGAAGGAATCCGCGGCAAGACGGTCGAGTTCGCCAGGACCACACAGGCCGACCTGCGCAGCCACTTCTACCCGCACTTCATCCTGAAAGACCTCGACGTCTACCAGTGGCTGCTGTTCCTTGCCGCACACAACGACCGGCACCTGGCGCAGATTCGCGAGGTGATGGCCGACCCCGGCTTCCCGAAGTGAGAGCGCGCCTGGCTCTCGCCGCGGCGGCGACGGCGCTGCTGGCGGCCGCGCTGATACGCATTCCGGCGGCGGCGGGACAGGCTGCGGTGTCGCATTCGCTCCCCGGCCACGAAGACCTGAGCTTCTGGGTGAACCGCAACGGCCTCGCGGAAGTCGACGTCGAAGGCGACGTCGGATTCGGCGACATGGCGCGGCTGCTCATGCGCCGCCGCGCGAACTCGGAAAAGATGCGCTCGCTGCGCGACCGCTTCGTCTTCCGCGTGCGCGATTTCGCGCTGCTCGACACGCCCGATATCGCGCGCGGCGAAATCCGCGACGGCAAGCTCACCTGGACGCGCGTGCCCGGGCCGTTCGTGATCGCGGCCGATCGCGTGTTCAACCTGCCGGCCGTCATCGTCGACCACGACAAGCGGACTTCGCGCGGCATGTTCCTCAAGGTGCGCGAGCCCGCGGGCGCGGCGGCGCGATCCTTCACACCGGTCGCGGGACAGCCGGCGTTCGATGTGCGATTCGACGTCCGGCCGCTCGCGAAGCTGCGCGTGACCCTGAGCGAACCGGCGCGCGTCTACATCACGGCCTCCGATGGTCTTGGCTACGCGCCGCCCGGCGCGATCTCGCGCTTCACCACGGAATCCGCCGAGCAGTACTTCCATGCGCAGGGGACTTTCGAGATCGAGCTGCCCGCCGGGGAGACGCTCATCGAAGCGACGCGCGGCATCGAGTACCGGCTCGCGCGCCGCGCCGTGAAGCTCGAAGCCGGCCGCACGCATGACCTGCGAGTGCCCCTGGAGCGATGGGCCGAGATGGCGCGCGAGGGCTGGTACTCGTCGGACGCGCATATCCACGCCAACTACACGGCCCCGCATCACCAGTCGATCACGCCGGACGACGTTCGCCTCTACACGCTGGCCGAAGATCTGAATTACGCCAACATGGTGGTCGCCAACTCGTCGGGCGCGTTCCTTCACGACGAGCGCTATTTCGAGGGCAAGCCGCACGCCTCGAGCCGGCCCGGCTACGTCGTCTGGTGGAACGAGGAGATGCGCAACTCGGGCACCTACGGCCACATGTGCCTCTACAACCTGAAGTCGCTGGTGCACCCGCTCTACACGGGCTTCCGCGACACGCCGCAGTGGGAGGACTATCCGCCGAACTTCACGCAGGCCGCGGCGGCGCGCAAGCAGGGCGGCGCGGTGACCTACGCGCATCCCGGCTACGGAACCGACATCGACAACTTCAGCGCGCGCGAGTTGCCCGTCGACCTGGCGCTCGGCGAGGTGGATGCGCTGGACGTGCTCAGCAACAACCCCGAAGAGATCGCCATGGAGAACTGGTACCGGCTGTTGAACACCGGGATGCGGCTGGCGATTTCGGCGGGCACCGACGCCTTCACCAACGTCGCCGACCACTACACGCCCGGCGGCGGCCGCGTCTACGCGCGCGTCGAGGGCGCGATGACCGCCGAGAGCTGGGTCGATGCGTACAAGCGCGGCCGATCGTTCGCCAGCAACGGGCCGATGATCTCGCTCGCGGTCGACGGACGCGGGCCTGGTGACGATCT
>CAZEVY010000010.1:46376-47699 GCA_964515555.1 uncultured Solibacteraceae bacterium | reverse complement strand
TCATCGCCCGACGACGCGCGCTTCTGGGACGAGTGGATCACGCGCCTGATCGACCGCGTCAACACGCGCGCGCGATTCTCGACGCCCGAGCGCCGGCAGGAAGTCGTGCGGCTGTTCGAGAAGGCGCGCGAAGTCTATCGCGCGCGTTACACCGGGAAGTAGCGCGTCCAGAAGCCGCGCGAGTCCTTCACGTACTGCCTCGCGTCGGGACCCGCGACGATGGCGCGGAACGGCATGGTGTCGCCGGAGCCGATGGTCCACGACCCGTCGTCGAGGCGCACGCCGAACACGGCGACGGGCGCGGCGGGTGCGGGCCTGGCGGGCATCGGCGCGACGCGCGGAATCGGCGACGGCCCGCTGACGAAGGAGCCGTCCTCCGCCGGAACGAGAATCGCGCCCAGCGGCGGATTCCTGGGGTCGTAGGACGGCGCGCCGGGGAACGTGAGTCCCGGCGCGACCTCGATGGCCGCTCCCTGCGCGGGCGGCACCCAGGTGTAGCCGTAAGTGCGTCGCGCGGACATGGTCTTCGCAGCGTCCCAGCCCCAGACGTCGATGGGCACGTCGATGGTGTAGCCGGCGGAGGCGAGTAGGCCGGCCATGGATTCGCGGTCGGCGTCGGCCAGGTCGGACCGGCGCAGGTGGGCGATCATGGCGGCGGCGGGACGCCGGGCGAGCTCGGGTCCGCGCGCGCCCTGGATGACGGGCTGGTAGTCGAAGTTCGGCATCGTGTACCTCGATCAGCGAATAACACGGCGGCATCGCGCCTCTGGCCGGCGGGCGTCGCGAAGTGTCGCGATTGCGAGAGCTTACGTCCACGCCCGGTCTTGTGACTGGTGGGGCCGCACCGGCCGCGAGGGAGCAACCCAAGCGTCCAGGACCTACGCCGGACCGCTCCCTCCGGCCGCGGCTCTGCCGGAGAGGGAGCGCCGTCCGAGTTCGCGTAGAATGTTTACGTGGAAAAAGCAACCTGCGACATCGGACTGATCGGCCTCGCCGTCATGGGCCAGAACCTGGTCCTCAACATGAACGACCACGGATACAAGGTCGCCGTCTTCAACCGCACCACCTCCAAGGTCGACGACTTCGTCAACAACGAGGCCAAGGGCACGCAGGTCGCGGGTACGCACTCGCTTCAGGAGCTGGCGGCGGCGCTGAAGAAACCGCGCCGCGTGATGATCATGGTAAAGGCCGGCGAGACGGTCGACCAGATGATCAACGCGCTGGTGCCGTACCTGGAGGCCGGCGACATCGTCATCGACGGCGGGAACACGCACTACCCGGACTCGAATCGCCGCACGAAGGACCTCGCGGAGAAGGGCATCC
>CAZEVY010000010.1:26780-46366 GCA_964515555.1 uncultured Solibacteraceae bacterium | reverse complement strand
TGTATGTCGGCACGGGCGTCTCGGGCGGCGAGGAAGGCGCGCGGCACGGCCCCTCGATCATGCCGGGCGGGAATCCGGCGGCGTGGCCGCACGTGAAGGAGATCTTCCAGTCGATCGCCGCGAAGGTGTCCGACGGCACGCCGTGCTGCGACTGGGTCGGAGAAGGCGGCGCGGGCCACTACGTCAAGATGGTCCACAACGGCATCGAGTACGGCGACATGCAGTTGATCTGCGAGGCCTACCATCTGCTCAAGGACGGCCTCGGCCTCACGGCCGCGGAGCTCCACGAAGTCTTCGCCGACTGGAACAAGGGCGAGCTCGACAGCTTCCTCATCGAGATCACGGCGGACATCTTCGCCAAGCTGGACGACGACGGCGCGCCGGTGGTCGACAAGATTCTCGACACGGCGGGACAGAAGGGAACGGGCAAGTGGACGGGCATCAGCTCGCTGGAGCTGGGCGTGCCGGTGACGCTGATCGGCGAGGCGGTCTACAGCCGGTGTCTTTCGGCGATGAAGGACGAGCGGGTGGCGGCGTCGGCGGTGCTGGCGGGTCCCAGACGTTCGGCGGAGAAGGATCGCGCCGGGTTCATCGAGGACGTGCGGCGGGCGCTTTACTGCTCGAAGGTGATCTCCTACGCGCAGGGCTACATGCTGCTGCGCGAGGCGGCCAAGGAGCAGGGCTGGAACCTCAACTTCGGCGGCATCGCGCTGATGTGGCGCGGCGGGTGCATCATCCGCAGCCGCTTCCTCGGCAAGATCAAGGAAGCCTACGACAAGAACCCGAAGCTCACCAATCTGCTGGTGGACGATTTCTTCAGCGGCCTGCTGGCCAACTACCATGAGGGCTGGCGGCGCGCGCTGGTCCAGGCGATCCAGTTCGGCGTGCCGACGCCGGCGTTCTCGACGGCGCTGGCCTTCTACGACGGCTTCCGCACGGCGCGGCTGCCGGCCAATCTTCTCCAGGCGCAGCGCGACTACTTCGGCGCGCACACCTACGAGCGCATCGACAAGCCGCGCGGCCAGTTCTTCCACACCAACTGGACGGGCCGCGGCGGGCGGGTCTCGTCGACGACGTACAACGTGTAGCGATGGCGGAGACGCCGACGTATCCTTACGAGACGCGGCTGAACGTGCTGTTCCCGGCGCTCGCGTTGATCGACGTCCAGAAGCTCGCCGAGACGGAGGCGAAACCGTTCGAGTGGTACAACCAGACGCTGTGCCGCGTGAACGATTCGGTGGTTCGGGTGGCGGTGGTGAAGGGCGAGTATCACTGGCACAAGCACGACGCGGACGACGAGTTCTTCTACGTGGTGGAGGGGCGGTTTCTGATCGACCTGGAGGATCGCACGGTGACGCTGGAGCCCCGGCAGGGGTTCGTGGTGCCGCGCGGGGTGGTGCATCGGACGCGCGCGCCGGAGCGGGCGATCGTGCTGATGGTGGAGAACTCGGGTATCGTGCCGACGGGAGACACGTAGGCCCGGGCAACGGGGTCGGCGCGAGGGCCTCGGATCTCTGGCCCACTCACCCAAGTCGGTCGTGAACTCGGGCTTCGGCCAATCCGCGGAAAACGAGTGATAATAATCGCACCGGTTGAGATATGCCTCTGGCTCCTGGGACGCGGCTCGGTCTGTTCGAGATCCTGGAACCGCTCGGCGCCGGCGGCATGGGCGTGGTCTACCGAGCCCAGGACATGCGGCTCGGCCGCCAGGTCGCCCTCAAGTTCCTCTCAGACGAGTACTCGAAAGACCAGGAGGCGCTGAACCGCTTTCAGCGCGAGGCCCGCACCGCCTCCAACCTGAACCATCCCAACATCTGCACGATTCATGACATCGGCGAGCATGACGGCCGGCCGTACATCGTCATGGAACTGCTGGAGGGCCAGACGCTGCGCGACCGCATCGGCGGCCGGCCGCTGAAGACCGAGCAATTGTTGGAGTGGGGCGTCCAGATCGCCGACGCGCTGGAGGCGGCGCACGCCAAGGGCATCGTGCATCGGGACATCAAGTCCTCCAACATCTTCATCACGGATCGAGGTAAGGCGAAGGTTCTGGATTTCGGACTGGCGAAACTGGTGGCGGAGCCTACGCCCAACGCACCGACACTGTCGGAAGATCTGGTGACGCTGCCCGGGTCGGCGCTGGGAACAGTGGCCTATATGTCGCCGGAGCAGGCTCGGGGCGAGCCGCTCGATGCGCGCACGGACTTGTTCTCGTTCGGCGTGGTGCTGTACGAGATGGCCACCGGCATGCTGCCCTTCCAAGGCAACTCCACGGCCTTGGTGTTTGAGGCGATCCTGCACCGTGCGCCGGAGTGGTCGCGTCTGCCGCCGGACTTGCAGCCGATTGTAGCCAAGGCGGAGAAGGATCGGGAACTGAGATACCAGTCGGCTGCGGATTTGCGAACCGATCTGAAGCGGGCCGCCCGGACCACAGAATCCCCTGGCATCCACACTGCGCCCCCACCCCGCAGCTTCGGTCGCCCGCTCGCGCTGGGGCTCGCCTTTGCGGGCATGATACTCGTTGCGCTCGGTTGGTATCTGGTATCGCAACGCCGCGCGGGACCTTCGCTGAAGAGCGCCACCTTCACGCAGCTTACCGATCAGCCGGGGGAAGAGGCCTACCCCAGCATTTCGCCCGACGGCAAATCGTTCCTATACGCCAGCCGCGCTGCGGGCAACTGGGATATCTACCTCCAGCGAGTCGGCGGCAAGAACCCGGTCAACCTCACGAAGGACTCGCCGGCCGACGACAACCAGCCGGCCTTCTCTCCCGACGGCCAGCGCATCGCTTTTCGTTCCGAGCGCGACGGCGGCGGCATCTTTCTCATGGGGGCGACGGGCGAGTCGGTGAAGCGCCTCATCGACTCCGGCCACCACCCCGCGTGGTCGCCCGACGGAAGTGAGATTGTCTGCGCGAGCGAAGGTTTCCCAGCTCCGGAGTCACGGCACAATAGCAAGAGCCGGCTGCTGCGGGTGAATGCTTCCACCGGGGAGAGACTCGTCTTGACCCCGGAGATCGGGGACGCCGTGCAGCCCCACTGGTCGCCGCGCGGTCATCGCATCGCCTATTGGACGAGCCTGGGCGGCCGGCGCGACATCCAGACCGTCGCCGCCAAAGGGGGCCGCCCCGAGCCGGTCACCAGCGACACGGCTTTCGACTGGAATCCGGTCTGGTCCCCGGATGGCCGTCATCTCTATTTCGCGAGCGACCGCGGAGGCAGCATGAACCTCTGGCGCGTGCCGATCGAAGAAGAATCGGGCAAAGTCCTCGGCCCACCCGAGTCCTTGACCACGCCTTCGCCGTACAGCGGCTATATCAGCCTTTCCCGGAGTGGTCTCTACTTGACCTACGTGCACCGCACGTTGTCCTCGAACATTCACAAAGTGGGATTCGATCCCGACCGGGAAGCAGTCGTGGGAGTACCGGCGCCGGTCACTCAGGGTTCCCGGTATTTCCTTAATCCCAGCCCATCACCGGACGGGCGGTGGGTCGCTTTTGCCTCGCTGTATGGGCAGACGGACCTCTTCCTCGTCGGGGCGGACGGGACGGGCCTGCGCAACCTGACCGATGACATCCATCGGGACCGCATTCCGCGCTGGTCCCCCGATGGCAGGCAGATCCTGTTCTACTCCAATCGGAGCGGCAAACATGAGGCGTGGGCGATTCAGCCGGACGGTAGCGGCCTGCGCCAGTTGACCTTTGAATCGCCCCGCGACGCCTTGGAGCCGATCTGGTCACCGGACGGCGGCAGGATCGCTTATTATGTGGGCGGCGCCGGCTGCTACCTCTTAGACGTGGCCCGTCCCTGGAAGGAACAACTTCGACAGAAACTGCCTGCCATCGAGGAGCCGGATTCGCATTTGGTGCCCTCGTCCTGGTCGCCGGACGGTCAGAAGCTGGCCGGACCGCGCGTCACAGCCACCAGCTTTCCATCCGGCGTTTATGTCTATACCTTCGGCTCCAGCAGCTACCGGAGGTTAGCCCAAGCCGGCAGCCATTCCGTCTGGCTAAGAGACAGCCGCAGGCTGCTGTTTCCCGACGGAGCCAGGCTACTCCTGATCGACAGCCAGACCGGCAAGACTCGCGAAATCCTATCCATCTCAGCCACTGCGATCCGGAACCCCGCTGTTTCGCAGGACAATCGAACCATCTATTTCGCCTGGCAATCCATCGAAGCCGACGTATGGCTGATGAGCCTGCAGTGAAGATGCGGAAGGGCCGGCATGTTCCATTCGATGGGCGAGAATCGTTCTTTGCCGCGGGGGTGGTGCATCGGACGCGGGCGCCGGAGCGGTGGGTGGTGCTGAGGGTGGAGACGGCGGCTATCGTGCCGACGGGAGACACGTAGGCCTGGGCAACGGGGCCGGCGCCAATCGCGAGGGCGCGTGGCGCGGGAGCACCCCCAGTGGGGCATCGGATCTCCGGCCCGCCCACCAATCGGGCACCGGCCGGAGATCGTTGACGCAGGTTGACTCACGGGCGATTCCATACGGGAACCGCGCCGGGCCGGAACAGGAGGGTTTCACTGTTCCGGGAGTCGACTCCTTCCATGCGACACCGTCCGTGTTTCAGGCAAGCCTATATGCGGGCTCCGGTGCGGCGGGAAATCGTGAGCGATGAAATCGGCGGCCGCCGAATCGTCTTCATCGAACCTGACTCATTGTTAGCACGGGCGTGGAAGGCCGCGGTCGCGCGGGCCGGTGGAAGAGATTGAGGCGGCGAGGGTTGCGGGGTCGGGAAACGCGGTGACCGGATGCACGTGTCCGGCCTGTTATACTGGGATTGCGGTTGAGAGGGCTGCCTCGGCGGTCCGTTGAACGCAAGTTCACTCGGCTGCATTTTTTTCACCTCCGTCCCGTGCATCTCCTCTATTTGGACGATTCCGGCTCGGTGCCTAACGAGGACGAACGCTATTTCGTGCTTGGCGGTTTAGCAGTGTTTGAAGTGGACGCCTTCGGTCTCACAGAACAGCTAGACCGATTGGCTCTGGGGTACGGAGACCGTTCTACCGAATTCCACGCTTCAAAGATCTACTCCCGACGCAGCGCGCCATGGAAATCCATGAACCGTGATGAGATCGTCGGGGTCATGACATCGGTCCTGAAGGCGGTAGCCGAAGCCAAGAAGACAATTCAGCTATTCGCTTGCGCCGTGGACAAGACCATTAACGACGATCCACTGCGATTTGCCTTCGCGCATCTCTACCTGACTTTCACGCAGTACCTCAAGTCGATCTGGCGGAACGGCGCCGTTGAGCAGCGAGGCCTCCTGATATTCGACGAGACTATCCATGAGACCGCACTTCGAGAAATGGCGAACCTCGGTGGGGCCGCACAGGAGATCGGGCACCTCTGCGACGCGCCATTCTTTGTGGACTCTCGAACGTCCCGCCTCGTTCAAGCGGCCGACCAGATCGCCTATGCGGTGTTCCGCAGGTACAACGGCGGGGATGCCCGGTTTTTCGACGTCATCGCTTCGCGTTTCTACACTGAGGGCGGCGTCATTCGCGGATTGATACACGTCACCGCAGACGACAGCTGCGTCTGTCCAGCCTGCCTAAGCAGGAGAGTGAAGGAGACCACCTCACCATGACCCACGGCCTCAACATCCGCGCCGACGCGGCGCTTGACCTGGTTTCCCTCGGCGCCCTGGTGCACCGTCTCGACCCGGGCATCATCCCGTTCCGCAAAGCGTCGAGCTGCGCGATCCACGTGAGCGGCGGCGAGTTCAACGTCGCCGCCAACCTGGCCGACTGCTTCCGGATGCGCACCGCGATCGCCTCGGCGATGGTCGACTATCCCATCGGCGACCTGATCGCCGAGCGCGTGCGCGCGATGGGGGTCAAGCCTTTCTACAAGCGGTTCGCGCACGACGGCGTCACCGGCCCCAACATGGCGACGGTCTACAGCGACCGCGGACAGGGCGTGCGCGCGCCGGTCGTCTTTTATAACCGCTCCAACGAAGCCGCCGCGCGGCTGAAGCCCGGCGACTTCGACTGGAAGTCGATCTTCTCCGGCGGCGTCCGATGGTTCCACTCGGGCGGCATCTTCGCGGCGCTCTCGCCGACCACGCCCGAGGTCATCCTGGAAGGCATGCGGGCCGCACGCGACGCCGGCGCGGTGGTCTCCTTCGACCTGAATTTCCGCGAGAAGCTGTGGAGCGTGTTCGGCGGCGCGGGGCACGCGGCCGAGGTAGTGGGGCGCATCGTCGAAAACGTCGACGTGCTGGTGGGCAACGAGGAGGACCTGCAGAAGGGCCTCGGCATCGCGGGGCAGGACGTGCACGCGACGTCGAAGCTGGACCCCTCGGCGTTCTTCGGCATGATCGCCGGCGTGGTGGCGCGGTATCCGCGGATCAAGGTGGTCGCCACGACGCTGCGCGAGGTGCACTCGACCAATCGGCACAGTTGGGGCGCGGTCGCCTGGATCAACGGGGAGACGCATGTGGCGCCGGTGGCCGAACTGGACGTGTACGATCGCGTGGGCGGCGGCGACGGCTTCGCCTCGGGACTGTTCTACGGGCTCATGAGCGGGGAAGCGCCCGGCGAGGCCGTCAAGCTCGGCTGGGCGCACGGCGCGCTGTTGACGACGTTTCCGGGCGACACCACCATGTCGACGGTCGAGCAGGTGCGCGCGTTCGCGAAGGGCGGCTCGGCGCGCATTCAGCGGTAGGGGACGGGTCCTAGAGTCTAGAAGTTCACCTTGAGAGCCAGTTGAACGCTGCGCGGCGAATTGCTCTGGCTGGTGACCTGCCCGAAGGCCGCGTTGGTGATCGCCAGGAAGGGCTCACCTCAGCATGATTCGGCCACCCGGGTGGGAAGTCAAGTGAAATCCGCTCTTATCTTTCTCTTAGAACTTTGTTAGCCGCCAGGACCTTCGTCGCCTTGACACCACGCCACGGGCGTTCATAATCTCGGAGAGGCCATGATCCACCTCGTTCGGGGACTCATCGGAGCGGCGGTAGCCTACGCGCTGCTGCTGGGCGCGATGTACGCCCTGGTCCGCCAACAGCCCCGCACGATCATTGGGTCCATGGCTGTGCTGCCGGACGTGGCGATCGGCTTGTTTCCGCTTGCCCGGCTGTGGCTGTCGGCCCGCGCCGGCGCGCTGAATCGCGGCGACCCGGCGCCGGATTTCGACTTGTTAACGACCGACGGCGCCACTCGCGTGCGGTTGTCCTCGCTTCAAGGCCGACCCGTGGCGCTGATCTTCGGCAGCCACACCGTTCCCAGCTTCCGCCGGGAGGCGCCGAATCTCAACAAGCTGCACGTTCGCTTCAAAGACCGGGCGACCTTCCTGCTGATCTACCTGGACGAAGGCCACACCTCCGACGGCTGGCAGGTCGACGACAACGAAGAAGACGGCGTCCTCCTCCCGGCCCACAAGAGCATGGCTGACCGGCTGGCGGCGGCCCGCAACAGCGTGCGGTCCCTCACGATCGACTTTCCATCGGCGGTCGATTCGTTCGACAATGCCACGTCGCAGGCCTATACGGCCTGGCCCGACCGGCTGTATCTGATCGACGCGACGGGCAGGATCGCCTGGAAGGGCCGGCCGGGGCCGTACGGCTTCCGGGCCCGCGCCCTGGAAATCAATCTGATCCGGCTGGTCGGCGAGTAATCGTCCACCCGCCGCTCCTCGCTTTGGCAATCCGGTTGCCTTCTCTCCGGTGAGCGCGCCTTCGTGGACGCGCCGGCAGGGTCTGTTGACCCAACGGGAGGGGTGTGCGAATGGTTATGGAGTCCGCCAAGCCGAGGAGGAACCCCAGACATCCACGGCAGACGCTGCCATTGCTGGACGCGGCGGCACGGCAGGGTACCAGCGACGAGGTGGCGCTGGGCTTCAGTGCCGAGCAGGCGGTGGCAGAAGCCGGCCGGTGTCTCATCTGCCGAGATCCGCGGTGCACGTCGGCCTGTCCGGTCCACACCGACATCCCGGGCTTCATCGCCGCCATCGGCGCGGGCGATTTCGAGGGCGCGGGCGCGCGGATTCTCGAGACCAATCCCTTCCCCGGCATCTGCGGCCGCGTTTGCCAGCACGAGATTTACTGCGAGAAGGCCTGCGTGCTCGGCCGGAAGCTGGAGCCGGTCGCCATCGGATCGCTGGAGCGCTTCGCCGCCGACTACTCGGCCCGGCGGGCTCCCGGCGCGCGACCCGAGCCGAACGGCCGCCGCGTGGCGCTGGTGGGGAGTGGGCCTTCGTCGCTCATGGCGGCCTCGGAACTGGCGCACAAGGGCTACCAGGTGACGGTGTTCGAGGCGCTGCACGAGTTGGGCGGGGTGCTGGCCTACGGAATCCCGGCGTTCCGGCTGCCGCGCGAGGTGGTGGGGGAAGAGATCGGCAGACTGCGCGCGCTGGGCGTCGAGTTCCGGACCGATTTCATCGTGGGCCGCACGGGGACGATCGAGGAGCTGCTGTCGCGCGGCTTCGACGCCGTCTTCGTGGGAACGGGCGCGGGCCTGCCGCACATGATGCACATTCCCGGCGAGAACCTGACCGGCGTCTACACGGCCAACGAGTTCCTGACGCGCATCAACCTGATGCGGGCCTGGGAGTTTCCCTTCTCGGCGACGCCGGTGCGCGCGGGCGCGCGGACGGTGGTGGTCGGAGGCGGCAACTCCGCCATGGACGCCGCGCGCTGGGCGCGCCGCTTCGGCAGTGAAACGACGGTGCTGTTCCGCCGCGGCCGGGCCGAAATGCGGGCGCGCGCCGAGGAGATCGAACACGCGGGGGAGGAAGGCGTCCGCTTCGAGTTTCTGGCGGCGCCGACGCGGCTCATCGGCGATGCGAGCGGCCAGGTGTGCGAGATGGAATGCATCCGCATGCAGCTGGGCGAGCCGGACGCTTCGGGCCGTCCCGCGCCGGAGCCGATTCCCGGTTCCGAGTTCCGCATCCCCGCCGACACGGTGGTGGCCGCCATCGGCCAAAGCCCCAATCCGACCGTGCAGCGCGCCACCGCGCAGATCGCCACGCGGCACGGCAAGATCCTGGCCGACGACGCCGGCCGCACGAGCATGCCTCGCGTGTTCGCCGGAGGCGACGTCGTGCGCGGCGGATCGACCGTCATCCTCGCACTGCGCGACGGGCGTGCCGCGGCCGAGGCCATCGACCGGGCGCTATCGGAAACGCCCGCGCCGGAGCGTCCCGTCCCGGCGGCTTTCCCCGCCTCCGACTTCCGCATCGCGGGCGTGCGGCGGCTTGCACCGGCGGTGGTGTCGATGCTGGTGCGCGCGCCCCTGGTGGCCGCGCGATGGAAGCCGGGCCAGTTCGTGATCGTCCGGCCGGGGTCCGAGAGCGAGCGGATTCCGCTGACCCTGGTCGGCGGCGAGCCGGAGAGCGGCTTGATCCATCTCGTGGTGCAGGAGGCCGGGGCGACGACGCGCGAGATCGGCTGCCTGAAGGCCGGCGACGCCTTCGCCGACGTGCTGGGACCGTTGGGACAGCCCGCCGCGATCGAGCGAGCCGGGCGCGTGGTTTGCATCGGCGGCGGGGTCGGCGTGGCGGAGCTGCTGCCGGTCGCGCGCGCTCTGAGGGAGGCGGGCAATCGCGTGACGGCGCTGTGCGGGGCGCGTTCGGCGGAGCATCGCATTCTCGGCGAGGAGCTGGAGGAAGCCTGCGACGAGGTCCACTGGTCGACCGACGACGGCTCGGCGGGATTGCGCGGCACCGTGGTGGACCTGATGCACTGGTGGCGCGCGCGCTCGGAGGAGCCGCCGGCGATGGCGCACGTCATCGGTCCGGTCGCCATGATGCGCGCTTGCGCCGAAGTCACCCGATCCTGGGGGGTGCGGACGCTGGCGAGCCTCAATCCGATCATGGTCGACGGCACGGGGATGTGCGGCGGATGCCGCGTGACGGTCGGCGGCAAGGTGCAGTTCGCCTGCGTGGACGGACCGGAGTTCGACGCCCACCAGGTGGATTTCGAGGAGCTGGCCCGCCGCAACCGCGCCTATGCCGAGCAGGAGAGCCGGGCGCTCGACCACGTCTGTCGGGTTATTCCACACTGAGCGGTCGCCCACGCCGGTGGGCGAAAACCCCCGCTTTCTGCCGGCGCGCACCCTCGCGCCCATCGCGCGAAGCCCGACTCGACGCCTGTTTCCGTGAAACAGTGCGACTCTCCCACACTGCCTAATGGCCGGAGAATTGCACCACCCAGGATTGGAGGCGTCATGAAGAGCTTACTAAGATACGTACTCCCGGCACTCATACTTTGGAGCGGCGTCATGGTGAACGCCACGCTGTCGTTCGGCAAGGTCGAATACACCAAGAAGGAAAAGAAAGCTTGCGCGGTCTGCCACGTGACAGCCACGTCGAAGGAACTCAACGAGGCCGGCAAGTACTACGAAAAGCACAAGTCGCTGGAAGGCTACAAGGCTGAGAAGAAGTAGTCCGCGCGGGAACGAAGGGCGTGAGGCGTGGATAGGGCGTGAGTCATGGATACGGTGCAGATTGCTATGGCCAACACCGCCTACCGGCAGGCGCTGAAGGAGCTGATCGCGCGCAGCGGGGGCTGGCAGGTGGTCACGGTCGACCAACCGGATCTGACACAGGACGGAGTCGTTGTCCTCGACTCTGAACACTTGCGCCAGATGTCGGCGCCGATTCCGCGGCCGGAGCGGGTGGTTCTGATCGCGCGCAACGAGCCGGGCCAGATGTCCGAAGCCTGGGAGGCCGGCGTAAGTTCGGTCGTGCTGGAACGGGAGCCGCCCAGCACGGCGCTGCTGGCAGTCCTTTCGACGACCATGCGGACTCCAAACTTGAATGAACCGGCGGACAGCGCATCCGCGGCGCCCGGGGTTCATGGGACTTGGGAGCGACCGGAGCACGCGCCGCGGCGCTGTACGGGGCGCGGTTCGCGCGAGCGGAGCGATCCGGCCAAGAGGAGCTGACGATGCCAAAAACACTGGACGAACTGGAGCGAGTGGTCCGCGAGCGCATCTGCGCGGTCTGCACGGACCGCACCACGGAAGGCGAGTGCGGACGCGAGCAGCCCGAGACCTGCGCGCTGTTCCGCCTGTTCCCGCAGGTGGCGCGGGCGATTCAATCGACATCGAGCGACGATGTGCGCGACTACATCGAGGCCATCCGCCGCGACGTCTGCTCGGTCTGCGCCGAGCAGGCCGCCGACGGGACCTGCGAGACGAGGCACGATGTGCAGTGCTCTCTGGACGCGTATCTCATCCTGGTCGTCGACGCCATCGAGGAGGCGACGGGAAAGACCTTCGATCGCCGGCCGCTGCGGCCGGCCGCAGTGGTGGAAGTTCGAATGAAGGCCTGAACGGAGAGGAGGCGCCATGAACCTAGTGCCCTGGATCGTGGTCTGGGCCGCGCTGGCGGCCGTCGTGATCGGACTGGCCGGCTACCGTAAGCTGGTGTCGGCCCACGAGGACGATTCGTTGCACGTCAGCGAGCGCGAAGTGGCGATGATCGCCCAGCAGGAGGCGCTGGCTCGGAAGCTGGACTGGATCGACCGCTGGGGCCAAATCCTCACGGCGATTGCGCTAGTCTATGGACTGGCGCTCGCGACGGGTTACGTTTACCTGAGCTGGATTGAAAGAAACGCCCCGCCGGCCGCCATCCGGTAATGCGCGTTCCCCGCGCGGTCCTCGCGGTCGCGGCGCTGGCGCTCGGCGCGGCCGTTACTCGTGCGCAAGACGAGCCGGCCGCCTGCACATCCTGCCACGACCATGACGCCAAGGTGAAGGCGTCGGCGCACGCCGCGGTGAAGTGCGCCGACTGTCACGCGAAACGCGAGAGTTACCCGCATCCGCCCGACGCCCCCAAGCCGGTGTGCGCCACCTGTCACGCCACCCAGGCGGGCGAGCACGCGCGCAGCGTTCACGGGCGAGAGCTGAAGTCGGGCAACGAGGCCGCGCCCGATTGCGCCACCTGCCACGGGGCGGCGCACGAGATCGTCAGCGCGCGTACGGCGGGTTTCCGCCAGGCCGTTCCGGCGGCCTGCGGCCGCTGCCATGACGAGCCGGCGCGGCACTTCCAGGAGAGCGTCCACGGACGCGCCGCCGCCCGCGGCATCCCGGAAGCGCCGGTCTGCACCGACTGCCACGGCGAGCACTCCATTCAGCGGCACGGGGAAAAATCCTCGAGCGTCCATCCCAGCCATATCCGCGAGACCTGCGCCCGCTGCCATGCGGATGTGCGCCTCTCGCGCCGCCTCGGCCTGCCCGGCGACCGGCTGACCAGCTTCGACGCGTCGTTTCACGGGCTGGCGGCGAAGACCGGGTCGCAATCGGTTGCCAACTGCGCCTCCTGCCACGGATTTCACGATATTCTCCCGTCGAGCGACAGGAAATCGAAGATCCACCCCGAAAACCTCGCCGCGACCTGCGGCCAATGCCATCCCGGGGCCGGCCGCCGCTTCCGCCTCGGCACGATTCACCTGGCCGACGGCGGCGCCGAGCCGGCGGGAGTGCGCCTAGCCCGGCAGTTCTACCTGCTGGTCATTCCCTTAACGATCGGCCTGATGCTCCTGCACCATGGCGGCGACTGGATCCGCAAGCTGCGCGCGCTGCGCCTGCGTCCGGTGACCGTCGAAACGGCGCCCGCCGCCGAGATCCGCATGTATCCCTGGGAGCGCGCGCAGCACCTGGCGCTGGTCGTCTCCTTCACGATGCTGGTGTGGACAGGGTTCGCGCTGAAGTACCCGGAGAGCTGGTGGGCGCTGCCGCTGGTGCGGCTGGAAGGGTCGTGGCCCGTCCGCGGCGTACTGCATCGCGCCGCGGGCGTGTCGATGATCGCGGTCGCGGCGCTGCACATTGCGCTGCTCGCCATGCGGCGCGACCTCCGCGAGCACTGGCTCGGCCTGATCCCGCGGCGGAGCGATATCGGCGAGGCCCTGCGGGGCTTCGGCTGGAATCTCGGGCTGCGGCGCGAGCGGCCCCGGCTGGCGCATCACAGCTATATCGAGAAGACCGAGTATTGGGCCGTCGTTTGGGGGACCATGGTGATGGCGCTCACGGGCGTGATGCTATGGGGCAACAATCTCATGCTGCGGCTGCTTCCCAAGACGTGGCTCGACTTCGCCACCACGGTGCATTTCTACGAGGCCGTGCTGGCGACGCTGGCCATCGCCGTGTGGCACCTTTACAGCGTGATCTTCGACCCCGACGTGTATCCGATGGACACCGCCTGGCTCACCGGCCGCACCGTGCGCCGCCGCCCGGTGGAGTCCCCGCGGACGGCCCCCGCGCCGGAGAGCGCCGCCACATCCGCCATCGAGGAGACCGATGACAAGCATGCGTAACTGGATCGCCCCGGTTGTGTATCTGTCGAACAACTGGCTCAGCATGATCGGCGTCGGCCTGGTAACGACGGCGACGGTCCTCTGGCTGTTTCTGCTGCCGGCGACCTGGGAGGGCGACGCGGTTCACCCCTATCTGGGGATTCTCTCGTTCCTGATTCTCCCCGGGGGGTTCTTCGGCGGCCTGGTGTTGATTCCTGTCGGCATCGTGCTGAAGCGCCGGCGTCAGGGCCTTCCGCAGGTCCTGCCCCCGCTCGATTTCACGAACCCGAAGCTGCGGCGGCTGGCGGTGTTCGTCGGCGTGACGACCTTCGCCAACATCCTCCTCGGCAGCCAGTTCACCTATCGCGCCGTGACCTACATGGACAGCGTCAGCTTCTGCGGGCAGGCCTGCCACCAGGTGATGCAGCCGGAGTTCGCGGCCTACCAGAACTCGCCGCACTCGCGCGTGGAGTGCGTGAAGTGTCACATCGGGCCGGGCGCTTCCTGGTTCGTCCGCAGCAAGCTTTCGGGGACCTGGCAGGTCATCGCGGTCTCACTCGATCTCTATCCGCGCCCGATTCCGACGCCGGTCGCGAACCTGCGTCCGGCGCGCGAGACCTGCGAATCCTGCCACTGGCCGCAGAAGTACGGCGCCGACCGGCTACGCGTCATCACCAAGCACGCCGACGACGAGAAGAATACGCCGTCGAAGACCGTGCTGCTGATGCGGATCGGACCGGGCGCCGCCGGACCCGGCATCCACGGCGCGCACCTGGGCGGCGGGGTCGCCATCCGCTACCGCGCCGCGGACGCGCAGCGCCAGAAGATTCCGTGGGTCGAGGTCACGCGCGGCGGCAAGTCGGAGATCTTCCTCGCCAAAGGGGCGACCGCGGAGTCGACGGCGGGCCTGGAGGCGCGCCTGATGGACTGCATGGACTGCCACAATCGGCCCACGCACACCTTCGAGGCGCCCGAGCGCGCCCTCGACCAGGCGCTGAGCGACGGCTCGCTGCCGCCGCTGCCCTTCGTCAAGAAGACCGGCCTGGAAATCCTCAAGACGAACTTCGCGTCGAACGACGAAGCCACCCGGCGGATACCGGAGCTTCTGGCGGCCTACTACGCGAAGTCGCATCCCGAGGCCGCGAAGGAAAAGTCCGGCGAGGTCCGGCGGGCCGGCGAGCGCGTCGCGGCGATCTACAATCGCAACGTGTTTCCGCACATGCGGGTGGCTTGGGGGACGTATCCGAACAACATCGGACACACGGATTTCCCGGGCTGCTTCCGATGCCACGACGGCGAGCACACGAGCGCCGGCGGAAAGACGATCGGCCAGGACTGCAACGCCTGCCACCAGCTTCTGGCGATGGACGAGGCGTCGCCGAAAATCCTCTCGGATCTGGGGATGGGTCAGTAGCGCGCTATTTGGACGCCTTCTCGACGGCCAGGTTGTTCTTCACGTCGAAGACGCCGCTGACGGTCTTGGCCTGAATGCCGGCGATGTTCTTCTCGCTTTCGGTCGCGATCACGCCTTCCAGCGCGACATTGCCGTTCCTGACGATGATGTGTATGGGCTGCTGTGCGCGCATGCCGTAGCGCTGCAAGGCGGTGTGGCCGTAGACGGCGCGATAGACCGCCACACGCAGCCGGTCATCGTTGGGCGAGAGCGGCAGTACCTCGATGTTGTTGGCCACGCCTTCCACGCCTTCGATTCCCTTGACCACCCGCTCGATGTCGCTCCTGAGCGTCGGGCGGCTGACCGAGCCGTTGAGCGTTACCTTGTAGCCGTCGAGCTGGAATGTCACCCAGTCGAAGACGTCGTAGTAGGGCAGCGTGAGGATTTCGTGGCGAATCTCCTTGATCAGCCGCGCCGAGCCGCGCTCGGACGGCCGCTGCCCCATCAGCGGCGCCGCCGCCAAAGTCAGCACGATTCCCAGAATCAAGCGCATGTCGCGCACCTCCCTGGCGGAAGGATATCAAACGGCAGGGCGGCCTTCCAGGCCCGACTCCGCCGCGGTCTACTCCCCGCAACCCACCGCCGCCGCCCCGCGTCTCACGCTGGCGAGGGAGGGCGGCGATGATGTCCAGACTGTTTCTGCTGATCGCGGTTTCCGCGCTCGCGGGCGCGGAGTCTCTGAAGGACTGCCGGTCGGTGTTCCTGCAGCGCATGCCGGAGTCGCTCGACGAGTTCATCGGCGTCGAGCTGCATAAGTGGGGCGCGCTGCGGGTGGTGGCCGAACAGGAGAAGGCCGACTGCGTGGCGCGCTTCGGCCGGGTCGACAGCCGGACCGAGGTCAAGTCGACCGGGAGTGCGCTGGTACCGTCGAGCACCAGCGTCGAGACGGAGAGCGTGCCGCAGGCGCTGCCGGAGGCGAGCGCCGGGATCGCGGGCACCCGCAAATCGGCGGCCATCTCGCTGGTGCACCGGAAGTCGTCCGAGGTTGTATGGGCGGATTCGAAGGCCGACGGATGGTCCTGGTCGGGAGGCTCGCGGTCGCTCGCGCGCAAGCTGGTCGAGCAGATGCGCAGGGATTTCTCGAAGCTGCGGTAGGAGTGGGGCCTCCGCCTGGGTTGCTTGGCCCCGGTTGCGTGCCCCATACGCACCTTTTGTGCTATCCTGTCCGGGAAGGATAACGAAGGATAAGGAAGAAGAGGAGTCCGTAAGCGAGAATGCCGCTGGCGAAGGAAGAAAAGCAGCAGATCATCCGGACCTACCGGATCAACAAGCAAGACGTTGGATCGCCAGAGGTTCAGGTAGCCGTTCTGAGCCGCCGCATTGCGATGCTCACCGAGCATTTCAAGATCAATGCGAAGGACCACCAGTCCCGCCGTGGGCTGCTCACCATGGTCGCGCGCCGGAGGAAGCTGCTTACCTACCTGAAGCGTACCCGCCCGCGGGATTACAAATCCGTCGTCGAGAAGCTCGGGATTCGTCACTAGAACCCGGAATATCGCGAGCGGGCTGCCTATGGCCCGCCAGAGGCGAAGCGGACTCCGAATGTTGCGATGAGATCCCGCCCGGCTCACACCCCAATTTCCACAATCCCAGGAATCCTGATCGCGCCGCGCGCGATGTCGAGCGCGGGCGCCCACAGGAGAATTCACACATGACACATACCGTTGAAATCGATCTGCACGGTAAGCAGATCACCCTTGAAACCGGTCGCGTGGCCAGGCAGGCGCACGGCGCCGTTCTGGTCCGCTACGGAGGTTCGGTGGTGCTGGTCACCGCCTGCGCCAACGAGGATCCCAAACCGGGAGCGGCGTTCTTTCCGCTCACTTGCGACTATCGCGAGTACACGTACGCGGCGGGGCGTTACCCCGGCGGCTTCATCAAGCGCGAAGGGCGGCCCACCGAAAAGGAAGTCCTCACCAGCCGGCTGATCGACCGGCCGATCCGTCCGCTGTTTCCCGAAGGCTTCACCTGCGAGACTCAGGTCATCGCGCTGGTGATCTCGGCCGATCCGGAATACGATCCCGCGCCGCTGGCGCTCATCGGGGCCGGCGCGGCGCTGGCCATCTCCGACATTCCGTTCCACAGCCTGCTCGCCGGCGTTCGCGTGGGCCGCATCGGCGACCGGTTCATCGCCAATCCGAGCTATGAGGAGACCAAGGAAGCCGACTTCTCGATCATCGTGGCCGGCACCGAGGGCGGCATCGTGATGGTGGAGGCGGGCGGCAAGGGCGTCGTCGAATCGCGAGTCCTGGAAACGATCGAGTTCGGGCACGAGTGCTGCCGCACGATTATCGGCGGGATCAAGAAGCTGGTGGCGGCCGCCGGCAAGCCGAAGCGCGTCTACACGCCCGCGGCGACCGACGAGGAGCTGGCCGCGCAGATCGCGACCACCCAGGCGGAGCTCTCCGATGCGCTCGACACGAAAAAGTATCCCAAGGCCGAAAGCTACCATCGCGTCAGCGCGGTGAAGAAGAAGGCGCTGGAGCCGGTCGCCGACGAGCGCAAGGCCGAGGCCGCGAAGCTGTTCGACGCGCTCAAGGAGCGGATCTTCCGCGACGAGATGCTCAACAAGCGGCGGCGTCCGGACGGGCGCGCTTTCGACGAGATCCGCGCGATCGACATCGGAGTGGGCTACCTGCCGCGGACGCACGGCTCGGCGCTGTTCACCCGGGGCGAGACGCAGGCGCTGGTCACGGTAACGCTCGGCACCAAGGACGACGAGCAGCGCATCGAGCTGCTGGACGCCTCGGTGACTTCCAAGAAATTCATGCTGCATTACAACTTCCCGCCGTTCAGCGTGGGCGAGGTTTCGTTCCTGCGCGGGGCGGGACGCCGCGAGATCGGCCACGGCGTGCTCGCCGAGCGGGCGCTCTCGGCGGTGCTGCCCGACGACAAGACGTTCCCCTACACGCTGCGCGTGGTGAGCGACATTCTCGAATCGAACGGTTCGAGCTCGATGGCCTCGGTGTGCGGGGCGACGCTGAGTCTGATGGACGCGGGCGTGCCGATCGCCGCGCCGGTGGCGGGCATCGCGATGGGGCTGGTGAAGGAGGGCGACAAGTACGCCATCCTGACCGACATCGCCGGCGCCGAGGATCACTACGGCGACATGGACTTCAAGGTGGCCGGCACCAAGGACGGCATCACCGCGCTTCAGATGGACATCAAAGTGCCGAACATCACCACGGCGATCATGAAGGAGGCGATGGAGCAGGCCCGGCAGGCGCGGCTCTTCATCCTCGACAAGATGACGGCGGTGATCGACAAGCCGCGCGCCGAGATGTCGCCCTATGCGCCGCGCATTTACACGATCATGATTCCGGTCGACAAGATCCGCGAGCTGATCGGACCGGGCGGCAAGATGATCCGCAGCATCACGGATTCGACGGGCGTGAAGATCGACGTGAGCGACGACGGCACGGTGAACATCTTCGCCGCCGACGGCGAGTCGGCCAAGAAAGCGCTCAAGATGGTGGGCGACATCGGAGCGGTGGCCGAGATCGGCAAGATCTATCTCGGCAAGGTGGTGCGGATCGTCGATTTCGGCGCTTTCGTCGAGATTTTCCCCGGCACCGACGGGCTGCTGCACATCAGCGAGATCTCCGAGCAGCGCGTGCGCACCGTCAAGGACGAGCTCAAGGAGGGCGACCAGATCCAGGTGAAAGTGCTGGCGCTCGAAGGCAACAAGATCAAGCTCAGCCGCAAGGCCGTGCTGCGCGAGCTGCGCGACAAGATCAAGACCGATAAGAACTAGGGGAGGCGGTGAAGTCGCCCATGCCCGGACTACCGCTCCCTTTGGTCGCGGCTCGGATACGATCGGCAGGTCTCATGCGGCTCGGCGTATCGTTTTTCGCGGCCGCGCTCGCGGCAGGGGCGCAGACCCCGAAACCGCCGACGCTCGCCGAGGCGCGGGCGTTTCTCAAGGAAGCCGAGGAACGGCTGCTCTCGCTCGCCAACGAGAGCGGCCGCGCCTCCTGGATCCAATCGACCTACATCACCGACGACACCGAGGCGCTGGCGGCGCAGACCAGCGAGCGGCTGATCAACGCCGGCGTCGAGTACGCCAAGCGGTCGACGCGCTTCGACGTCTTGAAGCTTCCGCCGGAGGAAGCCCGCAAGATGAAGCTCCTCAAGGTGGGGCTGACGCTGGCGGCGCCGGCCAATCCGGCCGAGAGCGCCGAAGTGACGAAGCTCGCCACCGCGCTCGAAAGCGCCTACGGCAAGGGCCAGTACTGCCGCTCCGCCGGACAGTGCCTCGACTTGCAGGAGATCACGCGCATCCTCGCCAACAACCGCACGCCGGCGGAGCTGCTCGATGTCTGGCGCGGCTGGCACGGCGTCGGGCGCGCCATGCGGAAGGACTATCGCCGCTTCGTCGAGCTCTCGAATAAAGGCGCGCGGGAGCTGGGCTTCGCCGACACCGGCGCGATGTGGCGGTCGAAGTACGACCTGGCGCCCGAGGAGTTCGCCCGCGAGCTCGATCGGCTCTGGACGCAGGTACGGCCGCTTTATGAATCGCTGCACTCCTACGTGCGCTGGAAACTCCGCGAGAAGTACGGCGACGCCGTGCCGGCATCTGGACCGATCCCGGCGCACCTGCTCGGCAACATGTGGGCGCAGAGCTGGGAGAACGTCTATCCGCTGATCTCGCCAGGCGCCGCCGATCCCGGCTACGACCTCACCGCGATTCTCAAGGCGCGCAAGATCGACGAGCGCGAGATGGTTCGCTACGGCGAGCGCTTCTTCACTTCGCTCGGCTTCGCGCCGCTGCCGAAAACCTTCTGGGACCGCTCGATGTTCGTCAAGCCGCGCGACCGCGAGGTGGTCTGCCACGCCTCGGCCTGGGACATCGACAACGACAACGACCTGCGCATCAAGATGTGCATCGACGTG
>CAZEVY010000010.1:15331-26770 GCA_964515555.1 uncultured Solibacteraceae bacterium | reverse complement strand
TCACAATTTCTACCCGCGAGCGTATAACAGGCAGAGCTTCCTGTTCCGCGACAGCGCCAACGACGGCTTCCACGAGGCGGTCGGCGACACCATCGCGCTCTCGGTGACGCCCGAGTATCTTGTGAAACTGGGCCTGCTCGATCGCGCGCCCGATCCCTCGAAAGACGTCGGCCTGCTGCTGGCGCGCGCTCTGGAGAAGGTCGCGTTTCTGCCGTTCGGGCTGGTGATCGACCAGTGGCGGTGGAAGGTGTTCAACGGCGAGATCGCGCCGGAGAAGTACAACGCGACGTGGTGGGACCTGCGGCGGAAGTACCAGGGGGTCGCGCCGGCGGTGGCGCGCACGGAGGATGATTTCGATCCGGGCGCGAAGTACCACGTCCCCGCCAACGTTCCCTACACGCGCTATTTCCTGGCGCATATTCTCCAGTTCCAGTTTCACCGCGCGATGGCGCAGTCGGCCGGCTGCACGGGGCCCCTGCACCGCTGCTCGGTGTACGGGAGCAAGGATGCGGGCAGGAAGCTGGAGTCGATGCTGGCGCTGGGGATGAGCAAGCCGTGGCCGGAGGCGCTGGCGGCCCTCACCGGGTCGCGCCAGATGGACGCGACGGCGATGCTCGACTACTTCGCGCCGCTGAAGAAGTGGCTCGACGAGCAGAACCAGGGTAAGCCGTCGGGCTGGTAGTTGTTTCACGGTCGCGGCACAGAGCCCCGCGCGTCAGCGAGCGCTTCACCGCCGGCGTGGCGATTCGGTGAGTGGGCGCCAGGCCGAAACCACGATATTGCGCGACTCCTGCCCGCCCGTCCGGAATCGCGGAGTGGCCGTGAACGCAATGCCCGCCGAGCCGTCGTTGCTACCGATCGCCGGCGGACCCTCCCAAAGCGGTGACAGGGCGACAAGCGGCGTCCTCTTACCTGCCTGATCGAAGACGATCCGCCGCCCGTCCACGGCGACCTCCGCTTCGGCGCCTCTCACGGCCGCCTCGATGCGATGAAAGGCCAGCGAATCGAAGGTCTCCACGCGAGGGGATCGAGCGATCACCTCGTGAGGATTCAGCCGGAGCACGGTCAGCGCGCCCTCGGAGTCGAGCTGGAGCCAATAGCCGGCCGAGGCGCCGCCGATCAGTCCATCGGCCGGGGCCGCCGACCGGCTGCGGAAGTATGGGCCTGCGATGGTGAGCGAGTCCTCGGCCTTCGGGACGAGAACCTCGGCGGAGATGGTTATGTCCTGGCCGACGTTGGCGCCGCGAACCCTGGAGATCGCGCAGTCGCCGTCGGCCGCGGCGAACTGGATCCCCGCGAAGTCGTTCCTGGTGTGGCGGACGGAACCGGACGAAATCTCCACGGCCGTACCGTCGAAGTCCCGGCGCCAGATGGGGAGAAAATAGCCCGGACGGCCGTTCGGCAGGACGATATCGGTCACCCCGGACGAGCATCGGTGGAGCGCCTGGACTTGGATGGGATGCAGGGCGTGCGGGAAGACACGAACGTCGTCGAGATCGCCTGGATACCGGGTGTGGCTCGCCAGCCCGCCGCCCATGGTCCATTGGGGATGGTCGTTCGTGTTGGGCGGCGCGGAAGGTTCCGGGAGGCTTCGCGAACGCCATCGACATAAATGTGCATGGCGTTTGTCCGTTCACCTTCGTAGACGCCCGCGACGAAATGCCATTGACTGTCGGCCACCCGCGTCGTGCTTCGGACGATTCCGTCCACGAAGCCGAATCCGAAGCCCGCGTGTCCGGTTCGCGCCAAATAGAGGTGAATGAAGCGTGCGTCGGGCCAGCCGGGCTGACCATACCGCAGAATATTGGTTTCGTCCGCCGCTGAAGTGGAAGTCCGGACCCAGGCCGTCATGGTCCGGGGCAGCGCGCCACGCGGAAGGCGCCGCTCACTGTCCTGTCCCTCGACCTGGCCTTTCCCGTCGAATCGGATCGCCTTTCCGATCTTCCCGTCGATCCAGGTGGCCTCGCCGGCGATCGCGGCATGCAGGCCGCCTTTCGAAGCATCCCCGGCGCGACGGCCCGAACCCTCATCGAGCCGCCACCAGGCCGCTTCGTCGAGCGTCGCGGCGGGCGTGGGCGTGGAGAACTTCCGCTGAATCAGCAACGCGGCGACCGAGCCGATCAGAATGCCGGCCACCCAAATCCATCGGCGCGAGGATGGAGCGGCGGGCCGCGGTGCGGCGATCTCCGGTGGCGTGAGCGCCCGGCCGCCGTTTACGGAAGCCTCCTCAACCGGCGCGACGAAGCGATAACCGGTCTTGGGGATGGTCTTTATATACTGCGGCTGCTTGCGATCGTCGTTCAGGGCGGTCCGGATGTCGATCACGCAGCGGTAGACGACATCGTCGGTCACCGCGGTGTCTTTCCACACTTCCGTGACGAGCTCCTGGATGCCGACCACTCTGTCGCGGTGGTGGATAAGGCGGAGGAGCACGTCGAACACCTTGGGCCGGAGGTGGATCTCGTCGTGTCCCCGCCTGAGGCATCGGCGAGCGCGGTCCAGTTCGAAATCGCCAAAACGGTAGAGAGTGGGCGTACTCAAACGTTACTCTTTGACCGGTTGCGGAAAAATTGCGGATCGTCGTCAGTACGATAACACCGACTCGCTGCTAGACTTCCGCCAGTTGACTACGCCTCCAGTTTACGCCGCCGGGGCCGGGGAGGCGCAGGGCGGGGGGCATGAATTTGTGACGTCTGCAAACCGGAAAGTCATTCGATGACCAGGAGTCGTCGCAGCCCATGTGTCCTTCTGCTGGCGATGCTTCCCGCGGTGCCTCTCACGCACGCGCAGGACAAGGGGACGCTTCAGTTCCACGAAGTGAGTATCGACCGCTCCTGCGGCGGCGGCTTGCGACCGTTTCCCAGGATTGTCTTGCGGGCGAACGGAGGGGTGTTTACCAACGCTGGGCCCAACCCTCAGATACCAGACACCAACTGTAATAGCGGCTCCAGCATCCGCATCGACCGGCTGTCGGTGCCGCTGCGCGCCGAGATCACCGGAACGCTCGGGCCCGCCTCGTTCACCTACGCGGAGCCGGTAAGCGAGCTGGCCGACGCCACCATCACGGTGGGAACCACACCGATCAACCAGCGGGCGACCGGGTTTCTGGACGGCAATGTCGCCGTGCAGGCGAATTGTCCGACAATTCCCATCCTCCAGCTATTCGATAGGACGACGACGTTCACCATCCGGCAGACGGCCTGCCGCCGGTCAACGAGCGGCCTGCTGGGTGTTCCCACTGGAGAGACCGGCCGCTGGGTTCTGCTGCGTACCACGCTGGACGTCTCGAACTCGTCGATCGACTCACCGCGAGTCAACATCGTCGTGACGACCTGGTATCGCTTCGAGCAGCCCCCTCAACTTTCCATCGACCACGTCCAGATCGTGCAGGCGCTGCAGAGTCCGGACATGGGCGTGAGACTGATTCAGGGGAAGGACAGCATCGTGCGCGTGTTTCCGCGCAGCACCGGCCCGAATGCCCGCGACGTGACCGGTGTCCTCGGCGAGGTGCGCATCAACGGCCAACCGCTGGTGAAGTTTCCGAATCCTCCCACGGCCACGGCGCCCGCGGCCAAGCCCGATCCGGCGAAAATCCAGCAGTCGCTGAACTTCATACTTCCCGGCAACCTGACGCGAGCGGTTGGGTTGGCGGTGGAAGCGCGAGTATGGATTCCCGACACCGCCGGGGCCAGGCAAGGCCTCGTCACCAGCACCAGGACGTTCGCGTTCGAACCTTCCAAATGGCCCGATCCCTTCGTCGTCGGCCGCGCGAAAGTTTGTACGATGAACGATGCCGGCGCGGTTACTTGCCCCCAGTTCAATCGATCGCGAGCTGGGCTCCTCGACGTATTCTGGCCATCGCCGCGGTCGAAGTTCATTCAACTTCCGTTCCTGCAGCGGACGGTTCACGAGTCCGTGGTTACGCCCAGCGACCAGCGCCTGATCGCACTGCTGACCATCCTCCTGGTGCGCGACTTCCTGAACGCCTTCCATCTCCTCGATACTCACACGCCCGGGCTGCTGCCGCCGATCGAGCGCATGGTCTATGACGTTGCCGGGATGAACGCGGACGTGTTCGACAATACATTTGGAGATCCGAACTTTGGACCGGTCTGGCTTTCGACTCCTGCCAACGACAATGCTCTGCATGGCCTTGGGCATTCCTATGGCTTGGCGCACTACGACGCGAACTCCACATCGCCACTATCGGAACCCCCGGCCGCGCTGAGCTGGGTCCCCGGACGTGGGCCTAATCCCAATGAGCCGCGTTACGAAGGCGAGGCAAGGGACGGGGGAGTGGACGGGTCCATGATGTACGACCTCGCACCGGAATTCTGGATCAGCGGGGGCGAATTCAACAAACTTCACGAACTCGGTCCGGGGCAACCCCCGGTCCAGGGGGCCTCGGTGAGGGCCGCCGGCGAGGATGCCGAAACGATCGTCATCTCCGGCACGGTAGCGCGCGACAACTCCGCCGGGACGCTCGACCGCGGTTTCCGCGGTCCCGGCAAAGTCGCGCCGCCACCATCGAAGGCCAACGGAGACACATGCCTGCGCTTCACGCGCGCTGCCGGCGACCCGGTCGACTATTGCTTCAACGCGATCTTCCCGAAGACCGGCAACACCGGATACTTTGGCGTCGCCGCGCCTTACCCGGCCGGGACGGTGAGCGTCGTCCTTCGTCGAGGCGGACGCGACCTGGCGACGCTGCGAGCCGGCACGCCGCCGACGGTCTCGATCATCGCGCCTGTGGCGGGCGACCAGTGGATTGGCACGCGCAAGATTCGCTGGTCGGCGACGGGGGAGTCGCTCATCTTCAACGTCCACTACTCGGCCGATAACGGTGCGACCTGGCTGCCGCTGGCGAGCGATCTCACCGCGACCGAATACGAGGTCGACACGGGCACGCTGCTCGGCGGCAGAAACGTACATTTCCGCGTGGTCGCTTCGACGGGTCTCGACAACGGCTCGGCGACGGTAGGCCCGGTCGAGGTAGTGCAGGACGCGCGGCTGGCGGCGCCCACGGCGGTCGACTTCGGCAACGCGACCATCGGGCAGACGGTGACGCGCGAAATCGCGATCGCCAACTCCGGCGCGGGGCTGCTGCGAGCCGCGGTCACGCCGCCGGACAACGCGCTATTCACCACCGATGCGCCTCCGGTGCTGTTCGTGCGGCCGGGCGAGCCGGAGACGGTCAGCATTTCGTTTCTGCCGGTGGCCGCCGGGGCGCAGCGCGGGACCCTGCGCATCGGCGAGCAGTCGATTGCGCTGACCGGCGCGGCCTTCGCGAACACCGTTGCGAGTATCGCACTCAGCGCGCAGCGTCTCGACTTCGGCAACGTGACGGCGGGGTCGACGAAAGATGTCACGCTCGTGGTGACCAACGAAGGACTGGCGCAGCTCACCATCAACACGCTGACTCTGAGCAACGCCGCGTTTCGGGTGATGTCGCCGGCGGCGCCGGTCAACGTCGCCGCGGGTGCGACGGCCAACGTCGTCGTAAGGCACACGGCGGCGGGCGCAACGGAGCAATCGGGACGGCTGACGATCGCTTCGAACGACCCGACTCGCCCGCAAGTCGAACTGGTGGTCGCCGGAACATCGGTAGCCGGAGTCGTTCCCACGGCGACAGCAGCCGGCGTCGTGAGCGCGGCGAGTTTCCTGGGCGGGTCCGTGGCGGCGGGGCAGATCGTTACCATCTTTGGCACGACGATCGGCCCGGCCGCGCTGGCGGGGCTGCGGCTGAACGCGCAGGGGCTGGTCGATACGACGGTCGGGGAGACGCGAGTGCTCTTCGACGGCGTGCCGGCGCCGATCATCTACGCGCTGGCGGGACAGACGTCGGTCATCGTGCCGTACGCCGTCGCGGGACGCACGACGACGCAGATGGTGGTGGAGTATCAGGGCCGGAGGTCGGACCCGGTGACGTTGCAGGTGGCGCCGTCGGCGCCGGGGCTGTTTTCGGCGAACTCGAGTGGCCGGGGGCCGGGGGCGATTCTCAATCAGGATTCGTCGGTGAATGCGGCGGGGAATCCGGCTGAGAAGGGGTCGGTCGTAGTGTTGTTTGGAACGGGCGAGGGGCGAACGGAGCCTGACGGGGTCGACGGGCGGCTGGCGAGTAGCGTGTTTCCGAAGCCTCGACTGCCGGTCTCGGTGCGCATCGGAGGAGCGCCCGCGGAAGTTTTGTACGCGGGCGCCGCGCCGGGACTGGTCGCCGGGGTGTTTCAAATCAATGCGAGAATACCGGAAGGTGTCGTCTCGGGCGCCGTGCCGGTCGTCGTAACGGTGGGGTCTGCGGCGAGTCAGGAAGGGCTGACGGTGGCGGTGCGATGAGGGTTCCCATAGTGTCGATGATGCTTGCTCTGGCAAGCTGCTCCGTCGCATCCGCCCAAGCGACGAGATCCAGGTTGGTGCTGGATCGTTTTGAGGTCGTGGTGAGGACAAGGTGCACTGGGGTGGGCGCCTCCGTGGATGTGACCTCGACACAGCCTCCCGGGAAGGTGACCGGGACCAAGACCTGCGCGGATTCCTTGCAACCGTCAGTTACTGCGACGACCGTGGCCGAACAATCTTTCTCCCAGCTTCCTTCCACGATTCCCGGAAGCTTCGTCCCTGACGCCGGCACACCGAGCGGGAGGTTTACGCCCGACGCGCCGGTGGTGACGGTGGCCACCATCAAGGCGGACTTCACGGTTCCGAGAGCCGATGGCCATGGGGTTACGCTTGGGGATTCGTTCGCCGTGTGCACGACGTCGAGCGACTTGAGTATGTCGGCGTTTCAGGGTGCGCGCTCGATCACCGTCTCCAACACCTGCACGCGCAACGTCACGAACGTGAACTTCGATCGACTGGTCACGTTTCGGGCGGTCGGGACAGCGGCGCCCCTTCGAACCGGCGCTCTCACGGGAAACTCGGCTCTGCCGCCGCCGTACGTGGAGTTCCAGGTGACCGCGGTCTACCGCTTGGAAGAATTGCGCCAGGGAGACCCATGCCCGTACCGGATTCAAAGTCTCACCGGCGAAGTCGCCTCTCGGCGCAACGCGGGCGAATTCATGCCAGTCGTTGTTGGACAGCAATTATGCCTCGACGACGAGGTCTTTACCGGGGTCGGGTCGGGTGTGGTGATCTCGGGCTTCGAAGGCGGATTGACCTTTGAAATCCGGGAGCTGTCCCAAGTCCGGCTCTTCTTCACAGATCGTGCAACGCTAAAGGACGTCGCGGTAAACCTGGCGGTCGGTGCGATCAACGCTACCGTCAAGAAGGAAAGGGTCGTGGATACCAATTTCCAAATCCAAACACCTGTTGCCGCCGCCTCGGTTCGAGGCACGATCTTCACCGTGAAGTACGACAACGTATCGAAATCCACCACCATCAGCGTGGAGGAGGGACAGGTGGAAGTCACCGGCGCGATTGCACCCCTCCCTCCGACCGCTCCAAGAGGTCTGCCGTTAATGCTCCAACCCGGCCAGCGAGTCAGTGTCACAGTCGAGGCGGCGGGGCCGGTGGGTGCAAATCCCGCGATCAACGCCGGAGGCGTGGTCGACGCCGCCAGCTACCGCCCCGCACTGGCGCGCGGAGGAATCGCTTCCGCGTTCGGCGCCAATCTCGCACCCGCCACGACGGTCGCGGCCACGGTTCCGCTGCCGACGAGACTGGCTGGGACGGCCGTGCGCGTGGACGGCGTGCTGGCGCCGCTCTATTTCGTCGCGCCGGGGCTGGTGAATTTCCAGGTGCCCACGACGGCGCCGCTCGACGGCGAGGTGGACGTGGTGGTGGAGAACGACGGTGCGCCCAGCGTCGCGCGGAGGGTCGCGGTGCGGAGCTACGCGCCGTCGGTGTTCACGCATCCCACCATCGCCGATCCGATCCTGGTGCACCTCGATGGCTCGCTGGTGACGCCGCAGTCGCCCGCGGTGCGGGGCGAGACGCTGGTGGTGTTCGCCACCGGTGTGGGGGACCTGAACAACCCGCCGAGGACGAATCAGCCCGCGCCGTCGTCACCGCTGGCGGAGTCGAAGATCGTCCCGACGGTTACGATCGGCGGGGTCGCCGCGCCGGTTCTGTTTTCGGGGTTGACGCCGGGCTTCATCGGCCTGGTGCAGATCAACATCACGGTACCCGACGGGGTGTCGTCGGGCAACCTGCCGTTCGTGGTTAGTTACGGCTCGGCCTCCAGCCAACCGGGGCTCCTCTTGCCTGTGCGGTAAAGCGCCCACCGTCGGGCTGGCAGCGCGCCGGCGATCTTCCCGAGCGCATGAGGTTTCGCGCAGGCGACGACCGACTGGGCCAATTACGCCACCGCCGCGGCCGCCTCGCCCGCCGCATCGGCTTGTGCAACGCGCATCGGCTGCCGCTTCCAGTACGTCAGCGAACGCCAGCACCACTCCATCGGACCGAACCGGAAATAGCGCAGCCAGATGGGACTCGTCACCATTTGGAAAATCCAGATCGCGCCGACCACGTAGTAGGCCTGGTGGCGCTCCAGCCGCGCGAAGAGCCCGAATCCGTACCCGTAGAAGAGCGTCGAGCACACCACCGACTGCATGATGTAGTTCGTCAGCGCCATCTGCCCGACCGCGGCCAGCGACCGTGTCAGCCACCGGAGCGCCCCCGACTTGCACACCAGCATCACCACGGCGACATGCGCCAGACAGACCGCGATGCGCGCCGGCTGGTAGGGAATGAATCCCATTTGCAGCTCGATTACGTCGAAATTGCTGTTGAGTATGTGCCGTACGCCGAGAATGTGCAGCGGGATGCCGACCGCATAACCGAGCGCGGCCATCCGGACGTAGAACGCCGTCGACCGCTCCGCGGAGAACACCCCCAGTTTGAGCAGCGCCATCCCGAGCAGCATCATGCAGACCAGGTCCCAGGCGAAGGGGAACCAGAAGGGCATCGAGTGCCACTGCATCACGATGGGCGCGCGCGCCTTCATCACCGCCAGGAAGTTCCCGCGAAACCCGTCGACCGTCTTCTTCAGATCCTCGGCGTCCGGCTTGAGATTCTTGCGCTCCTTCTTCCAGGCCTCCTGAGATTCCTTCTGCTCGGCTGTCAGCTTCTGGCCCTTCTTCTCGGCGGCGTCGGCGGCGACGGCCTTGTCGCGCGTCTCTTTCAGGCTGAACGCAAAGCCAGCCGAAAAACCCCATACGCCGAGGATCAACACTCCCGAAGCGATCAGCAGCGCGCGCGGCGAGAGCTTTCGCAGCGGATAGAGCGCCAGGCCGTAGAGCGCGTAGGGATAGAGAATCTCGCCCCACCACAGGAAGAATGCATGCACGATGCCGAACAGCATCAGCCACAGCATCCGGCGATAGTGCACATCGGCGCCTGGGCCGCCGCGCCCCTCGATGCGCGTGATCAGCAACACCGCGCCCGCGCCGAACAGCATCGAGAAGATGCCGCGCATCTTGCCGTCGACCATCACGGCGTTGAACAGGTAGATCCAGAGATTCGGCCCCTCGGCGCCGCCCTGCACGGTCGGATCGGCGTAGGTGGCCGGATGAAACGCGAAGCCGACGATGTTCATCGCCAGAATGCCGAGCACGGCCACGCCGCGCACCACGTCGATGGACGATATCCGCTCGCCGCCCGAGACCGGCGCCGGCCGATCCCCGGCTGCCGCGGGAACTACAGGCTCCCCAGGTTCCATGACGCCGAGGATATCAGAGTCGGATAACCTGATACTCATGCGACTCGCGATTCTGTTGCCGCTGGCCGCGCTCGCACAGGAGTGGCCGCACTACGGCGGCGACGCCGGCGGCGCGAGGCATTCGCAACTGAAGCAGATCCACCGCTCCAACGTCGCCAGGCTCCGGGTCGCCTGGAGCTACAACACCGGCGACGTGAGCGACGGCAGGACGCTCCCGGTGCGCAGCGCCTTCGAGGCGACGCCGCTGGTGGTCGACGGCGTCCTCTACGTGACGACGCCCTTCTGCCGGCTAATCGCGCTCGACGCCGAGACGGGTCGCGAGCGGTGGGCCTTCGATCCGAAGATCGACAAGCGACGCCCGCACAACCTCTACATCAACCGCGGCGCGGCGTATTGGACCGACGGGCGCGCGCGGCGGCTCTACTACGGCGATCTCGACGGCCGATTGCACGCGGTCGACGCGGCGAGCGGAAGGCCGGTCCGCACCTTCGGCGCCGACGGCGCGGTCGATTTGCGCGCGGGCGTCGCCGACCAGTTTCCGCAGCAGGGCTACTCGCTGACTTCGCCGCCCGTTGTTTATAAGAATCTCGTCATCTGCGGATCGCTGAACTCCGACGGCGAGCCCCACGGCGCCGCCGGCGACATCCGCGCCTTCGATGTCCACTCGGGCCGCGAGGTCTGGCGATTCCACACCGTCCCGCGACCCGGCGAGTTCGGCCACGAGACGTGGGAAGGCGACGCATGGAAGGATCGCGGCGGCGTCAATGCCTGGTCGATGCTGAGCGTCGACCCGGCGCGCGGACTCGTGTTCGTGCCGCTCACGTCGCCCGCCTACGATTACTACGGCGGCGACCGGCCCGGCGCCAACCTGTTCGGCGACTCCGTGGTCGCGCTCGACGCCGCCAGTGGCCGCCGGCGCTGGCACTACCAGACGCTTCGGCACAACATCTGGGACTACGATCTGCCCGCGCAGCCGACACTGGTCGCCGTGCGGCGCGGCGGGCGGCTGGTTCCGGCAGTCGCGCAGATCACAAAACAGGGATTCACGTTCTTGTTCGATCGCGTGACGGGCAAGCCGCTGTTCGAGATCGAGGAGCGCGCCGTTCCGGCGAGCGAAGTCCCCGGCGAGCAGGCGTATCCGCGGCAGCCCGTCCCCGTCAAGCCGCCGCCTTACACGCGCCAGAACATGCGCGCCGAGGAGCTCAACACGCTGACGCCCGAGCTGAAGGCCGCCTGCGCGAAGATCGCCGAGGGCGCGGTGTTCGGCGCGTTGTACACGCCCATCGGGTTGAAGCCGACGGTGCTGTTTCCCGGCACCAACGGCGGCGCCAACTGGGGCGGCGCGTCGTTCGACCCGGAGACCCGCACGCTGTTCGTGAATTCGATGGACGTCGGCATGCTGTATCGGATGATTCCGCGCGAGGGCCGCACGGTGTCGTATCGCACGCGCGGCTCGGGGACGCCCAACTCGCGCTTCTGGACCGCGGAGCAGATCCCCTGCCAGCAGCCGCCCTGGGGCCACCTCACCGCCATCGACCTCGACCGCGGCGAGTTCCGGTGGCGGATCACCCTGGGCGTCGTCGACGAACTGATGGCGCGCGGACTGCCGGCGACCGGCGCGCCCAATCTCGGGGGGTCGATCGTGACCGCGGGAGGTCTGGTGTTCATCGGCGCGACCAACGATCGGCGCTTCCGCGCATTCGACAAAGACAGCGGCGCGCTACTGTGGGAAACGACGCTCGCCGCCAGCGCTCACGCCACGCCCGCCACGTACCTGGGCCGCCGCA
>CAZEVY010000010.1:291-15231 GCA_964515555.1 uncultured Solibacteraceae bacterium | reverse complement strand
ACGACGCTCGCCGCCAGCGCTCACGCCACGCCCGCCACGTACCTGGGCCGCCGCACCAAGAGACAGTTCGTCGTGGTCGCCGCCGGCGGCGGGAACAAGTATAACGACGGCGCTTCGGATGAGCTGGTCGCTTTCGCGCTGCCCGACTAGGGGATCGGCGGACGATTCTCGCCGGACCGCTCCCTCTGGTTGCGGCTCGGTTCGGAGGCGGCTCGGTTCCATGGGGGATTTGCGAGAATAGACGAGAGGAGTCCCGCCCGTCATGGTCATCACCGGAATCTACTACGCCGCCGGACTGGTCGCCGGCGGACTGGTGATCTCCTGGCTGGCGCGGCCGGTCTGGGGAATCCCGTTCTACATTCTGGCCCTGTTCTGTTTGTACTTTTTCCGCGATCCCGAGCGGCAGGCGCCATCCGGACCGGTCGCCGTATCGCCGGCGGACGGCAAGGTGGTCGCCGTGAAGGAGGAAGAGGGCGGGCGCCGCCGCATCAGCATCTTTCTCAGCGTCTTCGACGTGCACGTCAACCGCACGCCGATCTCGGGGCGCATCACGAGCGTCGACTACAAGCCCGGCCAGTTTCTGGTCGCTTCGCGCGAGGAGGCCTCTTCGGCCAACGAGCAGAACACGGTGGCGGTCGAGGGCGACGGCACGCGAGTAGTTTTCAAGCAGATCGCCGGGCTGGTGGCGCGCCGCATCGTCTTTAACAAGCGCGTGGGCGACCAGGTACGCATCGGCGAGCGCGTCGGATTGATTCAGTTCGGCTCGCGCATGGACGTCGTATTCGGACCCGAGTGGGAAATCGAGGCGCGCCTGGGCGAGCGCGTGCGCGCGGGCGCGAGCGTCATCGCCAGGAGGAAGGGCCAATGAGAGGGGCCATGCGGCGGCTTCGGCTCCGCGACCGCCTGCGTCTTCGCGAGCGGCTGATCGATCCGCGATCGCCGGACCGCCGGCCGCGCCGCGCCGCCTACGCGCTGCCGGCGCTGTTTACTGCGGGCAACATCTTTCTCGGGTACCTCTCGATTATGAAATCGCTCGAGGCGGTCATCGCCGGGGCGCGGCCCGACGGGTCGCCCCAGCTTTTCTTCGAGGCCGCCGCCAAGGCCATCGGCATCGCCGTTTTTCTAGACGGTCTCGACGGCAACATCGCGCGGCTCACGGGCACCGTCAGCGACTTCGGACGCGAGCTGGATTCGCTGGCCGACATCATCACGTTCGGCCTCGCGCCCGCGGTGCTGGCCTTCGCCTGGGGCGTCCAGTTCGTCGACCCCAACGTCGCGGGGCCGCTGCGCGAGCACGTCGTGCGCGCCGGCTACTTCGTGTGTTTCCTGTTCCTGCTGTGCGGCGCGGCGCGGCTGGCGCGCTTCAACGTGCAGGTGAATCCGCTGCCGAAGAATCCGGGGCGCACCGACCGGCGATACTTCGTCGGACTGCCGATTCCGGGCGCCGCCGCCATGGTGGCCGCGGTGGTGTTCGCGGCGGATTCCTCGCCCATCGAATGGTGGCCGGTGGCGGTAGCCTGGCTGGCGACGCTGTTCCTGCTCTCCTTCCTGATGGTCAGCCGCTGGCGCTATCGCAGCTTCAAGGAGATCAGCCTGCTGCGGCCGCGATCGCCGATCAGCGTGGTGCTGCTCGGAAGCCTGATTTATCTGATCTGGAACTACCCGCAGCCGGTGCTGCTCGGCATGGCGTCTTCGTACGTCTCGAGCGGCATTCTCATTCGCCTCGGCGGAATCGTCAAGCGTAAGCTGCGCCCGGTGCCGCCCGCGCAGCCCGAAACGCAGGCCGGCTGACGATGGCGAAGCCGCTGGCCGTCATCGTCGGCGTCGAGACGCTGCTCGGGAAAGACCTGCGCGACCTGCTGGCCGACGGCGCGCCGGAGTATCGTTTGAAGGGACACGCCTCGGGCGGCGACGCCGTGATCACCGCCGAGGACGACGAGGCCTCCGTGATCGCGCCGCTCGAGGCCGACACGCTGGCGGGCGCGGCGGTCGTCTTCCTGGCGGGATCGGCCGAGACCAGCCGCCGCGCCTACGATCTCACGGCGCGCGCGGCGACGCCGCTGGTCGACCTGAGCCACGGCCTCGAGGCGCTGCCCGAAGCGCAGATTCGCGCACCTCTCGCCGAGGGCGCGGCGTGGACCGCCGCGGCCGGGCGCGTGCACGTGGTCGCGCATCCGGCGTCGATCGCGCTGGCGATGTTTCTCGCGCGGCTCGCGGAACGGCATACCATTCGCCGCGCGGTGGCGACGGTCTTCGAGCCCGCCAGCGAGCGCGGCCGGCGCGGCGTCGACGAGATTCACAAGCAGACCGTGCAACTGCTCTCGTTCCAGAGCCTGCCGCAGGAAGTCTTCGACGCGCAGATCGCCTTCAACATGCTGGCGCGCTACGGCAGCGAGGCGCGCGAGCCGATCGAGACCTTCGAGCTACGGCTCGACCAGCACCTGGCGACGCTGCTCGCCCGACGCGGCGGCGTTCCGATGCCGTCGGTGCGCCTGGTGCAAGCGCCGGTGTTTCACGGGCACAGCGCTTCGCTGTGGGTCGAGATGGAGTCGCGCGCCGACGCCGGCGAGCTGGCCGCTGCGCTCGCGGGAGGCGGAATCGACGTGCATGGCCGTGACGTGGAGCCGCCCACGAACGTAGGCGTGGCGTCGCGGAGCGGCATCACGGTGGGTGCCATCGAATCCGACCGCAATTGCGCGAACGCGGCCTGGTTCTGGATCGTGGCCGACAATCATCGGCTGGCCGCGGAGAACGCGCTCATGGTCGCGCGCACGCTCGCGGTGGCGAAGTCATGAGGGCTCATCCGCTCCCTCACGGTCGCGGCTCAGTTACGGAGCCGCGCGCGTTAGCGAGCGGTCTGGTTGCGCTTCTCCTCCTCTCCTACGCCTGCGGGTATCGAGTGGCAGGGCGCGCCGACCTGCTCCCGAAATCGCTGCGGACGATCGCCATTCCCGCATTCGGCAACGCCACCACGCGATACCGCCTCACCGAGGCGCTGCCCGCCTCCATCGGCCGCGAGTTCCAGCGGCGCACGCGGTACGACGTGATCCACGACCGCTCGCAGGCCGATGCCGTGCTGGAAGGCTCGATTCTGAATTCGTTCGCCTACCCGGTGGTTTCCGACCCAGTGTCGAGCCGGTCGACGGTGGTGCAGGTGACGATCGTGCTCCAGGTGAAGCTCACCGAGCGGGCTTCCGGAAAGGCGCTCTTCGCGCGGCAGATCGAGGCGCGGCAGCGCTACGAGATCAGCGTCGACCAGGTGGCCTATTTCGAGGAGAGCGGTGCGGCGCTCGAACGGCTGGCGCAGGACGTCGCGCGGACGGTCGTCAGCGCGGTGATCGAGAACTTCTGATGACGCCCGACCAGTTCCTCGCGCAGATCCAGAAATCGCCGCCGGCGCCGGTGTACCTTTTTCTCGGTCCCGAGACCTGGCAACGCGACGAGTGCCGCCGCGCGCTGCTCGACCGGCATCTCGCCCCCGAGGAGCAGGCCGAAGGCTTCGCGCGGCACGATCTGGACGCGCGCACCATGGCCGAGGCGGTCGACGACGCGCGCTCGCTCTCGCTGTTCTCCGCGCGAAGGCTGATCTGGGTGGCGTCGGCCGAATCGGCGCTTCCCAAGGGCCGGGCCGCGGCGGCGAGCGACGACGACGGCGAACCGTCCGGGGGCGCCGCGGGAGCGGAGTCGCTGGCGGCGTATCTGAAGGACCCGACGCCCGGCGTGGTGGTGGTCTTCGACGCGCGGAAGTACGAGTTCGAGGGCGACGACAAAGCGAAGAACGAGCGCGTCCGCAAGTTCTACGGGGCGGTGAGCGCGGTGGTGGAGTTCGCGCGTCTTTCGGACCAGGCGGCGGCGCGGCTGGCGCGCAGGCTCGCCAAGGAGGCCGGGCTGGCGGCCGGCGAAGCCGAGCTCGACCTGCTGGTGGAGGCGGTGGGCGGCGACGCCTCGCGCATCGCGCTCGAAATCGAAAAGCTCCGGCTGTTCCAGGGCGAGGGAGCGCGCATCACGGCCGCCGATATCGCCGCGCTGGTGCCGAGCGCGCGGGCGGCCAACATCTTCGAGCTGGTGAACGCGCTCGGACGCGGCGACCGGGCGGCCGCGCTGGGCCTGCTCGACACGCTGGTTCGGGAGGGCGAATACCTGCCGCTGGTACTGACGTTTCTCGCGACGCAGTTCCGGCAGTCGCTGGCCGCGCGCGACCTCGGACTGCGCGGCGCGGGGCAGATTATGTCGCACTTCTCGCGGCACGGAGTCGCCATGTGGCAGTCGCGCGCCGGCCAGATCCAGGAGACGGTCTCGCGCTTCTCCGGCGATCAACTGGAGCGAGCCGTCCGCCGCGTTTTCGAGGCCGACTTCGCGCTGCGCGACGCGCGTCCCGACGACCGCATCATAATGGAGGAGTTCGTCGTGGACGTTACGAAGCCGAGGAGCTAGCGTGGTGTCCGGCTAGCAACGGCCCATACCTTGAGAAGGAAAAATGATATGGCCGCAGATGAACGCGGATTAACGCAGATGGAAAAGGCCTTGTAATCCTAGATCGGGTTCATCTGAAATGATCCATGGCCATCAAGTTCTTGGTCGTGACAGAACACCAGATCTAGCAGGATGCCGAAACAGGGGAAACCGCTCGCTGACGCGCGCGGCTCGGTAGACTAAACGATGATCGGCATGAAGCCTCAGGATCGCATCCGCAAGCTGGCGGCGCGCCTGGACGCGCTGGCCGAAGCCGATCAGCACCGCATCGACGAAGCCCATCGGTCCGCCGAGCTGCGCCGGCGGGGAGCACGAGAATTGCACGCGCTCTGCCGCTACACGGTGGCGCAGATCAATCCGATGCTGACCAAGCTCCAGATCGAGCTGGCGCCGGCGGAGTTCGTCGAGGAGGCCTTCCGCGATCCGGGCAAGAACATTCTCCAGGTGCAGGCGCGCGGCCGCATCGTCCAACTGACCTACGAGGCCACCGACGCGCCCTCGTCGACCGAGCAGTTCCGCATCCCGTACATCCTCCAGGGGGCGGTGCGCTGGTTCAACCAGGAGCGGCTGGATCGCGAGGAGATGGACGAGCAGTGGATCTTCTACTGCGTCGAGCGCGACGGCTGCCACTGGCGCTTCCTCGATCCGCGCTCGCGGCGCACCGGCCCGCTCGATGCCGAGTACCTGTTCGGCATGCTGGAGCAGCTGGTTTGATCCGTTCGCAGCCTCTCGATCTCCGCTCCGGCCGCACGCTGATTGGGGTGTTCGTCGAGATCCCGTCGCCGCAGGTGGTGGAGGCGCTCGGCCTCGGCGGCTTCGACTTCGTCATCGTCGACCGCGAGCACGGCTCCATCGATCTCGGGCGCACGGAAGACATGATCCGCGCGGCGGCGGCCGCGGGCGTGACACCGATGGTGCGCGTGGCGCGCTGCGATCCGGTCGACATACGCCAGCCGCTCGATATGGGCGCGGCGGGCGTGCACGTGCCGCAGATCGAGTCGGCGGAGATGGCGCGCGCGGCCGTGCGCGCGGCGAAATTCCATCCGCTCGGCGAACGCGGGTTGCAGCCGTTCGTGCGCGCGGCGAGCTACCGCAGCTATCCGACCGCCGAGTATCTGCGGCGAGCCAACGAAGAGACGGCGGTGGTGTTGCACATCGAGGGAACGCGCGGCGTCGCAGAGCTTCCGGAGATTCTCGCGGTGGAGGGCGTCGACGTGGTGTTCCTCGGCCCCTACGATCTTTCGCAGGCGATGGGCGTGCCGGGCGAGGTGGCGCACCCGCGGGTGGAGGAGAAGATGCGCGTGGCGGTGGCGTCGGCGCGCGCCGCCGGAAAGATGGTCGGGACGTTTTGCGACGACATGGCGTCGGCGAGGCGGTGGAGGGATGCCGGCGTTTCGTATCTCGCCGTGGGCATCGATGCTACCATCTTGCTGAATGCCGCTCGCGCCATCGCCGGAGGACTCCGTGACTGACTTCGTGCAACCCGTCTGGAACTTCGAGCAGGAGCACGGCGGCGACCCCGGCGACGAGTCCAGCGTCAATCTGCGCGCGTACCTGGACCGCATGCCCGAGGAGAAGATGCGCCAGTATCGCGCCGAGTGGACCGACGAGCAGGTGATGGCCTGGGACGGCAACTTCACCGACGAAGGCGCGCTGTTTCTGATTTGCAGCGAGCGTGAGGTGGAGGTGGCCGAGTATCGCGAAACGTTGGAGCGCGCCATCGCCTACCGCGATCGCGTGCGCGCGGCCGTGCGATGAGGGAAGAACGCCTCACGGCACAGGTGAAGGGCGGCGGCTGCGCCTCCAAGCTCAGCCCGTCGCTGCTGGCGCAGGTGCTTCAATACGTCCCGCGCGTGACCAACGAGAACGTGCTGGTGGGCTACGACACCGCCGACGACGCCGGCGTCTACAAGCTCACGGCCGAGTGCGCGCTGGTGCAGACCACCGACTTCTTCACGCCGATGGTCGACGATCCTTACACCTTCGGCGCCATCGCCGCCGCCAACGCGCTCAGCGACGTCTACGCCATGGGCGGTCGGCCGATCTCGGCGCTCTCGCTGGTGGCCTTTCCTCCAACGGGGAACATGGAGACGCTGGAACGCATCCTGCACGGCGGCGCCGACAAGATCCGCGAATCCGGCGCGGCGATCCTGGGCGGCCACAGCGTGGGAGTCGGCGAGATTCTGTTCGGTTACGCGATCACCGGGCTGGTGCATCCGGACCGGGTGTGGACCAACGCCGGCGCGCGCGTGGGCGACGCCCTGGTGTTCACCAAGCGACTCGGCACGGGAGTCGTCTCGACGGCGCTGAAGCGCGGCGTGGCCTCGGAGGCCGACGTCGCCGCGGCGACCGAGTCGATGCTCACGCTGAATCGCAATGCCTGCGAGGTGCTGGCCGGCTACGAGGTCCACGGCGCCACCGACGTCACCGGCTTCGGCCTGATGGGACACTGCCGCGAGGTGGCCATGGCCAGCGGGGTGACGCTGGAGATCGAGGCGTCGCGGCTGCGCTGGCTCCCGGGAGCGGTCGAGTACGCGCGCGGGGGCGTCTTTCCCGGCGGACTGGCGAACAATCGCGAGTACGCGGGCTGCGTGGTGGACTCGTCGTCGGCCGATCTGGAAGCGGCCATCGAGAGCCTGCTGTACGACCCGCAGACGTCGGGCGGCCTGCTGGCGGCGCTGCCGGAGGCCGACGCGGCGGAGGTGGAGCGGCGGCTGCCCGCGGCGTATCGGATCGGCCGCGTGGTGGAGCGCGGAGCGAAGCCGATTCGGATTGTGTAGGCCGTTCGGAGACCGCGACCGCGAGCGTCGTGCCGGGTTAATACTGTCATGCGGAATTCGGTTGCCACCATGGCGACGAGTGTTGTATCAAAGTGAAGATAAGAAGAGTGCCACCGACCGCCGCCCGAGGAAGGAGATCAGGATGAACGCCTTGGCCGGAGGGACGCGTCTGGTATTCCCGCTCCCCTCTCTCGCAATCCTGGCGAGTTTCTCTCTCGGCGCACAAAGCCCGATCGTCCGCTCCGCCTCGGGACAGCGGCAGGCCACCCAGCTCGCCTCGGGCGTGCCGGTGAACTTCGCCATGGCCCCGCGCTCGGCGCCGACGGTGTTCAACGGGCCGGACGGCTACACGATCATCGTCCCGAGCGGCGCCACGGAGCTGCGCATCCAACTTCAGACGACGACGGCCAACGCCAACGTCGATCTATACGCCAGCTTTGAGGTGGACCCGAATCCCTCGGGCAGCGTCGTGGTCGCGGACCACAAGTCGGAAGGACCGGGAGGCGCCGAGCAGATCCTGATCACCGGTGCGTCGAATCCACCGCTGCGGCCGGGCACCTATTTCATCGCGCTGGGATTGTTCACGCTCAACACGGCCGTCAACGGCACGCTGACGGCGACGGTATCGGGCGCTGGCGGAGGGGGTCCGCCGGCGACTCCCAACCTGGTGGCGAACGGCGACGCCGAGAGCAGCTCGGCCAGCCCGACGTGCAGCGGCCTGACCATCATTCCCGGGTGGACCAGCGACGGCAACGTCTCGGTCTGCTCCTACGCCGCCGGATCCGGTTTTCCCACGCTGACGTCGCCGGGGCCGCCGAGCCGGGGCAACAACTTTTTCAGCGGCGGTTTCGCGCCGACGTCGGTGCTCACGCAGGTGATCAACGTGAGCACGCAGGCGTCGCAGGTGGACACCGGCGCGCAGCCGTTCGTGCTGTCGGCCTTCATGGGCGGCGCCGGGGGCGAGAACGACAACGTCACCATCAGCGTCACGTTCCTCAACGCCATGGGCTCGGCCATCGGATCGGCGACGCTGCCGGCGGTGATGGCCGGGGATCGCGGAGGAGTGACCGGCCTGATTTCGCGCGACGTATCCGGACTGGTGCCGGCGGGCACGCGATCGGTCAGCATCCTGGCGGAGTTCCGCCGGATCAGCGGCGTGACCAACGACGCCTTCCTCGACAACGTCTCGTTGATCTTCGGCTCGACGTCCGGGCCGCCGCCGGGATCGGGGAATCTCAACGTGAGCGTGACGCAGGAGGACAACTCCTCCTGCCCGGCGACCAAGCGGCTGATCGTCTCGGTCCGCGACCAGTTCAACCAGGCCTTGACGGGGCTCACGGCCGCCAACTTCGCGCTGACGGAAAACTCGGTGACGCGGGCGATCACCGTCAACTGCTCGACGGCGGCCGGACCGCTTTCGGTGGCCATCGTGATTGACGCCAGCAGCACGATCGCGACGGACCTCTCGAGCCAGAAGGCGGCCGCCTCGCTGCTCGTCAGCCAACTGGGCGCCAACGACAACGCCGCCATCTTCTCGTTCGGCGACACAGTGGTGGTGCGGCAGGGCTTCACCAGCAACAAGGCTCAGCTCAACGCCGCCATCGAGTCGATCGCCGCGCTGGGCGGCTCGGCGCTGTACCGCTCGGTGCTGGACGCAGCGCAGGCGATCCAGGGACGCACGGGTCGGCTGGCGATCGTGCTGCTGGCGGGAAGCGACAACACGGCGGCCGGCGTCACCATCGACCAGGCGATCGCGGCGGCGCAGACGTCGGGTGCGCCGGTGTTCGCCGTCGGCTACGGACCGGGGATCAACTCGATCGCGCTGGGGCGGATCTCCAACGAAACCGGCGGATTCTTCACCAGCGCCACCACGGCCGGAACCTTGGCGCAGATCTTCTCGTCGCTGGCGCAGGTCTTCGCCAACCTCTGCCAGATCTCCTACGCACCGGCGGCCACGGCGACCTCGGCCAGCGTGGCCATCGGCGTCACGGCGGGCACACCCGGCAGTCCGCGGTCGGGCAACACCACCAAACTCGTCAGCGCCTGTTCGACGGCGCCGCCGCCGGGCAGCGGCTGCCCGTCGAACGTCAACATCGCGCTGAATCGCACGGCCACGCAAAGCACCACGGCCTTCAGCGGGCCGGCGAATCTGGGCAACGACGGAATCCTCCAGCCCGACTATGGATTCCACACCGACCTGGAGGACCGGCCCTACTGGCAAGTGGACTTCGGCGTGGTGTCGACCATCTGCCAGGTGAAACTGTACAATCGCGCGGGCCTGGCGGATCGGGCGAAGACCGTCAACGTGCTGCTGTCGGTCGACGGCATCACGTTCCAGACGGCCTACGCCCACAACGGGACGGTGTGGGGCGCGGATTCCTCGCCGCTGATCATCGACCTTCAGGCGCGGCAGGCGCGTTACCTGCGCGTGCAGTTGACCGAGCGGAACTATCTCCATATGCGCGAGGTCGAAGTGTTCGGCGTGCTCGGGGCGGGCGGGGGAACGGGGACGCTGAGCGTCATCCTGAACCAGGAAGACAACTCGTCTTGCCCGGCGTTCAAGAAGCTGCTGCTGATGGTGCGCGACCAGGCGGGGCAGTCCGTGCCCGGTCTCGGCGCCGGAAGCTTCACGTTGCAGGAAAACGGCCAGCCACGCCCGATCACGGTGAACTGCGCGCTCTCGGCGACGACGGCGACGGCGGCTTCCGTGGCGGTGGTCATCGACGCCAGCGGCAGCCCGAACACCACCGACCTGGCGACGCAGAAGACCGCGGTGAAGAGCCTGATCGCGCAGCTCGGCCCGAACGACAGCATCGCGGTGTTCTCGTTCGACGAAGCCGTCACGCTGCGGCAGAACTTCACCACCGAGCGCGCGCCGGTGCTGGCGGCCATCGACGCCGTGACCTCGGGTCCCACCGGTGGGGCGACGGCCCTGTACAAGGGCGTACAGGACGCCGCGCAGGCGCTGCTGCCGCGTATCGGGCGCAAGCTGATCATCGTGACCTCGGACGGCCCGAACACGACGCCGGGTGTCGGACTGGATCAGGCCATCGCGGCGGCGCAACAGGCGCGCGCGCCGGTATTTCCGATCGGCTTCGGGCCCTCGATTCCGGCCACGGCACTGACGCGCCTCGCCAACGAGACGGGCGGATTCGAGTCGGTGAGCGAGAACGCCGCCAATCTCGTGCAGTTGCTGCCGATCGTCGGTCAGGTGCTGGCGAGCCAGTGCGAGGTGAGCTACGCGCCCGCCAACGCCGCCGCCACGGGCGCGGTGACGGTCAACGTGACGGCTTCGGGCAATCGCGCGGGCAGCGTGATCCGTTCGGTCGGCGCTTGCATCGCGCCGACGCCCGCGACGAACACTACGCAGCCGGGATGCGACTATGGGGTCCAGCCCCTGGCGTTGAGCTTCGGCGCCACCGGCGGCACGGCGGGGGGAACCGGCGGCGGCACGCCGAATCCGGCGGTAACAGTGGCGACGCGCGCCGACTGCCGGTGGGGCGCGATCAGCAACGACGCCTTCATCGCGATCGAATCGGGCGCGACCGGCCTGGGTCCGGGGCAGGTCACATACCGTGTGGCGCAAAATCCCAGCGCCGTCGCGCGCACGGGCACGCTGACGATCGCCGGCTCGACGCACACCGTCAACCAGGCGGCGGCGGCGCGTTGCGTGTTCCAGCTTTCGGCGACCAGCGTGATCGTCACCGGGGGGGGCGGACTGGGTTCGGTGAGCGTCACTGCCAGCTTCAACGACTGCGTGTGGGCGGCGACGAGCGCCGCCGGCTGGATCAGTATCACCGCCGGCGCCTCCGGACGGGGCAACGGACGGGTGGACTTCACCGTCTCGCCGAATCCCGACCAGTCGCAGCGCACGGGCACGCTGAACGTCGCCGGCAACGTGTTCACGGTGACGCAGCAGCCGCGCAGCACCAGCGGCGATCCGCAGGTCCCCGACAACGGCATCGTGCCGACGACCACGGGCATTCCTCCGTCGCTGCCCGGCGGCGCGCTCACGCTGGGCGCGTTCTTTTCGGTGTACGGCTTCGACACCGGGCCGGAGGTTCCGCTCACGGCCAACACCTTCCCGCTGCCGACCATACTGGGCGGCGTCTCGGTGCAGATCCGGCAAGGGTCGCGTAACGTGAACTGCATCATCCTGTACGCTTCGCGCGGGCAGATCAACGGGATTGTCCCGTCGAACGCGCCGCTTGGCGAGGCCGACATGGTGGTGACCTACGTCGGGCGCAGCAGCCGCGCGATACGGGTGACGATCGTGCAGGCGAACTTCGGCATCTTCACCAGCGCCGGCCCGCAGGGTCCGGGGATCATCCAGAACGTTTTCTCCGCCACGAACATTCCCCTGAACAGCCGCAGCATTCCGGCGCGGCGCCTTCAGCGGGTCATCATCTGGGGCGCCGGCGGCGGCGGCATCGCCACCGGCGACGACGTCGCGCCTCCGGCGAATCCGCTGCCGGTGGACTACGAAGTGTTGTTCGGCGGACGGCGGGGACGGAACGTCTTCATCGGACGGTCCGGGTGTTGCGCCGGACTCGACGTGGTGCACGCCGACGTGCCGGACGACGCACCGTTCGGCTGCGCGGTTCCGGTGCAGGTGCGGGTGCAGAATTCCTGGAGCAACGTCGTCACCATGGCGATCTCCTCGGAAGGGCAGCCCTGCACGGACTCCCAGAATCCCTTCGCCAACATCGCCTCGCGCGGCGGGCGCGGCGGGGGCGTCTTCCTGGTGCGATCGACGGGCACGGTGCAGTTCGACCCCGCGGTGGGGTCGCAGCCGTTCCAGCTCGACCTGGGATTGGGCGTCTTCACCAGCGCACAGCCGCAGGGTACCAGCGTGTTCAGCCCGCTGCTCTCGCCCCCGCCGGTGGGGACCTGCACGGTCTCGACCAATAATCAGGATCTGAGCGGACTGCTGAGCGGCACGATCCGTCCGCCCGATTTCGGCAATATCGGAACTCCGCTCGACGCCGGCGGACCGCTGATCGCCACCAACCCCGGCAACCAGAACGCGAACATCCCGCGGACGGATCCCGCGCTCGCCGGACCGTACTTCGGCATCCTCGGCGGCGCGCTCCCCGGCATTCCCGTGGCGCCGACTTTTCTCGCCTCCCCCGGCGTGTATCGCGTGCGCGGAACCGGCGGGCGCGACGTCGGACCGTTCGAGGCGACGGCCACGATGCCGATCTTCCCCACGTGGTCGAACCGCGAGCTGATCAGCCTGATCGACCGCGGGCGCGGGGTCACGGTGACGTGGACGGGCGGCTCGGCCGACCAGATCATGATCATCACGGGCTCGAGCACGGATCAGCGCACCAAGGCGACGGCGAGCTTCACCTGCTACGCGCCGTCGGCGGCGGGCGTCTTCACGGTGCCGCCCGCGGTGCTCTACAATCTCGGCACGACGGCGTCGACGCCGAGTCTATTCGACTCCTTCGGAGTGCTGGCGGTGGGCGCGATGCCGGGGAACGCGTCGACGTTCGCGGCGCCGGGCCTGGACGTCGGCGTGGTGGTTCCGGTCTGGCTCGACGTGCGGACGCTGCCGGTGCGGTAGGGGCTTTCGAACTATGCCGTCCGCAGCTTGAAGCGCTGAAGCTTCCCGGACGCCGTTTTCGGCAGCTCGGCGACGAACTCGATCCGCCGCGGAGACTTGAATCCCGCGATGCGGGATTTCACGTGCTCCTGCAAGGCCGAGGCGAGCGCCGGCGACGCTTCGCCCTGGACCACCACGTAGGCCATGGGCCGCAGGATCCCCGACTCCTCGCGGTACGGCGTCACCGCCGCCTCCACCACCGCCGGGTGCTCCACCAGCGCGCTCTCCACCTCGATCGGCGAAACCCACTCGCCCGAGACGCGGAACATGTCGTCGGACCGCCCCGAGTACCACAGACAGCCGTCGGCGTCCTGGGTGAATTTGTCGCCGGTCGCGAACCAGCCGTCGCGGAAACGTTCCGCCGTCAACTCCGGCCGGTTGTGATACCCGAGCGCGACGCTCTCGCCGCGCACCCAAAGGTCGCCCTCGGCGTTGAGTCGGATCTCGTAGCCGGGCACCGCAGTCCCGACGCTGCCAGGCCGCACCGCACCCGCCCGCGACGAGGCGTAAATGTGCAGCGCCTCGGTCGACCCGATGCCGTCGAGCAGGTCGAAGCCGAAGCGCTCCCGCCACCGGCGGCAGATGGGGGCAGGCAACGGCTCGGCGGCCGAGACGCCGTGGCGCACCGACGCCAGGTCGAATCGATCGCTTTCCCTCAGCATCGCGGCGTACAGGGTCGGCACCGAGAAGAACAGCGTCGCACGCGACTGCTGCGCACGCTCCAGTACGGCGCGCGCCGCCGGCCTTCCCGGATAGAGAACCGTCGAGGCGCCGGCATGGAAGGGAAACATGAGCCCGTTGCCGAGGCCGTAAGCGTGGAAGAGCTTCGAGGGAGAGAAGGTCACGTCGTCCTCGACGATGCCGAGCACGCCGCGCGCGTAGTGTTCGCAGCAATAGACCCAGTCGCGATGGCGGTGCACGGCGGCCTTGGGATTGCCGGTGCTGCCGGAAGTCCACAGCCAGAAGGCAGGGTCGTCGCGGTGCGTCGCGTGCGCGCGGAAGACCGCCGACTGGCGCGCGAGCCAGTCGCTCCAGGCGGTGGTTTCGACGACGGACTGTCCGTGGCGCGGCGCGATCATGGGCCGCACCGCCGGATCCACGACGATGAGGCGGGCCTCGCTCTCGCGCAGGAAGTACTCGTAGTCGGCGGCGCGGGCGGCGGTGGAGGTGGGCACCGCGATGGCGCCGATCTTCAGCGCGGCGAACCAGGCGACGACGAACTCGGGCGAATCGGGCAGCACCAGCAGCACGCGCTCGCCGGCGCCGGCGCCCAGCGATCGCATGGCGTTGGCGGCGCGATTGACGTCGGCCGCGAGGTCGGCGTAGGTCAGGCGGCGGCCCTCGCAGTGGACGGCCACCTTCCCGGCGCGTCCCTCGTCGAGATGACGATCGAGAAAGTGCTCGGCGAGATTGAAGCGCTCCGCGACCACCGGAGTCATCGTCAAGGCTCCCGGCGGACGTACTCGTAATCGAACGGAAGCCCGCGCACGCCGTGCGGCGGCCGGGAGATCCAGTGCGCGATTTCGCCGGGCTTCAGCGAGGGAACCTGGAGGTTTCGGACGAAGGCGCGGTCCTTCTCGTCCGGCAGAAACTCGCCGCGGCTGGCCGCCCAATCCTCGGCCGACAGGGGCCGCCCGGAGGGGTCGAAGGCGTGCCGCCCGTAGACGCCGATGCGGCGGTTGAAGCGGCGGTCGGGCAGGGCCAGCGTGTACGGGATTCCGAACTCCGCGATGGTTCCGTTCCAGCGCGCGAGGCACTTCCGGCAATCGGCGACGTATGCATCGCGCAGAATTTCGTTCATGGCGTTGCGCAGCGGCACCTCGACCTTCTCCCATCCCGCCGGGCCCGGCTGCCAGACGGCGATGGTCCCTTCGAGTGCGCGATGGTCGGCCTGGTGCGCCTCGCGGTCGCGTCCCTTGAGGCCGGCGGCGAAGAAGCCGGCGGCGTTGGACGACACCTCGCCGCCGAAAAGATCGAGGCACAACGAACACCACAGGTTCACGTACTTCTGGATGAGTGGCAGCGGGATGCCTCCTTGAGCGGCGGCATCGCCGTTGGGGTCGAGCTTGGTCAGCTCGG
>CAZEVY010000010.1:0-281 GCA_964515555.1 uncultured Solibacteraceae bacterium | reverse complement strand
GAACAGGTCGAGGCTGAGGCTGTACCAGAGGTTGATGTAGCGCTGGATGGTCGGGAGATCGATGGCGCCCTGGCGGCGGGCGTCGTCGTCGCCGGTTTCGCGCATCAGCTCGCAGGTGCGGCGGATGATGCGTCGCACGCCGAACTCGCCGACGAACATGTGGAAGGCTTCCTCGAACAGCATGAAGCGCGTGGTGCGCGACAGGGGATCGAAGCCGCTCTCGGCGAGCGAGCGGAGCTGGTACTTGCCGTCGCGATCGGTGAAGGTGGTGAACATGAAGA
>CAZEVY010000009.1:93948-95724 GCA_964515555.1 uncultured Solibacteraceae bacterium | reverse complement strand
CAGCCAATCGAGCAGCTCCGGGTGCGACGGCCTGCCGCCGTTGAATCCGAAGTCGTTGGGCGTGTCGACGATGCCCGCGCCGAAGTGGTACTGCCAGACACGGTTCACCATGACGCGCGCGAACAGCGGATTGTCCGGATCGGCGATCCACTCCGCGAGCCTGCGGCGGCGCTCGGCCTCCGGAGTCGCGTCGCCGGCCTCGAACGTCAGCGGCTTCAGACACGACAACGCTCCCGGTTTCTCGGGTCCCGGCTCCGGCGTCTGGAGCGTTCCGGCGTAGACCATCGGCGGGTCGGCGATCGCCTTGCGTTTCTCCTGTGCCTGCGCCAGCTCGTCGAGGAGGCCGGCGCGCGTTGCGCGGCGGTGCTCGGGCATCGCCTTCAGGAGGTCCTCGAGCGGCACGCTGGGCGCGCCGAGGCGGTGCGAGAGGGCGATCTCCTCCGCCGTGAGCGCGCGATCGTAGAGGCGCGCCTCGTCGATCTCGATCTCCCCGCGGCCGCCGAACTCGACGAACCCCGCGCCCTTTCCGTAGGTTTGCAGCTTGCCGTCGGGCGTCGCCACTTCGGGCTTGTATCGCCCGATCGCCGCTCCGTCGCGGTAGAGCGCGATCGAATCGTCCCCCGCCCACACAAACGCGACGTGGATCATCTGGTCCGCGGCCGGCTCGTGAATCGCGCCCACCTCCGCGGTGCGGTAGTCGCCGGTGCTCGACGCCACCCATCGGCGCGCCTTTCCGCTGTACTCGACGCCGTCGCTCGCGCCCGCGCGGACGGCTTCGTTCTCCACGCGCATCACCGGCGTCGGGCGGTCGTCGCGCTTCTTGAGGGCGACCCAGGCTTCGAGCGTCTTCTCGCGCAGGTCGCCGGCGAGCGCCGCCGTCCGGATCGACTTGGCGGAGAGGCGCAGGCGGCCGCCGGCGATTTCGACTCCCTTCTCGAACGCTTTGAGATGCAGCCCGCCGGCGATGTCGCGGCCGTCGACGTCGAAGGTCCAGCGCGCGATCGGCGCGGGCGCGACGGCCGCCGGGAGGCCGCGATCGCGCAGCACGCGCTCGCGAGCCGCGTTGTGCACGGCGGCGATGCCGTCGCCCAGCTCCGCGATGCGGCGTTCGAGCGGCTCCACCGCCCGCCGCCGCGCTTCCATCTCGTCCGGCGCCAGCCACGGGCGCTCGCCGTGCCAGACGCCCTCGAAGACGGCCCGCAGGCGCTGGTAGTCGCGCTGCGGGATGGGGTCGAACTTGTGGTCGTGACAGCGCGCGCAGTTGACGGTGAGACCCAGGAACGTCTGTCCGACGGTGCCGAGCATCTCCTCCATCTGGTCGTCGCGCGCCAGGGCGCGCATGGCGGCGTTGGAGGCCGTGAAGCCGATGAAGTCGTAAGGGCCGGCCACCAGGAAAGTCGCCGCCGCCACGCCGTCGCGCGTGACGGGCTCCAGGACGTCGCCGGCGATCTGTTCCATCGCGAACCGGCGGTACGGCTTGTCTTCGTTGAAGGCGCGGATCACGTAGTCGCGATACGGCCAGGCGTTCTCGCGCTTCACGTCGCGCTCGTAGGCTTCGCTTTCGGCGAATCGCACCACGTCGAGCCAGTGCCGCGCCCAACGCTCGCCGTAGTGCGGCGAGGCCAGCAGCCGGTCGACCAGCTTCTCGTAGGCGTCCGCGCCGCGGTCGCCAACGAAAGCCTCGATCTCCTCGGGCGTGGGCGGCAGGCCCAGCAGATCGAACGTCGCGCGGCGGATCAGCGTGCGGCGATCGGCGCGAGACGACGGCGCCAGCCC
>CAZEVY010000009.1:87376-93938 GCA_964515555.1 uncultured Solibacteraceae bacterium | reverse complement strand
CGAAGCGGTCGATCGGCGAGCGCGACCACTCCGCGGGCGCTTCGGGAGGATCGAGGCGCCGGACCGGTTGCAGCGACCACCAGTCGGGTCCCGCGCGGCGAACGGCGAGCGGCGCGGTCCAGGAGGCCCCGCCATCGATCCAGCGCCGCAGCGCGTCGATCTCGGCCGGCGCCAGCGGCGATGACGGGGGCATTTCACGGCGTTCGACGCGCTCGATCATCAGGCTCGACGCCGCCGACCCGGGCGCGAGCGCCGCGCCCTTCGTCCCTCCCTGGCGCGCCTTGTCGAAGGTCGAGAGGTCGAGTCCCGAGACGCGCGTCGAGGGGCCGTGGCAGGCAAGGCAGCGCTTCTCGATGACGGCCAGGGCGGGGTCGGGCGCCTGCGCGCGGGCGAGCGCCGCGAGGGCGAAGGGCAGGAGCGGAAAGCGCCGCATGGCTGGTACTCGGATGTTATTGTATCGGGGTCGCCGGGTCAACGGGAACATGTTCCAGCGGCGTCGCCGCGATGTTGTGACACCATGACCGAAGATGCAGGCGACTGCCGCACCTCCGGAAGAAAAGGTCGTGCTCTACGACGTGAGCTGGGAAACCTACGAGCGTCTGCTCGCCGAGCATCCCAACTCCACCGGGACGCGCTTTTTCTACGACGAGGGGATGCTGGAAATCATGGTGGTTGGACTCGGTCACGAGAACCCGAATCGCGTCCTGGCAAGGCTTGCCGAGATCGTCGCCGAGGAGACAGGGAGGGACATTCTCGAAGCGGGATCGACCACATTCCGGTGGAAAGATCTGAAGAAAGGCTTCGAGCCCGACTCCAGCTTCTACATCGAACACGCCGCCCTCATCCGCGGCAAAGACGACGTGGAGATGGGCGTCGACCCGCCGCCCGACCTGACGATCGAAGTCGACATCACCCGATCGTCGTTGCATCGAATGGCGATCTTCGCCGCCATCGGGGTATCGGAGTTGTGGCGATACGACGGCGAGCGCGTCTCCATTCACCGTCTCGAGGGCGGGACCTATCGCGAGGTGGAAGCCAGCATCGCCATGCCCCGGATGACCGCCGCGCAGGCGACCCTCTTCCTCCAGGCCAGCCAAAGGGAGAGCGCCCCCGTCTGGCTGCGCCGCGTTCGCGACTGGGTGCGCGCCGCCGCCCGGTAATCCCCGTAAGCGCCTGCCCGTTGGTCCGACTGGCGCATAATGGTAGCAGACGATCCGGAGGAGTTCCGCCACCATGAACAAACTGGCCGCCGCCCTGCTATTGCCGGTGCTGCTCGCCGCGCAGGAGCGCCCGCGACCCGGCAAGGTCGATATCCTCCCCTCGTCGGCGCTGAAACCGGGAATGAAGGGCACGGCCTGGACGGTCTTCTCCGGCACCGAGCCCGAGCCTGTTCCCGTCGAGATCATCGGCGTCTGGAAAAACCAGTGGGGACCGAAGCAGGACGTGATCCTCGCCAAGCTCGGTGGCGCGGCGCTGCGCACCGGCGTCGCCGGAGGCATGTCGGGCAGCCCCGTCTACATTGACGGCAAGCTCATCGGCGCGATCGCGCTGCGCATCAGCGTCTTCTCGCCGGACGCCATCTGCGGCATCACGCCCATCGAGCTGATGCTCGAGATCAACGACTTCGACTCCTCGCAGCCCGCCGATGCGCGCACGCCCGACCGCCTGGCTGCCCGCGCGGGACTGGCGCTCTCGAGCGAGATGCTGGCCCAGGCCGTCGCCGCCGGCGCTTCGGCCGAATCGATGCGTCAAGCTCCGCTGCTCACGCCCATCGAGACGCCGCTGGCGTTCTCGGGCTTCCACGAGATGACGCTGCGCGAGTTCGGCGGCGTGTTCCAGCAGCTCGGGCTGCGCGTGGTGCAAGGCGGGTCGGCGTCGACGGCGCTCGATTCGCGGCCGTCGCCCGGATGGGAGAAGGCGCTCGCGCCCGGCGAAGCCGTCAGCGGACTGCTGGTCTCAGGCGACATGAGCCTGTCAGCGATGGGGACGGTCACCTATAACGACGGCCGGCGCGTGCTCGCCTTCGGCCACCCGTTCTTCAATCTCGGACCGGTCGATATGCCGATGAGCCGCAGCGAAGTCCTCATGACTCTCAGCTCTCAGCTTCAGCCCAACAAGTTCGGCAACGCGCGCGAGATCGTCGGCGCGCTCTCGCAGGACCGGCACAGTGGAATCATGGGGGTTCTCGGACGCCGCGCGGCGACGGTGCCGGTAGAGCTGAAGGTGCGCTCGTTCGCCGAATCCGGCGCGGTGCGCAAGGAGAAGGATTTCAAGTTCCAGGTCTTCCTCCAGCAGCGCTGGACCCCGCAGTTGATGATGATCACGCTGTTCAACGCCATCCTCGGGCTGAACGACTTCGCCGACGAGGCCACCTACCGGCTCAGCGGGCAGGTGGAAATGGAGGGCAATCAGAACCTTTCCATCTCGACCATGCTGGCGCCGACCGAGATGCCCATTCCCGCGCCCATGCTGCTGGCCGGCTATTGGGGCGACAAGTTCAACCGCCTGTTCATGAACGCCGTCAAGACGCCGCGGCTCCGGCGCGTCAACGCCACCATCGACCTGATCCCGGAGCGCCGCGTGGCTTCGATCGAGCACGCCTGGCTGGCGGCGAGCGAAACGGCGGCCCCCGGCGAGGTCCCCGTGACCGTGTTCCTGCGGCCGTATCGCGGCGAGCGCATCGCGCGCGAGTTCAAGGTGAAGATTCCGGCGGGGCTGGCCCCGGGCGAGCACCGCATCCTGCTGAGCGACGCCGACACGCTCAACCGCATGCAGAGCGCGGCCGCGTTCGGAAACCGCTTCATGGACCTGCCGCAAATGGTCTCGCTGCTCAACCAGGAGCGCACCAACAACAAGCTCTACATCTCGCTGGTGCAGGCGCGTCCCACCGTCTACGCCGACGACAAGACCCTGCCGAGCCTGCCCGCCTCGGTCGCCAACGTCATGCAGAGCGGCCGTACCGGGAACCGCCCGGTGATCGCCTCCGCCGAGAGCGCCGTCGAGCAAATGGCGGTCCCGTTCGATTTCGTGATCAGCGGCAGCTATTCTCTCCGAATTCAAGTGAAATAATCCAAACAACATGAAATGGAAGTATCCGGTTTCCGCCGCCCTTTTTCTCGCCGCGGCCGCCCTGGCGGTCGACACGCGCACCTGGCGTCACGCGACCCAGGCCGATTTCGAGAAGGGGTCGCTCAAAAAGCTCTCGCTGCGCAGTGACGGGCGGCTGTTCCTGGCGCCGGTCTTCGCCGAGCTGTTCGACGCCGCGACGCCGTATTTGTGGGCCTTCGCCGAGGACCCGGCCGGCAACCTCTACGCCGGCGGCGGCGGACCGGGCGCCGCCACGGCCCGGGTGTTCCAGATCGACGCCTCCGGCAAGGGTAAGACGCTCGCCGAACTACCGGGTCTCGAGATCCACGCGCTCGCGGTCGACGCCCGCGGCCAGGTCTACGCCGCCACGGCGCCGGACGGCAAAGTCTATCGGGTCGCGCGCGACGGCAAGCCGGAAGTCTTCTACGATCCGCAGTCGAAGTACATCTGGGCGATGGCCTTTCATCCCGGCGGCGACCTGTACGTCGCCACCGGCGACCGCGGCGAGATTCACCGCGTGACGCCGGCGGGCGCGGGCTCGGTGTTCTTCCGCACCGAGGAGGCTCACGTGCGTTGTCTGGCCATCGACCGCTCGGGCGCCGTGATCGTCGGGACGGAGCCGGGCGGCCTCATCCTGCGCGTTTCGCCCGCGGGCGAGGGCTTCGTCCTCTATCAGGCGCCGAAGCGCGAGGTGACCGCCGTGGCGGTTGCGCGCGATGGATCGATCTACGCTGCCGCGGTGGGCAACAAGGCGCCCTCGACGGCCCTGCCCGACCTGCCCGCGCCGCCGCCCGTGGCGCCTCCGGTCTCGAGCACCGCCGGCCCCGGCGTGACGCTCACGGTCGGACAGCGTCCGCCGGTGGCGTTTCCGCCGAGCTTCGGGGCCGGTGCGACGCAGGTGACCGGCGGCTCCGACGTCTATCGCATCGACCCGGACGGCTACCCGCGCCGCGTCTGGACCCATGCCACCGAACTCGTCTACGCGATCGCCTTCGACGCCGCCGGACGCGCGGTGATCGGCACCGGCAACAAGGGCGCCATCTACCGGCTGGAGTCCGACTTCCAGTATTCGCTCCTGGTGACGGCGTCCCCGACCCAGGTGACGGGCCTGTTCCCCGGCGCGCAGGGGCGCATTTACGCCGTCACCGGCAACATCGGCAAGCTCTTCCGGCTCGGCCCCGAAAACGAGCGCCAGGGAACCTACGAGAGTGAAGCGCTCGACGCGGGCTTCTTCACCTATTGGGGACGCATCGAGTACGGCGCGGCGGCGGCGGCGGGCGCGGTCGCCGTGGAGACGCGCAGCGGCAACCTGGACCGGCCTCAGCGCAACTGGAGCCCGTGGGCGGCGGCGCCCCTGAATTCCTCGGGGGGACGGATCGCCTCACCCGCGGCGCGCTTCCTGCAATACCGGCTGACGCTGACGGCGGCGGCCGACGGGACATCGCCGGCGATCGGGTCGGTGGAGGTGGCGCACCTGGCGAAGAACGTCGCGCCGGTGGTCGAGGAGATCGAGGCCACACCGGCCAACTACCGCTTCCCGGCCCAGTCGCTCACGTTGACGCCGTCGACCAGCCTGACGCTGCCGGCGATGGGGCGCGCGCGCCGCTCCACGCCCGCGATGCCGCCGGTCGACTCCGGCGTCACGATGCAGTACGCCAAGGGGCAGATCGGAGCGCGCTGGATCGCCCGGGACGACAACGCCGACATTCTCCAGTACAAGGTGGAGATTCGCGGGGTGCGCGAATCCACCTGGAAGCTGCTCAAGGAGAACGTCCGCGAACGCAATCTGAGTTGGGACTCGACGGCGTTCCCCGACGGCGAATACCGCCTGCGCGTCACCGCCACCGACGCGCCCGACAATCCGCCGCACCAGGCGCTCTCCGGGTCGCTCGAAGGCGAGCCGTTCACGATCGACAACACGCCGCCCGCGATCTCGGGCCTGACGGCGTCGCGCAACGGCGGGAAGATCGAGGCGCGCTGGCACGCCGCCGACGCCCTGAGTCTCCTCAAGAAAGCGGAGTACTCGGTGAACGGCGGCGAGTGGCTGGTCGCGCAACCCACCACGCGCCTGACGGACTCGCGCCAGCACGACTACGCGATTACCGTGGACGCTCCGGCCGGAGAGACGGCCATCGCCGTACGCGTCGCCGACGCCAACGACAACCAGTCGGTGGAAAAGACGGTGTTGCGGTAAGGCCGACCGCGCGGCGGTCGGCTCTCGCCCGGATCGGGGTACAATCGGGTATTCGGGTCTTCCCTGCCACATGCTTCGCCGCCAACTGTCCCGCTGGAGGAACGATTGAGATTCGTCACCGCCGCCCCGGCGCGGCTGCTCCTTCGCTCGATCCCCCTGATGCTACTTACCGCCACCGCCTCGGCGCAGAAATTCGAGGTCAGCGTCGGCGGCATGTATCCGCGATTCAGCGGAAAGCTTGGCTCCTTCATCGAATCCGACGCCAAGGACGACGACACCCGGCTCAAAGGCAAGAACGGCTACGGCATCCGCTTGGGACTCAACACGCGCGGCTACTACGGCCACGAGATCGGCTATTACGAACTGCGCGGGACCATGACAGCCAACGTCATCCCCGAAGGCGCCACGGCGCGGGAAACGCGCGAGGGCAAGGTCAAGATGCGCCTCGCGCACTACAACTTCCTGATGTACATGATGCCGCGCGGCGAGCGCGTCCGCCCCTACCTGGCCTTCGGCCTCCAGGCCCTCGACTACCGCGCGCCGGACATCGCCGAGTTCAACGGCCTTCCGACGCGCAACTACGGCGTGAACTACGGCGCGGGCATCAAGATCCGGCTGTTTAGCGGCCTGGCCATCCGCGCCGACTTCCGGCAGTACCTCGGCGGCAAACCCTACGAGCTGTCGTCGGCGGACCCGGCGCAGTTCGGCGGGATCTACAAGATGATCGAAGGCTCCGCCGGCATCGTCTTCCAGTTCCGGTAGCCGTGGACCCGGTGGCCGCGCTGCTGGCCGAGGTGGTCGCCTGCGAGCGCTGCCCCAGACTGCGGTCGCACTGCGCCGAAATCGCCCGCGTCAGGCGGCGCGCCTATCGCGACCAGGAATACTGGGGCCGCCCCGTCCCCTCGTTCGGCGACCCGGCGGCGCGGCTGCTGATCGTCGGACTCGCGCCGGGAGCGCACGGCGCCAACCGTACGGGCCGCATGTTCACCGGCGACCGCTCGGGCGACTTCCTGTTCCAGGTCCTGCACGCCACCGGATTCGCGTCGCAGCCGGCGAGCCGGTCGCGCGGCGACGGGTTGGTCCTGCGCGACGCCTGGATCACCGCCGCGGTCCGTTGCGCGCCGCCGGGCAACAAGCCGTCGCCCGCCGAGCTCCGGACGTGCCGCGAGTGGCTGGTGCGGGAGATCGACCTCCTGCCGCGGGTGCGAGTCGTGGTGGCGCTCGGGAGGCTGGCCTTCGACGCCTATCTCGCGGCGTCGCGGGACCGCGGCATGCCGGCGA
>CAZEVY010000009.1:60416-87276 GCA_964515555.1 uncultured Solibacteraceae bacterium | reverse complement strand
CTTTCGGAACGCCTCGGCGATCTGCTCCATGTCGGCGCGCTCGGCGAGCAGCGTCGTCTGGCCGAGCCATACCGCCTCGCCGCACAGCCGGTCGTTGGCCGGGCACTCGTTCTCTTCCACCCAGCGGTTGAGCGTCCGGGCCGGATAGAGCGCCTGGTACGCCTTCGAGCGTACGGCGTCGAGCAGGAACGGCTCCTTGTTCAGCGGGCGATAACCGCCCGAAGCGCGAATGCCCTCGGCCGCCAGCGCCTTCAAAAACAGCGCCCGCGACGCGCCGGCGAAAGCGCCCTTGTCGTACCGCAGCATGAAGATGTGCCAGGCGTTGCGTGTGCAGCCGTCGTGAAGCCGCGCCGGACGGATGCCCGGTATCTCCGCAAGCATCTTCGCCAGATAGGCCGCGTTCTCGTCGCGGCGGCGCGACTGCTCCTCGATGCGAATCATCTGCGTGGCGAGCAGGGCCGCCTGGAACTCGGTCATGCGGAGATTGGCGCCGCCGGAGCGATAGCTGAAGTCGCCGGGCGCGGCGCGGCGGCCGCGGCCGTTGTTGTGAAACGTGAAGGCCTTCTCGGCCAGGTCCGCGCGCGCCGTGAGGATCGCCCCGCCTTCGCCGGAATTGAGGTTCTTCGACGCCTGGAAGCTGAAGCAGCCGGCGTCGCCGAGCGTGCCGAGCTTGCGCCCGCGCCACTCGCCCATCACCGCCTGACAGGCGTCCTCGATCACCGGAATCTTCCTCGCGCGCGCGACTCCGAGAATGGCGTCCAGGTCGGCCGCCGACCCGCCCAGATGCACGGGCATGACGGCGCGCGTCCGATCCCCGATCTTCGCCGCGGCCTTGGCGGCGTCCATCTGCATCGTCTCGATATCGGTGTCGGCGAACACCGGCAGCGCGTTCACCAGCAGCACGGCGTTGATCGTCGCGACGAACGTGTAGGGCGGCACAACCACCTCGTCGCCGGGACCCACGTCGAGCGCGGCCAGCGACGTGTGGAGAGCGCTGGTGCCGTTGGCGGTCGCCAGACAATGCGGCGACCCCATCAGATCGGCGAACTTCCTCTCGAAGCGGTCGACCGCCTGTGCGCCGCCGCGGTACCACTTGCCGCTTCGCAGCACTTCCATCCAGGCCTTTTCGTCCTCCGGCCCGATGCGCGGCCATGAGGCGAACGGCTTCTTGCGCACGGGCTCGCCGCCGAGCAGCGCCAGCCTGCCGTGCGATTTCGAGGCGCCCGCCGCCGGAAGCGCGGCGGCCGCGGCGACGAATCCGCGGCGGGTGACGTTCTTCATGAGGGCCTCCGCTCCCGATGATACAGCGCGCGCCGCCCGCCGGGCGACGATCCCCGCCCGCCTCTACTCCGGCGCTACCAGATGAATTTCCCGGCCAGTTGCACGATGCGCGGAGGAACGCGCACCGTCGAGATCACCCCGAACGAGGCGTTGGTCGAGGTCGAGTTCGGCGCGTTGAAATTGACGTTGTTGAAGGCGTTGAACGCCTCGCCGCGCAGCTCCAGCCGGAACCGCTCGCTGATCTGGAAGTTCTTGTGCACGCCGAGGTCGGTCTGGAAGAAACCCGGTCCCGTAAAGATGTTGCGGCCCGCGCCGTAACCGCCCGGGGCCGGCACGCTGAACTGCGCTTTCTCCGCAGCGGTCAGGTAGTTCACGGTCGCCCCGCTCTTGTCGACCCTGCCGATCTGGGTCGGGTCCCCGGTAAAGACCGCGTTCGGCGTGACGCCCGGCCAGAGCGTGGTGCGCCCCGAGCTGACCGATCCCGGGAAGCCGCTCGACCAGTCGACGATGGTGTTCGTCGTCCAGCCGCCGAGCACGTGCCCCACCACGCCGCCCATGCGCATCCACTTCCGGCCGGGGCCGAACGGCAGATCGTAGATCACCATCGCGCGGAACTGGTGGCGGATGTCGTAGCTGCTGCGTCCCCAGTCGAGCCGGCGGTTGTTGTTGTCGGTCGGGATCAGCAGGCCCTGGCCCGGTCCGTCGGTGTCGTCGGAGATGTCGTCCAGGCTCTTGGCGAAAGTGTAGTTGGTCTGGAACATCAGCCCCTGCGCGAAACGGCGGTTGACCGACACCTGCAAGGCGTTGTAGCTGGTGTTGGTGCACGAGCACCCCAGGGCCGCCGTTCCGAACTGCGGATTCCGGAAGTAGCCCTGGCCGAGCCCGGCAGCCACCAGGCGCCCTCCGACCGCGCCGTTGAAACTGTTGGTGTCCATCGTCGTGATGAAGGCCCCGATGTTGTTGTTATCGAAATCGGTGTTCACAGACGCCGGCACGGCGGTGGCGGCAGCGCCATAGGTGTTCAGCAGCGCTCCCACCGGGCCGATGCGCCGGCGGTCATTCTTATAAGCCAGGAAAGATTCCAGGAACTCCGGCCGGACCGTCGCCTGGTTTTCGTTGAGCATCCGGAACATGTGCGTGCCCTTGCTGCCCACGTAGGCGACCTCGAACACCGTGCTGTTGGCGATCTGCCGCTGGATGCTCAGGTTCCACTGGCTCACGTAAGGAGTGCGCAGGTTGGGATCGAACAACAGCGGCGTCGCGCTGCGATCCGGCAGCGGCGTTCGCTGGACCGGCTGTCCGACGACGCCGACCGGCAGAAGTTCAACCTGCGCCTGCGTCGCGGGAAGGCTGGCCCGAACGGCCGCCGGATTCGCCGCCGTGGCAGCAGAGTTCGGCCGCAGGATCTGGGTTTTCGACGTCCCCGGCTGGTTCTGCTCGACCACGTTGAGCGCCCAGTTGACGAGGCGGTTGTAGGCCACGCGGTAGCCGCCGCGGATCGATAACTGGTTGTTCTTCCCGGGCGTCCAGGCGAAGCCGATCACGGGCGCGAAGTTGTTCTTGTCGGCGCTGTACCACTGGCGGTCGGTGCCGGGGCCCGCCGGCAGCAGGCTGACGTCGCCGGTGCGGCTGCCGAGCGGCTTGTCGTTCACCACCTGCATGCCCGAAAGGTCATAGGGCACCGAGTTGTACTCGTACCGTACGCCGATGTTCAGCGTCAGGTTCGTCCGCACGCGCCAGTCGTCCTGGAAGAAGAAGTTGTACTCGCCGGCGCGCTGGAGGAACTTCAGCTCCTGGTCGGCCGAGGGAAATTCCCTCCCGTTGGAGTAAAAGACCTTGCGCACTTGGCCGACCACGCCCATCAGGTCGTTGAACAGCGAGTTCAGCGTGCTGCGGTCGTTGGTATTCATGTCGGTGATGCTGCCGGCGCCGGGATCCAGAAACACCGGCGCATCCGTGGCGCTGAAGGTCAACCGCGGATAGAAGTTGGTCGCCCGGCGGAACTGGTCGATCGAGTACTTGCGGATGTTGGCGCCGGCCTTGAAGGTGTGCGCGCCCCGTGCGAACGAAAAGTTGTCGCCGAACTGGATGTGCTCGGGAACGCGCCCGGTGCCGCCCCAGTACAGGAACGGGTCGCTCTGAATGTTCGAGATGATCTCGAATCTCGGGTGCGTCGGGTCGAGGAACAACAGCGAGTTCCGTGTGAAGCCAAAGGTGAACTCGTTCACCATGTTGTTGCCGAACACCGAGTTCAGTCCGACGGCGGCGCCCTTGCTGTCCGATTCGCGGGTTCGCCCCGGGTAGCTGGCTGCGTTCGCCGGATAGCGCGGCAGGCCTCCGTTGATGTAGTCGCCGAGCAGGTCGCTCTCGCCCCAGCCGTAGCGGCCGAACAACTGGTGCTTGTCGCCCAGGCGATGGTCGATGCGCAGCAGGAACTGGTCGGCGGGCGCATTCGCCGCCGCGTTGAAGCGGAACCGCGCCGTGTTGAAGCCGTCGCCGGCGGTGAAGTCGTTCGGCGGATTGGTCAGCTGGATCTGCGACCGCATCAGCGGATCGAGGCCGCGCCGAAGCGGGTCGGCGGCGACCATGTTGTAGGTCTTGTAGCAGTTCGTCGACGTCGCGCCGCCGCAGGCGGGCACTACCGGGCGGCCCGTTCCGTCGACGTGAGCCGGCGCATTGCGCGCGCCAACGAAGTAGCGGAAGATTCCCTGCCGCGCCTCCGGCGTCAGCACCGTGCGGATCTCCGAGATGCTCTGCGCCATGCGCTGCGACTGCCAGTTGAAGAAGTAAAACGTCTGGTTCTTCCGGATCGGGCCGCCGATCGACGCCCCGAACTGGTTGCGGATCAGCACCTCGCGCTTCAGGTTGTCGCGGTTGTTGAAGAAGTCGTTGGCATTGAGCACCGTATTGCGGTGGAAGTGGAAAAGATTGCCGTGAATATCGTTGGTGCCCTGCCGCGACACCACCTGCACCTGGCCGCCCGAGTTGCGCCCGTACTCGGCCTTGGCGACCGAGGTGATCACCCGGTACTCGCTGATCGAATCCGGATTGATGAGCATGTTCGAAAGCTCGCCGCGCGGAATCACCGGGTCGGAGATGTCGACGCCGTCGAGCGTCGTGTAGATGCCGCGTCCGCGGTCCCCGTTGACGTAAAACGTCACCGTGCCCGAGCGGCTGGTGGCCTGCGAGGCGTGTCCGCTGACTCCGGGCTGAAGCGCCATCAGGTGCAGGGGGTTCCTTCCGTTCAGCGGAAGCTGCTCGATCGGCTTCGAGTCGAGCACGTTGCCGAGCGAGGCCTCCGAGGTCTGGACCTGCGCGGCGGTCGCCAGCACGTCGACCACTTCGGCGACGGCGCCGGGGTCGAGCCGCACGTCCACCGTCAGAATCTCGCCGACGCGCAACACGTTCGCCTTGGTGGTGTATTTCTTGAAGCCCGACATGGACACCGTGACCGTGTACGGCCCCAGCGGCATGGCATCGAAGCTGTACTGCCCGAACTCGTTGGTCGGCATGGTGCGCGAGAAACCCGTGGTCTCGTGCAGGACAACGACTTCGGCCGCGGGGACGAGGGCGTCACTGGCATCGGTGACGACGCCGCGGATTCGGGAGGTTGTGGATTGCGCCAGGATCAGCGCGGAAAGTGTCAGAAACACGAAAAGCCGTGTGAAGGTTCTCATGACTCGTCCTTTCCCTGAAGGGGTTTCGTCCAGAGTAACATAGCGAAGCGCGCCGATCGGCCGAGTTTTCGCCCCCTTCCCCTTCGTGTGTATAATGGACGCCATGAGAAAATCCCTCTTCTTCCTGGCGATTCTGACGATCGTGGCTCTCACCGCCGCGGCCGCCGACGTCACCGGCAAGTGGACCGCGCAGGTCCCCGGCCGCGAGGGGCAGACCCGCGAGGTCACCTTCACCTTCAAACAGGCCGGCGAGGCGCTGACCGGCACCATGACCGGCCGGCAGGGCGATATCAACATCTCCGATGGCAAAGTCGTCGGCGACAACATCAGTTTCTCGGCCGCCGGCGGCGGCGGCAACGTGCAGAAGTACACCGGTACGATTTCCGGCAACGAGATCAAGATGAAGCGCGAGGGCGGCCAGGGACAGCCCCGCGAGTTCGTCGCCAAGCGCGCCGCCTCCTGATCCGCTCTACGATCGGCCCCGAATGAAAGCTCTCCTCCTCACTGAGTACAAGAGTCTCCAGGTAACCGAAGTTCCCGAACCGGCCATCGGGGCCGGCGACGTGCTCGTCCGCGTCCGCGCCTGCGGCATCTGCGGCTCGGACGTCCACGGCTATGACGGCTCCACCGGCCGCCGCGTCCCGCCCATCGTCATGGGACACGAGGCGGCCGGCGTGGTCGCCGCCGTGGGCGCCGGTGTGGCCGATCTTCGCGAGGGCGACCGCGTCACCTTCGACTCCATGGTCTCCTGCGGGCGCTGCCACTACTGCCGCCGCGGCGAGGCCAACCTCTGCGACGCACGACAGGTGCTGGGCGTCTCCTGCGGCGACTACCGCCGCCACGGCGCCTTCGCCGAGTTCGTCGCCGTGCCGCGCCACATCGTCTTCCCGCTCCCGGATTCGCTGCCGTTCGACCAGGCCGCCATGGTCGAGCCGGTCTCGGTGGCCGTCCACGCCGTCGGCCTGACGCCGGTGCGGCTGGGCGATACCGCCGTCGTGGTCGGCGCCGGGATGATCGGCCTGCTGACGCTACAGGCTCTCCGCGCGGCCGGGGCGGGCCGCATCGTGATCGTCGACGTCGACGACGGGCGCCTCGCCATGGCGCGCGGACTCGGCGCCGACGTTCTGCTGAATCCCAAGGTGGACAAGGTCGCTTCGGCCGTCGCCGACCTCACCGGAGGCCGCGGCGCCGACATCGCCATGGAGGCCGTCGGCGCGACCGAGCCGGTGAAAACCGCGGTCGCCTCGGTGCGCAAGGGCGGCGCCGTGACCCTGATCGGCAACGTGACCCCGAACGTCGACTTTCCGTTGCAGTCGGTGGTGACGCGCCAGATCCGGCTGACCGGCTCCTGCGGCTGCTGCGGCGAGTATCCCGCCTGCATCGACCTGCTTTCGCGCGGCGCCATTCAGGTGGCTTCGCTCATCAGCGCGCGCGCGCCGCTCGAAGAGGGCGCCTCGTGGTTCGACCGCCTGCATAGCCGCACCACCGACGCGATGAAAGTGGTGCTGGAGCCTTAACCGCCGCGCGCCCGCGCGCAGTAGTCGAACAGCAACTGCCACTCCGCCCGCTGGATTTCCCGCGCCAGGCGCTCGGCGGCCGACCCCGCCCGGCGGCGCGCCTCCTCGCAGAAATCGATAAAGGCGAACGGGTCCCACTCGGCGCCGACGCGAAACTCCTTCGCGCCGCCGGCGATCTCCGCCGCGGCATCGCGCAGAAGGGGGAATACCGGGTGCCCTCTGACGCGCCGGAACCAACAGGCGGCGTTACCCGCGTCCGGCTCCTGGCGATGCATGATGCCGTGCCAGAAACTCCCGTCGGCGCCGGCGATTTCCTGCGACAGCTTGTGCGATTCGTCCAGACAGGAGAAGTACAGCCACAAGCCGCTCAGCGCCGCCTCCGGCGCACGCGAGCCGGGAAAGAGCGCCGACGACGAAGCCCTCCGCAAACGCGCCGCTGCCTTCGCCGAGCTGCACTCGCCGCCCGCGAGCGGCATCAGGCGTTCGCCGCCGCCGTCGAGCGCCAGAATCGCGGCGACCTCGGCGCCGTAGGCGGTGGAGTCGAACCGCATCGGCCCATTCTACGCGCACAGCGCGGAGCGCGCTCCATGAATGTTGTCGCCGCGATTCGCCGCGGCGCCTGAGTCACGCCGCCAGCGAATCCGGCGGCCGCACCTCGACGTCGATCGCCGGCGCGTGCAGCAATGTGCCGTGGATGAGGCATTTCTGCACCGCCCGCAGCACGCCCTCCCGATGCCGCTCCTCTAACGCGCCGGCGTCGACGACGATTCGGAATCTCGATAGCCGCGCCGGTCCGGCGGACTTCTCCGCCTCCACCGCCACGCGCAGCCCCGCCACCGGCAGGCGCCGCGCCTTCAGGTACTCGGCCGCGTAGTAGCCCGCGCATGAGGCCAGCGAGCCGAGCAGGAATTCCGGCGGCGTCATCCCTCCGTCGTCGCCGCCGAGCTCGGCCGGCTGGTCGCACAGCACCTTGTGCCAGCGTGCGCCCAGCTCGAAGCGCGCGCCGTCGACATAGGTCGCCGTAACCCGAATCACGATTCCTGCTCCGGGGACGCCTCCCCGAACACCCGCCGGTTCAGCGCGTCGACGACGTCGGCGGAGCGCAGCCCCTGCCGCCGCGCGGCCACCTCGATCGAACAGTCGTCGCACGAACGCCGGAAGCCGAACTCCTCGAAAATCGTCGCCGCTTCCGGGTGCCGCTGGCGAACGTCGCGCACCGTCATGGCCGCGCGGATGAGCTTGTCGAAGGCCGTCATCACACGCTCACCACCGGGCAGGGCGACTGCCGGATGATCGAGTACGCGTTCGCGCGCAGCCTGCCGAAAACGCCCGCCGCCGATCCGCGTCCGATCACCATCAGTTCGGCCCCATGACGCCTGGCCGCGTCGCAGACAATGCCGGGCGCGTCGCCCGCCTCGATCACCACGTCCGCCTTGGTCCCCACCCGCTCCTGCAATTGCGCGATGCCCTCCTCGGCCGAGCGGATCAGATGCAGTCTCCAGTCCGGGTCGAAGTACTCGCCAGCGTGTCCCTCCAGGCTGTAGGTCGCGTGCGCGATCACCAGTCGCGCCTTCCAGTTGCAGGCGAACTGCTGCGCCCAGATGAGCGCACGCTCGCTCTGCGGGCCCAGGTCGACCGCCGCCACCACCGTGCGGAACACGATCTGCTCCACCGGCGGCGCGTCCTCCATGTGCACGCCCGTCCACACCGGACAGTCGGCGTCGTGCAGCACCTTGGCCGTCACCGAGCCGAGCACGAAGCGGCGGAACGGCCCGTAGCCGTGAGTCGGCATCACGATCAGGTCGCTGTGCTCGTCGTGAGCGTAACGGACGATGAGGCGGGCCGGGTCGCCCTCGAGCATGACCCTCCGGGCTTGCAGCTTGGGCAGTTCCTTCGCGAGGAAGGTGTCGCACTCCTGCTGCAATTGCTTCGCGCGATTGACGTAAAGGTCGTTTAGCGCAACCCCGCCCGCCTCCATCCCCGTAAACTCATAGTAAGGATGCGGTACCACGTGCAACATGGTGGCCTCGGAGCCATGGTGCTCAACCAGCGCCTCGACGTATCGGGCCGCGCCCATGGTCCGGTCTGAGAAATCGATCGGAAGTAGAATCCTGCCCATCGAGAACATGGCTGTGCTCCTTTCCGCGATGACCGCTCCCTGCGGTCCCGGCTCAGTTCGTCGCGACCACCTTCAGCGCCACCGGCTGCTCCAGCAACGTCGGGATCTCGAGCTTCGCCAGCACCATCACGAAGTACCTTCCCGGCGCCATCTTTGCCGGCACGCGGAAGCGCAGCATCACCGGCGTCTGTTGCACCACCTCCACCTGCGCGTCGTTCTTACCGTCGGTGAGAAACACCGCCGAGACGCGTGCGGCGTCGAGCGCTTCCCCTGTGGCGGTCACCACGTCGCCGGGCTTGGCTGTCGCCGGCTCCATCGTCCGCACCACGGGCACCAGGTTCGGTTTGTCCTTGTCGTCGCCGGCGGCGGCGACTCCCGCCGTCGCCAGCATCAGGGCGACCACTCCGAGCAGCTTTTTCATGGCGGCTCCTTTCCGGGTCCGCTCAACCAGCCGGGAGGCCTCGCCGGTGTGTGCCGCCGAACCGGGCCGAGGCTGGCGCGGACCGTACATCCTCATGTCGTGCAAGCGGTTATCCAAATCCGCGCGCCGAGCGCGACCGCTTCGATTTGGCCTCGGCTCTATCGAATGAACCCGTTACCGGGCCACGGCGGCGCACTCCCGAACCGCAGCCGGAGGGAGCCGACGTGCAATTCCGGGGAATGGGTCAAATCGCGCAGGGAGGGTGGAAATTAGTCCACCGCGACGAAAGGCGCAAGCTGCCCGGTGGTGGGACTGTCCACGCCGCCGATACGGAGGGTCACCGGCAGCCGGTCGCCGCTCACGTGCGCGCCGGGCACGCGCAGATTCAGTTGGTAGAGCCCGATGTAGCCCGGCACCAGCCCTGCCCAATCGACAATGACCTCGGACTCGCGAATCCGCGGATCGCCGAAGTGCACCTGCACGCGCTCGGTCTCCGCCAGGGGGCTGGCCGGCGACGGATTCCCCTCCGAGACCGACCCCGTCCTCGGCGGTCCCAGGCCGATGGCGTACATCACCAGCGGCCGGTCGCGCCGCGCCGGGTTGCTCTCGGTGACGAAGCCGCCCGCGCCGTGCAGAATCGCCGGCTGTCCCGACGCCGGGTCCACCAGTACCGCCGGCGCGTAGCGGTTCACGCGCACCGGCACGTTCGGGCTGGTCAGCTTCCGGTCCGTCAGCCGAACCGCCATCTGGTAGTTCCCCGCGGCGAGATTCGGAGGAATCTGCGCGTTGATCTGTCCCGGAGAAGCGAGCAGCAGCGGAATCGGGCGATCGTTCAGCGTCACGCAGGCGCCGCCCAGCGCCGCCGGCAGCGGCGTCGACGAGGGCGTCGCGGTCTCGCCCGCCAGATTGCGCCCGAAGATCGAGATCAGCCCGTTCATGGCGATGCTCGGCGTGTAGTTGGCGACGTTCACGGTGCCGCCGTTGTTCACCGCGGGCCGGTCGGCGGCCGATACCGGATCGAGCGGAATCACGCTCAGCCCGCTCACCGTCAGCGCGTAGGCCACCGTGCCGCTGGGGTCGATGGCGAGCGTGCGCCCGTCCACCGGCAGCCGCATGTTGGCGACCGCCGGCGTGATCGGCCCTTCCAGCGACTGCGCCGAGCGCACCGTGGCCAGCGTATTGGCGTCGGCGATCTCGATCGTCGGAAACGTCGCCGGCAGCGCATTCGCGTTCGCCAGCGCCGGCTGCACGAAGCGCGCGAAAGAAGCCGGCCCGACCGCCGCCACCGCCGAGACCGGGCGCGCCGCCTGCTGCGTCCCCGCCGGCGATACCGGCACCAGCGCCTGGTTCAGCACCTGCCCGCCGACGGCGAAGTACTGGCCGCGCGGCCCCACCGCCACCGGGCCGATGTAGCCGGTCGCGTTGGCCGCGGCCACCTGCCGCGACTGGACGAACTCGTCGGCCGCGGCGTCGTAGAGATACCCCATCCCGTTGCCGGCCACCAGCAGCGCGAAATCGCCGTTGGGCGACGACGCCAGCGTGCGCGGCGCGGCCACCGTGGTCTGCGTCCCGAAGATGGCCGGCGGCAGCCGCCGCGGCACGGCCTCGTTGCCGACCACCTTCCAGATGGTCCCGTTGCTCATCACGATCATCAGGCCGCGCTGCGTGGCGGCGATGACTGTCGGCGTGATGGTTACGACGTTGGCGTTGAACGGCAGCGGCGGAAACTTCACCTCGCCGATGCGCTGCCTCGTCTCGGCGTCGAAGATGGTGATCGCCTCGCCCCCGCTCGCCGCGACGTAGAGAGTCCCGCCGTCGGGCGTCAGCGCCACCGAGCGCGGGAGCTGACCGGCCTTGAGCGGCTCCAGGAATCGACGCTCGCGCGTGTCGTAGACTTCCACCCGGTTCTTCCCCGAGTTGGCGATGTAGAGGCGCTGCCGGGCGCCGTCCAGCGCCAGGTCGGTGAGGGCTTCATTGGCGCTCAGGCCCACGGGTACCGGGAGGATGTCGCCCCGCGACTCGGTGTTGCGGTTGTTCTGGAACACGCGCACCGCGGAGGGAATATTGATGGCTTCATTCGACTGCACCAGGAACTGGTGCGTCGGCGATATCGTGCCCATGGCGCGCGAAGCGCTGGTGTTGTAGGTGAACTGGATCTGCGACCCGTCGGCGGTGGCGGTCGAGCGCACCGCGGGCGCCGTCGAGACGATGGCGTTGTTGGTGGGCGTCTGCTGTCCGGCCGGAAGCGCCGGCGCGGGCTGCGCGACGGGCCGCCCGGTAGCCGGGTCGATGGGCGGCACCACGATCACCACCGCTCCGCCGGGTGCGCCCCCGCCCGGGCCGGCCGCGCCTCCGAGAGCGCCAGGACCGGCCGGGGTCGTTTGAAGCAGGGCCGCCTGCGCCGTCAGCCGGCCGCGGCCCTCGTTGCGCACGGCCACTCCGCCGATGCGCTGTCGCGAAGTATCGCACTGGTCGTTGGCGAGCAGCACGACGTTGCTTTCCACCGCCGCGATGGGGCTCTGGTTCATGTTCGAGAACGGCAGCGTGAGGAAGCCCGAGTCGGAGAGCGCGTAGGCGTTGCCGCCGTCGCCGGTCAGCACCATCTTGCCCGTCAGGTTCTCCGGAAGCTGGAGCGCCGTCTGGATGAGCAGGTTCTCCGGGTCGTTGATCATCAACTGGCTGACGTTGGCGGGCGCCGCCGGTGTCTGCACCGGGGCCACGTTGAACGCCGAATAGAGGCGCGCGCCGTCGGGCGTGAACACGCTGCCGCCCTGGTTCTGCTGGACGTTGAAGTTGGTCCCGTTGGGGAACGGATAGGGCGAGTTGGCGGCGTTCTGCTGGGCGATCACCACCAGGGTCGCCGTCTCGAACATCGTCAGGCCCGCCATGAAGCGCGCGCCGTCCGGCGACACCGAAAGCACGCTGCTGATGCCGTTCACCGTTCGGCTGCGCAGCACGATCCCCGAGGCCGCTTCGTAGACGAACACCGCCCGCGAGTTCGCCGGCTGCGCGGGAATGTTCACGCCGATGATGAACCGCCCGTCGGGAGTCGCCTGAAGCTGGCTGCGGCTCGCCAGAAACGGGCGGCCGGCGACCGCCGGAAGCTGCGGGTCCTGCGGCGGCGGGGGCGCGATCGGCACCGTCGAGAGAGCGCGCGCGTCTTCGCTGGCCGCCGGGTCGTAGATCAGCAGCACGTTCTGGAGATTCCCCGTGCCCGAGCCCACCGTCGAGATCAGCACCCGCTCGTCGTAGCCGACGGCGACGCCTTCGGGCCGCGCCGGAAGATTGATGCGCCGCGCGACCGTCTGCGTGTCCAGGTCGATCGCCATCAGCGCCGAGGCCGTGTGCACGGTGACGTAAAGGATGCGCCCGTTGCGCGACATTGCCGCCGCGATCGGCAGGTCTTCGGTGGCGATGGGATTCAGGAAGCGCCGCTGCGCCGTCGAGTACACCTCGATGCGGTTGCGCGTGGTGTTGACCAGGTAGAGGCGCCCGCGGCCCTCGTCGAGCACCAGGTCGGCGACGCCGCCGACAACGGTCGTGACCGTTCCGAAGGTCGCCGCGAAAAGGCACGGGGCGAGCAGGCAGAGCGCGGCTAGAACGCGGACCGGCATGAATCCAGTGCTATTGTAACCCCCGGTGATCGTCGAAGTTTCGGCTCTCGGTAGTGCCTGAATCTCAACGCAGGATTCAGGCACTACCCGGCTCTCCTGTGGGGCCGCGCGCCAGCGCGGCGGAAGCCGCGCGTCACCGAATGACGCGCGCGACCCTCCGGGTCGCGCCAGAGTCGGGCCTGGAGGCCCGACGCGGGCCCGGGAGGCCCCCCACTTCACCCCGCCGGCTCGATCACCGCCGACATCGACCCCTTCGACTGCGGCATCCGCGGGTCCGCCCCGTAGCCCTGTATCTGGTCCCTGCCGAACTCGGCATGCTCCTTCTCGCAGGTGATCACGATGGTCCGCCCGGTCTTGTCCACCTCTACCGCCTTCAGATACGCCTGCCCCTCGGCGAAGGCGAACAGGCGGCACAGCATCTCGATCACGTAGTCGTAGGTGTGCTCGTCATCGTCCAGCAGCACGACGTTGTAGAGCGGCGTGATCTGTTCCTCGTCGCCCGAGCGGACGCCCGTTCCCGGCTCGACGATGGTGGTGCCCATGAATCCCTACGCCCGGTCCAGCCGCTCGAATGCGTGCCCCACGTTGGCCGCGACGAAGGCGGCGATGTTCTGATCGACTGTCGTGCCGGGCGCGAACACCCGGTACTTCAGCTCGTTCTCCGAGGCGAAGCGCCCGTAGCCGCCGTCGGCCAGCGTCTTGAGCGTCGCCGGTGTGATCTCCGCCTGAAGCTTGGCCAGCGGCCTGCCCGCGCGCTTGCCGCGCGCCACCGCCTCGGTGACTTCCTCGATGTAGTTCGCCATCTGGAACAGACGATCCTTGCCCTCGTGCACCGCCCCGTGTCCCCCGGCGACCCGCGTGAAATCGAGCTGCGCCACGCCCACCAGCGTCCGCGGCCACTCCACCGGAAAGCAGTCGCCCATGTAGGGGCCGAAGCTGTGCAGCAGATCGCCGGTCGCCACCACGCGCTTCTGCGGGCACCACACCACCACGTCGCCCGCCGTGTGGCCGCGCCCGCGGAACATCAGGCGCAGCTCGTGCGCCTTGTCGTGAATCACCAGCTCCTCGCCGACCGTCACGTTGGGAAGCTCCGGCGTGAAGCTCTTCATCTCGGAGAGATAGTCGTTCGACTCCCGCACCATGCGGTCCCAGTAAGCCTTCTCCTCGGGCGTCTTCGCCTTCGCGAGATTCTCCTTCGAGGACGCGATCGACTGGCGGAGCTGCTCGAGCGAAGCCGTGAGGCGCGGCTTGGTTTCGGTCTCCATCAGCGCCCGCGTCGCCGTGGTGGCCACGATATCGGCGTGCGGCGCGATGCGGCGGTACGACGGCGTCCCCTGCGAGTGGTCCCAGTGGAAATGCGACGCCACGACATATCGCACGGGCTTCGGCCCCAGCTCGGTGCGCAACTGCCGCACCAGTGAAGCCACCGCCGAAGGCTTCGAGTGCGTGTCGACGATCATCAGGTCGGCCGCATTCTCGAAGACCACCGCGTTGCAGTTGAGCATCACCTGCGCGCGGGCGGCCGCCAGGTAGACGCCCTCGGCGACCTTCTCGATGTCGAACAGGCGCGGCAGCGCCGTCGCCGATTGCGCGCGCGCCCGCGAGGCGGTCAGGACGGCCTGTTCGAGAATGGTCGCGCCCGTGAAGCAGGCGCCGAGGGTCTGGCGAAGGAATCCCCGGCGGCTGTGGCTGTGCATGGAATCATCCTACAGCACCGTGGGGCCGGGCGGCGCTATGGCGCCCGGTCTGGAGCGCCGCCCCCACCGATCCCGCCCGTTGTCACATGTAAATGTTGTAACCGGTGTATCATCAAAAGGTTACGAGTGTATGCCGACTGTGCGCCATTGACCTTGCTGCGTCGATTGGCGTATACAGGTCTAACGCCTTGTTTTAGCGTTGGGGGTAAAACTTGAAAACCGCGCTCACTCTACTTGTATCCGCCGGGCTCGTACTGGCGCAGTCCACCACCAGCCGGCTCTCCGGCCTGGTCATTGACCCGCAAGGCGCCGCCGTTCCCGCCGCCAAGATCACGGTCGTCAATCGCGACACCGCCACCACCTACAACACCACCACCAACGAACGCGGCGAGTACGCCATCGCTTCCATGCTCAACGGCACCTTCCGCGTCACGGCCGTCGCCCAGGGATTCCGTACCGCCGTGTTCAACGACGTGGTCGTGAACGCCGGCATTGCGGCGACGCTGAACGTCACCCTCGAGCTGGGTCAGGTGGCCGAGACCGTCGAGGTGGCTGCCTCCTCGGAGGTTCTGCAAACCACCACCGCCACCGTCAACTCGGTGCTGGTCGGACGCCAGATCTCGGAGCTCCCCTTCGTCACCCGCAACGCCCTCGAGATGGTGATCACCCAGGTGGGCACCCAGACCGTCGGCACGCCGCGGACCTCCTCGATCAACGGCCTGCCCAAGGGCAGCATGAACATCACCATGGACGGCCTCAACATCCAGGACAACCTGCTGAAGAGCGACGACGGGTTCTTTTCGACGCTGATGCCCAAGACCGACGCCATCGAAGAGGTAACCATTTCCACCGCCGGAGCCGGCGCCGAGAGCGCCGGCGAAGGCGCCGCGCAGGTGCGCTTCGTCACCAAGAGCGGTTCCAACGAGTATCACGGCGGAACCTTCTGGCAGCACCGCAACACGGCGCTTAACGCGAATTACTACTTCAACAACCGCGACGGCCTGGCGCGCGACCAGATGATCCTCAACCAGGTCGGCGGCAATATCGGTGGCCCGATCATCAAGAACCGGGCGTTCTTCTTCGTGAACCTCGAGGAGTTCCGGCTGCCGCAAAGCTATCGCGTCACCGCCGTGGTGCCGACCGCCGGCGCCGCCCAGGGCGTTTTCCGGTGGCGCGATACTACCAATCCGACCCTGATCCGCAGCGTCAACCTCTACGACCTGGCGCGCGCACAGAACGGCAGCCTGCCGGCAGGCACTCGGCCGTTTCCAACGACGCCCGATGCGACGACGCAATCGATCCTGGGCGACTATCTGCGCCTGGCCACGCCTTCGGCGGGATTCCTGATCGACCGCGTCGCCACCAACACAGACTACAACCGCAACAACTTCAGTTTCCAGACGCCGGGAAGGAACACAAGGCGGTTCTTGACGAACCGGCTGGATTTCAACTTGAACAGCCGGCACCAGTTTCACACCGTGTACAACTACCAGTACTACATCGCCAATCCGGACGGTGTGAACGGAATCTATCCGGTGCTTCCCGGAACAGGCACTGTGCTGGGCCACCCCGATTCGGGCGGCACGCGGCGCAACAGCTGGGGAATCGTCGGCACGCTGCGCTCGACGCTATCGGCGCGGCTGACCAACGAAGCACGCTTCGGCGTCGGACCGGCGGGCATTTCGCTGTTCCGCGAGGAGATCGTTCCCAAGCTGTTCGAGCAGTGGCGGGGCTACGCGCTGACGCTCGGCTTCGGTTTGCAGAATCCCCAGCGCGCCAGTTCGCAATCGCGGCGCCACACCCCGGTGTGGACCGCGGCCGAAAACCTCACGTGGATGCGCGGATCGCACTTCTTGACTATGGGCGGCAGCTTCACGCAGGTGAATAGCTGGCAGCAGTCGACCGGCGGCGCCGTGTTCCCCTCGGTGACCTTCGGCATCGCCGCAAACGACCCGGCCAACACCGGCGCCACCAACCTGTTCACGACCACCAACTTTCCCAACAGCTCCACCACCAATCGCAGCGACGCCGGAAACATGTACGCGACACTCACCGGCCGGATCTCTTCCATAGCCCGCTCGGTGGCGCTCGACGAACAGACCGGCGGCTACGCTCACGCTCCGTCGGTCGACCGCAACCGGCAGCGCGAGTTCGCCATTTACATGCAGGACTCCTGGCGCGTGCGTCCCGGGTTCACCTTGAACTACGGCCTGCGCTGGGACGTGCAGTTCCCCTTCATCAACCTGAACGGGTCCTATACGCGCGTCGGCTACGAAGGCGTGTGGGGACTCTCGGGCGTCGGCAACCTGTTTAAGCCCGGCGTGATGACCGGCCAGGTCCCGGTCTTCTTTCAGGCCCAGGCGGGACAGTACGCCTATGAGACGCAGTGGAGGAACTTCGCGCCGAACGTGAATTTCGCATGGGTGATTCCGGACCGCAAGATACCGCTGGTGTCGCGGGTGCTCGGCCCCAAGGCCGTGTTCCGGGCCGGCTACTCGATCGCCACCATCCGCGAGGGCATGAACCTGCCCATCAATCTCTGGGGCTCGAACCAGGGACGTACCGTGTCCTACACCGTGAACCCCGGAAACTTCCCCGCCGAGTTCGGCGCCCCCGGATCGGTCCACTTCCGCGACGCCACTCTTCCGGCGCGCGCCGAGGCGGCCCGTCCCAGCTATCCGCTGCCCGTGCTCGCCGGCAACGGGGTCAACGACTTCGATCCCAACCTGCGGCCCGGCTACGTGCAGTCGTGGAACATCAGCTTGCAGCGCGAGATCAACCGCTCCACCGTGCTCGACATCCGCTACGTCGGCAACCACGGCACCAAGCTGTGGCGCCAGTACAACATCAACGAGCTGAACATCTTCGAAAACGGCTTCCTCGACGAGTTCAAGATCGCGCAGTCGAATCTGAACCTGGCGCGCCAGACGAATCCCAACAGCACCGTCTTCGGCGGCGCCGCCGGCATGCGTCCCATCCCGATCATCCAGACGGCGCTCGGACTGGTCAGCGACACCACCTTCGCCACCAACCTGCAACGCGGCGAAGCCGGCTCGCTCGCCAACGCCATCGCATTCAACTCGACGCGCATGCAGAACCTGACCCGCGCCGGCTACCCGGCGAATTTCTTCACCGCCAATCCGACCGTCGTCAACGGCGGCGCCTTCCTGCTGACCAACGCCGGCAACTCCACCTACAACGCCTTGCAGCTCGAAGTGCGACGCCGCATGAGCGCCGGCTTCCAGTTGCAGGGCAGCTACGTCTGGTCCAAGTCGCTCTCCAACATGCTGGCCTCCGACTCGGCTGCCTTCAGCCAGCCGACCACGCTGCGCAATCTCGGCTACGACAAGGGACCCTCGCCCTGGGACATCCGCCACGGCTTCAAGCTCAACTTCATCTACGAGCTGCCGTTCGGCCCCGGACGCTCGATGCTCTCCGCCGGCAATCCGGTGCTTCGGAAAGCCGTTGAGGGCTGGCAGCTTTCCGGCGTCTCGCGCCTCCAGTCGGGTTCCACCGAGCTGCTCACCGGCCGCGCCACGGTCAACCAGTTCACCACCGGCGGCGGCGTGCTCCACAACATGACCGCCCGCCAGTTCCAGGATTCCATCGCCATCCGCAAGACGACCGCCGCCAACGGCCTGGGCGTCGTCTACTACCTCCCGCAGGACTTCATCAACAACTCCCTCGCCGCCTGGGAAGCGAGCGGCTTCACGCTGGCGAACCTCGACCGGTCCAAGCCCTACTACGGACCGCCGACCGAGGCCGGCGTGCTCGGCAACCGCATCTTCTATTACGGCCCCTGGCAGCAGCGCTGGGACCTGAGCCTGGCGAAGAAGACCTTCATCGCCGAGGGCAAGTCGATCGAGTTCCGCGCGAACTTCCTGAACGCCTTCAACACCATCAATTTCCTGCTGGGCGCGGCCGGCAACGAGGTGAACACCCAGGGCGTCGGCGCCGACTTCGGTCAGCTGACGAGTTCTTATCGCGACATTACCGTTTCGGGTACGAATGACCCCGGCGGCCGCCTGATCGAGTTCATGTTGCGATTCAGCTTCTGATCGGGTGGGGCGGCGCTCGCGCGTCGCCCCGGCCTACCCGTCAGTTGTTGCCGTTGGAGCGGCCCCTCAGATACAACTCGACCGTGCGGGCAAGATCGGTGATCGCCTGCCGCATCATCTCGGTGCTTCTGCCGGCCTCCTCCTCACGTTCGCGAGCTGCCTCCTCACGTTCGCGAGCCGCCTCCTCACGTTCGCGAGCCGCCTCCTGATCGGTGGCCAGCTTATCCATCCAGCGCGCCATCGCGTCCTGGATCCACTTGAGCTGATCGATCTCCTCCTGGAGCCGTTTCTCGCCGCGCCTATGGAGCTCGGTGATCACCAGTTGGACGTCTTCGATTCTCTTGAATCGGGCCTCGACTTCGGGCGGCAGCGTCATGTCTCCACCTTACGCGAACAGCCCCAACACCGGCTGCATCTCGACCAGCGCCCGGGGCTGCTTCAAGTCGTTCAGCACCTCCATCGCCGGGTCGATGCCGAGACTGTGGTAGATCGTCGCCACCAGCTCACTGGGATGCACCGGCTTCTCGGTCGGCGATGACGCCTGCGCATCCGACGCCCCGTACTGCACGCCGCGCTTCACTCCGCCGCCGGCGATCACCGCCGTGTAGCAATACGGCCAGTGGTCGCGGCCGTCCGGCGAGTTGCTATTGCCCGACGTGCTGACGCCGAGCTTCGGACTCCGCCCGAACTCGCCCGTCGCCACCACCAGCGTGTCCTTCAGCAGCCCCCGCTGGTCCATGTCCTCCAGCAGCGCCGAGAGGCCGCGGTCGAGGTTCGGACAGTGGAGATTCTTCAGCGGTCCGAAATTCGCCGCGTGCGTGTCCCAGGCGTCGACTTCCGGATTCCCGTTCGCCACCGCCGGCCAGTTCACCTGCACGAACCGCGTGCCGGCCTCGATCAGCCTCCGCGCCAGCAGCAGGCTCTGTCCGAACGTCGCGCGACCGTAGCGGTCGCGCACGGCGTCGGTTTCCTTGGCGAGATCGAAGGCGTCGCGAGCCTTGCCCGAAAGCACCAGGTCGAACGCCTTCTCGTAATACTCGTTCAAGGCGAACGAGCTCACCGCCGTCTCCAGTTCCTTCATCGACCCGTTGACGCCCTTCAGCAGCTCGAAGCGATCCTTCAACCGTTGCGGCGACACCTCCGCGCGCAGCGTCAGATCGTCGGTGCGCAGCGGCTTGCTGGGGTCCTGGTAGAGCCGATACGGATCGTGCGCCTTGCCGAGAAATCCCGCCGCGCCGCCCTTGCCGATCACGTTCGATTCCTGCAACGGCCGCGGCATTTCGACGAACGGCAGCATGGCGCCCTCGGGCGGACGCATGCGCGCGATCTGGCAGCCCATGTGCGGAAAGTCGCGCGGCGACGGCGGCTCCAGTTGTCCCGAAGGCGACACCTTGTCGGGCGCCCATCCGGTCATCATCTGGTACATGGCCGCCGTGTGGTTGAACAGGCCCACCGGCGTGTAGCTCATCGAGCGGATCAGCGTCGCCCGGTCGATCTGTTGCGCCAGCATCGGCATGGTCTCGGCGAACTGCACGCCGTCGATCTTGGTCGGGATGGCCTTGAACTCGCCGCGGATGTTCGAGGGCGCCTCGGGCTTCGGGTCCCAGATGTCGATGTGGCTGGGCCCGCCTTGCAGGAAGACCATGATGACCGATTTCGCCGTCGGCTTGATCTTCTTCTCGGTGGAGGCCGCGCGCGCTTCCAGCCCGAGAATGTCGGGCAGGCTCACGCCGAGCATGCTCAGTCCGCCGACGCGCAACAACTCGCGCCGCGACCACCCGTCGCAGGTGCGGCCGGATCGGCCGGGAATGGATAGCATCGCGCCTCCTCTGCTGCGTTCTATTATAGGCCCGCCGCCCGCCGAAGCGCCGCCACCTCCGCCCGCGTCAACCTCCGCCACCGGCCAATCTCCAAGTCCCCGATCCGTATCCCGCCGATCGCCGTCCGCACCAGCTTCCGCACCCGGCTCCCGATCGCATCGAGCATCCGCCGCACCTGCCGGTTCCGCCCTTCGGTGAGCACGATCTCGATGACGCTGTGCCCGCCGCCGTCCCGGAGCCGCGTGACCCGCGCCGGAGCCGTCGGCCCGTCGTCGAGTTCCACGCCGCGCCGCAGCCGCTCGAGCTGCTCTTCCGACAGCACGCCCGTCGACTTCACCTGGTAAGTCTTGGCGACTTTATGCTCCGGGTTCATGATGTGCTCGGCGAACTCGGTGTCGTTGGTCAGGATGAGCAGGCCGCTGGTGTCCAGGTCCAGGCGTCCGACCGGGACCACGAACTGCTCGACGCCCTCGATGAGATCGTAGACCGTCTTCCGTTTTTGCGGGTCCTTATACGTAGTCAGGTAACCTTTGGGCTTGTAGAGCAGCAGGTAGATCTTCTCGCTCTCCTCGAGCGGCTTTCCGTCGAGCGTGACACGATCCCGCTCCACGTCCACCCAGTGGTCGGGCGTCTGAATCTTGCGCCCGTTGACCGCCACCCGGCCCTGTCCGATCCAGCTCCGCGCCTCGGTGCGCGAGCCGATGCCGGCCTTGGAAATCACGCGGTCGAGCGTCTTCAATGATTTCATCTATACTTGAGTTGGCAAGGAGAGCTGATGTTTGTCGAGGCGCTGGATCTGAACGCCAAGCGTGTTCTCGCGACGATGCTTTCGAAGGGAATCGCATCCGGCCGGCAGCTCAAGGCTGTCACCCGCCTGGAACCGGCCGAGCTTCTGGCGGCCCTTCGCACCCTCGTTCGCCAGCAGATGATCGCCACCGACAGCTACCTTCTTACCGAGGAGGAAGCGCTGGAGTCTTTCTACAACATTCGCCCCTCGGCCCGCCAGATGGCCGAGTACCAGTTGCGCTTCGGAGCGTGAGCATTCCGAAGCGTCCGGCCTGCACCCGGCTATGGACCTTTCGCTCTCACCCGACATCGACGCCCGGCTCAACTATCTTATTGTCTTCGTCGTCGGCCTGGCTGTCGCGCGAAACCGCGTAACCGGACTCCTGAGCGAGTTGCGCGGCGCCTGGCTCCTGGTCGAAACCTGGATCCTGCTCGGCGTCTACTCGGCGATACCCCTGGTTCTGTTCTGGCTCCTCGACCGCTCCGGCGCCCTCTCCGACACCTCGTTGTTCGCCGCCATTCTGGTGTCGATCGCCTCGCGACAGATCCTGGCCGGCGGCGTGACCGGCATCGCCGCGCCGGCCCCTCTCGCCGGCGCCTGGCAGCCCCTGGTGGCGTGGACCGACCGGCTCGCCGAGCGTATCCGCGCTCGGGTCCAGCGCAGGCTGGCGCGTTATCAGGACCGCTTGTGCTCCCAAATCGCTGCCGATGCGGCGCGGACCGCCCGGCTGGCCGATCTGGTCAAGTCTCACTCCGCCGCCCCGGCCGATCTGGACAGGGAACTCGCGGAGATCGCCGCCCGACACGCCGGCCAGGGGCAGGCGCTGGTGGCGAAGAAACAGGTCCTCTTCCTCTATCGGGCGTTCGAGGACATGCCGGACGTGGACCACGACTATGACTTGTATTCGGCCGGCATTACCTCGCGCTTCGACTACTATTGGCACCGCAAGGATTGGCGTTCCAGGACGGTCGCCGCGGCCGTAGTCGCGGTGCTCGTCAGCGCGATGCTGTTGGCCGTCCCGCGGCTCTCGACCTCGCACAACCTCGTCCGTTACGATTTGTGGCGGCTCACCAAGACGAATGCCACGCCCATCGAGCGCCAGCGCGCCAGAGAGCGCATCGCGCGCCGCCTCCTGAAGCCCGACGCCGCGGCCGCCCACACGCTCTGCTCGCACAGCGCTGGCTACCTCCGCAACGAAACGCTTCCGCTCGACGCCGTGGAGTCCATTCTGGCCGTTCTGCTCAGCCGCAGGCACGACGCGGCGCGCGACAAGGTCAACCTTCCGAAACTGCTCGCCGACTCGCTGCGGACCCAGAACCCCGAAACCCGCGAGCGGATCCAGAAAACGCTGGTGTTCCTGGCCGCCGAGAAAGGGAAGACGATCGCCGAGCCACTCGCGTCGTGGAAGCCCTCCAAGGAGGATTCCACGCAGACCCTCGAGGAACGCATCCGCCAGTGGAATTCGCTGTGGTGAAACGCCGCCTGGCGGCGTGCCTGCTTCTAGTCCTGTTCACCCTGCTGTTCCTGGTCGCCAATCGCGGCGCCTACGAAGGCTACTTCTCCGCGGACGACCTCGATAACCTGAGCTGGACGCGTGACGCGCAGCCCTCGGTCTTTCTCACCGGCGCGCTCTCCCCGCGATTCTTCATATATAACTTCCGCCCCGCCGGGCATTCCTACTTTCACGCGCTCGGCCGAACCGTGGGCCTCGACTATCGATGGTATGTCGGCGTCCTGCACGCCCTGCACATCGCCAACGTCGTGCTGCTCTGGCTGCTGCTGCGCCGGCTCGACCTGCCCGTCGTGGCCGCTTCCGCCGGCGCCTTGTGGTTCGGCTTCCACATGGGCGTCTTCGACGCGCTCTGGAAGCCCATGTACATCTTCGACGTTCTGTGCGCGACGTTCTGTCTGCTCTCGCTCGCGACCTGGCGCGCCGGCCGCTGGATCGTGAGCTTCGTCTTCTTCTGGCTGGCCTACAAGTCGAAGGAGCAGGCCGTGATGCTGCCGGTGGTGCTGGCCGCCTATGAAATGCTCCTCGGCGAGACTCGCTGGAAGCGCCTGATCCCCTTCTTCGCGGCGTCGCTCACCTTCGGAATACAAGGCATCCTCTTTACGCCGCACAAGGACGACGACTACACCTTCCGCCTCTCCGCCGCCGCGCTCGCAAAGACAGTTCCGTTCTACACCGACCGTGTGTTCCTGATCCCCTGGCTCGGCGCGATTCTCATCGCGCTTCCCGCGTTGCTCCGCGACCGCCGGCTTTGGCTCGGCGCCGTGCTCGCGATGTCGACTCTCGGACTGCTGTTGTTCCTGCCGGGCCGCATGTTCGCGGCGTATCTGTATCTGCCGCTCGCCGGCATCGCAATCCTGCTGGCGGTGGTTGCGGCGCGCGCGCATCCGGCGCTGGTAGCCGCGTTCTTCGCCATTTGGCTCCCGTTCAACTACCAGCGGCTCCGCGTCGAGCGCAACACCGCGCTCGCCGAGGCCCACGACAATCGCGCCTACGTCGAAGCCATCGGCGGCGCTGTGCGTCCCCGGCGCGAAATCCGCACCTACCTCTACGACCGCGCGCCCATGCGCGAGTGGGGCATCGCCGGCGCGCTGCGATGGTTCACCGGCCGCGAGGCCACCGTCTATTCGCTCGAACACACCAACCTGCGCGACGCGCTCGCAAAGCCTCCCACGATGCTCCTGAGCTGGGACCCGAATACGCGGCGCCTCCACACCGTCGTCCACGAATCGGCGACGCCCGAGCCGTCCTTCATCCGGATGACCGCGCTCACTCCCGTGTGGCAGCTTGAGGACGGCTGGTATCCGCTCGAAGAAGGCTTCCGCTGGATCCAGCCGCGGGCCGCGGCGCGGCTCCATCGTCCCGCCGGCGCGCGGCGATTCGAGATGACCGTCAACGTCGGCCCCGCGCTGCTGCGCGATCTTGGGCGCTCGCGCGTCGAGGTGACGATCGACGGCGTCGCGCTCGGCGCGCGCGAGTTCAGCCAACCCGGCTGGCAGAACGCCTCCTGGGACCTCGCCCCCGGCGTCGCTGCCGCGAGCGTGCGCATCGAATTCCGCGTGACGCCCGAGTATCGTCCCGGCGCTGCCGACCCGCGTGTGCTGGGGATCGGTGTGGTAGCGTTCGGGTTCCGTCCATGAAGCGCCCCCACCCGAAATGGATCGTCGCCGCCTTGCTGTGCCTGGCGACCATGCTCAACTACGCCGACCGCCTCACGCTCTCGGTGGTCTCGCGCACCGTGCGCGGCGAATTCGCGCTCGACGAGCGCGACTACTCGCAGATCCTCGCCCTGTTCATGGCCGCCTACGCCATCATGTACGCCGGCTCCGGCTACATCGTCGACCGGCTGGGCACGCGGCGCGGCTTCGCCGTGTTCATCGTCTCCTGGTCGGCGGCGCAGATGCTGCACGCGGCGGCGGTGGGCAAGTGGTCGCTCGGCGCCTGCCGGTTTCTGCTCGGACTGGCCGAACCCGGCAACTGGCCGGCGGCGGCCAAGGCGGTCGCCGAATGGTTTCCGGCGTCGCAGCGCGCGCTGGGTGTCGGCATCTTCAACGCGGGCTCTTCCATGGGCTCGGCCATCGCGCCGCCGATGGTGGCGTTCATCACGCTGCACTGGGGATGGCGGGCGTCGTTTCTCGTCACCGGCGCCATGGGACTGGTCTGGCTCGCGGCGTGGCTGGCGATCTACCGCTCGCCCGAGGGCGGCGGGCACACCAGGGACGCCGGTGCGCCGCAAACCAGGGTCGACTGGAAGCGCGTGGTGCGCATGCCGGGCTGCTACACGCTGATCCTCACGCGGTTCTTCACCGACCCGGTGCTTTACTTCGCGATCTTCTGGCTTCCCGAATATCTGCAAAAAGAGCGTGGATTCGATATCGCGATGGTCGGTAAATACGCCTGGGTCCCGTTCATTTTCGGCGATATCGGTTACGTGCTTGGCGGCTGGTTTTCGGGACGCCTGATGCGCGCCGGATGGACGCTGCCCCGCGCGCGGAAGTTCGTCATGGCGCTGGGCGCCGCCTGCATGCCGGCGGTGATGGGCGCGCCCTTCGTTCCCGAGGCCTGGATGGCGATCGGCGCGGCGTGCTTTCTCACCTTCGGCCACGCGCTCTGGGTGGCCAACCTCCAGACGCTGCCCACCGACCTGTTCCGCGGCGGCGAGATCGGCACCGCGACGGGATTCTCCGGCACCGGCGGCGCCATCGGCGGCATGCTCGCGAATCTCGGCACCGGCTATCTGGTGTCGAGCTTCTCCTATGCGCCGGTGTTCATCATCGCCGGGCTGATGCATCCGCTCTCGATGCTCATCACCTGGCGCCTGCTGCCGGACCGTTTGTTCCCGTCAAAGTAGGCGGCCGGACGGGACGTATCGGGCATGTCGACGTGGCGGTGCTTGCCTTGACGGCCTCATCCAGACTGGTATGATCGTGGTATGACCAGGTCGAAGATCGCCATTAGTCTGCCCAAAGATCAGTTGGTGAGAGTCCACCGGGAGATTCGAGCTGGACGGGCCGATTCGGTTTCGGGTTATATTGCCCGGGTCCTGGCGGAACACGAGAGGCGCGAATCTCTCCGGGCGCTGCTGCGGGATTTGGTCGAACAGTATGGCGAGCCGGCCGCTGAGGACGTCAAATGGGCAGAACGCGCACTCGCACCGCGGCGGGATTAGTACTGGATGCCGGCGCCCTCATCGCCCTGGATCGCGGTGACAAGCGCATGATCGCTTTGCTCGATCGGGCGCTGGCCCAAGGCCGGGCCTTTCGAGTGCCTGCTGGCGTGGTGGGACAAGCCTGGCGCGATGGCCGTGTTCAGGTTGCGTTAGCGCGGTTCCTGCGGTGCGGCGAAGTGGAGATCGTTCCGCTTGATGAACAGCTTGCCCGTTCCTGTGGAGAACTCTGCGCCGCCACGGACTCGCCGGATGTTATCGACGCTTGGGTTGTGATCCTTGCCCGGGAGCGGCAGGACCCCATTGTGACAAGCGACCCGAAGGACCTGCGGCGTCTCGACCCGGCGGCCCGGATTATTCCTGTTTGAAGTAAGCGACGGCGGCTCACCGCTGCCGACATACCGAAAGCCATACCCATGGATCCTTACGGCGAATACTCGACGCCGATCAGAAACAACCCCGAGGCCGGCGACGTCGGCCCGCCTTTCCCCGCGCAGCCGGGCGTGAGCAACGCGCGCAGTCCCGCCTCGTCGAGATTGCCCTTGCCGGCTTCGAGCAGCGATCCCACGATGTTCCGCACCATGTGTTTGAGGAACCCGCTGCCGCGGACGCGGTAGTAGATCCTCTCGTCGCGAACTTCGACGCGCGAGGAGAAGATGGTGCGCACCTTCGAGCGGCCGAGGGCGTCCTTGTCGTCGGCGGCGGCGAAGGCGGAGAAGTCGTACTCGCCTTCGAGGACCGGCGCCAGCGCGGCCATGCGCTCCACGTCGAGCGGATAGGGATGATGATGCACGTAGCGGCGCTCGAAAGGCGGGCAGACTTCGCCGCGGAAGATGCGGTACTCGTAGGTCTTGGCGATGGCGTCATGGCGCGGATGAAATCCGGCGGGGGCCTCGGCCGTCTCCAGAATGCGGATCGAGGCCGGCAGCAGCCGGTTCATCGCGCGGCGGAGATTATCGGCGGGAATCGGGTTGGCGAGATTGAAGGCCGCGACTTGCGCGAGCGCGTGGACTCCGGCGTCGGTGCGCCCGCTCGCCGTGACGTCGACGGGCGCGCCCTCGATTTCGCCGACGGCGCGCTCCACGACGCCCTGTATGGTAAGCACGTCGGGCTGAATCTGCCACCCATGAAACTCCGTTCCGTCGTAGCTGAGAGTGATGCGAATGCGGCGCATAGGCGTCGCGGTTGCCCCG